>CAYVSL010000044.1:22229-27229 GCA_964454125.1 uncultured Kangiella sp.
AGGACGTAGGTAAACAGTAGTCCCTCCCTTAAGGAAAACAGGTGCTCTAGGCAAGGAGTGTAACTATTTTTGGGTGCCTTGGTGTTTTTTCGTAGTTATTAAAGTTATTTTTAGAGTATCATTCGATCCAAAAGCGATATATCCATGTTACCAAAAAATAAAAGGGGATTGGTCCGTTGAAAAATATTATCTTAATTTTGCTATTAATGATCGTCGCGGCGATCTCTGCGTTATTTTTTGCTCAAAATGACACGATGGTACAAATTAAATATTTTGCAGGCATGATTGATTGGCAATTAAATTGGATTTTAATATCGACTTTGCTTTTTGGCGTTACTATAGGTGTCGCCTCGATGTCAGTCAGCTTATTTGGCACAAAAATAAAGTTGGCTAACGCCAATCGCCGCTTAACGCTACAGCATAAGGAAATCAAAAATTTGAGGTCCTTACCAATCAAGGACGAAATTTAAGATCTGATGTGTCTTAATATTCCCAAGCGGACTAATATTCCCCCATTGACGAGTCTTCCCAAACTCATTAAGTGCAAGGATCGGCTGTGAACGAGCTTATTTTAGCTTTTATATTGTTGCTACCAATCGCCTGGTTATTCGGCTATCGCAAAGGTAAGAAAGGGGAATCAGGAAAATCTTCCGGGCGTCAGCATGGCTTGTCTAAAACCTACTTTACCGGCTTGAACTATTTGTTGAATGAAGAATCGGATAAAGCCATCGATACGTTTGTTAGTATGCTGGAAATCGATTCTGAAACTGTCGAAACTCATTTGGCACTGGGTAATTTATTTAGAAAAAGGGGTGAAGTCAATCGTGCGATACGTATCCATCAAAATCTAATTGCAAGGCCTTCTCTATCATCAGAGGATCGAAAACTTGCATTGCTAGAACTGGGATATGATTATATGGGAGCCGGTTTACTTGATCGGGCTGAAAATATTTTTAAAGAACTTAGCAATGATTTTGTACATAAAAATGCCAGCTTATCCCAGTTGTTAGTGATCTATCAAAAAACAAAAGATTGGGAGAAAGCCATTGAGACGGCTGCTAAATTACAATATCCAATGACGGAAAACACCCAAAATGAAATATCTCATTTTTACTGTGAATTAGCCGAAGAAGCTCTGGAACAACAAAATTATAAGGGTGCTTTAGTCAATATTAAAAAAGCGTTTCAAGTCGATTCTAAGTGCGTTAGAGCGACACTTATTAGTGCTGAAGTGCATTACTCTAAAGGGCGATATAAACAAGCCTTAAAATGCTTTAAAGATCTCACCCGGCAGGATATTGCCTTTTTGCCAGAGGCCATGGAAACTTTAACCAATTGTTATACACAACTCAATGATAAAAATGGTTTATTGAGTTTTCTCAGCGATGCGCTGGAAAAAGGTGGCGGGATTTCGACCATATTGGCCTATGCTGAAATCTTGCAAACGAGACAGGGGGATAAGGTCGCTGCAGCGTTTATTGCGAGCCAGATGGATCAACATCCTTCAATTAAAGGTTTGCTTAAACTCATTGAGTTACATATTAGACATGCCAACGAAAATGCCAAGCCAAGCTTATTAATGTTAAGAGGTATTGTCTCAAAATTACTCAAAAATAAGCCCGTTTACCATTGCGAGCACTGCGGATTTGATTCAAAAACACTATTTTGGCAATGTCCTAGCTGCAAATATTGGGGTGGAGTAAAGCCTATTCAGGGTATAGAAGGCGAATAGGCGGTACGGTTTTAAGAAATAAATTACTCGTAGAAAACGAATAGCAAAATTGACATAAAGGATACCTCCATTGAGTTTCTCAGATATAGATACTGAAAAGAGCGAGTCAAAAATAATAGTCGCTTTAGATTTTGATAGTTTGGAAAATGCGCTTGCATTGGTAGATCAATTAGACCCCAAACTTTGTCGTCTAAAAGTGGGTAAAGAGATGTTTACTCTGTTTGGTCCCCAATGGGTAAGCGTGTTAGTTGACAAAGGTTTTGACGTGTTTTTAGACTTGAAATTTCATGACATTCCTAATACTGTCGCCAAAGCTTGTGTCGCAGCAGCTAAGCTAGGGGTATGGATGATCAATGTTCACGCCATTGGTGGTGAAGAAATGATGAAAGCTGCCAAACAGGCACTGCAACCGTTTGGGCCTGATAGACCTTTGTTAATTGCGGTCACCATATTAACCAGTATGAATGATCCAGAATATGAAAACATCGGTTTTAGCCGCACTATTGAAGATCAGGTGCTTCATTTAGCGGGTTTGGCCCAACACGCAGGATTGGACGGTGTGGTTTGTTCTGCCATGGAAGCGAAACGATTAACTGATGGACTTGGCAGTGACTTTAAATTAGTGACACCTGGAATTCGACCTGTTGGAAGCGATAAAGGTGATCAGTCGAGAGTTATGACACCAAAGGGTGCTATCGAAGCAGGATCATCCTACCTCGTGATCGGTCGTCCCATTACCCAATCAATCGATCCTCTTAAGAGTTTGTGCGAGATCTCTGAAAGCCTTGCCTTCAACTAGGCAGCCAATCGCTAATTAGTTAAGATTCGTTTTGCCAATTGGCAAACAACCTTCCGTTTTGGATCAAGGACTAATTTGGTTTAACGATTTAATCTGAATTATCAATACAAGGAGTACTACCATGAAACTACTTTCTTCCATTCTAATCACTCTGTTATTTGCACTTAGCTTTTCTCAGCCCGTCATCGCAAAAAACGCTTCAGTAAAACCTAGCACCATTCAAATGACCAGCGTAAATCTTAATAGAGCTGGAGCTAAAGAAATTGCCAAGGCACTTAAAGGGATTGGCATCAAAAAAGCAAAAGCTATCGTTGCGTACCGTGAAAAACACGGTGATTTTAAAGCGGTAGAGGAATTGGCGAGCGTAAAAGGAGTGGGGGTTGCGACAATTGCCAAGAATCATAGTCGCATTCTTTTGAGGTAATTCCACCCCTTTACAGGCCCTAGAATAAGCCACTCAATTTTTGAGTGGCTTATTCAACTGATTTTTCCAAGATTAAGTCTTGTATAGACAATCAATAACAGCCAGAAAATTACTGAAGATATCGCACCGAATGAATGAGCTTCTTCTAATACATTGGCATTTATGAGTTGCTCTGTCGCGGAATTTATCTGCCAATGACTTTCTACAAATAATTTAATGATGGTGGTAAAGATAATCATAAAATTCAGCCATTTTGCTTTATTCCAGGAAAGCAAGGCGCCGCCAATAAGATAGCCGTGCAATGCTCCAGATAAACCCACATACCAGTTTATTTTCATCCAGAAATGTATCATCAAGACATTTAGAAACATGCAAAAAACTAATAGGGCAGCTCTTGTTTTTTGTGACAGAACCGGTTGATAGAATAAATCCATCAACCATAATCCGGCGATATTTAGAATCCAATGATTCCAATTGCTATGGCATAAATTAGCAGTAAAAATTCGCCACCATTGACCACTGGATACTTCAAACGACTGATATCGCAACCACTCACCAGAAACGGGCTCAAAAGTCATTACCAATAAGCTAACCATGCTAATTGCTATCGCCAGACTATATTCTTTAGGATTGACAAATACATCGTTTAGTAGCATCTGTTTAATTTTATTAATTAGCATGGTTCAGTACGGCTAAAAGTGGCTGATAAGCCATTATATCCAGTTTTAGAATGTTTTGGATAGAGTCGGTCTTCTTTCCCGGATACAAAAAAGCCCCATTTAAGGGGCTTTTGATTGCTTGATTCCCAAGCCAGTGTTTGTTATCAATAATTGATATTCTAACACTCTATTTGGCTCCCCCTCCCCGACTCGAACGGGGGACCTGCGGATTAACAGTCCGTCGCTCTAACCAACTGAGCTAAGGGGGAATTGCACCCTCTGCAAGAGGGAGCGCCATAATAGTGGATGATTATGAGTCGGTCAACCATCAAACTCTGTTTTTTTTAACTTTTTTAGTTTCTTTTAGATGATGTTCTAACAAGTTTCAATTTTTGATTGAAATTTGAGCCGTTTAATTATTCTAGGAAAAAAACATCCACCTTCTAAGAAGGTGGATATTTTTTTGGTTAGTGATATTTATGACAGAATTGAAAATGAAGATAAACAGCGCTATTTGAAATCATTACTAAAAGAAAAGTAATGATAGTTGGTTCCACGCTCCTTTATTCTAATCCAAAAATTCAACCTCCAAATAGAGCAATAAAGTATAATTGCGAGCTTTATCGCCTGCGTAAATGATGCAACCTTTTAAACAACTCTGTTTGAATAAACTTTCAAAATAGGTAATACTTTTCAAAAAAGAATCGTGCCATGACTATCTCTAAAAAAGAAAATCCTTGATCTTTACCGACGTTAAGATGGTTTTTTAGAGCCTCAATTACGACTAGATTTTCGAATAAAGCACCTCTCAATGGTGCTTCATCGAGGGTTAAAACCAAAACCACTAATATTTTTATCTTTTCTCTGTGCAGCGTAGCCTCTGTTTCCTCTGTGGTGATTCTGTTTTTATTCAGAACTGTTGGGCTGAAGCCGCAACCTACAGAAGCTGCGCGCTACACCGAGGGTTTAGGCTTCAAACTCAATAAGGTTATTTCATCCAATTAACAACGGTAAGATTTGGGATCTTTAAAAAGTGCTTTTCATTATTTGTCACAAGCGTATAACCGAATGTAATTGCGGTTGCGCCAATTAGTAGATCAAAATCAGCCATAATTAATCGCTCTCCGTGTGTTCTCTTGGCTAAGAATACCTAGTTCGTCATGATATAACAACTAAAATGGATGAATTACTGCGAGGCATTACACGGCAAGATCATTATAAATCATAATTTTTCTAAAAAACTCTAATTCTAGGGAACTAAACCAATATATCAGGATCAGAGCATTATCTTATTTAGCGAAATATTGAGTTAATTGATAATGAATGATTCTTTTTTAAACCACTTTGATCCCATAGCCGATCCCCGAATAGAGCGCTGCAAAAAGC
>CAYVSL010000045.1:0-25470 GCA_964454125.1 uncultured Kangiella sp.
AAGCGTGTCAAGCAATTATTACCCTTTTTTTAGTAATTACGCTGAATAGTTACATTTTATTTATGGAAATTCCTTATAAGTTAGTAATCTATCATACTATGAAAGCTTCGGAATTTATTGGAAATAGGGGATAAGGGTATAAGAATCAGTTGCTAAGTGATAGAGTTGGGAGTTATTCTTTTAAAATAATGTCAATGCTTAGTTGGTCAAATTTTAAAATTTCGCCACTCCATTGATTTTTAAATTGCTCGGCATCTTGAAGAGTTGAAAAACTGGCAATTGTTTTCCCCATGGCGGCTTTTTTATTAGAGCCGATAACAAAAAATGCTTTTTTAGCAGAAATGAGTTTTGTATCATTAGGTGTTTCCCAGTTAGTTTGCGCCATATCATGCACATAAATTTCAGCGATATTGGGTTTGTTTTCAGGCTGTAAATACCAAGATAGTAAATCTAGGGTTGAGCAAAATTTTTGAATTTTATTCAATCGTTTATCAAAAGCCTGACCTTTCGGGCCAGGCAATCGAGTAATGATCATTCCACATACATGGCATTCATCACCCGATTCAAAAATGACTGCTGAATGAGAAGTTTGTTGTTGCGAGCTATCACTACAATTTGCTAGATTTAGAACAAAAAATAGACTATAGAGTAATTTTTTTATGGACATGTTTTTTCCTAGATTGGACGTTTAAGCAATCGATAATATGCCAATGAAAAAGGCAATACAATCCACAAAATCATGCTGCTGACTAATCCGCTAATTGAAAAAGATTGCTCCGCAGCAATACTTAACAGTCCGGTACCATTGGTTTCAAAAGTTACCAGATTAATTAGTCGGAAGATATCGGTTGGATTCAGTAACAATAAATAAGGGAATAGATCTGCATGCACTTGACCCTCGGTAGCCACTAGTAATCCAAGTAGCCCCATATCGTAAATCAACACAAAGAAAAACCAGATGATTAACGCTAAACCAGCCGCTTTAGATTTTTCGCTGACCCAACTGCTGATCACATAAGATAAACAAATAAAAACCATGCCGAGTAAAATTGCCGATAAAATAAATAATCCGAAGGCGCTCAATAGCTCTCCCGTATTAACATTGTCAGCAAATAATAGAATGCTGATGCTGGCACTTCCGAAACCAAATATGGTCGCTATTGCTAAAGTCGAAGTTTGTCCGAGGAGTTTTCCTAATAGCAGTTCAGCTTTGGTTAGAGGGTAAGTGAGCAATAATAATAAAGTCCCATCTTCATCTTCGCCAACAATCGCTTGGTAAGATAATAAAAGTGCAATTAAAGGTAAAAGAAAAACATTTAAACTTGAAAGGCTAACAATGGTATTGGCGACGGAGCTGAAACCGATGCTGCCAACTGATGCGCTACCAAACCAAGATAATCCGGAAGCCATCACTGCAAATATTAGAGTAATAGCAATCATCCATCGATTGCGCAAACCATCTTTGAATTCTTTTTCAGCAATTGCCATAATCGCTTTCATAAATTTTCCCTACTTTGCTTAGGCGCTAGTTTTGACTCGGCCGATGTGTTCGGGACGTTGGAGATAATCGCTTCGTTCGACTGTTCTATTTGAGATTCTGACGGAGTTTCCATGACAAAATGACGATACAGTTGCTCAAGGCTGGGTGGGACGGTATCAAGATCTTTTAGTCCCGGTTGAGTGAGTAAAATTTGCATAATTGCAAGCTTATTTCCTGATTGAATTTTCAAACTAAAAGAGCCATTGACTTGAGTGGTAATTTTCACGCCGATCTGTCTTTGTAGTTTACGAATATCGAAGCAGCCGGAAAAATTAATTTGAGTGGTTAGAGGTGTTTTTTTTCTCAACTCCAGAATGCTGTCATAGGCCACCAGTTTTCTTTGAGATAAAATCGCTACTTTGTCAATATGCTTTTCGACACCGGGTAAAATATGAGAGCACAAAATAATGGAACAGCCATTATTTTTAAGATGATCGACTATTTTGTAAAACTCCTGAGTAGCAATCGGATCGAGCCCAACGGTGGGTTCATCTAAGAGTAACAAGGATGGTTCGGTTAAGATTGCTTGAGCTAGGCCCAAACGTTGTTTCATTCCTTTGGAATAGGTTTTTACTTTACGGTTTGCTGCAGCGGTTAATCCTACTTGCTCTAATAACACGTCACACTTCGCTTGTGAAACTCTTTTTAATTTAGCAAAAAATATTAACACTTCTTTACCGGTTAATTGCTGATAAAAAGAAACATTTTCTGGTAAAAAGCCAATTCGATATCGATAGTGATTGAAATCTGAATGACAAGGATCCTGACCAAAGACTTTGACCTGACCCGATGTTGGTTTTAGAAGCCCTAGGATCATTTTCATACTGGTAGTCTTACCTGCGCCATTATGGCCAAGCAGGCCTAATACTTCACCTTTTTCAAGATTCAGGTTAAGTGAATCCAGTACCGATAATTTGCCAAATTTTTGGCTGATATTTTGTAGTTGTATGATGCTCATTTTTTTAGAAAATTATTTTTCATTTTTGGATAACTATCGGTAATCCCTTGGGATTTTAATACCGGAAATTCTTTTTGTACCCAGCGTAATGTCTGTATAGCTGGACTATTTATTAAAAGATTAGCGGCGGGATATTTCCATAGTATTTTGTCAATTCCATCGTTCGGTTCAAAAGATTCATCACCGAAACCATCGGCATCGCGATCCCATCCTTGATAGTCGCTCCAAAAATTACCCTGTTTTTTGAACGACCATTCTACTTTTCGATTTGCCACATATTTTACTTGTTGCCGATTTTTAACAAAATAATTACCATATATTTTATTGCCTTCTGATCCTGCGGTCAGGTGTATGCCTATATCACTTTGAGTTATCAAGTTGTTATTAATATTATTAAACGGGGCATTATAAATAAAAAAACCTTTACCTTCAGCGCCATAATTTTCACGTTTTCCATCGACACCTAATGGTTGTTTTGTATTGATAATTTGATTACCACTAATACTCGAATGAACAATGTAGTTCATCAATATGCCATAGTTGCTATCATTTTCAGAGATATTATTAGTGACTGTTAAATACTTCGATTGCATCAGTGCGTAACCGGTTCGGGTATTGTAGGTATGATTGCCATCGATCCGATTTGAATAGGAAAACATATAGTGAATACCATAACGTAAATGGTGTAATTTATTGTTTATTAATTGATTATTGTTGCTGGTATCAATATAAATCCCATCACGGGTATGCCAAATTTCGTTGTTTTTTACTAACGCTCCAGTGACATTAAACAGATGAATACCGTTACCTCTATCTTGAGATCGGATCGATACATTGCCTTCGATTTTATTGTCAGTAATTGTCGCATTAGGTGTAGAATCTAACCACATGCCAAAAGTATCACCTTTGAAGTAATTATTTTTGACTCGAACATGTTTCGCCGTTTTTTCAACAAATAATCCAGCGTTCATATCAGTGAGATTATCACCCCAGTTGACTATGGAGCATCGTTCAATGGTAACGTTTTTTGCTTTTATTCGGATGGTGTCTTTTTGGTGATTGCCATCGATGATTGCTTTGGGCTGGCAATTTAAGGTTATTGATTTGTTAATCACAAAATTACCAGAATAGACACCTTGATTGAGCTTGATAATATCGCCGTCCACAGCGTTATCGATCATGATTTGTAAATCATCACCGGGCAATATTGAATAGGTTGTTGCTTGGCTTGTGCCAGCGAGGGCTATATTCAAAAGGATAAAACTTGTCTGTAGAATTCGTTTCACTATTTTTAATTTTCGATTACGATTTTCGGTTTGGAGGCGCGCTCCTTTAAAAGAAGCATAGTAGGAGCGGCCGTCCCCGGTACAAAAAAGGGTTATGCCTTTTCAACCAACATTCTTCCACGCATTTCCATATGAAGTGCATGACAGAACCAATGACAATAGAACCAGAAAACACCTGCATCTTTTACTTTAAATGTAATTGATGATGTTTGTTGTGGTCCAATTTCCATACTCACACCGTGTTGAGTCATCACAAAGCCATGAGTGACATCTTCGACCTGGTCCAAGTTAGTAACAAACACAGTGACTTCATCGCCTTGCTTAACGGTAAAGTCCGTCATGCCGAAACTAGGCGCGACGGAAGTCATGTAAACACGTACTTTTTTTCCATCTCTAATCACTTTGTTAGTCGATTCCAATACCACACCATCTTTTTTGGCCTGCACTCTGGCACCTTCAAAAATGGGATCATCGCGGGTCCATAGTTTATTCGGCTTGACCTTGCTACGATGAACCATCATACAATCGTGAGGTTCAGCAAAAGTAGGTCCGTCGTGGATTAACTTCATTTTTTTACCAGAAATATCAATTAATTGATCGTTTTCGGGTTTTAGAGGACCGGTATTTAAGAAGCGATCTTTAGAGAATTTACATAAGGAAACCAGATATTTACCATCGGCATCACGAGTCTCTCCCATGGTGGTATGGTTGTGTCCTGGTTGATAATGTACGTCCAGTTTCTGTTTAATATAATTGACTTTTTTACCATTATAATGAGCGATGGCATCTTTGACACTCCACTTACAGATCTGGCTATCAATAAATAGCGTAGTGTAAGCATTACCACGACCATCAAAAGCCGTGTGCAATGGTCCCAAACCTAACTCAGGCTCTCCCACGACAGTATCACGTTCTTTGATCTTTCCACCAAATAAAGCAGGTAGTTTGCTCAATTCCACAATGGTGACGGTAGGTGACAGTTTACCGTTAACCATAAAGTATTTTCCGTCAGGAGACGTGTTGATACCATGTGGACTTTTTGGAACGGGGATATAGCGGGTAAAAGCGCTTTTAGCTTTTTTGCGTCCATCAACAACAGGCACTTTGGAATCACCAATTGTTTTAAACTTACCGGCTTTTACGGCTTTTTCAATGGCATGTAGATCATAAACGACAATCCAGTCACGCTCATTTCTCATGGTATCGGCGAGAGTGACACCTTCTTCTGAATTGTAGCAAGTTGATGCCGCAAAACGACCAGTATAATCAGCATCGGTATTGTCAAGATTTCCATCCACAATGACCTGAAAAGCCATTTCCATTTTTTCTGCGTTAATAACATTAAACATGGTGTGGTATTTTGTTGGATCGTTTAAGTCACGTCCGTCATTCGGATGGGGAATTCTAAATTCAGCATTGCAGAAAACATACTTGGTATACGGTACTTTTTGCACCCGCAAACCGTGGATTGCTTGTACGTTGGGAACCGTTAGCATTTTGTCAGTCTTCATTACATCGCAACGGATCCGGGCTACACGGGTATTAATTTTGTCGTTAATGAAAACATATTTGCCGTCATAATGACCATCGGTCATACTCATATGAGGATGATGTGCATCTCCACAAAGAATATCGGCACTATCGCCTTTAATCGCTTTACTTTCGTTGGTCAATCCCCAGCCCGTTGCAGAATCGATATTAAATACCGGAATACGCATTAATTCACGCATAGAAGGTACGCCCATAATACGCACTTCACCGGAGTGACCGCCACTCCAAAAACCGTAATATTCATCCAGTTGTCCAGGTCCAACTGTATGATGAACCGCGGTGCGGGCTTTATCCGCGGCTTTGGCAAATTCGGTTGGTGTCATGACTCCTGAAAAGCCTAATCCTGCAGCGGTTGCCACACTAGCGGCAGAAGCGCCTAAAAAGCCGCGACGACTAATGCCTTTGCTGGTTTCGTCTTGTTTGATATTTGATTTTTTATCGTCCATTATTTTACTCCAGTGGTTAGAGTGTTAATTTGAGGTCGAGGTACTAATCGACCCATTTTATTTACTGATTAATTCAGGTCCAATCAATGCTGAAAATATTATTCAGCATCAACTAGTTGTTGAATTTCTATTCTGTCAGCTTCCGAAATTCGGGAACCCATTTTTCGTTTTGACTTCCTGCCTTTTTTTCTCGCGATCACTAGTGGTGGACATCGCTGTTCGTTGATATAGGTCACCTGACAGTCGAGGCAGTGATGGCACTCGTTTTCATTAATTTTACCGTTGGGGTGAATAGCCTGTATTTCACATTCTTTGGCGCAAAGTTGGCAAGGATCGCCGCAAGCGGGACGTCGTTTTAGCCAGTCAAAAAGGCGCAGTTTGGTTGGAATTGCAAGCGCAGCTCCCAACGGGCAAATATAGCGGCAATAAACTTTCCGGGTAAAAATCGAGATAATTAGCAAGATCACTGCGTAAGTAACAAACCACCATTCTCTTTGAAAGAAAAAAATGATTGAAGTTTTAAAGGGTTCAATTTCAGCCAGCTTTTCGGCGGTGGACATCGACTCCAATGACACGCCAAATAATGCCAAAAAAATTAAATACTTTACTGCCCAGAGTTTTTCGTGGATCTTGAATGGGAGTTCAAACTGTTTGATTTTTAGTTTACGGGCAACTTCATTGATTAATTCCTGTAGTGCGCCAAAAGGACATAGCCAGCCGCAAAAAATTCCTCGTCCCCAAAGGAGGATGGTCGCCGCAGTAAAGGTCCAGATAATAAACAAAAATGGATCCATGTAAAATAAATCCCAACTAAAGTCTCTAAATAACGCCTGAATAAAAGTGAAAACATTGACCACCGATAGCTGACCTAAGCCGTACCAGCCAATAAAAATAATGGTATAGACTAGATAAAAACGCCTTAAATTATGAAAAAAATGTGGGTAATATATTAGCCAGTCTTGCAAAAATATAACGATGATGAGCAATACAAGGCTGGTGATTAAAACAGTTAACTGGAAGGTCTTTTGTTTCCATACAGATACCCAAAGAGGTAGCGGTTTTGCTGCCTCAATTTCTTCTGCGGTGGGCCTTATAATATAACTTTCGGGTGTCTGATAACTGGAAGAAAAGTTGACAAATATACTTTCTATTGGACCTACCTGCCGTCTTACCAGTAAATTAACATCCCAACTTAATCCGGGGTCAAAATGAAAATGATCGCGAATAATAAAAATGGCCATTTCCTCAAAATACGGAAATCCCGTGGGATAAATATCATTCAAACGGTAATAGTCTAAATCCCTAAAACTAATATCAGCACCTCTTTGAGTTAGACTAATGCGATCAAATATTCCACCTCGTACAAATCCATTTCCACGAAAGGAATAGCGTCCGTTTGCCATAAAAGCAACGGCGTGTTCGCCAGGCTTGAGTTCATGCATTAACCATTGATATTCACTGTCACCTAATAAATTTTTCCCGGAAGAAGCTGGGTTTAGATAGGTGTAGTAAAGATCAATAAAGGTATTTTGTTTATCGTCATTGGAGGCTATATCGACCTTGCTGGCCGGAGTATTTAAAAAGGCCTCATCGATATTTTTCCTAAGCAAGTGCATTCGCCGGATGGTCCCATCGCCAGTGAGTTGCTCCCAGTCTTGTGGTTTAAATAGTGCGGTTTTAACTTTGGATATCGGTAGGCTATCTTGCGCAGTTGGTTCTATCAGCCCCAACGCAATAGCTACTTTATTAGCGGCGCGCATTATTGTTTCATTGACCACAATTACCGTAACGGTTGCGCCAGTTACGGCATCGACGCTAATTTCATTGTCTTTTACTGAGGCACTGACTCTGATCTTATCGCTGACCGAATGTCCGATATATTGCATAGCAAAGAGATTCAATTTTTCCTCGGGGATCCCCACTAGTAAAATCGGTTCATGATGTTCAAGTACCCATGCAAACTTGAAGATCCCTTGAACATCAATTGCGATAGCTAAATTAACGGGTTTTCCCGAGTAAGCTGGAATAGATACTTGTGAATTTGTCTCAAAAACATAGCCAATAATATTTTTATCTTCAACTAATTGCCATGTTTTCGTTTCTTCATCAAATATTCCAAAATGAGTATTTTCAGAAAAGTGGTGGATCAGTTGTTGTTGAATGTCCCTGGAAAATTTAGGGTTTTTGGAATCAGGTGTTGCAAACAGGTTTATGGACAAAACCAATAACAAAAAAGCGACTAAAGTTCTGAAGCATTGATTAAAAGTGAGCATTTCCTACCTTGGGTTGACCTATTTTTTTAAATAATCGACTGCGATGAATGGTTACGGGCGGTAAGGATAATCTACCTAACCGAGGCCAATGGTATTGATCCAGATCAAAATAGTTCGTACGAAAATGGATTGAAAATAGAGTTTAGTCTTTAGGGTATACAAGCTTTTACCACTATGGTGGTAGAAATATAAACCCCTAAAAATATAAAGGATTAACAACCCCGTGTTTATTGATCCGGATCAGGTTTTCCCCTTTTTTGAAGCGTAGTATCGCAGGCGAATTAGTCGTCTAGCTTGTCGATTAATTCAAACACACTCCAAACAAACGAGGGGAAAGAGTTATGAAAAAGGCAAAAGTAGGTCTCTCTGTATTGGGCCTGACCGTTGGTTTATTCGCATCAAGTTTTGCATTAAATCTTAGTGCCGCTGAGCCCACTTTATCTGAGGCTGAATTCGAAAAAGCTAAAACATTATATTTTCAACGTTGTGCAGGTTGTCATGGTGTTTTGCGTAAAGGTGCGACAGGTAAAAACCTAGAACCCAAAAATACCTTGAAAAAAGGTCAGGCAAGATTAGAAAAAATTATTACTTGGGGAACTGAGGGAGGTATGAATAATTTCGACGATATTTTCTCAAAAGAAGAAATCAGAATGGTTTCAACCTATATTCAAATGGAGCCACCCATTCCACCCGAAATGTCACTGCAAATGATGAAAGATGCGACCAAACAATTTGTCGCATTAAAAGACTATCCAACAAAGCCTTTGCACGGTCTTAATTGGGAAAATTTCTTTGTGGTGATTGAACGTGATGCGGGGAAAGCAGCAATCATTGACGGTGATACCAAAAAAATCGTTGCACACTTAGATACTGGTTACGCGGTTCATGTCATTAAAGGTTTGGAGCATCATAATACTGACCATCCCAAAGAAACGGTTGGACGATTCTGGTATACCATCGGTCGCGACGGTAAAGTCAATAAAATTGACCTCTGGCAAATGCCTGATAAAATGTTAGTGGCTGAAACAAAAATGGCTTATGATGCGCGAGATATTGCGGTATCCGGTGATGGAAAATATGTTATTGCAGGTGGTTACTGGCCTCCACATTTTGTGATTATGGATGCCAAAACTCTGGAGCCACTAAAAGTCATTTCGACTCGTGGCGTGAATGTAGATGGGGAGTACATCAATGAGTCAAGAGTTGCCGCAATCTATACCACACCAAACGAATCTACCTTTATGGTTGCTGCAAAAGAGTTAGGCCAAATGTGGCAAGTTGATTATTCTGATATCGACAACTTACGCATTGATCAAATCGATTCAGCCAAATTTTTGCACGATGGTTTCTTCGACCCTACCGGGCGCTATTTCCAAATTGCGGCAAATGCTTCCAATAAAATGGTCGTTATTGATACTAAAGAACGCAAGCTGGAAAAAATGATCGATGTCGATAAATTGCCACACCCTGGTCCAGGTGCCAATTGGGTCGATAAAAAATGCGGACCTGTCGGTGGAACAACCCATTTGGGGGTTGGCTTGGTCTCTGTTTGGGGTAACGATCCTATCGGTCATCCTAAGCAAGCATGGAAACTTTGTTATGAAGTCGAAACGGATGGTCCCGGAGCCTTTATTCGAACTCATGAAAACTCTCAATATGTTTGGGCGGATCAGTTGAAGCACCCTGAAGCTGAAGTTCAACAGAGTGTTCAGGTATTTGATAAGAAAACACATGAAATTGTGAAAACTATACGAGTCACCGAAGATAAAGGCAAAGTGGCACTACATATGGAGTTTAATAAAGGCGGTACTGAAGTATGGGTTTCTGTCTGGAATCGTACAGACAATAAAAACCCAACGGGTGAAATCGTTATCTATGATGCGAAGACTCTTAAAGAGATTAAACGTATTAAAGGACTAACGACTCCAACCGGTAAATTCAATGTGTATAACCGAGTAAACCATAAGACATAGATGTTGAATGCCTTAACAAAGTGAGAAAAAGGTGCAGTGAACGCTGCACCTTACTTTTGATCGATAAATTTCCTAGAACTTAAAACCTCTCATTTTCCCGAGATTAATATAATGTCAGAAAAACAATCAAGACTAAAAAAACTGCTTAACAAAAAAATATTAATGGGTGCGACGGTTGCGGCCGGTACCGTATTTTTTATTGCAGGTATTATCTTTTGGGGTGGTTTTAATACCGCAATGGAAGCAACCAACACCTTAGAATTTTGTATTAGTTGTCATGAAATGGAAGAAAATGTTTATGAAGAATACAAACCAACCATTCATTATTCTAATCGAACGGGTGTAAGAGCCGGTTGCCCTGATTGCCATGTGCCTGATCCTTGGGTGCATAAAGTCGTTAGAAAAATACAAGCTACCAACGAGCTGTATCACAAAGCTATGGGAACTATTGATACTCCGGAAAAATTTGATCAACATCGTTTGGCGATGGCTAAGCGGGTTTGGAAAACTATGAAAAAAACGGATTCAAGAGAGTGTCGAAACTGTCATAACTTTGAATCGATGGCCCCCCAATTTCAACAATCACGAGCTAGAAACCAACATTTAAATGCATTTAAAAATGGACAAACCTGTATCGACTGTCATAAAGGTATTGCTCACAATAATGTTCGACATATGCTGACAGATGAAGAGTTAGAGGAGTTAGAAGCGCCGAATCCAAAATTTATTCGTGAAGTGCCGAAAATGTTTTTGGAAGGTCTTGAGCTGGTCGCAGAACAGGAAAAAATTGCCAAACAAAAATTATTAGAAGAGCAAGAGTTGGCAGAAAAAGCTGAATCTGAGAGGGTAAAGCTGGCAGTCGAAGAAGCCTTAAAAAAATATGAAGTACAAAATAAGCCTAGCAAATTGAATAAAATGGTCACCAGTCAAATGGTCGAAAAACTGGATAAGAGTCGTGGTAATATTAAAGTCGACTGGAGCAAATCTGCAAAGCGAGAAATTACTATATTTTATCCTGGAGAAACTTCGATAGAGTGGGTATTAAATGGGCGAGATCATGGTGGTGCGAGACCTTTTAGTAAGGGAGGAGATCGCTGTATCACTTGTCATGATAGTGAAACGGCTGATATGGGCGAAAAAATGGTCAGCGGTGAAAAAGCCGAATCTACACCGATCCCTGGTAAACGAGGTAGTATTGCGGTGAAGGTGGAGTCAACTCATGATGGCGAATATCTTTATATGAAATTTAGCTGGGCCGATACAAAACATGTACCGGTTGATTTTGTTGATGGCGGGAAAATGGACCCAGACAACAAGGTAAAACTGGCTTTAATGTTGTCAACAGATGAAGTTGAGTTTGCCGATCGTTCCGGTTGTTGGGGAGCATGCCACCATGACGCCAAAAATATGCCCGATGCGCCAGAACAATCGGTTTTAGATGCTAGTGAGTTTAACGATCAAATTAATTTGTCTACTGGTGTGAGTAAGTACATCAAGGAAAGCCGGACTAAGATTGAAATTAAAGGTCGACGCGGAAAAAAACGAGGTGGATGGAATAAGTTAGTCACCTCGGATCAATTAACCGACCAAATGGATAGCCAGCATTTTATGGATATTATTCGATTTAAACCAGGTAGTCATATTGTCGAAGATGGTCATATTCTTGCACAGAGAAATATGACCGGCGGTCAAGGTGCTGAATTTGAAGCCGTCTTGAAATCCGGTAAATGGACGGTGATGATGAAACGTAAACTTATTTCAGATAAGTCAGGTGATATCGACTTGTCCTTGGATAAGATTTATAACTTTGGTTTTGCCATTCATGACGATTATTCTAATTCCCGTTTTCATCATGTGTCACTGGGTTACAAGCTGGGATTTGACAATGAAGAAGTCGAATTGAATGCGAAAAAACAATAACCAGATAATTAGTTGCCGGAGGCCAGTCTAGGGCATATTTTATGAACTTCAAAATATTCATTCGATTGATTGCCTGCGTCATCTTTATTTTATCAGTCATATCGTGTCGTTCCACTGGCGCAAACTTCAACAGCCAACTATCAGAATCACCCATTGAAGTCACTCTGTTAAAATTTGAGTTCATCCCCAAAACCTTACATATCAAGGTCGGGCAAACAGTCCGTTGGATCAATAAAGAAAAACGTCAATATCACAGCGTTTGGTTTAAGCAGCAAGGTGAACAGGAGTCGGATTATTTATTTCCCGAAGATAGTCTGGAAAAAAAATTCGTAACGCCTGGAAGTTATCCATATCGATGTGGCCCTCATCCGGAAATGATCGGTACAATCCTTGTAGAATAAGCTGCGATTAAACGCCAAAAATACCGCTGGTTGATGATTGAGATCAACAAAAATCTAATAATAACCTACTAAAATAGTCGGGTACATAATCCTCTTATTAAGCGAACCCAAAGGAGATAAAACAGTGTTTTATCGTCGTTCTATTCAAGCCATATGTGTGCTTGTTTTTGCTTTTTCATTAAATGCTGAAGAGGTTGATAATCTGCAAGTCAAAGATGAGCCAAAAAGTGTGGAGCAAACCATGGTTATTCTTGGTAAAGTTCCTCGTCCGATTAATGATGTTTTTGGTGCCGCTTCTGTGATTAGTCGTGAAACAATTGAAAAAGAACTAATGCATAATATTGCTGACCTTGCCAGATATCAAGCGGGTATCAGTATTGAAAATTCAGGTACTCGATTTGGCTTATCAGGTTTTACTATCCGCGGTATCGGTGGCAACCGAGTTGCCACTGAAATCGATGGTATACCTGTGGCGGATAAATTTGGTATCGGTAGTTATTCAAATTCAGGACGTAATTTTATTGATATCGATCTAGTTCAACAGGTTGAAATATTACGAGGGCCTGCTTCCAGTATTTATGGAAGTAATGCTATTGGAGGGGTTGTTTCTTTTGTCACTAAAAAGCCGATTGATTTACTTTCAAAAACTGGCAAGAATTATTATGTCGGATTAAAAAGTGGTTATTATGGTGTGGATAACCGTTCTCTTTTTTCTGTTAATACTGCATATGTTCAAGGTGACTCAAGTGGGTTAATTTCATTGACTAGCACCAATGGACACGAGTTTGATAATCATGCGTCAAACACGACAATAATCGACAAGCAAGATAAGAGTACTCAATCTATCTTGGCGAAATATTTTTTTGATGTTTCAGATAATCATCAGCTGACTATTAGTTTGGATTATTTTACTAGAGAGTCAGTAACAGACGTTAGATCTTTATTAGGACAAGGCCGCTTTAGAAGCACTACCGGAATATATGGCGATGATGAATCAACAAGAAAAAACTTTTCTCTAACATATGATTTTATTAGTGATAGTGTCTGGCTCGAAGGTGGAGTGGTCAGGCTTTACAAACAAAAGACTGAAACCGAGCAACTAACCGATGAAACCCGATTTTCTCGGGGAACCTCTTTTTTCTACGATCGAGATTTTTTCTATGAGCAAAATATCGACGGGCTGAGATTCAATTTTTACACCAATGTCTCATCAGGGAATATATTTCATCGAATAGGTTATGGTATCGAATGGAGCCAACGAGAAATCACTGAGTTGAGAAACGCGTTACAGACTAATCTGGATGATAATAGCAGTACTAATATTATTTTGTCCGAGCAATTTCCACTTAGAGATTTTCCAATTTCAAAAGTCGAAGAGCGGGGTATCTATATCAATGACGAAATCGAAATAGAAGGTACCGGTTTTAGCATTATTCCTGCGTTACGATTTGATCAATATCGTCTCAAGCCAATGCCAGATGCGATCTATCTGGAAGATAATCAAGCAACATCTGTGGTTAGCATTAAGGAAAGTAATGTGTCCCCCAAACTTGGATTTCAATATGAGACTGAGAGCAATAGTCGTTGGTTTTTACAATATTTTGAAGGATTTAGAGCGCCGCCTTTTGAAGACGCTAATATTGGTCTGGATATACCTTTGTTTAACATAAGAGCCATCCCTAACTCAGACTTAAAATCGGAATCATCAACTGGATATGAGCTAGGTTATCGTTATCGAGACAACCGGTATACATTTGATATGGTTGGTTTCTATACTCATTATAAAGATTTTATTCAGACAAAGGTCAATCTTGGATTTGATCCGGTTGCTGGGAGACTTTTGTTTCAATCACAAAATATCGACTCCACAAAAATTTATGGTGGTGAAGTTCAATATAGTTTTAACGCTACTGGCTGGTTTAACAAACAGGATTCAGTGAAAGCTTATGCCAACTTGTTTTGGAGTAAAGGTCAAAATGAAGAAACTAATCAGCCCTTAAATAACATTGATCCTAACCATTTGCTCTTAGGTGTTAATTGGCGAAGTCCTTCTCAAAATTGGAACGTAGCACTCCATACTTCTATTTATGCGGCAAAAGATGATATTGATGAATTAGACGATCGGGAAGATGCTTTATATACAACATCGGGCTACGGTGTTATTGATCTCATTGCTAATTATCAAGTCAATGATAAAACCCTATTGTCGGCAGCAATCTACAACCTTGGAGACAAACGGTATTGGCGTTGGTCTGATGTGAATGGTTTATTGGTCGGCGATCCGGTGATTGATACGTTGTCTGCAAGTGGGATCAATGGGTCGATACAGTTGAGAGTCTACTGGTAATTCTCGAAAATTCACTACAGTCTTTGGTTTTGAGAGAAAGGGCTAAAACCTTACAAAGGCAATGGATTTATCATAAGCTTTCTTGTCAAATACTGATTCAGATCAATCTTTGATCTGGTCGTAGAGGCATTATAGGTGAGGGTTAAAATCGTTAATTCGAGATAACAAATTAGGAGAAAAGCCATGAGCGAAAAATTTACCAAAGGCATGGCAAGAAATATTTATTTCGGCGGGAGTGTATTCTTTATTCTCGTATTTCTTGCATTAACATTCGATACGGTACAACGCTTACCTGAGCGGGATCATCGTGAAAATATCACTGAGTCCGTTGCTTTAGGAAAACGCGTTTGGGAAGTCAATAATTGTGTGGGTTGTCATACCTTATTGGGAGAAGGTGCCTATTTTGCACCGGAATTAGGGAATGTCTATATCCGATTTGGGAACTCAAAAGAAGCGATTAAAGCTTTCATAAAAAGCCGACCCAAAAATGGTATTCCTGGTCGACGTTCGATGCCTCAGTTTAACTTAACTGAAGAAGAATTAGATGGTATTGCGGACTTTTTAAAGTGGACTAGCGAGATCAATACCGCTAACTGGCCACCAAATATTCAAGGGTAGGAGGGGATCATGACAACATTAGTAAAATATCAATCTCAATTGGTCGCTAAACCTTATTTTATTGCGGCGATTGGATTATTCATTGGACAGATCCTATTTGGTTTAATTATGGGACTTCAATATGTATGGGGCGATTTCTTATTTCCAGAAATCCCTTTTAACGTCGCCAGAATGGTTCATACAAACTTGCTAATTGTATGGTTGCTTTTCGGTTTTTTTGGTGCAGCCTATTATCTGGTACCGGAAGAAGCTGAGCGAGAACTGCATAGTCCCAAATTAGCGATAGCATTGTTTTGGGTTTTTCTGGTTGCAGGCGCTTTAACCATATTAGGTTATCTGTTAGTTCCTTATGCAACCTTGGCAGAAATAACAGGTAATGAATTATTGCCGACAATGGGACGGGAATTTCTAGAGCAGCCAACGATTACTAAAATAGGTATTGTCATCGTCGCTTTGGGTTTTTTATACAACATTGGCATGACGATTTTAGGTGGTCGTAAAACGGTGGTTAATATCATATTGCTAACTGGCCTAATTGGATTGGCGGTGATGTTTCTGTTCTCATTCTACAACCCGGAAAATTTGGTACTCGATAAAATGTTCTGGTGGTGGGTTGTTCACTTATGGGTGGAAGGTGTTTGGGAATTAATTCTGGCGGCAATTATGGCTTTTGTTTTAATTAAAACAACTGGGATCGATCGCGAAGTCATTGATAAGTGGCTGTATGTGATAGTCGCTGCGGCGTTAATTACCGGAATACTAGGAACGGGGCATCATTATTACTTTATTGGAACGCCAGAGTATTGGCAACCGATTGGTGGCATATTTTCTGCGATGGAACCGATCCCTTTTTTCATGATGACCTTGTTTGCTTTTAATATGGTTAACAGACGCCGTCGAGACCATCCCAACAAAGCCACTGTTTTATGGGCAATGGGGACTGGTGTATTAGCTTTCTTAGGTGCTGGCGTGTGGGGTTTTATGCATACTCTCGCTCCAGTCAACTATTATACTCATGGAACTCAAATTACTGCGGCTCATGGACATATGGCTTTTTACGGAGCTTATGTCATGATTGTATTAACGATCATTTCTTACGCAATGCCAATTATGCGCGGGCGAGAAGCGAATAGTCGAAAAGCGCAAGTTGTTGAAATGTGGTCTTTCTGGCTAATGAGTGTCTCGATGGTCTTTATTACTCTGTTCTTAACAGGGGCTGGTATATTGCAGGTTTGGTTGCAAAGAATGGGCGAAGGGTTACCATTTATGCAGGTCCAGGATCAACTGGAAATATTTTATTGGCTAAGAACCGTTTCAGGCACTATCTTTATGATTGGATTAATTGTTTATGTCTGGAGTTTTTTTGTTAAAGGTGATGATGAGGTTTCAGTGGCCTAACCAGCAGGACTGATCTGAATAGGGCCGGATGTGAATTCGGTCAGTTAAAAGATTATTCACCACGGAGGCTCGGAGAAACGAAGTAAAGACAAAGTGGTAACTATTAAATATCTGACTTGCGACTACTGCCAAGCAGGTTCGGCTATTTACCACTACTAATTTTCTCCGTTTCCCTGTGTCTCCTTGGTGAATTTTGTTATTTGTTTTTATGTTTTTGAGTATTTTCCATGGATACAAAAGTCACTTCAATCATCAAGGATAAATCATGTTTTTATCTTCCTCAAGATAATGAAATTCAGATCTTTGAACATGCCTTTAATCACCATTTACCGATCTTAATAAAAGGCCCGACGGGGTGTGGAAAAACTCGTTTTATTAGTTACATGGCCGAAAAATTAAAGCTTCCTTTGTACACCGTTGCTTGTCATGATGATTTAACTGCAGCAGATCTGGTCGGTCGTCACTTGCTGGAAGGTGGGCAGACATTTTGGCAAGATGGTCCATTAACTCGTGCAGTGCGAGAAGGTGGTATTTGTTATCTCGATGAAATTGTTGAGGCGCGTAAAGATACCACGGTGGTACTACATCCGCTTTCCGATGATCGACGGATCTTACCTATCGATCGAACGGGTGAATTATTAAATGCACCAGATGATTTTATGCTAGTTGTTTCCTATAATCCGGGTTATCAAAATTTATTAAAAGGAATGAAGCCTTCAACTAAACAACGATTTATTTCACTCCGTTTTGATTATCCAAAGCCTGATGTTGAAATTGACGTGATTTGTCGGCAAACAGGAATTAATAAACCCATGGCGACTCGATTGGTTGAAATGGCATTAATGCTCAGACAATTAAAAGATCATGATTTAGAGGAAGCGGTTTCTACTCGATTATTAATTTATGCGGCGACACTTATAAAAGCGGGCCTCGACATTCCCTCAGCGGTAAAATCAGCCATGTTAGAACCGATGAGCGATGATCAAAATACTATTGACGCACTGTATGAAGTAATTTCATTGAAGTTGTAGTCTCTATTTTTTAATTCATCCTTACTCCAGACTCTCTCCTTAAGGGCGAGGGGCTTTTGATAAAATCATGCAACCACAAAATTTACAAAAATTTCGACGAGTAACGCAAAGTTTTTTCTTTGTTTTGTTTTGCATTGCACCGTTATTCAATTTGTTTCGTTTTGATCTTGATGAGGGACATTTTTATTTATTAACTTTTCATTGGTCAATAGGTATTGGTGAAGATCTGCCTGCCGGGCAACTCGCTAAAAATTTATTACTTTATGGATTGCTTCCAATTGTCGCATTGCTTGCAACTGGATTTTATCTATTTTATCAATATGGTCGGCTCTATTGTGGCTGGTTATGTCCGCATTTTAGTGTGGTTGAAATGGTTAATCAAAACTTAAGCAAAGCGATTGGAAAGCTTTCTATTTGGGATAAACAGCCACTACCCAAAATTCAAGTGGATGGCCGTTTAAGGCACAAAAATAAACTCTGGTGGCTGGTGGTAGTACCCTTAGCGGTGAGTATGGCTTTTTTATGGGCAGTGGTACTGATTGGTTACGTGATTAACCCTCACGATATTTTTAGGGAATTGTGGCAACACCGCTTATCATTTCCCCAAAAAGCTTTTTTGACTGTTGCGACTTTAGTGCTTAGTTTTGAGTTTTTATTTGCCCGACATTTATTTTGTCGATTTGGTTGTGCTTTTGGTCTCTTTCAAAGCTTGGCCTGGATGGGAAATCGTAAAGGGCTGGTGATCAATTTTGATAAAAATAAATCAGCACAATGTAAGACTTGTGATAACTATTGCGATCATGCTTGTCCAATGCGATTAAAACCAAGAGGGTTAAAACGGCATATGTTTTCCTGTACTCAGTGTACTCAATGTTTGACCGCGTGTGATACCGCTCAAAAAGGTAATCCGGTACTCAGCTGGAAGCCGGGCAGTGAACTTGATAGTAATTCGGTGGCAATTCCTATTTCTTTTTATCCGGTGGATAAACAGCATTCGCAATATAAAAAAAGGAGGCAAGGTTAAATGGAAGAATATGTTGGGAAAATATGGCATAAAGCAATATCCAAATTTTCAGATCATCGCTTTCCTGAGGCAACCGTCTATCTTGCTGATATCTCTGATCGGTTGGCGTTGCAGTTTCATGCTCTGGGTGGACACGCCAGTATTCAAATAATGCCCACCCAGAGAACCTTGTGGGCGGCTAAACCATCCTTATTGTCTCGCTTTGCTAATGTTGGGGATAAAACTGAGTTGGCCTGGAAAGATGCGGAGTCCATTCGACTACCAAGTGAAATAGCGGTTTTTTCCAGCAAAACGCTCAATCGAAAGCTCTATCTATGGTTATTGGTTTTACTGAGCTTTTCCGGTATACCCAAAAACTGGATTAAGGATAATCAAATTAACGTATTGCGCGCACTAAAATCGCTCCCAGGGATCCGCCCGATCTATCAGGAATTGCTGGAGAACCATCTTCAATATCGTGTGCAAAAAGCCTATGTTAGAAGTGACTATAAAGACGATGAATTGAGGATCTGTCAGGCATTAGAAAATCCCGGAAGCATTAACCATTCAATCAAAGAGCCATTATTGCTTCCGCCCGTGCCGCTTTGGTTGCATCCTGTTACGGTATCAGAATCAATTGTCAGGCAAACCAAATCGGCTCAGCCAGATCAACCAAAGAAAAAACAGGGTGTAAAAAAACTAAAAGAAAAACACCGAAGAAAAGGCGAAATTGTGGATGATCCTGATGGTCGAAACGGTTTATTGGCTTTTCGTCTTGAGAGTTATTTTAGCTGGTCGGAATTTATCAATGTCGATCGAACGGCAGACGATAACGACGAAGATTCGGCCCAGCAAGCAGCTGATGATATGGATGTGATCAGTGTTTCGGAATCCGATCAAACTATGGCGAGTCGATTAAAGTTCGATTTAGATCTTCCCGCCAGTGATTATGATGATACGGTATTATTGGATGGAATTTTATTACCCGAATGGGATTTTAAAAAACAACGATTAATGCAAGATTACTGCGCACTAAAAGTTATGCAGCCAAAAGGAGCCAAACCGGCGACCATTCCCCAGCATCTTGCCAGCCAAGCCAGAAAACTTAAGGCACAGTTCGAACAGTTAAAGCCTGAAAAACACTGGCTAAAAAATCAAGTCGATGGTAGTGAGTTGGATATTGACAATATTATTCGTTATCAAACTGATGTGATGCGTGGTCAAGTCTTTCAAACACCGGGTTTGTTCAAAGCTCTGCAACATAATATGCGCGATCTTAGTTGCTTATTGTTGGCCGATCTATCCTTGTCGACTGACGCATGGGTGAATAATGACGCTCGAGTGATAGATATTATACGTGATTCTCTGTTTCTCTTTTCAGAAGCGTTGGAAGCGAGTGGTGATAGTTATGCGATCAGTGGTTTTTCTTCAGTCAAGCGTAGTCATATTCGTTATTATCAATTAAAAACCTTTTCTGAAAAACTTAATAATGCGATCAGAGGAAATATCGCTGCGATTGAACCGGGTTATTATACGCGTATCGGTGCCGCTATTAGGCAGGCAACTAGACAGCTGTTAAAGCAACCGTCGGGGCAGCGATTATTGTTATTATTAACTGATGGTAAACCTAATGATATCGACCGATATGAAGGGCGGTACGGCATTGAAGATACACGAAAAGCGATACAGGAAGCCCGCCAAAAAGGTCTTCAAACTTTTTGCATTACCATTGATGAAGATGCTAATCAGTATTTACCTTATCTGTTTGGTAGAGATAACTACATCCTTGTTAAAAAAGCTCAGCAACTTCCTGAAAAACTATTGAAGTTATATTCGAAGTTAACTAATTAAGTGGATGAAACTTTCCTTAATCTTGTTTGTTCTGTTATTCAGGTTCACAATAATAAGTCGAGAAAGGAATTCTTTATGCTTAAGTTAATTCAAATTATGATTCATATCAATTTTATTTTTACTCGAATAAGCTACAATTAGGTAAAGAGCTGAGGTTTTTCCACATCGGTTGCTTATCGTTTATTAAGCATCGCATTGGGCAACCAGTTGGAAAATTGCATCTTCATTCATTTATAATTTGAGGATAACGCTATGACTTCCATTAAAAAAATTCTGGTCGATCTTGATCCAACAAAAGAAGCGCAACCTGCCTTACAAAGAGGTATTTATCTCGCCAAGCAATACGGTGCCTCTATAACACTGTTTATGGTTGTCTATAACCGTGGTTTGGTTTCCAATTTGTTTTTTAATTCAGAACAACTCGAAGCGGCCAAGCAAGGCTATATTAATTCCCAGCGCCGTTGGGCTGAAACCTATTTAACAGGAGCCGCTGAAGCGGATGTACCGGCAGATTTAGATATTGTTTGGGCTAAACCTATTTACGAAGCAATCAATGAAAAGGCAGAAAGAGGTTGTTATGATCTAGTGATCAAATCGACTCACAATCACCCTACTATCAATCGAATTTTCTTCACTCCGAATGATTGGCAACTGCTAAAAACCTGTAAAAAACCGTTGATCATGGCCAAATCAAACAATAAAAATAAATATTCAAATATTATGGCTGCCATTGATCCGAGCAATCGTCATAGTCATTCAAGAGAACTCGATCCAAAAATATTACGAACCGCGCGCGAGGTGGCTAGCAGTACAGATGCCAAAACACATGCTGTGCATTGCTATGATCCTATTGCCTATCAGTTGTGGACTGATATCGGCGTTGGAATGGGAGCAGGAATGGGACCCGCCGATTTTACCATGGGTCAGGATAATTATGACCAGTACATTGATCAACTAAAAAAGGATAATGAAGAGACTTTCACAAAGGTCATCGATGCGGTTAATTTCCCAAAGGAAAATCTCCACTTGGAAGAAGGTTATCCAGAGCAAATATTGCCAGACTTGGTTAAAAGAGATTCGATCGATTTATTAGTGATGGGCACAAGTTATCATTCGGGTTTGATCGGCAGTACTATCGAAAAAATTCTCGATGATGTTGATTGTGATGTAATGGCTGTTAGGGTTTAAAGAAAGGGGCGAGGTACTAGGATAAAGACTAGGTTCTAGGGAAATGGACTTGACAAAATACCGTCAAAGCACCATTTTTTAGCACCTAGCACCTAGCACCTAGCACCTAGCACCTAGCACCTAGCACCTAGCACCTAGTTATTGATTTAAACTCTTATAAACCTGACGAGTCATTTTTTCAGTAGTAATAAACGGCCAATTCCATTTTTCATGATATTTTTTTAGTGGATTGGCTTGAGCCACTTCATCTTCGGTATTTCCCTTAACAATCAATTCCAAAATTAATTCTTTGCTGTCGATAAGCATATCAAGTGCCTGCTTTAACTGCTTCTTGTTAGCTAATGGCCCATGGCCTGGAATGATTTTGGTTTGCTCATTACTCATTGAGAGTATTTTTTGTTGAGCTGCGATATATCCATCAACGCTTCCACCATTATTAATATCAATATAAGGAAACATGCCGTTAAACATAGTATCCCCAGTATGGATCACGTTTGCATTTTTATAATGGATCACCGCATCGCCATCAGTGTGTGCGTTTTCAACATGGAAAACTCTTAAATCTTCACCGTTTAAATGAAAACTCATCGCATGAGAAAAAGTGATCACTGGTAATGCGGCTTTTGGCATGGGTTTATTATCATCCTTAGTTTTTAATCCTTTGGTAAGCATATTGATGCGAAGATTATCGTGGGCGACGATCCGAGTGCCGTCGTTGCCGATGCTTTGGTTATTGCCAGTATGATCGCCATGTACGTGAGTATTGATTAAAAAATCAACGGGTTTATTTGTCACACTTCTGATCGCCACCTTCATTTTATCGAGTAGCGGAGGCATTGAGTCATCAATCATCACTACACCATCATCGCCAATCAATAAGCCAATGTTACCACCGGTAAATCCGCCAACTCCCATCAACATGTAAATGCCAGGCGCGATTTCAGTGGTTGAAAAGTCAGGCCCTTCTTTTGTCTGCTCTGCAGTGCTTGCAAACATAGAAATGCTGAATAGGACGCTAGCGGTCATTAAGCTCTTAAATTTTGTCATTGTTATATGCTCCGTTAAAAGGAAAATTATGAAATAATCAATCATCCTAGAATAATCAGATTGAAGGTATCATTGCTTACCGGCAAGCGCAATAGATAGGATTGTAGATGGGATCAATGAGATTAAGGGTTGGAAGGGAAAATCTCAAAATGAGATGTTCGTTGTAAGAATAAAAGGAGATAGAATTTAATGGGTGGACGGTATTTTTACTTTTTGCATCATTATTGGGAACATTGTTTGGCTTTATTCGTTCATTAGATGCATTGAGATCGAATAAAAGAGAAATCATTACTCCATTCTTGGTTGATTATTAAAAAATAATATATCTGAAAATAAGTGTTGACATAATATGTCATCGCTGGTATCTTGAATGACATAATATGTCGGAAAGCATTCATCACACAGGGAGGCATCATGAGTTTGTTGCAGGATTTAACCAAACAATTATCACATTTAGAAGATCAATACAAAGGACATCAGTTTAGTTGTTTACCCATGCCAGGAGAACAAGAGGTCTTGCGTGTCGAAGTATCTGATCTTGAAGAAATACCCATTTTTATTACTGTGACTGAATCCCAAATTATCTGTATTTCTTACTTGTTTAATAAACAGGAAATTTACCCGGAAAAAGAAACAGAGCTCAATCAATATTTGCTTGAGCTCAACGTACCGATGCCACTAAGTGCATTTGCTTTAATTGGTGATTATTATGCAGTATTTGGTGCACTTTCATGTGGCTCGACTTTAGAGAGCATTTGTGACGAATTGGTGACTCTA
This sequence comes from uncultured Kangiella sp., assembly GCA_964454125.1. GTDB lineage: Bacteria > Pseudomonadota > Gammaproteobacteria > Enterobacterales > Kangiellaceae. Next base: position 23,609 of record CAYVSL010000045.1, read on the forward strand.
GCCAGTAATTCAATTGACAGCTTGCAGGCCCTTGAAGAATTTATTAAATAGATTTTAGAGATAAAGCCGGTTTTGAAACTAGGAACTTTGACTACAGAGAGGAAAGTATTATGAATATCATTAGCAAAATGTTAACAGCGATAAGAGGTGGTGCCAGGGAGATAGGTGAAGCCGTGGTGGACACACAGTCAATGAGAATTTTCGAGCAGGAAATTCAAGATTCTAAAGAGAATCTGGCTGAAGCCAAGCATGGTTTAACGGAAATAGTAGCTAAAAAAATGTCTGCGGATAGAAAATTAAATGATCTGAAATCTCAAATTACTGAGAATGAAGGTTACGCGGTTAAGGCGCTTGAAAAAGATGATGAAGCATTGGCATTGCAGGTTGCCGAAAAGATATCAAAGTTGGAAAGTAAAGCAGAGAATTTAGCGGACGATTTGGCCAGTTATGAGAAAAATGTCGAAGTATTAAAAACGCAGATTCAGGAAGCGGAAAAAATCATTGCGGAGCATGAAAGAGAGCTTGCCATGGTCAAAACTCGTGATTCAGTGCAACAGGCGACTAAGTCTGTGACTCAAACTATTACCACTAATGAATCGGCGATTGGCTCAGCGCGTGAATCCTTGGAGCGGATCAAGGAAAAGCAGCAAAATGAACAAGATAAATTGGATGCTGGGATACAATTACGCAAGGATTTGGATGGTGATGATTTGGATAAAAAATTGAAATCGTCCGGGATCAAAACGGAAAAGCATTCTGCAGAGTCAGTTTTGGCAAGACTCAAAAAGAAATAAAAATACTAATACTAATACTAATACTAATACTAATACTAATACTAATACTAATACAGCAACGGAGGCTAGGAGATGTGGAGAAATATTTTTAGTCTTGTGGTATTTACAAGAGATCTTTATGAAAAGCAAACAACCTGAACACTGGAAGAAAGAATCAAAAGCGATTAAGGCAACCCAGATTGCTTTTGATATTTCAACGGAGGCACAAAAACGATTGAAATTAAAGGCGATCAATAACGACCTGTCACCTTCTGATCAGATGCGCCAGATTTTGGGTTTGCCGAGTAAAAAACCGGTGAGACCAAGACTCACTATTTCGCTATCGAGTGATGATTATCAACTTCTAGCAGAGCAATATGGTTTAAAATCAGACGACAGGCTTGCTATCAAGGAAAGGGCGGCAAAAGATATTATTGATACAGTAATGAGGGATATCTGAAATTGGTGAAAACACGAACAACTAAAAAGGCAATCAATGACTTCAAGTTTATTTTGTTTATTGTTGCTTTAATGTGGGGATTGGAAGTTGCTAATTTAGTTTTTAATTATCAACTTAACCAGTTTGCTTTGATCCCAAGGCAACCGGACCGGTTATTTGGTATTATAGGAATGCATTTTTTACATTGGAGTATTCCCCATTTAATCGCAAATACTCTGCCCTTAGTGGTTCTTGGTTTCTTGATTTGTATTGATGGGAAAGCACCCAAAGTTACCTTTTTCATCATGTTATTAACCGGTATTTTGGTTTGGTTATTTGCTCGGAATGGTGTACATGCTGGAGCTTCAGGTTTGGTTTTAGGTTATTTTGGGTATTTATTGAGCAGTGCATATTTTCAGCGAAGTATTAAAAATATTATTTTGGCAGTAATGACTGTTCTAATATACGGTGGAATAGTCATTAGTCTGGTAGACTTCCGTGACTCGATTAGCTTTGAGGGGCATATTTTTGGTTTTTTGGCGGGTATAATAAGTGCCGGAATGTGGCGCAGGAAGGTTAAATAGAGACTAGTTTTTGTGTCTCTACAAAATAAGGAACAATAATGGATGCGTTTTTACTGAATATTACTA
>CAYVSL010000046.1:0-9159 GCA_964454125.1 uncultured Kangiella sp.
GTAAAAAAACTCAAAAACCGCCTTTTGTACTATGGGAAATCGGGAAATAACAATAGGCAAGATGAAAAAATGTCATGGCCAATCGTTGGTTCAGTTCATAATTATCATGCCGGTATTTTTTGCATTGCTTTTTGGTATTTTTGAAATGACCTATGCCTATCGCGCTAAAGCAACACTAAATACGGCAACCTTTGAAGCGGCTCGCGCTGGCGCTCTCAATCACGCGGATCTTGGTGTAATGAAAAGTGCCCTCGCTAACGGTATGATGGCGCAATATGTCAAAGGCAATAAAAGCCTTATCAAAGGGCTGGGTCGTGCTTATGTAAAATCGATTGCTTATGAAAAAGCGATGAGCCTTAAGCTAAGCACGGTATCGATTATCGCGCCAACCAAAGAGGTATTTGATGCGTTTAAAGTGAATAGAATGATCCAATTAAGTGACCAGCCAAAAGAAAGGCTTCAATGGATTATGCCAAATGACAACCTCAACTTCCGATCAACCACTCCACAAAATATAACAGTCGATGGAAAGAAACAACAGATCAATATTCAGGATGCAAATTTATTGAAAATTAAAACATACTGGTGTTATGAATTAAAAGTGCCACTCCTTAAGGATCTGATTTTTCAAATCATTAAAGGCGGCGCTTTGTGGGGAGCGGCAAGCCCAGAACAAACGGTTTGCAATATTGGCTCTATTTTTGGCGGCGGAAGATTTATGGCTATTTCTGCCCATGCAGTTGTTCGAATGCAGAGCCCGATTTCTGCCGCTGCTGATCTTAAATAGTTGGTAAATTTACAAGGATACAGAAATGACAAAATTAAAACTCATCAGGTTGCCAGCCTTAATGTTGGTATTGACGCTAAGCAGTTTACACGCAAAAGAACGCCTTATTCACATAGGCGAGCCTGCTGAACTTTTTAGACAAACACATAGGGTACAAGACAACTATACATTACTTACTTCTGTGCCAGAATACCTTGAGCAAGATACTGAAGAATACACTAGAGGATTCAGAATAAAATCGAGTCAGCAACTTAGAGGCAAATACAATCGAGAAATATATGACTACGATAAAGAACAAAGTGCGAGTAATGTTTATACCCAAATTAAACACAGTTTACAGGCGAATGGCTACCAAGAGATATTTTCATGTGAAAACAAATTATGTGGTGATGTTGCCGGTTGGCAACTGTATTTGAGTCAACTTGTTGGGGAAAAGGAAAATAGCCAATATTATATTGCGGCCAAAAAAACACCCGTTGAAACAAAAGAAACCGAATATGTTGCTTTTTATATCAGTGATATTGATGGTCAAACCAGAACATTGGTAGATATTATATCAACACCAACCGATCACCGGTTTGATATTGTGGTAAGAACAGATGATATGTTAAGAACGCTTGAAAAAGATGGACGAGTGGTTGTTGATGGGATATTTTTTGACACAGGTTCGTCTGTTTTAAAACCTGAATCGGCAAAAGCGTTGGAGTTAATGAGTCAATTGATAAAAACTAATGTTAATGCAAAATTTGCTATTGTTGGACATGCAGACAATACTGGGGATTTTGATTTTAATATGCAGCTATCAGATCACCGGGCTGACGCGGTTAAAAATGCTTTGCAGCATCAGTACAAAGTGTCTGCAACACAGCTATCTAGTAAAGGTGTCGGTACCTTATCACCTATGACCTCAAATACTGACAGCAAAGGGCGATTATTAAATCGCCGAGTTGAACTGATCAAGCTTTGATTGGTTTCCGATTTAATTTTTGTTATATATCTCAATTTGAAAATGATAGAGGTTGAAATGGTTATCCAGGGATACCCATTTGCATGTACAGCTAACAGAGTTTTTCAGAAATTTTAGATAGTCTGAAATAACAAAATTATGAAAATTGTCTATACTTAAGACTAAGTTCCTTTAACTCAGTTGAAAATGGCAAATATCCCAAACAATAAAGATGCATGGCTAAGACGATTACAGCAAACCTCTTTACCTGTTTTTAGCAAAAACATTAACAAGCTCTCCAATGCCGATAAATTTGCTGGATCACACTCCTCTGAACTGACTAGGACCATTCTGAAAGATCCGAGCTTGACCGCATCGGTGTTAAAGCTTGCTAACAGTGTTCAATTTAACCACTACGGAAATACCATTAGAACCGTTAGCCGCGGAGTGATGTTGCTAGGCCATAGGACGATTAAGGAAATATGCACCAGCTGTTTATTACTTGAAAACTTCATGTCGGGTTATGCGTCAGAAACGCTAAAATCTGTTCTCGCACGTTCATTTCACGCGGCAATCCAGGCGAAAGAAATTGCCAATATTAGAGGGGATAAAGAGGTTGAAGAGATTTTTATCTCTGCTTTATTATTGAATATCGGCGAAATATCGGTTTATTCATCACTTTTATCGACTGATAAAATAACCATAACCATGGCGGATAGTTATCCATTTGAAGGAGGTAAGGAAAAAGATTTGATTGGTTGTTATTTTAATGAACTCACCTTAGCTCTTTGTCATTCTTGGGGAATTGCACCGATGATCGGTGAAATGTTAGCGGGAAATTACAATGAAACCAGCGTTTGTCGTTCGATTTTATTAGCGAATAGTTTTGCATTATCCTGTGAAAACAAAGGGTTAGAATCGGCTGTCGAAAGTCATAAAAAAAGTGTAGGGCGTTATTGCAATAAATCGCCGGATTTTATGCAGGAAAGGCTATTGGACGCAGCCGAAACCACTAAAAAGAGTTTAAAGGGGTTTGGTCTTATATTACCCGGAGCTAGAAACAGTAAACAGGTAGAAGAAGAGGGCAAGCCATTTGAAATTATCGTTTCCAAACCAAATCAGCTTGACGCTATTATTGAACTATCCAGCTTGGTGCAAGAATCATTTGATATTAATTTGGCATTGCAACTTTTGTTGGAGGGATTGTCCAGAGGGGCCGGATTCAACTGTTGCTTGATTGGATTGCTTAACCCTCAACGCTCTAGGCTGTTTGCCAAACATGTCATTGAACGAAGTAATAACCAAGTTAAACAGCATTTCGACTTCAATTGCGCTACTCAAATTCCTGAAATTCAGCAAAAAGTACTGATTAATCGAGACATTGTTTTGTTAAGTCAACTCAGACAAAAAGGGAAAACCTATCGTGAAATCACTAATCAACTTAAGCGACCGTGCTCTATCTGGGGTCCGTTAATCGTTGAGAACAAAGTGATCGGTTGTTTTTATGCAGACAACGGTCGTTTAATGCAACCGCTATCAGAGGGGCAAGTTACCGCGTTTCGGTTGTTCATCTACCAAGCGAGAGCCAATCTTCACTTGTTAAGCAATTAGGCTGCACTTTAAATTTTATAGTGTAAATATTACCCGTTAAAAAACTTGTAAAGCCGTATTTGCATTGATAATATTAATAACGTAACTGATTACGTTATTGGTAAGGAAGTAATATTGAAGAATCTCAATGATTTAGGTGTCGTTGGACTTGGCTCTCGCCTTAGACGTTTGAGTGATAACCTTTATCGTCAAATTGATGATGTTTATTCTGCTGAAAAGATTTCCTTTCAAGCAAGAAACTTTCCAATCCTACAATTGATAAATGAAAACGAATCAATGTCGGTGACAGAATTAGCTGAGATGTTAGGTCAAACTCACCCAGCGATAAGTCAAATGAGTAAAAAGCTTGAACGTAAAGGTTGGCTTTATCATCATACAGACAAGGCCGATGAAAGGCGCCGTTTGTTGAGTATCACACCAGCAGGTTTTGAGTTATTTGACCAATTGGCACCCATTTGGAGTGATCTGCAAATTGTACTTGGAAGGTTTATGTCAACATCCGGCGGCAACTTGCTAAACAGTATCGAATTACTTGAAAGACAATTAGCCCAGCGGGATCTAGTAGAAAGAATGGCTGAACTCAGACGCGAACGGATCATTAATTCGATTGAAATTGTTCATTTTGAAGAGGAGCACGCCGATCGATTTTATCAATTGAATCGTGCGTGGCTTGAAAAATATTTTTATGTTGAAGACATTGATCACCAGATATTATCAAACCCCCAAAAATATATTATTGAACCTGGCGGGTTTATTTTAATGGCTCGTGATAAAGACAAGGTGATTGGTACAGTGGCATTGATTGCTTCTGGCAATCAACAATTAGAGCTTTCAAAAATGGCTGTGGACGATGATTATCAGGGAATGGGTATTGGCGAAAAATTAGTCAATGCTGCTATTCAGCAATATCAAGCCACAGACTTTAAGGCATTATTCCTAGAATCTAACCGCCAGCTAATACCCGCTCTCAATTTGTACGACAAAGTAGGGTTTGTAGAAACACAACCTCCTCACAAAAATTCACAATATTCCCGTGCTGATATTTATATGATCTATCAAGGAATTAGGAAACAAAGCAAAAGAGATTAGCCTCACTTCACAGGGGGCTAACTCGTCTAAATTTCTGTGAAGGGGAACTAAAACTGCTTAGTGATATCCACAAATAATGTTAATGATTGGCCTGGCTGTAGGTATTTTTTTTGACTTATTGCTTTGTTCCAGTTTTTTACTTTACTCAAACTGACATTAAATTTACTCGCTATTCTGGCAAAGGAATCTCCATTTCTTACTTTATAATGGATTTTTCGAGTTTTTTGCTGATCCCCCAAAAGGGCCGAATGTAACATTGGTTGTTTTGTCCATAAAACAAGCTTTTGGCCCGCCTTTAGGGTATCAGTCGGAGCCATGTTATTCCAGCTCGCTAAGCTTCGTAAATTAACTTTGTACCGTCGGGAAATGGTCCAAAATGAATCGCCTTTTGCGACCTTAATTGATGTCCTTTTACCCGGTCTTTTAGTATTTTGTTTGGCCAATAATCGCTGACGATTACTTTTAGAATACTTTTCTCGTTGTTTTGAAGCGACCGGTATCAGTAGGGATTTACCCGCTCTAATACGATTGTCCCGGATGTTGTTAGTTGTTTTTAATAATGTCACGGTTGTTGAAAATTTATTTGCAATACTAATCAGGCTGTCGCCCTGCTTTATCTTGTACCGTTTGTACGCAATTCTCTCACCACTTGGGATCGTTTTTAAATTATTCTCAAAGGTTTCCGCCTTGTTAACCGGGATTAATAAATAATGCGGACCCTTAGGAGGAGTTGCCCAATGGTTAAAAGCCGGATTTAATTGATAGAAATCTTGCATTGACTGTTCACTCAGATCAGCAGCAAGGCTTAAATCGATTTGTACATCAGTGGGTATACGAACGAAATGGGGTTGATTTTTAACGTCGGTCCAAGCGATATTGGCTTCTTTTCGAGTTTTTAATATATCGGCGAGAGCTAGTAATTTTGGTACATAAGCTTTGGTTTCTTTAGGTAACTTTAATGACCAAAAATCGGTTGGTTTTCCTTTTTTCTTATTTTTACGGATCGCTTTGCTTACATTTCCTTGGCCAGAGTTGTAAGCAGCAAGCGCCAATAACCAGTCTCCTTTAAAACGTTTGTTTAAATAAGAAAGATAGTCCAGTGCCGCGTGGGTCGACAAAAAAACGTCCCGTCGTCCATCATACCACCAATTTTGAGTCAATCCATATCCTTTGCCTGTACCCGGAATAAATTGCCACATACCAGAAGCGCGACCATGAGAATAGGCGAAAGGATCATAGGCACTTTCAACAATAGGTAAAAGTGCCAATTCGAGCGGCAAGTTTCTTTTTTCCAGTTCGTCGATAATAAAGTACAAATAAGGTTCTGCACGTTTGGTCACACGTTTTAAGTAGGAAGGGTGATTAACATACCAAGATTTTTGCGCTCTGACTCTGCGGTTGTCAGGTATGTTTAATGAGAGTTGCTGGCTAACTCTTTGCCAAGCATCGTTATAGGACTCAGGATCAATTGGACCTTCGTGAGCTAGACAAATCTCAGGGGGGGGAGGTCGTTCAACGACTAGCGACAAAGGTTTAGTCGAGCTAATACTTGAATTTAGTGTGTGATAATTTTGCATTGTCTTGCAGGCACTTAATAAAAGCCCGCAGATAATGATGATAAAATTTATTCTCAAATCGAATTCCTGTTGGTTTTTTTCTTGTATCTAATTGATTTAGCAGGCATTATCTTATTTTTCTTGATAGTTTTAGTGACTAGTCTAGATACTAAGGAGCACAAATGGTATTTTTTATTACTGAATATGTCAAATATCATGTGAATAATGCCTTTGTTGAGATAATGTCTTTGTTGAGATAATGACTCCAAATTTAAGGTTTGAACGAATTTCTTAATGGTGATCGTGTCGGGCTTGCGCTATGATCAATTGGCAGGGCTTGGATATTATCCGATTAACCGAAATTTGGAGCTAATGATGAAGGCCATTAAAAAATTAACCTCACAATGGCAAAACAAACTAGCTAAACGTGAAACCTTAGGGTTATCCTCCATACGAATTGAATTGGCCAAACGAAAGTTAAAACCTGTATTATCCGGTATTTTTGGTTACCATGCGCTGTTGTATTCGAATATCGCCAAAACCCTGATTTCTGAAAATATTGGTGTTAGAAAATCTACGGTGATATCAAATTCTAATGATGACACCGATCTGGTTTGCCAATACGAAGAGCTGCCGATCGCTTCAGACTGCATTGATTTGGTGGTTGTGCCAGAAATATCGCAAAAAAGCCAAAATCCACATCAGATCTTAAGAGAAGTTGAACGGGTGTTAATTCCTGAGGGTCATATCATCCTATTAATTGCCAATCCTGTGAGCGGGCATGTTATAAAAAATCGTTTGATCCATTTTTTAGCGGGACAAAAAAACAAGTTGAGAATAATAGGCCGGTTACGGATAAATGACTGGTTTGGATTGTTAGGATTTGAAGTGATAACTGAAATCCCAGTATGTGTGACCGATCAAAAAATCCAACAGGAAAGCCGTTATTCATGGTTAAAAAAACTATCAAAAATTGGCTGCGAGTATTTTGCTGGTTATTATATCATTGTTGCCAAAAAGAAGGTGTCAACAATGACACCAATTAGACCGAGCTGGAGACGAAACAAAAAACTGGTTGGTTCCAGATTAGCGGAGCCGTCAGTGAGGGCGCATGTCGAAAACTGTGTTAAGCAAATTATGCGGTAACCCTTTTGTTACGGACTACGAGAAATAACATACCAACCAAAGATAAATATTTACCACAGAGAATACCGAGTTGACAGACTGAAAATATTAGAAGCATTCAATTCAAAGCTCATGTAATTTGCAAACAAATGTATTTGGATTGGGCGCCCCATTTTTATCATTTCTTTGTGGTAAATAGTCGTCAAGGATTTAGAGGAATAAAATTGAGTAAGATAGAAATTTTTACAGATGGTGCTTGCCGGGGCAATCCCGGTCCTGGCGGCTGGGGCGCATTACTTAGAGTCGGAAAACACCAAAAAGAACTTTGCGGTGGAGAAAAAAAAACCACTAATAATCGCATGGAGTTAATGGCTGCGATCAAAGCACTAGAGGCGGTAAAACAACCCAGTATGATTGCGCTAACCACCGATTCACAATATGTGAGAAAAGGTATTACTGAATGGATCACCGGTTGGAAGAAAAAGGGGTGGAAAAATTCGCAAAGAAAACCGGTCAAAAATGTCGATCTTTGGAAATTACTAGATGCGCAAAATCAGCGTCACCAAGTTACTTGGCATTGGGTAAAAGGGCACAGCGGTCATCCTGAAAATGAAAAAGCCGATGATTTGGCTAATCGTGGTATTGATGAATTAACGTGAGTGACATGTTTAGAGTTTAGAGAATATATGATGCGTCAAATAATTTTAGATACTGAAACCACCGGTTTAGAGCCAACTCAAGGGCATAAGATCATCGAGATTGGCTGCGTGGAAATGATCGATCGGAAACTAACCGGTAATCATTATCATGTCTATATTAATCCGCAACGAGAAATTGATGATGGTGCGATTGAGGTTCATGGTATTACCAATGAATTTTTGCAAGACAAGCCGCTATTTAAAGATATTGTTGATGATTTTCTGGACTATGTAAAAGATTCTGAACTAGTGATCCACAATGCACCATTTGATATTGGTTTTCTTAATCATGAACTCAAACATTTAGCCAAACCGCTCGGCATGATGAGTGATTTTTGCAGTGTTTTAGACACACTGGTTTTAGCACGTCAGATGCACCCTGGGCAAAAGAATAGTTTGGATGCGTTATGTAAACGATATTTTATCGATAACAGTCATCGAGATTTACATGGAGCATTACTTGATTCGGAGATACTGGCTGAAGTTTATCTGGGAATGACAGGAGGACAAACTGACTTAACTTTAACTCACAGGCAAGACTATTTGACCGCCAATCGTGACGAAGGTGGTATAAGACGATTGCCGGATAATAGAGCGCCTTTTAAAGTACTAAAATCATCAGAGCAAGAATTAGAAGCACATCAGGCTTACTTGAAAGAGTTATCAGAATCAAGTGGGGGCAAGTTGATATGGAATTAACGGACTATTTATTGCGTGTCAGTTGATACATATTGTAAATACCACCCTAAACTGGCGGCCAATTGGTACTGCCCCAATTGCAAAGTCAATTTCTGTATCCATTGTGTGCCTGAAAAAAAACAGGAAATCTATCCTCGCTGTACTCTTTGTCGGTGTTCTTTATCGAGTTTGAGTATTGCTGAACAAATTCCTCCATTTTGGAATAAGCTAGCTTTGTTCTTTACTTATCCGCTGTGCCGTTCGGCGTTAATCGTTATTTTTCTTTATTCGCTTGTCGCGTCGTTATTGCCAGAGGGTAATATAGGTACGGTTATTTATCTATTGATGTTATTCCCTTTAATTGAGTTTCTATTTGAATTAATGGAGCAAGTTGCCAATGGAGAAAAAATAGGTTCGGAGATTAAGCCATTTTTTACTTCTAAGAATAAAAGCATGTTTATTAAAATGTTACTGACTTACGGTTTTATGGTGATACTGATTAGTAAAGCCATGGTTATCGTCGGCGCTTCTTTCGGATATTTAATGGCTGCATTTTTTATATTGGGTGTACCGGCATCTCTTTTAAATTATTTAATAAAGGTTTAGATTTTTTCCCAGAGTCGACGCTTTTAGCGTTGTTATTAGCGGAGCAGATGAACAACAACCGAC
>CAYVSL010000046.1:9259-25131 GCA_964454125.1 uncultured Kangiella sp.
CCAGAGTCGACGCTTTTAGCGTTGTTATTAGCGGAGCAGATGAACAACAACCGACAATATAAAGTGGCTTTATGTTTACTTGAATACTATTCTTGTGAGCCGGGTGGAGACCCGCTCTGGGATAAAATAGGTTTGCTTAAGGCTCGTCTTTTAGCAGAGTATTGTGACGATAGTATTTCGGCGGTTAATCTATTAGACAATATTCTTAAACGAAGTGTTGATCAGGCGTTATTGACTGAGGCAGAAAAATATCGTGGAGTGATTATTCTAGGTTAAAACAAATCGTTAATCAGGTGTTTCTAATTCTTTCTCTGAGTTGTTTCAAAAGTTTTTCTGCAGGGATAGTTGTGATCGCTTCAGTATAATAAATGATCAGAAATTCCAGTTCTTTTATAGCTTGTAGTAGTTTCTTTTTATCTGCCAGCTGTTGGCAATAAAAATACAGTGCTTGTGGAGTGTATTGATGATCAGCAAGTTGAGAGGAAATATATTCCTTAAGTTTTTCTGTTTCGATCGTGTAACCAGTTTGACCCAAATGAAAAAACAAATTAAAAACTTGTATGTCACTGAAATTTTCAGGTTCGAGATGCGAGCCAAATCTATTCTTAAAATCTACCCAAGTGGTTATTATTAGTTGATGGTATTCTTGGGATTTTGAGTCTTGTGAAAATATATGCTGGCAAATTTTATTAAATCCGTTATCGGATTTTCTCCTTTGTTCAATTGGGTAAATGTGATTAATAATTGAGATGTCAAGAGGTTGCTGTTGTAGCAGTTGATAAAATAAATCTAAGGCTTCATCTACATCCAGCGCGCGCAGCTGAGACAAAGCCTTATCCAATGTATTTTGATAGTTTATATCAACCAATTGAGCAATATCCTTGTGTTATAGAAGATTTACAACAACGTCGATTCTACAATATAATCCTAGAATAATCTAAATGTTGCAAGGAAAAACAAATATTAGACACCGTGCAATTCAAAAATGTGAGGTTTGAACGGTCGGGGCGGAGAATAAAAATTGTAATGTTTTGTTAGAATTGAGCAGTAGTTAACGCATCACATTAAAAAATAAGCCATAATCAAGCGCTTTATCATTTGGCTAACAAAACGAGTCAATCCATCGCTCTTTATTAGGATTATCATGCAGTTATCTCCTCAATCTGGTTGGAAAAATTTTCACAGAGTAGATGAAATGACGGAGTTTATTGCAGGATATTTGAGGTTGACAGAACAAGGTGGGATTTGGGAATATTATAATTTCACCAAAGATTCTTCGCTTTGGTGCTCGAATGAAATAGAAGGTACTAACCAGCTACAACTGGTATTCGAATCAGATAAGGATGATTCTGCTATTAAATCTTTGTTTGTCGAGTTTACCAATAATGGCGGCCTGCATTTCAAACAACTTTTTAAATTAAAAAAACAGCTTAAAAGCCAATTTGATATTCGAATTGTCTGAGGTTTTGAGTTGGTTCCTGTATATCCCCTTTTCATCAATATCGGCTAATATGATGTGCTGCAGTTCTTTATTTCCAACAACACTCCCTCAACATTCAAGAGCACATAGAGGCAAGTGTTGTGGCGTTGTTGGATTTGATGGCGAAGAATTGCTCCATTAATCGCTTTCATTGATTGTCATAAACCCTTTCACGCTTCCAGTTGATACCTTTTTTTATAACTTTTGCGGGGTTGCCTGCGATCATAAGTCCTTTTTGTGGAAATGACTTAGTCACGACAGAGCGAGTGCCAATGATTGAATTATCTCCAATCATAGAGCCTTTTAAGATGACGCAGTGAGAAGCCACCCAAACATGATCGCCAAATGATATATTTTGTGCGTAATTACTGCGTTTATTATCGTCATCAGCAATGACCGAGTGAGAATCGCCCGTTCTCACGTCAATGTCATAGGAAAACATGCAATCCTGTCCAATGGTAAGGGTAGAAAAGGGCTCGGTAACGGCTAAATGGACGTTTTCGAAAGTGGATTGATCACCGATGGTTAAAGTACCATCGTGATCTTCAAACCAGATACTTCCTGCTATGTTAAAAGCTACATCAGCACCAATTTGAATCAGGTGATTATCTCCTTCTATATGAAAAGTGACATCGTTAAAATGACAATTGGCTCCAATAATAATTTGATTATTATTGCCCCAAATTTCGAAACGGGTAGACTCTAAAGAAGTACCATTACATTCAATGGAATTATTTTCTCCTCGAATATCCCGATTTGATTCACTAATTTGTTCTTTACGGGTGATTTTTTGCAGTAAATCAAGTAAAGATGCAGAGTGAGTTATTGTATATTGGTTTCCTTTCTTGATTGGCATGTTGAGTCCTAAAGTTGAAATTGGATTAATTCAGATTGAGACTGCTATTAATCAGTTTCAAAAAGAGAACGGATAGGATAAAAGTTAGGGTGAAAATATTCAAGTGATTCGCTTCAATACGGGGTCTGCTAGACAAACATTGCAAAAAATATTTCAAAATGAGATATTAATCTAAAAACAAACTGTCAATATGATTATAAAATCACTCAAAAAAATGAGTAATAGCTTCAGACATATTCATGGCATCTTTAAAACCAAGTTCTATCAGCTCTTTAGTGTATAAACTTTCGAACAAGAGGTAACTTAAAACGGTTGATCCTTCGTCATCATCAATACCGATCCGTCTGAAAAAGAATCTCACCATGCTTGGTAAAGTATGAAAGTACTTACCAGATAGTTCGCTCAAATCTTTACTGGGTGAGATGGAGAGGGTTTCGATTTTTCTCAAATTGGTTTCTTTTTTCCTGATTTCATCAGGAATAAGATTCAGTGTTTTGTTGATTCGGCTGATCCGTTCTAGGTCGCTGTCCAGACTATCAACGAATACACTGTCTAACACATGTCCGGCGATATCGGCTGTAGTGGGATAGATTAAACTATTGGGGCGCCTTTCTCTTTCTTCTTTAATGGGGTCGACACCAACCACTAGAATTCTTTCAGCACCTAGATGAATAGCTGGACTAAGAGGCGATAAAAATCTAACTGAGCCATCACCAAAAAATTCTCGATTGACTTTTATGGCAGGAAAAACCAGTGGAATTGCCGAAGAAGCTAGTAAATGCTTACGTTCTATCTTCGCTCGACAACCAATCCGGCGATGTCGCTTCCAACTATGAAGCTCTTCTTTACCTTGAAAAAAAGATACCGACTGGCCTGTGGTATATCCACTAGCGGTAATACATAAAGCGTCCAGATGGTTAGAATCAATGGCTCTATCAATATGGTCATAGTGGATCACACGTGCCAATAAATCTTTGAGCGGTTTGTTGTTTAATAAACTTAGTTGCCTAGTTTTGTGATAGTCGTGGACAAATATCGATTTTGTCCAACGTCCCGCGTTTTTTACGATACCGCGAAAGTCGGCACGAAAAACTTTATCAACGCTAAAATTTTGCCAGACTTTTTCTAAACTTCTGATCCCAACGCCGGGAGTCTGCGCGTAACTGGCTAAAACGGTTGCGTTAATTGCGCCAGCGGAGGTGCCGGTAATAATTGGAAAAGGATTACCACAGTGAGTTTTAAATACCAGTTTAGATATGGCTTTTAAGACACCTACCTGATAAGCGGCACGAGCGCCTCCGCCAGTTAATACTAATCCTGTTTTGGGTTGACCGTGGGCGTTATAACAGACTCGTGGGATCGGAGAATCAGAACGACGTTCAACAAAATCATTTGATTGATTGTTGGACGGTTGGTTTATATCATGACCGTTTGCCAATGTCGTTTATTTCCTTATTCTGATACTTAGAACCGACTCTTTTATCGGTGATGAACTCATTTTTCGCATAGGTCAGGTGCGTTGCAGGGTGGCGCTATTTCTCGCGCTTCAACTGATTTTTCTAGGTTTAAGGGTGCCAGACCTTTCGCATCGCTTTATACACTCGCATCGGATACCAAGATTGCCCTCGGCTGCCATTATAACGAGCTAAAGCGAGGGTGGTATCTTTTTTTTCTTTTTGCAAATATAAGCTTAAGATGGCGCAACCGTAACGAAGATTGGTACCTATCTCGTGCAGGTTGTCGTCAGGGTGGCCTATTTCCTGTTTCCAGAATGGCATGACTTGCATTAACCCAAGTGCACCGGCACTGGAAATGGCATAGTGGTCGAAATCACTTTCGACGTTAATAAGAGCCAAAATTAGCATAGGATCTAAATCAAATTGGGTGGCTTCTCGGTGTACCATTCGCAAGATCGAAAAACGTTCATCTTCGGGAATATGCGGAGCCACCTTGGATAGCCGGGTAGCTTGTTCGAATAACCAGACCTCGGCGTCGAAACGATCGTCAAAAGAATTTTCCGCTTTAGCGATGGTTGCTATCAGTTTTTTGCGAAAGTCGCTATCAGGTTTTTCCTGTTGGCTGCTGACTTGAAGTGGCGCTATATTTTTAGCTGTATTTTTTGCGTTAGAAGCCAAACAGGTCAACAAACAAAGCACGGTAAAAAGCACTTTGTTTAGCCGATGTGTTTTGTTGAATTTTTTGACCATTGTTTTGTTTTTAATTCAAACCCATAAAAAAAGGTATCTTGGGTATATCGTAATTCTAGCCTATTTTATCCATCAGTGTTGAGAACACCTTATCGATTTCGATATCCATCTTATCGTTACTGCGTCGATGTTTATATTCAAAAGTACCGGCATCAATGCCTCTTTCACTTATGACGATACGGTGGGGGACACCAATTAGTTCAATATCGGCGAACATCACTCCGGGACGTTCTTTACGGTCGTCAAATAAAACTTCTACACCGGCTTGCTTTAATTGCTCGTATAGTGCGTTTGCCTGTTCGGCAACTCTTGGTGAACGTTTCATATTCATTGGCACTATGGCTACCTGAAATGGTGCTAGTTTTTCTGGCCAAGTAATGCCGAAATCATCATGGTTCTGTTCGATTGCGGCAGCCACAATTCTTGAAACACCGATCCCATAGCAACCCATCGTTAAGGTGACGGCTTTACCATTTTCACCTAACACATTGGCTTTCATTGCTTTAGAGTATTTAGTGCCTAACTGGAAGATATGTCCGACTTCGATACCTCGTTTGATAGTCAATGTTCCCTTACCATCTGGGCTGGCATCTCCTTCAGCAATATTTCGGCAATCAAAAATCTCAAAATAGTGTGCATCTCTGTCCCAATTCACTCCGGTTAAGTGATGTCCATCTTGGTTGGCGCCGCAAACGAAATCACTCAGTATTGCAGCGTCCCTGTCAACAATCACCGGAATTTCGAGACCGACCGGTCCTATAGAACCTCGTTGTGAATTGGTTACCTGTTGAATTTCCTCATCGGTAGCCATCATCAATGGTGAAAGAACCAAGGGGTGTTTTTCAACTTTGATTTCGTTTAATTGATGGTCTCCGCGGAGACAAATAGCGACTAGTTGGCCGTCTTGCTTTCCTCTAACAATAAGCGTTTTTAATACTTTTTGGGGATCAACTTCTAATAATTGACAGACATCTTCAATGGAGCGAGTGTTTGGTGTATTGACGGTTTGAATGGGTAGAGACGCGACTGGAGCTTCACCTGAGGGGGCTAACGCCTCGGCTTTTTCAATATTGGCGGCATAATCGCTTCCGCTACTAAAGGCGATAGCATCTTCGCCTGAATCCGCCAGTACATGAAATTCATGAGAATGACGACCGCCAATCGATCCGGTATCTGCGATAACCGCACGATAGTCCAGCCCCAGTCTTTTGAAGATATTAGAATATGCCTGATACATGATTTGATAAGTCTTATCCAAACACTCATCAGTCGCGTGAAAAGAGTAAGCATCTTTCATCAAGAATTCTCTAGCGCGCATTACCCCGAATCTTGGTCGACGTTCATCTCGGAATTTGCCTTGCACTTGGTAATAAACTGCCGGTAGTTGCTTATAACTTCGGATCTCATCACGGATCATCGAAGTGATGACTTCTTCATGGGTTGGGCCTAAGCAAAAGTCTCGCCCATGGCGATCTTGCATTCTTAATAATTCATCACCGTATTCCTGCCAGCGCCCAGATTCCTGCCAAAGTTCGGCAGCTTGAACCATCGGCATCAAAATTTCCTGGGCACCGATTGCGTTCATTTCCTCTCGCACAATATTCTCTACTTTTTTAAGTACTCTTAATCCGGTAGGTAGCCAAGTATAAAGTCCGGACGCTTGCATACGGATCATGCCGGCACGTAACATTAATCGATGACTGGCAAGCTCTGCGTCACTAGGATCTTCGCGTAAAGTGGCTAACAGGTATTGACTGGTTTTCATTAAGTGTTTCTCTGTTCAGATGGGCTGGATAATGGTGCCCTGATTATGGGAGTATATTCTACTTTCGGGTCTTTTTATAAGCAATCAAAGTCGGCCAAATTGAGTTATAAAATCAATGGAATCCAAAATAATTGCATTTTTTACTTTATATTCTCTGAAAAGCCCTTATATTGTGCATTCATAGACTCTTAGTAGTAGAAGAAAAAGTTATGCCAATTTATGAATACAAATGCACCGAGTGCCAGCACCGATTAGAAAAATTACAGAAAATGAGTGATGATCTACTCAAAGATTGTCCGGAATGTGGGCAATCGGCGCTGACCAAATTAGTATCTGCTTCGTCCTTTAAACTCAAAGGTTCTGGTTGGTATGAAACAGATTTTAAGAATAACAAGAAATCCGCCCCATCGACAGCGGATCAATCGAAAAGCAAAGAATCCAAATCTGCGACTCAATCAGAACCTACGATCAAATCAGAATCTAAGTCTAAATCAACGGCCAAGTAATTGAGCTTTTGTGAGAACAACGATTTATTTGCAAATCTCATATTTTGTGATTTTTCTAGATTTAATTAACAGACCGCTAGTCAAATCTCTGTGAAAGTGTTATAGATACTCAGTATCAGACGACTGATTAATCTGTGATTTGTCCAGAATTAATCGACTAACTAAACTGGAGGAAGAAATGTTTGAATCTTTCAAAAAATGGTTTGAATCTTTTGATGGCGAGGCCTCACAATTTAATCACACCGAAGATGACACCATTCATGTGGCCCTTGCTTCACTGCTGTACCATATTATTAGTGCTGATGATTTAGCAAGCGATAAAGAAAAACACAAGTTTTCTTCAATTCTTCATGAAGAATTCAATTTGAGCGATGAGCAGATTACCCGTTTATATTCATTTGTGACAACGTTAAAGACCAATCTTAGAAGCGATCTAAATACCGTCAATTTATACCTCAAAGAAAATCCCCATTTACGTATGACATTTATGAGCAAACTCAATCAATTGATAGCCGTTGATGGGGTTAAAACCCATGAGCTAGAAATATTTTACGATGCAATGAGAGTCATTTTTCCAGAAATTGCAGAAAAAAATGATCCATTTTAAGAGAAATATTAGGCTTCAATTAACACGAGTTTATTGGGTTATTCCCAAAGTGCCATTGGAACCAGCTAAAAGTATTTTGATTGATATTAAATAGTTGATTTTCTTTAGGGTCAAAAGCGTTTCGCAGCGCTCTGACTGCGACATTCTTTTGTCAAGAGCAACAAAAGAACGCAAAAATGCCCATTGCGTTATGCACTAGGCGACCGCGAGCACGGCATTCACTTGATTTAGACCACATAACCTGCGCCAACATTCCGTATTTGATATGGCTTTCGTACGAGAATTTGAACCTTCTGAATTTTAGCTAGACCTTGTACCTTCTGACCGGCCTATGTTCTCAAGGTTTAAAATGATGAAACCCATTTTTCGGAGTCATAGAGCTTTAGCTTCTCAAACAAATCAGCCCTCTACACCAAACTCATCAAAGACTTCTTAGAATAATCATCCAATTCATCCAACCGATTTTCGCGAACCTTAATCACCCATTCCGGATCTTGCAATAAAGCACGACCAACCGCCACTAAGTCAAATTCGTCATTATTGAGCCGCTCTGCCAAATTTTCAAAAGAAGCTTCAGTGACTTTCGCCGTTTCCACCATATCGCGTTTTTCTTCATCAATAAAACTATTATTTAATCCAACGCTCCCAACGGTGATACAAGGCTTACCGGTCAGTTTTTGGGTCCATCCTGCTAGGTTGAGAGATGAACCCTCAAATTCCGCTTCCCAAAATCGGCGGGTTGAGCAATGGAAAATATCGACACCCGCATCAACCAAAGGTTTTAAAAAGGAGGCCAGTTCCTTTGGTGTGTTGGCTAATTTTTCACCGTAGGCCTGTTGTTTCCATTGAGAAAAACGAAGCAGTATCGGAAAATTAGGACCACACTTTTCTCGTATACCTTTAATAATATCAACCGCAAATTTTGTTCGCGCCACTGCATCACCACCATATTCATCATCTCTTTGATTGGTATCTGCCCAGAAAAATTGATCGATTAAGTAACCGTGAGCGCCATGGATTTCAACGCCATCAAAACCGATGTTTTTTGAGTCTATTGCTGCTTGAATAAATGCATCGATGGTTTCCCGTACATCGTCTGCGCTCATTGCGACGCCAGATTTTTTTCCTTTCATTACCAAGCCTGATGGACTATAGCCTGGTACGCTTTCATCAGGCCCCGCACCTTTATCTGCCTGCCGAATAGCGCCAACGTGCCAAAGTTGGGGCATAATTTTACCTCCAGCACGATGTACGGCATCCACCACTTTCTTCCAACCCGCTAGTGCTTTTTCACCATAAATATAGGGAACATTGGCATAACCATTAGCCGCTTTGTGCCCTACACAGGTTCCTTCGGTAATAATTAATCCAACATCATTCTTGGCTCGTCTTTCGTAGTAAGCCACCACCAAATCGTTAGGTATGCCTTCGGGACTAAAGGTTCTAGTCATTGGTGCCATAACCACTCGGTTACGAAGTTTTAAGGACCCCAATTTAATAGGTTGGAATAAACTGCTATCGGTTAAAGACATGAAAGTATCCTGATTCTTTTTAAAAAAGCTATTGTAAGTGGTAAGAGGAATGAGGTGAAAGCTATTTATTACAAAATAGGGGGGGGGCTCGTTTTGAACGGGTTTATGAAAAGGCTATATTGATGTAGAATGCCGCCAAATGAATACGGTGGGTAAGAGTCAGTTCCACTGTCCTAAGTAAAGTTATTAATGCGTAGACGGATGAAAATAGAGTCAGCGACACACCTCGTTTCTGGTATTCTTGTAGATGAGAATAAAATTTTATTGGGACTACGTAAAAATACAAAATGTTTTCCTGATTATTGGTCACTACCCGTTGGGCATGTGGAAATGGGAGAATCATCGTTGCAGGCTATCAAAAGAGAGCTTTCTGAAGAAATTGGTGTTGAGTTGATTGACGCTACTTCCTTTTGCATTAAAATCGATGAAAGTGAATCGATCTACCATCAGGTTTTTCTAGTCAAGAAATGGAATGGAAAAATCGTCAATCGAGAACTCAATTTATGCTCAGAACTTAAGTGGTTTTCATACGATGAATTGCCTGATAATTTAACACCCGCTAGCAAAGAAATTATTGATGATTTTGAGTCTTTTGTAGGTTATGGATTCACAAGCTCAGCTACAACCTACGAAACAAACAAATAGATAATTCTGTTCTATCCTTTAAAGGGATCAAAAGAAATGACTGATTTTTTTGAAAAAATAACCGCCGCGAATAAACGATTAAAAGGCATAGCCAATAAAACTCCGGTCATGCAATCTTCTACTTTAAACAAAAGACTGAACACCAAAATATATTTTAAGTGTGAAAATTTTCAAAAAATAGGAGCGTTTAAATTTAGAGGCGCTTACAATGCGATAAGCCAGTTATCCGATAAGCAAAAACGACAAGGTATTATCACCTATTCGTCAGGAAACCACGCTCAAGCGGTTGCGCTGGTTGGAAAAATGTTGGAAGTTAATACAACTATTGTAATGCCCAATAACGCACCCAAAATAAAACAACGAGCAACTGAAGGATACGGTGCAAGAGTTGTTATTTTTGATCCACAGCAAACGACCCGAGAGCAAGTCACAGAAAAAGAAAATAAAGATAATCAATTAGCTTTGATCAAACCTTTTGATAATGAAAATGTGATTGCTGGGCAGGGAACCGTTGCTTTTGAATTGATTAATGAAATCAAAGATCTTGATATGATGTTAGTACCCTGTGGTGGTGGTGGTTTGTTAAGTGGCATCGCTATTGCGACTAAAGGAAAGTTACCTGATTGCAAGGTTATTGGCATAGAACCAGAAATGGCAGATGATGCGACTAAATCTTTTTATACGGGCATATTACACTCTAATCTAAATCCACCGACTATCGCAGACGGTACTCGAACGACTTCGATGGGAAATATTACCTTTCCCTTGGTCAGAGAATATGTTGATGAAATGAAAACGGTCAGCGAAGAGGCAATCAAAGAGGCCGTGCGATTTTTTTATTATCGAATGAAACTGGTCGTTGAACCATCTGGCGCATTGGGGTTGGCGGCTTTGTTAAGTGGGGTGATTGAAGCGAAAGGAAATGTTGGCGTCATTGTTAGTGGGGGAAATATTGATGGGGAGATTATGGGGGATATTTTGAGTGGTCGGTAAGTTCGAATAACGGACAAAAGCTAAATTTGTTTTAGTCTTCTATTTTTTGCCTGTTATTCGCACTTTTAAGCTTTTCAACTGATTTTTCTAGGTTCAACAAAAACAATCAATAGCTACCCAAAATTTTCTATATCAATACATCCTTCAAAAAATGCCCGGTATAAGATTTTTTATTTTTGGCCACTTGTTCCGGTGTTCCTTCAGCAATAATATAGCCCCCTTTGCTTCCGCCTTCAGGGCCCAAATCGATGATCCAGTCTGCGGTTTTTATCACGTCTAAATTATGTTCGATCACTAACACGGTATTACCGTGATCGCGCAGCCGATGCAATACCGCCAGTAGTTGCTTCACATCATGAAAATGTAATCCGGTTGTCGGTTCGTCCAATATGTAGAGAGTCTTGCCAGTATCCCGTTTGCTCAGTTCTTTAGAGAGTTTAACCCGTTGAGCCTCTCCACCGGATAAAGTCGTCGCCGCCTGACCTAAACAAATATAAGAAAGACCGACATCAATTAAGGTTTGAAGTTTTCTGGAAATCGATGGGATCGCATCAAAAAAGACTCTGGCATCTTCAACGGTCATGCCAAGGATTTCATTAATATTTTTCCCTTTATAAAGGATCTCTAAAGTTTCTCGGTTGTAACGTTTACCTTTACATACATCACAGGAGACAAACATATCGGGAAGAAAATGCATCTCAACTTTGATCATGCCATCGCCCTGACAGGCTTCGCAGCGACCACCTTTGACGTTAAAACTAAAACGACCCGGTTTATATCCGCGGGTTCTTGATTCCTGAGTACTGGACATTAGTTCACGGATGGGAGTAAAAATTCCGGTATAAGTGGCAGGGTTAGAGCGAGGAGTCCTTCCAATAGGGGCCTGATTGATATCCACCACTTTATCAAAATTATCCATTCCCGAATAACTTTGGTAAGCAGAAGGCGTCATGGTGGAAGCTCGATTGAGATCGGTCGCAGCAATGGGATAAAGTGTATTATTGACCAGGCTCGATTTGCCAGAACCTGATACCCCCGTGATACAAGTAAAAACACCTACCGGTAATTTCAAATCCACCGATTGCAAATTATTACCCGTTGCCCCTATAAGCTCAAAAAACTGTCCGTTTTTCGCCGGAATTCTTTTTTCTGGAATTTTTATGGACTCTTTGCCCGCGAGATATTTTCCCGTGAGCGAATTTTTGTTTTTGAGAATGTCTTTAATTTTTCCTTTGGCGACGACTTCGCCGCCGTGAATACCCGCGCCTGGTCCTATGTCTAAAATATAATCGGCGGTTCTTATCGCTTCTTCATCGTGTTCAACGACAATCACGGTATTGCCCAAGTCTCTTAGATGGCGAAGAGTTTTGAGTAGTCGCTCATTGTCCCGTTGATGAAGGCCAATAGAAGGTTCATCTAAAACGTACATAACTCCGACTAGTCCTGCGCCAATTTGACTAGCTAATCTAATTCGTTGTGCTTCACCGCCAGAAAGAGTATCTGCACTTCTTTCTAAAGATAAATATTCTAGGCCGACATTCACCAAAAATTCTAGCCGATCACCAATTTCTTTAAGAATTTTGGCGGCGATTTTACCGCGTTTACCAGGTAATTTAAGTTTACTGAAAAACTGGAAAGCTTCTTCAATGGGTAGCTGAGTTAACGAAGGAAGATTTCTTTTTTTGATCAAAACAAAACGAGCTTCTTCTTTTAATCGTGTGCCATTACAAGAGGCGCAGGATTGTTTAGTCATATATTTTTGTAGTTCTTCGCGGACGGCAACCGATTCGGTTTCATGATAACGGCGTTGCATATTGGGAATAACGCCTTCAAAACGATGCACTCGTTTCATCACATCACCGCGATCGTTGCTATAGGTAAATTCTATTTTGATCTTACCGCTGCCGTACAAAATAACTTTCTGGATTTTTTTGGTGAGTTTATTGAACGGTTTTTCGATGTCGAATTTATAGTGATTAGCTAGAGATTTAAGCATATGAAAATAATACACACTGCGTCGATCCCAGCCACGAATGGCGCCACCAGCTAAAGACACATCGGGATTAAGTACAATTCGTTGTGGATCGAAAAACTGATCCACTCCTAAACCATCGCAAGTTCCACAAGCGCCTGCCGGATTATTAAACGAAAATAATCGAGGCTCTAATTCTGATAAACTATGGCCGCAATCGGGGCAGGCGAATTTTGCTGAAAAAAGCAATTCTTCCTGATCAGATTTTTCAGCCATTGGTGCCACCATTGCAAGACCATCGGAAAGCTCTAATGCTGTTTCAAAAGATTCTGCCAAACGCTGTTTCATATCTTTACGTACTTTAAAACGATCGACGACCACTTCAATGGTGTGTTTTTTATGTAATTCTAAAGTGGGCGCTTCGCTAAGTTCATAGGTCTTGCCATTGATTCGGGCACGGATAAATCCTTTTGCTTGTAGCTCGTCAAATAAATTAACGTGCTCACCTTTGCGATTGCGAACGACTGGCGCAAGTAATAACATTTTGCTTTCGGCTGGTAGCGCTAAAGTATGATCCACCATCTGGCTGATCGTTTGGGCTTGCAAAGCGATATTGTGCTCGGGACAATGTGGTTCGCCAACTCGGGCGAATAACAACCGTAAATAATCATATATTTCAGTAATAGTACCCACTGTGGAGCGCGGATTATGTGATGTAGATTTTTGTTCAATGGATATCGCTGGTGATAAACCTTCAATATGCTCCACATCGGGTTTTTCCATCAAAGATAAAAATTGGCGGGCGTAGGCTGATAAGGATTCGACATAGCGTCTTTGCCCTTCGGCATATAAAGTATCAAAAGCCAGTGATGATTTGCCGGAACCGGACAGACCGGTGATCACGGTTAACTTGTCTCTTGGAATAGTGACATCGATATTCTTTAAATTGTGGGTTTTCGCGCCCCGGACTTCTATGTGATTCATGTGAGTTCTTGTATAATGCCTGACCTTGGGTTACTCCAAGGTTTTTGATTTCTGTAGATTGTCTTGTGGTTCTTGCCAAAAGACCGAATCGGACATGATACCGCGATAGCACCCTTAAGGGCAAAATGAAAAATAAAACAAATATGAATTCAACAGAAAAAAAAGCAGCGTTAACATTGAGTGCTGTTTTTGCGTTGCGCATGCTCGGATTATTTATGTTATTGCCGGTATTTAGCTTAGTGGGGCAGCAGCTTGATGGTTACACACCAGCGTTGATAGGACTGGCTATCGGTGCTTATGGCTTGACTCAGGCCATCTTTCAAATTCCCTTTGGTTGGTTATCGGATCGATTTGGGCGTAAACCGATTATTCTGTTTGGCTTAGTGTTATTTGTCATTGGTAGTTTGGTCGCCGCGATGAGCGAGCATATTTATGGAGTCATCGCCGGGCGGCTGTTGCAAGGGTGTGGAGCGATTGCCAGCGCAATTATGGCTTTGGCGGCAGATTTATCCCGTGATGAACAACGCACTAAAATTATGGCGAGTATTGGCATGAGTATTGGCGCTGCCTTTGCGATAGCGATGATTATTGGTCCTGGCCTCACCAATTGGGTGGGCTTAAAAGGCATTTTTTGGGTCATTGCTGGTTTGGCAGTGGTCGCCATGTTAGTGATTTATTTTCTGACGCCAAATCCTGACTCTCAATTTGTTCAACGAGATGCAATAGCCAGTCGAGGTCAATTTTCCAAGATTTTTAAAGATGGTCAATTGATGCGACTTAATTTTGGCATTTTTACCTTACATTTTTTGCTGACCTCCTTTTTTGTCGCTTTTCCTACTCGTCTCAAAGATCTGGGAGTCGATCTGGCAGAGCATAGCTGGATTTATCTGGCGACTATGGTGGCAGCAGTGCTTTTGATGTTACCAATGCTCATTCTGGCAGAAAAAAAGCGCCAGCATGCCAGAGTTATGTTAGCAGGGGTAATGTTAATCGCACTGGTGCAATTTGTTTTTGGCATGTACCAGTTTTCGCTGACCATTGTGGTCGTTGCTTTAATCATCTATTTTACTGGATTCAATTTAATGGAGGCTCTTCTACCTTCAATGATCTCTAGGATTGCACCATTGTCGGGTAAAGGGACGGCACTGGGTGTTTATTCCACTAGTCAATTTGCTGGTGCGTTTTTAGGGGGACCGATTGCGGGTCTAATCATGCAATACAAAGGCATGGATGGTGTTTATTTAATTGGTTCGTTTATGGCAATGCTATGGGCGTTGTTATTGTTAGGGTTGAAGAATCCACCAGCTCTTACGGCTTACACTTTAACTATGCCAGATGTTGCCAAAGAAGCATTTCCGTCGTTAATCGATGAAATCAAGGCCATTGAAGGGGTATCCGAAGCTATCGCCTTACCAGAAGCTGGTGCAGTTTATCTCAAAGTAGATAAAGATCAGCTTGATCCAAATAGCTTACACAAATATAGTAGAAGTCATTCGTAGCTAAATTTAAAGTTTAATTTTAGGAGTTAGAAAATGGCCACACGCGGCGTCAATAAAGTCATCCTAGTGGGGAATCTAGGGCAAGATCCAGAAGTTCGTTATTCCACAGGTGGGGCGGCGATTACCAATATTAGCATTGCCACCAGCGATAGCTGGAAAGATAAAAATACCGGTCAAATGCAAGAAAAGACCGAATGGCACCGAGTGGTCTTTTTCGGCAAATTAGCTGAAATCGCGGGTGAATACTTGCACAAAGGCTCGCAAGTTTATGTTGAAGGCAAATTACAAACTCGTAAATGGCAAGATAAACAAGGCCAAGATCGATATTCCACTGAAGTCGTGGTTGATAGCTTTACTGGTGTGATGCAAATGTTAGGTAGCAGAGGCGATGCGCCAATGGGGGCGGGGCGTCCTCAGCAGCAACAAGCTCCTCAGCAAAATTATCAACCTCAGCAGCAACAAAATAGCCCTCAGCAGGACAGTCAAGCGGCAGCTGCACCAGCGGGTGGTGATTTTGATAATTCATTTGATGATGATATTCCATTTTGATACGGTTATCATAAATGATGCTTACCAAGCTATTATCGAAAAGCCACGCTAGTCGTGGTTTTTTATTGGGGTGATAAAAATGTTAGTGCTAAAAATACTTGGCACTGAGGAGGTTTAACAAGCCCGTAAAGTGCGTTCTGATTGGCCGCTTTCGAAAAAACGTGAATATCAATTTATAATGTATACGATATTGACTACCATTCAACCATTCGGAAATTCCGAACAGTTCATTGTCAATATTCAACTATCCGGAATTTCCGGATAGTTGTCAGTTATT
>CAYVSL010000047.1:0-25092 GCA_964454125.1 uncultured Kangiella sp.
ATTTAAAAGTCAGAATGCTTTGTTGGTAGGGTGAACTGATTTTTTTAGGATGAAGTACCAACGATTAATGCGAATACTCCTAAGCACCCTCCACTTTTATTTGAAGAGTAACTTTTTTCTTGGCTAGGATTATTCCTTAACCACTGAACGTGACATGAATTGCAGTACAAACGCGTAAAACCTCTGTTCCAAGCGCTAATAGTTCGAGTATCATAGCGTTCAACTTTTTTACACTTAGTACAGTTAAATGAACTGCTCTTTGGCTTCTTTTGACGACCTAATAGGATAAAAGCAATAATTGCAGGAATACCAAATATAATGGAGCTTTCTATGCTATTTAATTTGGAATATATGTGCGCAGTAAATGCTACTGAAATTATGAGAGCAACAATTAAGATGTAATCAAAACTATTTTTAGTTTTAGGCTCTACTTTCATATTACTCTGGTAATTGCTAGTTTTAGACAAGCCTTCAATAGCTACGTTCATTGCTTTTAATCTGTTTTTGGCATCCGTTTTTGAAGCAAATACAACGATATCGCCTATTTCTGGCCTTCTACTTTTAGTGGTAAGGCTAGAAATATGAAAAAAGACTCTTTGATTGTCATCTGAAGTTATAAAACCAAAGCCTTTATCATCTTTCCATTGACTGATTTTTCCTTTCATATAATCTAAAACTCCATTTCCAATTAGTTTATTTAACGTTAACCGTTGGCGAAAATGGCTCGCGTAGCGAGCTAGTTTTCGCTAACCGGGCCTAGTTAAAATGGCGGCCAAGTTTTGGTCGCCATTTTTTGTTTACGCCGTGTTAATTTGGCATGACGGTTCAATTTTTTACATTCTAGAAATGGTTTGATCTAAATATAATTATTTCAGAATGTATGCCTGTTAATTGACGACAGGCTTTCAAATATTACCACGCTTGATTGTTTCAAGCTGGTACTTTATTTGAATAAACTTCTCTCAATCAATAGAGCGCTTTAACGCCTGCGTCAATTGAGGCGCTTCTTTTCGCGCCGTCGATTGCACGTAATTAAACAAGCGGTAATGATAAGCTGTTTTTTGATTTAATTGTTTTGTACATTCTGCCAAACAGCAACAAAAATCCGAAGCCTTATCTCAACACCCAAGGCTCACCATCAATTTGATTGATATTTTTCTTAAACATATTTAAAACGAATTGTTTTTGACCATCCTGTTCCCAATCAATATCAAGCGTTGAAATATAATTAATCCAATTATTACTTTTTGGCCGATTATGAAACCAAAAAAAATCATTATTAAATATAATGTCTCTAATTGCTTTTGGATATTTATTTATTCGCCTAAATATTTTTTGATCTTGTGCAGAAGAGTTATAAAAATATAACGACATGAGACCTCCGTAGCAAATATTATTTGCCATAGCCTGATCTTCCGAAAGACAGGATTTTTCAATAATATCTAATGTAGCAGCTAGTGACTTATCGGAAGATAAAGAAAGTAGAGAACTTTTTCCCTCTTTGAAGTGTTTGTACACTTCAAGGCATGGTTTATTTTTATACTTTATGCAGTTATTTAAGGCGCTTTTTGTATGAGGAAAATCCAAGGCGTATTTTGCGTAGTATATTTGTTCAAATGAAGCCTGGAGTATAGGTGTTAATTTTTTTTGTTTATTACTCATCAAATGACAGGATGGGAAAAGTATCAGAAAAAAACCAACTAAAATAATTTTAGTATATTCTTGTAAAATATTAAACATTATTTATGTACCGTCCAGCCTGTTTGCCCAACTGAAGTAGGTGTTTTTTCAATTCTCTCCATTATATTAACTATATTTGATGGCCGATCAATTACACCAAAATCTATTTTTTGCTTAGCACCAGCAGCACCTAATTTAAAAGTTTTACTCCACTCTTTCGCAAACCCTTCTGTATAACAGCCGTAAAATTTTGACACGCTCATTGATTTGCTATTAAGTTTTTTCTTCAAACTAACATTTTTAGATATATCTGTATTCAAAATCATATCGTTAGGTGAAGCTTGAGCTACACATGTATTAGAATGCGTGAGGGCAAGCATTAAGCCCGAGCCACTGGCATGACCGCTATACCAAACTCTAGAAATAGAGTTATTACCTAATGATTGTAATAACTCCAAAATTCACTAGGCTTATTAATTCCTTTGTATTTAATACCATGAGTATTTGCAATAGTTTGGATTCTGTTGACATAGCTAGATGCACCTTTTCCTATAATTTTACCTGCAACCGCTTTTCGTATGCTGTGGAGGTGATAACCATCGACCTCCTTTTTTTCTCTTTTTGTGATAATCGAATCATCTTGCCACCGCCTTCTATAGGGCGGCTCGTACAAAACCCAATGAACTACTTCGCCTGATTGTTTCTTATACAGGTTTTTCTGTGCGGCCAGTTGCAATGGTACAATATAATTTGTCCAAGTCTGATCATGGGCTTTATCGCAACCTTTAAATAAGCCTGGGCCACCAATTAATATTACAAAATTCGCCATACTAATTTCTCTACTTTCTCACTTGTTACTTCTAAACTGTATAACGTTAACCGCTGGCGAGCCGGCAGTTTGGCTTCGCAAACCGGGCGTGTGGTTATGTAAATATGTATCTAGACTACGAGTATAAATGACAGCCCAACTAAAAATGGTGCCGCATGAAGTACTATTACAGGACACTCCCTTATTTGAGCAATACTCGGTAAAAAATAATACGGATCTATTTTTTCCAGCCAAACATTAACATTTGATAAAACAGGTTTAACCAACTGATTATATGAGGCAAAAAATATAATTGCTATTTGAGTTTCCACTAAAAGTAAAAGCATATCTATACCGATAGCATCAATGAAGAGCCCAAATAAGCGTACTTCAGGAACTAGTGAAAACATTAAAACAGTTACCAACACAACTGTCGTGTATTTCCATAGCTTTTGCTTATTCATACTTCAGATCCTTACCTAGCCCATACATAAACGTTTACCCCAATTGAGTCGCATTTTTTGGTGCCTTCGATTACAGGTGCTTATAAAAGTCCTTAATCCTAACCTAATTACAATCCCCCCCAAAGCGTTTTTAGCCATTAGTTCCCTAAAGCTATTTTTAGTTCTATCACTATATTTCATAACTAATTCTCTAGAGCTAGTAGTCAGAACCTATTTTTATAGTTGATTCTATCAAACAGTTTGATCGTTATTCGTTTGATAGATTTTTTATTTGAGAAGAAATATAATCAATTTCCACTTAAAAATCAATCACTTCTATTAACGAAAATTATTTCCTCTCCAACAATCGCCGCATTGTTTGATCGTTTTCTGGGAATAATCTAGCCCCAATCTCTGATATGATTTCTTAACTCTTTCCGCGGATCCAATTGATTATTTTAGTTAAAATAACAGAAGCAGAAGCATTGCACCGTCAAATTGAAATATTAATGATATTCTCGCAATAATGGTTTCGATGACGGTTAAACGTTTCTGTAAATATCACACATCAATATCTTCTCTTAGATCAAATAGTCTTTTTGATCCAACCAATATTTCCGTATAATCAAGTATTAGCTTAATCTGTCAAAACATAAGGCAATAACATGAGTAATACCTTCGTAGCAATCCTGATGGGGTCTGATTCTGACTGGCCCTGCATGCAAAATACTTTAAAAATTTTGACCGATTTAGGCGTTAAAGCTGAAGTCAAAGTTACGTCAGCCCACAGAACACCAGCGGCCACTCATGAATATGTCAAAGATGCTGAAAACAGGGGTTGTGCAGTCTTTATTTGTGCCGCAGGTTTAGCGGCGCATTTGGCGGGCGCGGTCGCAGGACTCACTACTAAGCCGGTGATCGGCGTGCCGATGGACGGTGGGCCGTTAAAAGGTCAGGACGCTTTGTTGTCGACGGTTCAAATGCCCGCTGGCGTACCTGTAGCAACCGTTGCTATTGGTAAGGCCGGGGCGAAAAATGCGGCTTATTTAGCAGCACAAATGTTAGCCGTTGCCGATCCGGTGGTGGCAAAAGCCGTTGCTGATGATCGTGCGGCCAACGCTCAGGCGGTAATGGATAAAGACGCCCAGCTGCAAGCATCACTTAGCTAGTACCATTTTCCAACTAAGAATGAATTTTTGGCAACTTGATCTCGCCGTCAAAACCTTACAAACCGGTGGGATCATCGCTTATCCCACTGAGTCGGTTTTTGGTCTTGGTTGTGATGCCAGTAATTTAAAAGCCATTGAACGATTATTGTCCATCAAACAGCGCTCCTATAAAAAAGGCTTCATTGTGTTAGTCAGTGATATTCGATATGCTTTGCCTCTCTTATCACCGCTTAGCTCAGTGCAAATAGACAAAATTGATCAAACCTCTGTTCGCGCTACTACTTGGCTTATTAACAAGCGCTCTGATTTATCACCGCTATTGGTGGGAGAGCATCAAAAGTTGGCCGTGCGGGTGACCGATAACCCAATCGCCAAAAAGCTATGTGAACTATTCGCCAAACCGATTATTTCCACTAGTTGTAATCTTAATGCCAAGTCGACGTCATCTCATGTTTCCTATATTCGTAATAAAATGATATTGAAGGTTGATCAAATCGTCAGCGGGCGTTGTAGCGGTCAGCCACCATCTCAAATTATTGATTTGGATAGTGGTGTCGTTATTAGACAATAGAAATTACTGTGTCGCCCGATTGAGTATGCCGCGCGGACGAAGAGAGTGCTTTGGGGACGTAATAATAGATAAAATAAGAGCAACTAATGATTAAAAAAGCAGCCCTAACGATCTATATAAGAACAATGTCTAAGTCTTATATAATGGAGAAAAGAAATTAAACAGTTCATTTTAGTTAGTGGTATCAATAAGATAAGTCATTTTTGGTAAAATTAAAATGGCTTTATAGGTTTCGTATTTATTAATAGATATTTGATTTTATAGGTAGGTTCGGATTATTCTCTTTGTTTTGATCTTGGCAGGCACACACATTGGAAGACTCAACTCAATTATTCTATCAAGCGGGCACCCTGATGCTAGTGGGCATGGGCTTCGTCTATGGTTTTTTGAGTTTATTAATTATTGTCGTCAAAATATTGATTTTTCCGTTAGCTGAACGGTATCCAGACGATATTCCACAAGCTAAACCAGCCAAAATGACTAGTAGATCACAAGCTGAACACTCAGAATCAATGGTAGCGGCAATTTCAGCGGCAGTGAGTCGCTATCGTAAAGACCATCTGTAATAAACAACCATCGATTCTCCAAGGACACCGCTATGTCAAAAACAGGTAATTCCAATTCAGTTCAAGCCAAGCCTCTTGGCATTACAGAGCTTGTACTCAGAGATGCGCATCAATCAATTCTAGCGACTCGCTTGCGTCTGGAAGACATGCTGCCGATTGCTCCCTTACTTGATGAAGTCGGTTTCTGGTCGATTGAATCTTGGGGCGGCGCAACCTTTGATTCTTGCATTCGTTATTTGGGGGAAGATCCGTGGGAGCGCATTCGTGCACTTAAGAAAGCCATGCCAAAAACTAAACAGCAAATGCTATTTCGCGGACAGAATATTTTAGGCTATCGCCATTATGCTGACGATCTGGTGGAAAAATTTGTTGAACGGGCACATATCAATGGTGTGGATGTTTTTCGAATATTTGATGCTATGAATGATGTACGCAATATGCAAACGGCGATTAAAATGGCTGTCAAAGTTGGAGGACATGCGCAAGGTACATTAAGCTACACCGTTAGTCCGGTACACGATCTACAAGGTTGGTTAACCATGGCCAAACAAATTGAAGACATGGGCGCCGATTCGTTATGTATCAAAGATATGGCGGGACTATTAAAACCTTATGATGCGGCTGAGTTGATTTCGAAACTAAAAGAAACAGTCTCATTGCCGATTGCATTACATTGCCATGCAACCACCGGTTTAAGTGTTGCCACCCATATGAAAGCCATTGATGCAAATATTGATGTAATAGACACCGCCATTTCATCCATGAGTATGACTTACGGTCATTCGGCCACTGAAACCATTGTTTCTATTGTTGAAGAGACGCCTCGCGATACTGGATTGGATCGGGATAAATTGGCTGAAGTCGCCACTTATTTTAGGAGCGTCAGAGAAAAATACGCCTCGTTTGAAGGTAGCTTGAAAGGAGTTGATGCACGGATCTTAACCGCTCAAGTCCCCGGCGGTATGTTAACTAATATGGAGAGTCAATTAAAAGAACAAGGCGCTGCCGATCGATTAGATGAAGTTCTTACCGAAATCCCTAAGGTACGTCAAGATTTGGGATATATACCTCTGGTGACCCCCACCTCTCAAATTGTCGGTACACAATCAGTTTTAAATGTACTCACTGGGGAGCGATATAAATCGATCACTAAAGAAACCGCGGGAGTATTAAAAGGCGAATATGGCAAAACCGCTGCGCCCGTGGACTTTGAACTTCAACAAAGAGTTTTGGATGGTGCGGAAGCGATCAGTTGTCGCCCTGCCGATTTACTCTCACCAGAAGTCGATAGCCTGACCGAAGAACTAGCCGATTTAGCCAAACAGAAAAACATGACTCTTGCCGATGAGATGATCGATGATGTTTTAACTTATGCGCTGTTTCCACAAATCGGTTTAAAGTTTTTGGAAAATAGAAATAATCCGGATGCTTTCGAGCCAAAACCGCAAGCATCAGATGGTAAAACGTTTTCTGCGCACAGTAGCACTTCCACTGCCGTTGAAAATTATTCAGTTAAAGTGGATGGAAAAATTTATGAAGTCGTTGTGAGCCCCTCCGGCGAAATTGATAATATTTCTACCGCTAAAGCTGCAAAACTATCCACCCCAAGTGCTTTTGAAGAAACACTAGACGCCCCATTAGCAGGCAATATTTTTAAAGTAAAAGTTAATGTCGGCGATCAAGTCACGGCTGGCGATGTGGTGATCATTATGGAAGCGATGAAAATGGAAACTGAAATTCGGGCCATTAAAGCGGGAAAAATAACGGCTATTCACATTAAAGAAGGTGATGGAGTTCGGGTGGGTGACACATTGTTGAGTTTAGGTTAAAAAAACTATGGAATTACTAAATACACTTTGGCTATCAACTGGACTGGCTAATTTTGAAGCTGGTCAGGTGATTATGATGTTAGTCGGTAGCGGATTACTTTATTTAGCGATTGTTAAAAACTTTGAACCACTTTTATTAGTGCCCATGGGATTTGGCGCTATCCTAACCAATATTCCAATTGCCGGATTTACCGAAGCTGGTGGATTGCTACATTATGTCTATTATGCAGGTATTGACACTGGCATTTTTCCACTGGTTATTTTTATGGGCGTGGGCGCGATGACCGATTTTGGCGCATTAATTGCCAATCCTAAAATGCTGCTTTTAGGCGCGGCGGCTCAATTTGGTATTTTTGCAACTTTGTTTGGCGCCATTGCACTCAATTCGGTCCCGGGGATAGAGTTTTCCATTCAAGATGCATCTGCAATTGCTATCATCGGTGGTGCAGACGGACCAACAGCGATTTTCCTAGCGTCAAAATTAGCCCCGGAACTATTGGGGGCAATTGCCGTGGCAGCTTATTCTTATATGGCGTTAGTACCGATTATTCAACCGCCAATCATGCGCGCTTTAACCACTGAAAAAGAAAGAAAAATTGAAATGGCGCAGTTACGACATGTGACCAAAATTGAAAAAATTGTTTTCCCCTTAGCCGTGTTGCTACTCACCATTTTCTTTTTACCGACCGCCACTCCTTTAGTCGGCATGTTTTGTTTTGGTAATTTAATGCGTGAGTCTGGAGTGGTTGAACGTTTAAGTTCCACCTCACAAAATGAACTGATCAATATCGTCACCATATTTTTAGGTTTGGGTGTTGGCTCTAAGCTGAGTGCGGATAAATTTTTGAATGTTGAAACCTTGGGGATCTTGGCCCTCGGCGCAATTGCTTTTTCAATCGGCACCGCCACCGGTGTTATCATGGCAAAAATAATGAATAAAATATCGAAAGATCCGATCAACCCATTGATTGGTGCCGCTGGCGTATCAGCAGTGCCAATGGCAGCAAGGGTGGCGAACAAATTAGGATTGGAAGCTAACCCCCATAATTTTTTATTAATGCACGCCATGGGACCTAATGTGGCTGGTGTATTAGGATCAGCTGTAGCGGCAGGAATACTACTGGCGCTGGTGGGTCAATAATATGAACCTCAACTCTTATGAGTTGAGCCTAGAACAAGCCGAATTCAACTTAATGATTTTATGCCTTGTTCCAGTCCAAATAGCGAAAGGGGATACATTTCATCTTCTACTAGCTGTTTTACCATGCCGATACTGTGAGTATAATCCCAATGGCGCTCCTCCACCGGATTGAGCCAGATAACTTTGTTAAAAATTGCTTTTAGACGCTGCATCCAGATATAACCCGGCTCATCATTCATATATTCAACACTACCGCCCACATGGGATATTTCATAGGAAGCCATTGAGGCATCGCCCACGAAGATCACTTTGTAGTCTTTGCTGTAGGTTCTTAAAATTTCTTCTAGCGATGTTTTTTCGGTATATCGCCTTGCATTATCCTTCCATACATTTTCATAAATAAAATTATGAAAATAATAATATTCCAGGTGTTTAAATTCGCTCTTACAGGCGGAAAATAACTCTTCACAAATTTTGACATAAGGATCCATTGAACCGCCCACATCAAAAAAAATCAGTACCTTGATTGCATTGTGTCGCTCGGGAACCATTTTAATGTCCAAAAAACCAGCATTTCGTGCTGTACAGGCAATAGTATTATCTAGGTCCAGTTCTTCTTTTGCACCACTTCGGGCGAATTTACGCAGTTTTCTTAATGCGACCTTAAGGTTTCTTGTACCGAGTTCAATACTATCATCCAGATCTTTAAATTGGCGTTTTTCCCAAACTTTTAGCGCACTTTTATGGCGGCTTTCACCGCCAACTCGAATGCCTTCCGGATGGTAACCGCTATGACCGAATGGAGACGTACCGCCTGTACCAATCCACTTGTTGCCGCCAGCATGTCGTTTTTTTTGCTCTTCTAATCTTTCTTTAAAGGTTTTCAATAATTTTTCTAGACCACCAAGTGTTTCGATTTTTGCTTTTTCTTGTTCCGATAAACACTTCATAAATTCGGCACGCAACCAATTTTCCGGGATCAGAGTTTCTAGAATATCTTCAAAATTTTCCAGGTTTTTAAAATAAGCTGCGAATGCTCGATCATAACGATCAAAATATTTTTCATCTTTTACCAGACACAAACGGGCCAATCGATAAAATTCATCCAGATTGCAAAAGGCTAGGCGTTTTTCCAGCGCGTCGAGCAATACCAGTAGCTCATTAATGGAAACGGGTAGACCTGATTGTTTTAATAAATAGAAAAAACTTATTAGCATGTTTTAATTTAGTGACCTTCACGCCGGATCATAAACGCCAATTTTTCCAATAAATGTACATCCTGCTCATTCTTGAGCAGTGCGCCATAAAGTGGCGGGATCGCTTTGCTTGGGTCTTGTCCTTTTAGAATTTCATCTGGGATATCATCGGCAAGCAACAATTTTAACCAATCGATTAATTCCGAAGTGGATGGTTTTTTCTTTAGACCAGGCACGTCTCGTATTTTGAAAAAAATATCCATCGCTTCTTTGAGTAGATTCGTTTTGATATTTGGATGATGAACATCAATAATTTGTTTCATGGTTTCTCTATCAGGAAAACTAATATAATGAAAAAAACAGCGTCTTAAGAATGCATCGGGCAATTCTTTTTCGTTATTACTGGTGATGATAATAATCGGGCGATTGTGTGCTTTTACAGTCTCGCCAGTTTCGTAGACAAAAAATTCCATTTTATCCAGCTCTTGAAGTAGATCGTTCGGAAACTCGATATCCGCTTTATCAATTTCATCAATCAACAATACCGCTTGTTTTTCTGATTCAAAGGCTTGCCAAAGTTTACCTTTTTTAATGTAATTGGCGATATCTTTGACGCCTTCATTGCCTAGCTGTGAATCTCTTAAACGTGAAACTGCATCATATTCATATAACCCCTGATGCGCTTTAGTGGTCGATTTTATGTGCCATTGGATCAGCGGCATAGCCAATGCTTTCGCAACTTCTTCAGCCAGCATGGTTTTGCCGGTACCTGGCTCGCCTTTAATTAAAAGTGGTCGCTCTAATGTTTTAGCCGCGTTAACGGCCATTTGCAATTCATCGGTAGCGATGTATTTTGGGGTGCCGGTAAAGTTCATTTTTTCTCCAAAAGAATGTCGCTCCACAATAATATTGCTCCAAAAATATCTTGCGACAAATGGGTACTGTTACAACAAAATGGAGGCTTAAATCCGGTAATAATAGAGTACTTTTAACTGGTCTGATTAGTGTGAGGGAATATTAGCACATTTGAGGGAATTTGTAGGAGCCGTTTTGCCTAAAGCCATTTTCTTGCAGATTTTGCTGCATTCGCGTAATCTTAATTTCTGATCTACACTTATTATTCTAGGATTATGGTTCAGTAGAGCAGTCAGAAGTAGGTATATCACCCAACCATGAAACCGGGTATTCTCAAAAACATTCGATTTAAATTATTGGCACCTTTTGTAGGCGCTTTGTTGGTGATTGTTGTAACGGGTTTGTGGAGTCTAAATTTTTATCAGGATAGTGAACTTCAAGAATTCCAGGTTCGAATTAATAAACAATTGTCAAAAAATTTTTATCAGGCAATTTTAAATGAAACCGAGAAACTGGAAGGCTTCTTGTTTTTTATTGCAGAAGATAGCGATCTACAGCAGGCTTTTTCTCAACAAAATCGAACTGAGCTAAGTAATATTAGCAATCCAATTTTTGAGAATTTACTCAGCCAACATCAAATCACGCATTTTTACTATCATAATCTGGACGGTCAAAATTTCCTCCGAGTTCACTCACCTTACCGTTATGGCGATAAAGTAAATCGAGCAACATTGGACAAAGCTATTTCAACGGGAGCAACGGCCGCCGGTATTGAATTTGGCACATTTGGTCAGTTTGTACTTCGTATAGTGATCCCTTGGAAGATAAATGGCCAACTTGTTGGTTATCTTGAACTTGGGGCAGAAATCGATCACTTGCTAGAACGGCTTTCAATTAGTAACGACTATCAGCTAATACTGGCAATACAAAAATCATTTATTTACACCAATGGACTGGAGAAAACTGATTTTTTTAAAACCAAAGTCAACTTACTTGCAAAAACTAAACATATTTTTATTATCGATCAGACTATCGATTCTGTTTCTTCTGAATTAATGAACTTAATTGACTCTGAATTTCACCATGCCAGTCAAAAATATAGTGACAATGCGCGTGATTATCTGGTTTCTAGAATCGCAATTAGGGATTTTCAGAAAGATGAAGTGGCTTTTTTATATTATCTGGTGGATATATCTAACCATGTTCAACACCAAATGGCGCTAAATAGACAGCTTGCACTGGTCAGCTCGGTATTTGTGATTATGTTTTTTCTGTTTTATTTCCGTTATAGTAAGCGATTTGAGAGATTGATTTTAGATAGTTATGACGAATTAGAAAGCGAAATAGGGGTTAGAAAAAACATCCAGAAATCTCTAACAGAAAATAAAAATAAATTGGAAAAAATAGTTAAGGAACGAGATCTTAGCTTGGACAACGGCAATAAACGTTATCAGACTCTATTTGACAGAACCGCAGATGCATTGCTGATTATCGAAGGACGCCAATTTGTTGATTGCAACCAGGCTGCTTTGGAGATGTTGGGGTTTAAAAATAAAGGCGAACTCTACGATGCTCATCCCTCAGAGCTTTCACCGGAAACACAGCCAGATGGCAAACGTTCAAAAATCAAGGCAAATTTAATGATCGAAACAGCCTTCAAAAAAGGCAGTCATCGTTTTGAATGGGAGCACAAGCGAAAAAATGGGGATGTATTCCCAGTAGAGGTTTTATTAACCGCTATTCCCTTTGATGAAACACAGCTATTGCACGTTGTTTGGCGAGATATTACCCTTCAAAAAAAGGCGGCTGCGGAAATCGAATATCAGGCTTATTATGACTCATTAACCGGTTTGCCTAATCGAAAACTATTATTAGATCGTCTTGATCAAACTTATAAAACCAGTAAACGTCATCATCTTTTTTCCGCGTTGCTATTTATTGATTTAGACCGGTTTAAAAGCATTAATGATTCATTGGGACATACCTTTGGAGACCGTTTACTGATTGAGTCAGCAAAGCGAATAAAGTCTTCTGTTTGGGATGAAGATACGGTTTCTCGATTTGGTGGAGATGAATACGTTATTCTTTTGAAAAATCTTGGTAGAGATAAAGAAACGGCAAGTCTTAGAGCAAAAAAAATAGCGACTCGCATTCAACAATCATTTGGAGCCGCATTCATAATAGATAACCATGAGTTACACATTACCAACAGTATTGGGATCGCATTATTTCCAATACACGAAGAGAGTATCGAAGACATCGTTAAACATGCAGACACCGCAATGTATAGTGCAAAGGATGCCGGTAGAAATCAAATCGCATTTTACCTATCGGAAATGCATGACCGAGTGATTAAACGTCTGAGTTTAGAAAAAGATCTACGGGCTGCTATAAGAAATCATGATTTGGAGGTTTATTACCAGCCACAATTTAATAAGGCGGGCAAAATGATAGCCGTTGAAGCTTTACTCCGGTGGCGTCATATCGAATATGGTTTTATCAATCCAGAAGAATTTATCGCGGTCGCCGAAGAAACTGGTTTAATTTACGAAATAGGCGATTTTGTATTGGTACAAGCCGTTGAGCAAATTCTGTCAATCAACGTAGAATTTGGGATCATGCTAGATCTATCCATTAATATTAGCCCCCATCAATTTAGAAAGGAGGAGTTTGTCGGTAAAATTAAAACGGTTATGGAAAATTATCAACTCGACAAAAATTTTCTAACCCTTGAAGTGACCGAAGGTATAGCAATCGAAAATTTAGCTGAAGCGATCTTAAAATTTGACGATTTAAAGCATGTGGGTGTTGGACTCTCATTGGACGACTTTGGTACTGGATATTCGTCTTTAAGTCATCTAAAACGGTTACCAATTAATGAACTGAAGATAGATAAGTCTTTCGTATTTGATATTCAAGAAGATCCTCAAGATGCCCTTTTAGTTAAAACGATTATTAATATTGCTCATCAATTTGGTTTAACGGTAGTAGCGGAAGGTGTAGAGACAAAACAGCAGTTGGCATTTCTTCAACAACAAAATTGTGATATTTATCAAGGTTATTACCATAGCAGGCCTCTGCCCATAGAGAAATTAAGAGATTTTATTAAGCACTCTCAATCGTTATACTCATGATACCATTCAGCGGAGTTGTTCTTATCACAAGTTGAGGTTATATTAGCTTCGGTTTAAGCCAATCAAGAGATATATCATGTCCAATAATAAAATTTGGTTAAGGGATTTATATCCTGGTTATTTTGCGATGACAATGGCTACAGGGATAATGTCGGTAGCCTTTAGCCTGCAAGAGCTCGATCTATTCGCCGAGATCCTTTTTGGTGCCGCTCTACTCAGTTGGCTCGTTTTGACTTATATGTACACATGGAGATTATTTAAATTTCCAAAAGTAGTGTTCGAAAACTTGGTCAATCCAAAAACGACTTTTATCTTTTTTACTTTTGTAGCCGCCACCGATATCTGTGGGGTGCTGCTATTTCAACATGGCTATGTCAATCTCGCGCTGGCCACTTGGGTCCTTGCCTTTTTATACTGGTCGGCCTTAATGTACACGGGCTTTGCTTCTCTATGTTTTGCACACAAAGATCGGGAAGTAAACGTGGTGCATGGCGGCTGGCTCATTTTGATTGTTGGTACGCAATCTTTAGTTTTATTGGGTAGTAAAATAGCGGCAGAGCTAGGTGAATATGCGGCTTATATGATGGTCGAAGTCCACATGTTGTGGGCTCTTGGAATGATATTTTATGCTATTTTTGTGACTTTGTTTTGTTATCGTATTTTTTTTATGAATATGGAAGCCAGCGATTATTCTCCGCTAATGTGGGTGGTGATGGGCGCTGCCGCTATCAGTGCTAATGCAGGTAGTAATTTACTACTGACCGAACCCATGATCCCATTATTAATTGATTTGCGCCCTACGGTTCAAATGTTGTCAATAATGCTATGGACCTTTGCTACCTGGTGGATACCCCTTCTCGTTATCATAGGGTTATGGAAACACGTTTATCAAAAAGTCCCACTCAGTTATGATCCAATGCAATGGAGTATTGTCTTTCCGTTAGGTATGTATACTGTTGCGACCAATAATTTGGCTCTGTCAGCCGAATTTAAACCGCTATTATATCTCTCATCCGGCATGCTCTGGATTGCCAGTTTTGGCTGGGTGTCACTAGTGATATTTATGTTTTATTCGATTTTTAGAAAAAACACTTTTAAGAATTTAAAATAAATGCCAACAAATATTTTTTGCTTAAATTCCCGTTAATCGTATTGACATCAGATCTAGTACTCCTTGATCCCGGATTCGGTTGCTAATATCAAATGATCCGCTGGCCTAGCAGCAAACAAACCATTGGTAACCACACCAGTGATCTGGTTAATCTTTGATTCCAACACTCTGGCTTGAGTAATCTCGAAATTATATAAATCCAAAATAACATTACCGTTGTCAGTCATAAAATCGTGTCGATAAACCGGATCGCCGCCTAATTTAACCAATTCTCTGGCAACATAACTGCGAGCCATCGGCAGTACTTCTATAGGCAATGGAAATTCACCCAAGGTTTTAACATATTTTGATTGATCGGCGATACAGATAAATTGATCAGCTACTGCAGCAATAATTTTTTCACGACTTAAAGCACCGCCGCCGCCTTTGATTAGTTCTAAATCATAATTAGACTCATCTGCGCCATCGACGTAAATGGGAATTTCAGTCGCATCATTAAGATCAATCACTTCAATCCCCAGCGCTTCGAGTTTTTTAGTGGAAGCGATGGAGCTGGAAACCGCCGCTTTGATCCGATGTTTATGATCAACCAATAAATCAATAAAACAATTAACAGTGGATCCGGTTCCAATGCCGATAATTTCATCATCTTGAATATATTTTAACGCGGCTTTGGCGGCTTCAATCTTTAGTTGTTGTTGTTCATTCATGGCATTTTTGTTCAGCTATTATTTTGAAAGGGCTATTTAAACACGATTTTAGAGATGGATCATCGATATTTGCTATGATGAAAGAGCAAATTTTTCGTAACCATTCAGGTTTCAATTAGTAACTCGTTGAATAATTACAATTTTTTTAAGGTTATGAGAATAATGTGCCAAAATTATGCGAACTAAGTCAAAATTAATCAATTTCTTGCTCTACTCAGTTGATCACTTACTATAATAAGTGTAAAGTGGTTGGCCCTGTCGCAAACTGCATGATATAAAGTCAGCGTATTGATAGGCGCAAGGAAGCCAATTAATGGCTATGGACTCCAGCTAATAATAAAA
Organism: uncultured Kangiella sp.; assembly: GCA_964454125.1. Lineage (GTDB taxonomy): Bacteria > Pseudomonadota > Gammaproteobacteria > Enterobacterales > Kangiellaceae. The sequence goes on from CAYVSL010000047.1 coordinate 15,556, forward strand.
AGAGCGACCTAAAAATTAGGGCGAAAGTGGAGAACCAAAATGAAGCGTAAACCAGATATATTAGTTGTACTGGCTGCGTTATTGGGACTTGGTATGATTCTATCGAGCTTCAGCGGCGCTAACGCCGCTGATGTGAAAGAAGACATTCAAATTACCAGAACCAAATAACAGGCAAGTATCCACCCAAGTGGATAAAGTAGTGCATTAGATCCCTTGTTCTTTTCGATCAAAGATTCTAGTTAGCAAAAGCCTTCAATTCATCGAAGGCTTTTTTTATGTCCTGATTATTCTAGGATAAAAGCACTTTTCAGTGCACACGCCGTCAATCGGTAAATCCCAGGGATCCGTTGGTAAATTCTCTACCAACTGGGACTGATAAGCCAAACCAATAAACAGCGGTTTCGTCTTTTTACTTTTAAGATGTGCAAAGGTTGCATCATAAAACCCGCCCCCCATGCCCAGCCGATTGCCCGTTTTATCAAATGCCACTAACGGCAAAAGTACTACGTCTAATTCTGAAACTTTAATAGCGTGATTGGGCAGAGCATCAACCTCTTCGATCCCAAAAGGATTAAGGCACATCTTGGAATCTTGGTTATAGGGCATAAACCACAATCGGTTAGGTTTAATCGGTTTTAATTTAGGTAAGTAACAAGATTGATTGTTTTGCAGTATTTGCTGAATGATCGCTTGTGTTGAAATCTCGCCATCAAAGGATAAAAAGCAGGCGATTTTTTGGTATTTTGAAATAATTTGATGTTTGAGAAGTTGTACAGATAACTGGGTGCCAGCTAGATGTCTTTGAGAAGTATTCAGGCTGTTTCTTTTGGCTCTGATCAATTGTCTAATTTTAGATTTTTTGGATTGATTATCAGACATATTTTCGCAACTCGGACTGTAAAGATTCCACCCACCTTGCCGTTTGCTGATTTCGCCCAAGAACCCGAAGGTTCAGGTGGGAGTTCCGCGATTTAATTTAGGCTTTCCGCTCCAAGTGAAACACTTGCTCGGACCTGCACACCAAAAATCAACAAGAGCACCCTAGGATTAGATTATCGGCTCATGGACTACAACAGCTAGGCGAACAAGGCAGGTAGAAACTCGATTATATACTTATTGTGTTAAATGGATAGAGCTTAACTGGTGAAATCATTAGAAGATTTAGTTACAAAATGTCTGATTCTTCCAGTCTAAAGTAATTCTGATTGAGCATTGGAGGCGAGCGCCGAATCGACTTTGTTCTGCAATTTCTGCATACGCTGATTGATTTCGGTAGTTTCTTCGAGACTGCTGGATTCGCCATGCATTAATTCATAGGTTAAATTAAGGGCTGCCATAACAGCGACTCGCTCTAGCCCCATAATTCGGCCACCTTCTTTAATTTCTCGCATGCGGTCATCCAGCGCACGAGCTGCTTCCTGTAATTTTGAAACTTCATCTTCGGGGCTGGCAACGTGGTATTCGTTCCCCATAATATGAATGCTGACAGGTTTATTTTTGGCCATTAGCTGATTTCCTTCAACTTTTCGATCATCGCTTCTATCTTGCCACTGGCGAGTTTATTTTTATCCAGCAGATTTTGTCGATCGAGTCGCAATTGCTGATTTTCGGTTTGTAATGTATTGAAGGATTTCAAAAGCTTTGAAACGCTGCCTTCAAGTTGCGAAAGATTTGAGGTTGTCATGGCAAACTATTGTTTTTAAGCGTGATTTTAATATAAGGCGCATCCACTCAATGGTCAATGGTATAATGCTCAAAAATGTCATAATTTAACCAATATTGAGTAATTGAGCCGATAAATGAACGATTTTGCACAAAATTCCGGAGATTTGTACCAAACTTTTGACGACTTACTGGCAGAAGCTGATTGTGAAATTAACGCATCTGAATTTCAAGGAATACTAGCAGGCATGATTTCCGCAGGATTAAAGTCGACGGATAAACGCTGGCAATCGGTTGTTATCGAGATTGCTAATGATGGTCATGCCCTGTCAAAAGAAGCGCTTGAGGTGACTCAAAATATCTTTGCCGAAAGCCAAACCGCCTTTAAACAACAAGATAGGCTAGCCCCCATATTATTGCCTGATGATGAATATCCACTGATCGATCGGTCGGAAGCCTTGTCATTCTGGTGTCAGGGATTTTTACTCGGATTTGGATTACAATTTGGCGATCAATCGATCGATAACGCAGAAATTTCGGAGTCACTTCAAGACATCAGTGAAATATCACAATTGGCGCTATCAACAGATGAAGGTGAAGATTCACAAATTGCTTTAGTGACCGTAACGGAACATATAAAGGTGGCAGTTAAAGCCATTTATTTGGAATTAGTGATTAAAAAAGAACTCGTTGATGTTAGTTCTGTCGATGGAAATGATACCTATCATTAAAAATGGCTACTGTTTTAAAAAGAGAGTGCCGATCATTTGATGAAAAACCAACCACTCTACAAACGATAGTAAAAATTTGAATCTAGAGAAAAATATGATCAAAAAAGCAGAATTTGGCCGCCGCCGACGTAAACTGATGAATTTTATGGGGAATAATTCCATCGCGATATTACCTTCCTCTTCAGAGTTAGTGCGCAGTCGTGACACCGATTTCAGGTTCAGGCAACACAGCGATTTTCATTATCTGTCTGCTTTTCCTGAGCCGGAAGCCGTACTGGTTTTGTTGCCTGGTCGAGAGCAAGGTGAATACATTATTTTTTGCCGCGAAAAAGATGAAAAAATGGAGACCTGGCATGGCAGACGTTACGGTCAGGCTGGCGCAAAAAAACATTTTGGTTGTGATGATGCGTTTCCGATTGATGATATAGATGATATTTTGCCGGGTCTAATGGAAGGTCGCGAACGGATCTATTATGAGTTTGGCAATAATACAGAATTTGATAATCGAATTATGGGTTGGATCAATACCTTGCGCGGTCAAGTCAAACAAGGCGCGCATCCACCCGGTGAACTAATCGATTTAAGCCATGTATTACATGATATGCGGTTATTTAAAAGTAAGGCAGAAATTGAAGTGATGAGAAAAGTGGCTCAGTTATCTGCCGAGGCGCATAAGCAGGCAATGCTCAACTGCCAACCGGGGGTTAATGAATTAGCCATCGAAGCGGAACTCAAATATCAATTTGCCAAACGCGGGGCCCGGTTTGAAGCTTATAACTCTATCGTAGCAGGTGGCGAAAACGCCTGTATTTTACATTATGTTGAAAATGATTGTGAGCTAAAAAATGGCGAGCTACTATTGATTGACGCTGGCGCGGAATTGCAAGGATACGCTGCCGATATTACTCGAACTTTTCCGATTAACGGCCAATATACGGATGAGCAACGACAAGCCTATGAGTGGGTGCTAAAAGCGAATAAACAAGCAATCAAGCAGGTCAATCCCGGCAATCCTTGGACCAAACCACATGATACTGCGGTTAAAGTTTTAACCCAAGGATTGGTTGAAATGGGAATACTAAGTGGCAATATCGATCAACTTATTGATGAAGAAGCTTATAAAACTTTTTATATGCATAAGACAGGTCATTGGTTAGGTCTGGATGTACACGACGTTGGAGATTATTTAATCGACAAAGAACCTAGGATTTTAGAAGAAGGCATGGTCTTGACCGTTGAACCCGGTTTGTACTTTGCTCCCAAAACCAAAGGACTGGACAAAAAATGGTGGGGGATCGGAATTAGAATTGAAGATGATGTTTTAGTGACCTCAACAGGTCATGAAGTATTATCTAAAGCCGCCGTAAAAGAAGTCAGCAAAATCGAAAAATTAATGGCGGGTGCTAAGTGATTTTAGAAACAGACAATGACACATTTTGACATCATTATCGCTGGCGGTGGGATGGCCGGAGCAACTGCATCATTAGCATTGGCTCAACGAGGTCTAAAAATTGCCCTAGTTGAACCTGTCGAACCTTCAATGGACGCCAGTCCTAGTTTTGATCAACGCGCTGTGGCACTCTCAGCTGCATCAATCAGTATTTACAAGACCCTTGGTATTTGGCCGTCTATTCAACCCTTGGCTTGCCCGATAACGGATATTCACGTTTCGGATCAGGGGCATTTGGGTTTCACCCGCTTAAAAGCCTCAGACTATGGTATTGACGCGCTGGGTCAGGTGATCCCACTTGATCAAACCGGCCCGATTTTGTGGCGAGTTATCCGCCAGACAGACAATATTAAACTCTTTTGCCCATCCAATATTGTAGAAATTGATTCGATCGCTTGCCAACAAAATAACGGCCAGATTAATGTACAAATATCCGATCAACCAAACCAGCAAACTTTAACGGGTCAACTTTTAATCGCTGCCGATGGAACTTTTTCTTCCACCGCAAAAATGGCTGGCATTAACATTCGAAGAGATAGCTACAATCAACACGCGGTGATTGCCAACATATCAACTGAACTAGCACATAACAACCGCGCTTTTGAGCGATTTACCAAACAGGGACCGCTAGCGTTGCTGCCGCTAACAAGAAATCGCATGTCACTCGTTTGGTGTCAAAATGATAAAAACGCTTGTTCAACCATGATTGACTCGGACATTGATTTTATCGAAAAATTACAAACAGCATTTGGTTATCGGTTGGGACAAATTATTAAAGTGGGTGAACGAAATCAATATCCGCTAGCCTTACATTTACCTGAGCAAACGTTTAATGGACGGGTTTTATTACTCGGTAATTCAGCACACACTTTGCACCCCATCGCTGGTCAAGGATTTAACCTTGGTCTAAGAGATATTGCCGCTTTGTTTGATCAGGTACAGCAAGCACAAATCAGAGGTGAAGATATTGGCAGTCAGCCGTTCTTGCAGAGCTACCAAGCTCAAAGACAGTCCGATTGGAAACAAGCCATTGTAGCCACCGATTCATTGATTAGAATCTTCAGCAATGATTTTCTACCACTAGTCATTGCCCGAAATAAAGCATTATGTCTGTTAGATAAAATCCCTTTGGCTAAACAAAAATTAGCCATGGCGGCGATGGGTTTTAGTGGCGAGTCTGCTCAGTTAACTCGTGGTATCAGGTAATATAAGCAAACAATCGACCTGAGTAATGATTAAATAAATGGAAACAAAAATGTCTTCAAAGTACGATATTATTATTAGTGGTGGGGGGATGGTTGGCCTAGCAATGGCTGCTTCACTCGCTGAGTCGGACCTAAAAATTTTGTTGCTTGAAAAACAAAATTTATTAGAATTATTACCGGATGCTTTACTCAAAAATCAAAAAATTAATGAGCAGGATTTTGATGTCAGAGTCAGTGCGATCAGCCCTGGCAACAGAAGGTTTTTAGGTAAACTAAACGCTTGGCAAAATATTCCGATCCAGAGACAGACAAACTATCAAAAAATGAAAGTCTGGGACGGTGATGGCACAGGTAAAATTGAATTTTCAGCAGCCGAAATTGCCCAGCCAGACTTAGGTGTCATCGTAGAAAACAAAGTGCTGCAAGCGGCTTTACTTAAAAGCATTCAGGCCTATGGGAATATTCAATGTTGTTTTGAGCTGGAATTGCAGCAACTGGAAATTTTTGATGATGATGTCACACTTGAGTTAAGTGATGGTTCAGAAGTCCGTGGCCGGCTATTAATTGCGGCCGACGGTGCAAATTCAATGGTCAGAGAAAAACGATCTATTGAATCAAAACAAACCTCTTATTCCCAAGTCGCTTTTGTTGCTAATGTAAAAACTGAATTACCCCACCAAAACACCGCGTGGCAACGATTTACACCTTTTGGTCCAGTTGCTTTTTTGCCCTTAGTGGATGAACATTTGTGCTCGATTGTTTGGTCGCTTGATCAGGATAAAGCGGGATCGATTGAAAACATTTCCAGCAATCAATTTGCTGAAAAACTACAACAAGCCTTCGAGTCAAGACTCGGGCAGGTAACTGCGGTTTCAAAACACTATGGTTTTCCGTTAATTAAACGTCACTCACAAAGTTATCTGGCCGATCGAGTAGCGTTAGTCGGTGATGCCGCTCATACCATTCATCCTTTAGCGGGACAGGGAGTCAATTTAGGTTTCCAGGATGTCGCCTGTTTATCGAAGTTAATTTTGAGTCTGCAACAGCAACAAAGAGATTTTGGTTTGAAGCAAAATTTAAGGCCTTTTGAGCGGGAAAGAAAAACTGAAAATATCATTATGCAAAATACTATGAGTGGATTTAAACATCTGTTTGCCAATCAAACCATGCCGGTAACATTGGTTCGAAATTGGGCGATGTCAGTATTGGATAATCTACCAATGGCCAAAGAGATGATCATTAAAAAGGCAATGGGGTTGTAGACATTTTGCCAATTTACAGACAATAGGTAAAAGAAAATGCCAAACTGATTTGTGGCAGAATTGAAAAAACAGCGGGATTGGGGGCTCATGGGTTTAACGATTATCTAGAAGTCAAAGCCATTTCCGGCTTAATCGACTAAAATGGTGTACCAATCATGAAAAACATACTCTCTATCTTGATATTCTGCCTTGTATCGGCACAACTGCACGGCAAAGAACAACCCGGCGGATCAATCCAACCGGATAATCTTTTTCCGGTAGTCGAGCTGACAACAACTGTAGGAAAAATAACCGTTGAACTCGATCGGTTAAAAGCGCCAATCACGGTTAATAATTTCCTATTTCATGTGGTGCGCGGCTCTTATAATGGCACTATTTTTCATCGGGTGATCAAAGATTTTATCGTCCAAGGTGGCGGTTACAACGAAAAATTTGAGGAAAAACCATCGCAGGCGGCGATTTTCAATGAGTCTGGCAACGGACTAAAAAATGTCATGTTCAGTATCGCCATGGCAAGAGAAAATGACCCGCATTCCGCGATGCGCCAATTTTACTTTAATATGGCCGACAACGAGAGCTTGGATCCGGGTAAATCATGGGGCTATACCGTGTTTGGTTTGGTGGGCGAAGGAGAGGAAGTTTTACAACTTATTTCGACAGCTAAAACTCACATGGACCCCACCATTAATTGGGAAGATGTACCAGTGAAACCAATATTTCTGATAAAAGCCACATTGCTAGAAGAAAAATAACCCCACCTTCTTAAAAATACCTATCAATTTGCCTCAATAATTTGCTAAACTGGACTGCTTACTGATAATCCAATTTACATGGTAGGCTTTTTCTATGATCACCAGACCGCTCGCATATAAAGGTCCTGTCGATCATTTAACAAAATTTTTTTCAGAAACACTCCTAATAGAAGGTCTGGGATTATTGTTGGAGGATAACCTAGTTAACTGGAAAAATCTGGTTGACGAAAAATATATTAAGGGTACCTGTCTTTGTGACGGGCAATTTACCAAGCAAATTTTCTATTGGCCAATGACAGAGCCGCTTGGCAGTTGCAGCTGTCAGGATGTTGCTCAAAATGATAAGAGTAAACCTGAAACCAAGCCTTGTGTTCATTTGGCTGCGATGGCCATCGAGTCAAAAACTCGGCTTCATCGTTTACCCCCTTCTACCTCACAACAAAGTCAATTTTTTACCGGAAAACGCTACATCAAAAAATGGCTGAAAGGGCAAAAACTCGATCCTTTCCCAAAAATGGCAAGACATCGTGTCATCTATTTGCTAGAACAAGATGAAACTCGCTGGATCGTGAGTGCGCATAAAGCTTATTTAACTAAGGGATCGATTTATCAAATAAAAACGCCTATTCACTTAGCTGAGGCGGTCGACGCTGAATTAATAGGTAAAAAAAATACCAAATTCTTCAGTTTGACTGACCAGCAAATACTCTATTTTTTCAACAAGGAGTATGGTTGCAAAAAACCACAATCCATAGCCCCCCCAAATGACGATGCCATTGCTGGCACATTGCAGACACATCAATTTGAGATTGTGGAAGATCAACGAACCAATCGTTTGATCAGAATACTACTCTCTACCAATCGACTATTTTGGCAATCAAGCCATAGACAACCATTGACTTTAACGAATAGAAACAAAAATTTTTGGCGACAAGAAGAAAAGACCGATCTTAAGCCCATTTCAAGAAACTACTTTCTGGATCTAAGAAACAATTCCATTATCGAAATATTTGAGCGAGCAGCACAAAAGAGTCAAAAATTATTCTCCGAATTGATGAATTTACGCAAATTTGAAATAAAACCAATATTAAGAATAACCAGTACAGAAACTTTTATGCCTTGGCAAAAAGAGACGGTAAATCAATTTGATATTGCCAAATTATCGTTCCTAGTCAATGGCAATGAATTTTCATTAAAAAACCTTCTGCCGCTAGTTTTGGAAAGAGAAGCCAATAAGGAATTTAGTGGCCTGCTTTCCAACTATTTATTACAAATTGAAAACATGTCTGTTTTGGAGGCTTGTTATGAATTTCCAGTCATCGAAAAATTTCATTTCGGTGACCGTGAATTCGATAGTCAATTGAGCCATATGTTACCTATTTTAAATGGTTTACACGAACTTGGCTGGAAAATAGAAGTACGAAAAGGATTTCGGTTAAACCAAGTCAGCAGTCAGGACTGGTATATTGATGTGATCCAAGGTGCCGGACAAATTGGAAATACTGATCTACAACCAACTAAGAAAAATTTGAAAAGACGACAAGTCGATCAGCCGATCAATAAATTAGAACCTCTGCAATTAGATTTGCTTTCTGAGGAAGAAGAACAAGTCGCGGTAATAGCGAGTGATCATAAATTTGATTGGTTTGAGCTTGAAATTGGCGTCAAAGTGAAAGGTCGAGCCATTAACCTGATGCCCTATATCGTTTCGATGATCCAGCGAGAGGAATTAGATTTTAATAGTGAAAATTTTGATTCTAACTTACAGATTAAACTTGAAAGCGGTGAAACTCTGTCGCTCGATAAACAACGGGTGAAAGCAATTTTTTCGTCATTTGTAGAACTTAACGATGAAAAAAACTTGAGTGACCACAAGCGGTTAAAATTTCCAACTAATCAATTTGGTCGATTGATCCCACTGCTGGAAATTGAAAAAAAATTCAAAGTTGAAAATCGTCGAGGTAAAAAGAAAGTAGATCAAAGTACTTGCCGCCCTACACTCGACTGGCAAAGTGGCAAGCAGTTGGCAAAAAAGGCCAAATTATTGTCCGGTCAAACCACCATTACCTGCATCACCACACCAAGAGAACTAATGGGTGAACTTCGCGATTATCAGCAAGTGGGGCTAAACTGGTTGCAGTTTATTCGCAAACACCATTTGGGTGGTATTCTTGCAGATGATATGGGTTTAGGTAAAACGATTCAAACCATCGCACATATTTTAGTTGAAAAAAAAAGAGGGCGACTAAAAACACCTTGCCTAGTCATTGCGCCAACAACTCTCTTGTCCAACTGGCAACAAGAGACACAAAAATTTGCACCATCGTTAAAAGTAATGAAATTAGCTGGCAGCAAACGTAGCGTTTTGTATCCTAAGATCGCTAGCATGGATCTAGTTATTACTAGTTACGGTTTAGTTTTAAGGGATATTAATAAATTAACGCGTACTCGTTTTCATTTATTGGTTTTGGATGA
>CAYVSL010000048.1:0-24590 GCA_964454125.1 uncultured Kangiella sp.
AAATGCTCATTAATTGTTCATGGTTAGCGAAAGATTACCGTTGGACAGGACTGAAGAGCATCGTTAAGATTTCATCAGAAACCCTTGAAAAAACAACGGGGAATATAACGAAAGAAGAAAGGTGGTATATCAGCTCACTTGCGCTCAATGCAGAGCAAGCCTTAAACGCAGTTCGCAGCCATTGGCAAGTTGAAAGTATGCATTGGGTGTTAGATATGACGTTTAGAGAAGATGAGTCACGTATACGAAAAGGAAGCGGCGCTTTAGTCTTTAATATCATGAGAAAAATAGCCTTAAATCTATTTAAACAAGACACAACGAAGTCTGCGAGTATTGCTCGTAAGAAAAAAATGGCTACACTGGATGATAAATTTCGCTCAAGCCTTATGGAGCAAGGGATTAAAATGCGCTAGCCGTGGGATGCAACCCCGGTGAGTATGAGTAAAATTGACGGGCATAGCTCACGGTGGCGCTTAACACAATAGTCATCATCTAAAGCATTTTTAAACTCTACAATAAAATTTGACACCTGAGCTTCACTATTTGATAAATTGAGTGGATGTAAATGGATATTAACGCGTAAATAGTTTAAATTAAACCCAAATCATTTGTCGACAGGATCATCGCAATGTTAACCATTTTTGTGAAACTCTTAAAAGCTCTTAATTCCGAACAATCACCGGCTCAATTAGCCATTGCGATTTCTCTTGCAATTATAATGGGATTTACGCCACTAATTTCATTGCATAATCTATTGATTGTTTTGATCGCCCTATGGTTTAGAGTGAACTTAACGTTGTTAATTGTCAGTTATCCGCTTTTCGCCTTTATCGGTTATTTATTATCGCCAATGTTTGAATCGATTGGGTTAAACATTTTACAAATACCATCTCTACTACCATTTTGGGGATCTTTCTTTAATACGCTATTTGGCCGTTGGAGTAATTTCTATTATGCAGGAGTGATGGGGTCTTTTGTGGTTGGGTTGACCGTTGCAATCATCATGTTACCGTTAGTTAAGTTCTCGGTGACAGCCTATCGGCATAAATGGCTAGCTAAATTCGAGCAATTTAAAGTCGCAAAAATGCTAAAAGCATCTCGTTTTTGGCAATTATATTCTGAATAAATGGGCCAAACTTAACCAATAAAAGGAAAGAATAATGAAAATCATCAGACTCTGGGGCGTGATTGCATTTTTTATACTAGGGGCGCTTTTAGCCATTGGTTGGTATTTAGTTGCGCCATTCTTGATTGCAAATGGAATTGAATCGATCGGTTCAGAGGTGCTCGGCGCAAAAGTTGAAGTTAAAAAAGTTGAACTGACTTTGTTTCCGTTGAGAATCGAAATTGCAGATTTGCAAGCAACCGATCCGGATCAACCGATGAGCAATTTGTTTGAAGCAAAACAAATTAAGTTTGCGGTGGATTCTGGCGCTTTGTTATGGAAAAAAATACTCATTGATGAACTGACAATTGACGGGGTTCAATTAAATACCCAACGATCAACGAGTGGTGCTTTAGATGGAGGTAGAGCGACTGAAAAAATGACCCAGGAAATTGCCACCATCGATTTACCTCAAATGACAGAAGACGATATTAAGCAAATGGTAGCCAATGCTGATTTGATAACGGTTAAGCGATTAGATCAATTAAATAATACTCAAGCCCAGATGAAATCCTTTTGGAAATCAGCGTTGAATAAAGAAGCCTTTGAAAAACGAAATATCGCTTTGCAATCAGAATTCGATCGCTTGAAAAAAAGAGCCAAAAAAAACAAGATGAATTTGCTCACTGATCGAAAAGCTTGGAAAAAATTAAAAAAGAACATCGATAAAGAACGCAAGTCCTTGTCAGATCTTAATAAAAAGCTTAAGACTGACAAAAACGATCTGCGACAACAAATCACAAGTGTTCGCCAAGGCCCCAAAGATGATCTCAATGCCATTATGGCCAATATGGGTTTAGGCAATGGAATCGCTGGACTATCTGATAAATTTTTAGGTCCACAATTGACGCCTTGGATAACTAAAGCGTTAGCCATGACCCAAAGTATGACCGTTAGTGAAAGCTCAGCTGATCAAACACCAGTTTATTCCACCAGTAAAGGGCCCTTAGTAAAGTTTGAAGATGAACAAATTTTTCCTGATTTACTGGTGAAAAAAATAAATTTGAGCGGAAAAAACAGCCACTGGCAGCTCTCGGGTATTGGCAGTAATATTGGTTATTTCCCTTGGCTAGTCGGTAAACCCGCTCAATTGAACCTTGAAATTACCGGTGCTGGTCGAGCGAATTTAACCGTCACCAGTGATTGGTCAACGGCCGAAAAAATGCTTACCCGCATCGACTCGTCTTTAGCAGATTGGAAGGTCTCCAATATGAAATTAATGCAAACAAATCAAGGTGATTGGTTGGTAAATTCCGGACAACTCCATTCAACTTTGAAGGGAGAATTTTCTTTAGAAAAGATTGATCTTAAATTAGCCTTCAAACTCAGCAATCCAAATATCTCTGCGCCTGAAAACCTTACTGGCTGGCAAAAAATCTTGGCAAACAGTCTTAATCAACAAAAACAGATCACCATTAATGTAACCGCCACAGGCTCAGTAAAAAAGCCCAATATTCAGATCAAATCCAGTGTTGAAAAATTATTTTCACAAGCCATCGGCGCTAAAGTCAAAGAGCAGGCTGAGAAACTCAAAAGCAAATTTAGCTCGGCAATTTCTCAGAAAGTGGGAGATCTTTCTTCTCTGGAAAACCTAACCAATGATTTTCAACAATGGTCTGGACAGCTCAAAGGGAATGATGATAGGTTAGAAAAACTGAAGGCCGGAATATAGTCTAAATAACGCCCTCAGCAGTCAAATTCCGCGTGGTAGACTACTGGAGGAATCATAAGATTCCGGCGTTAACATTCCTTGGGAATTAAGCCATTCGTTTGCCTCGCCTTCGGACTCAACATAGGAAACAAGAATATTCCTTGCGGCCGCCATATGACATGCCATTTTGCAGTCCGCTGCACTCTGTTCATTCAAATCCGTTAACGCGACCGCAAGGTTGGAAAATGAAAGGGTCGTAATAACGGATTGAAATGCTTGGATTGCTTCAAAACGTTCAATTGTCCCTTGAAGAGCCATGGTGACAAATATTCGATTTAATTTTTCTTTGCGACACTTATTGAGAATTTCCTGCCAAAACTGCAGCATATATTCCGGTTTTCTATTGCCGGAAACATAACATTTTAATATACGTTTTTCTACTCTAAATGATACTTCAATATTCATTTGGATCCTTGCCTAGTTGTCCGAGCGCTACCTCAAAAGAAAAATGTTTTTATCTGTTTGCTCAACACTATCCCGAATAGATCGACTAAACAGGGGGTTTGAAATCTAAAACGATGTTCTCTACATAGTTACTTAGATCGGCCAATAATTTTTGATCTTGCTCTGGCTGGTTTTTTAGAGATTCGATCATTCGGCAAAATTCTGGATAAACTAAGGTCGAGCCACTTTGGTCATTCAGTAGCAAAGATTTTCTAAGTGTTTCCCACCTTACTAATTCTGATGAGTTAAGAGTTTCAATGGCGTTTCGGGCTCGATATCGGAACAATAATTCTTCCAATCGATGATCGCTAAACTGATAGTTAGACTCGGCTAAAGTCTGCCAACTACTAGATCGAATATCATCCATTTTGTTTTTATCGGCACTGCTAAAAAAACCACCTGAATAGAGTGCATGATCCGGGTTGCTTGGTTGTTCAAATTTTTTACTGCTGTAAACCTCACTCAGTTTATCAGCAAATGGTTTAATAAATCCTTTAACTTGCTCAGCTCTTGCAAGGCATTCTGATATGTTAATCTGTAATCGCTTTTGACAACTTTGATTTAAAACACCAAGCGGCGCAACCGCTGGACATTTATTATAATGGACCTCCTTAATCGCCAGCCTTTGTATGCCTGCTGGGAGTTTATCTTGACGAGTAAAAATTCGTTGCTTTATTTGTTCTTGATTGAGCTGCTCAAGATCTTCAATCGAGCGAGTAAGATCGATGCAAATAACGCTGTTTTTATTGCTAGGATGGATTAACAACGGCATCATTATTCCAGTATATTGATGTTCGCTGCCGAGCATGGCTGAACAATGAACAAAGGGTTTGTGATTAAGCCAATCAATTTCTGTTTTAACCAGATGTTTATCTCTAAGCGATAACAGAAATTCATACAATTTCGGTTGTTTTTGCTTAACCAATTTTGCCATATTGATAGTAGCGTATACATCATTTAGTGCATCGTGGGCGTTCTCATGTTCAATACCATTCGCTTGACTCAATAATTCTAAACGAAAACTGACCACACCCTCTTCATTAGTTGGCCATTGGATCCCCTCAGGCCTTAATGCGTGAGTCATTCTTAACAGATCGATAATATCCCAACGTGAATTACCATTTTGCCATTCTCGTGCATAAGCATCGTAAAAATTGCGATAAAAACCATGCCGGATCACTTCATCGTCAAATCGAATGCTGTTATAACCCAAAGTACAAGTGTTAGGCTGAGATATTTGTAAATGTATTTCCCGGAAGAACTCTTTTTCGCTCACACCTTTTTGCATCGCAATTTGAGGTGTAATGCCGGTGATTAGACAGGCTTCAGGATGGGGAATAAAATCGTTGGATGGCTTGCAGTAAATGTTAACCGCATCATCTATGACATTAAAATCAAAATCGGTTCGAATACCAGCAAACTGGCTGGGTTTATCTTTACTCGGATTGGCACCGAAGGTTTCAAAGTCAAACCAGAAAAAGGTATTCATCTCAAGCCTTCATCGAACGCTCTTTCACCAGTGATAAAACAGCTGATAATACTATTTTCTACTTTGAAAGAAATTTTAGAAGTCATAATAATTTATTGTTGCAACGTTATATTAATTAATGTTTTATTTTTCTATTTTGCGGGACATTATTTAATCACAAATTCATCTATAGATGCTACTTAAATTATTCGTAGAAGCCAGTTAATACTCCCTATGAGTTGAATCGTTTTCATCAACTGCTACAAATAGCGACCTTTTGATCTTGCAGTTGCCAGATATTGTTCTTTTTGGTGTAGACAATATTTGCACTGTTGCAACCATAGTTAGATCCCCTGTTGCGCTTGTCTGGAATAATACACAAACCAATAGCATTTGATTTGGATTTGAACCAAAGTGTTTGGTAGTCAACAGGAATGGCAAATTTCTGTTTATTAATAAACATCGCTTTTTGAGATTGATCCATTTCAATTTTGCTCCAATTAGCCGTATTAAAAGCAGGGCAATGAAGTATTATTGAATCTTGTCCTGTAATTGTTTTGTGGTTTACACAACTGACTATAGATAATGATAAAACTAAAATTAAAATACGCATACAAATTTTATAACCTGACTTTGAGTTAGTTTAGGGAATTTACACAATTCTTTTATATTCACCTAATTTAAAAGATGTTTAGCGAATATTAATTTGTTATAAATTGTGTAACTAGTCTGCATAATTAAGAGAAGTTTCTTGGCAGTTGCTCCTGCATTGACCAAGAGGGCTAATACCCTGAAGGTGAAAACAATCACTCAATATTGACTGAATAGGTACAAAAATAGTGATCCATTGATAGTGATCGACAAGTTGACCAATCAATATTATTGAAAAAAGAGCTTTGTCCGCTTTTTAGGATGATTGCCCACTTCATTCATACTGTTCGACTCATATAAACGTCCATTAATCATTACCATGTACACTTGATCGGTTGCGTAAATATCTTGTAAAGGATTGCTCTCCAGTATCGCCAGATCGGCTAGTTTTCCAACTTCTATCGAGCCAATATATTGATCCATTCCGATATATTTAGCACCGTCCAGAGTGGCAGCCCGGATCACTTCTAGCGGCGTCATACCACCTTGGGCAAACATCCACATTTCCCAATGAGATCCTAAACCTTCTCGCTGCCCGTGTGCTCCTAACTGCACGCTCACACCAATGTCCTGAAGCTGTGCAGAAACACGGGCCGAATTAAAATGATTAAAGTCCTCAATGGGTGCCATTGATCGACGGATTGCTCGTGGATATAAAATTTCTTTTGGCACATAACGGCTTAACAGTGGGTGTTTCCATACATCCGTTTGTTGATACCAGTAGTTCTCTCCCCAAATACCGCCATAGGAAACAACCAATGTCGGTGTATAACCCGTTTCACTTTGTGACCAAAGTTGTTTTACATCATCATAAATTGCAGCTACAGGAATGGAATGTTCAATACCCGTATGACCATCGATTATCATCGTTAGGTTGTGTTGAAAAGTAGAACCACCTTCTGGAACCACCATCATTTGAGAAGCTCTAGCGGCTTCAAGCACCTGTTGTCGTTGATCTCGACGAGGCTGGTTGTAGCTTTTTACTGAAAATGCTCCTTGCTGTTTGAGTCTTTGTAAATGTTGGCTGGCATCATCCAGATTATTAATTTCAGCGGTTATGGATGCTTCTGCCCCATACAAAATTTTTCCGGTCGAAAAAATCCTAGGTGCCACGATAAGCCCTTTTCTAGCTAATTCAGCAGAGGCAAAAATTTCTCCTGTATCATTGGAAGGATCATGAATAGTGGTCACACCAAAAGCCAAAGAGGCCAAATTCATCCAATTTTGTTGTGGGATAATTTGACGACTGCCTTGACTGCCGTGCCAATGAACATCAATCAACCCGGGAATAATGGTTTTACCATTCAAAGCAATAATTTTGGCATTGTCAGGGACATCCAGCGTGCCTTTTTTTCCGATAGCTTTAATTCGATTGTCCTCAATTAATAAATCGCCTTCTTCAATGACTTGATCACCTTTCATACTGATGATTCTGGCACCTGATAAAAGGGTATTTCCGCGCGGTTTATCACTTTGTACACTGAAGCCAAGTGGGGTATCAACGATCGATAATTCTTTTTGTTTGGTGTTCCATTGTTCAATTGGAGGCAATTGAAGTTGATATAAATGGGCTCCCAATGACCAATTAAGTTGCCCGCTATCATGACTCCAAGATAAATGATTGCCTCCTTGTTCAGTGATTTTTAGCAACGGTAAATTAGTCGCTTTGGGTGAAAGTTCAATGGTTTTTGCGGCTTCCGTAAATGGCATGATATAAATTTGATATCGCTCTTTAAAACTTAAGTATTGGCCATTCGGTGAAAGATTAAATTCGCTTGCCCATTGGCTACTCGCATGAATGATTGGATCGAGGCCATCTAAATTAACACTGACTAATTGAGTTTTTTTATCCGCGTATCTTTTTAAGAAAATTCTTTCACCGGAAGATGCATAAAAGGGGCCGCTTCCGGTATCGGTAATTAGCCGAGGCTTTCCGCCTTTGGTACTCACCTGATAAATACCCGGATTGAGATCATAGTCCGGTGACAACAGTCTCCCTCGGGTTATTTTTTGGTAAACAACTTGTTTTCCATCCGGCGAGAAATGGGGTTCAATATATTTTCCGGGTTGTTTGGTCAAGGTATGGCTCCGGCCTCCGCTCGATCGAATTTTTTTCACCCCACCTTGTTGTTTATCATTCCAACTGGTGTATACAATCCATTTACCGTCCTTGGAATAAGCTGGATAAAAGGCCATTTCATCTTTTGATTTGGTTAACCGTTTTGCTTTTCCGTCAGGCAAATTTCGAGTGTAAATTTGACCTAGCGCTTGAAATAATACCTGTTTTCCATCAGCACGCACCTGCACCCAACGAAGCATCTTTGTCGTAAAAGTATCAGGTCCCGGGTTGACTTTAAAACGAACCGCTTTGCGCATTTCACGAGTGGTTTTTACATGAAAAGGGATCTCTTTGGCCACTTGAGTAACGCGATCTAAATTGTGCAGCTTACCCCCCGCCCAAAAAATTAAATTGTGGCTATCGGGTGTCCAGGAAATGCTAGGATAAACCCCATGGATTGCCCAAGTTTCCTGCATATCCCTGTCCAGATTTTTATAAATTGGTATTTCGATCCCAGTAGTTAAGTCTTTTAAAAATAGGCTGGATTGATTACGAATTCGTTTGATAAATGCTAGATATTTACCATCGGGAGAAGGGCTTGGTCTTACCGCACCACCCATGCCGGAAACTTCTTTGGTTATTTTTCCATTACTGCGATCGATTGAAAAAATTTCATAAATAGTCTGATTAGAATCTTTGTTGTATTCAAAGACGGCACCGGCCGTGGAATCTCGTGAAAAATAGACTTTCTTTCCGTCTGCTGAAAAACGGGGCTCACCAATATCTTTTTGATCATTGGGTCGTTTGTTTAATTGTAATCCGGAACCTCCCGCACGATGGTATAACCAAATTTCTCCAGCACCTAGTGAACGCCTTGAGGTAAAGTGCTTTTTTGCCGCAATATACTGTCCATCGGGACTCCAACTGGGACTGTTTAGTAAACGAAAAGACTCCTTAGTCACTTGGGTTTGATTGGATCCATCGACATCCATGATCCAGATATTATCGCCCCCCCCCTGATCAGAGGTAAATGCAATCTTTTTGCCATTGGGGCTAAAAGTCGCCTGCATTTCCCAAGCGATGGTATGGGTTAAAGCTTTCGCTTCACCGCCGCTGATCGGCATCCAATAAAGATCACCAAGCAAGTCAAATATAATCGTTTTACCATCGGGACTAACATCGACATTCATCCAAGTCCCTTGAGTAACATCAATGTCGGCAAAATACGCCTCTCCGGGAGGATGATTAACATCCCATTTTGGTTTTTCCTGCTTGTCAGCTGACTCATCTTTTTTTTCAGTGGCAATAACAGACGTTATTAGTGTTAGTAATAGTAATTTAACCAAACATTTCATATTAATATCTCAAAAAATAAGTCATTCGTTGAATAATGGCAAAAATAAAAAACGGTATCATAAGTGAGTATTTATAGGATTTTGCCTATACTGTGTTATCAATGGGCTTTTCAATTGACTCTTGGGCATTTTGTATGGTGCTTGTTTTTATACCCGCGCTACCTCAAAATACAGGTATATACTAGATCAATAGGTTATGAAATGCTAATTCAGCAGATTTAATGCAATTCAAATTATTTCACAGACCTTATTAAGGTTCATGATAGCGGGATCAATCATTTCCAGCTATCGTAGGAATACTAGACAGAGATTATTAATCTATGGAAAAAAACCTATTACCGGAATTCTTTCTCCCTGATTTTTGTCGGGTTCAGTCGGTTTTAATGGTCATACTGATTGGCGAATTATTGAGTGTTATTTTTACTTTACTCAATGTTCAGTCTAGCAGTGACCATTGGCAGGTATTTGGTTTCTATTCGATTTCGCTACAATGGATAAGCTTGAGTTCTGTTGCAGCCTTGTGCTTGCTGCGACCAACGCTTGCCAAACTGCAAGATTTTATTGCGGGTTTAATCAGCCTATTGATCATATTGGCTGCGACCTTTTTATATTGTTATATCACATTGGTTTTTTATTACGGTGTTTATTTTGACCTAACGGTTGCAGCACAGCTCCAATTTTTTATTAAAAATATGATCATTGCGGGTTTAATTGGCGCGGTAGTATTGCGTTATTTTTACCTGCAACAACAATATCGAAAGCAACTAGCGCTCGAATCTTCCGCTCGTTTAGAAGCATTACAAGCGAGAATTAGGCCACATTTTTTATTTAACAGCATGAATGTTATTGCAAGCTTAACCCGCATAGACGCCAAAAAAGCTGAAACCGCCATCGAAGATTTGAGCGATTTGATCCGCTCCACTCTGGATACTAACAGCGAATTGATACCGCTTAAAACAGAACTTGAAAATGGAAAAAAATATTTGTCGATTGAAAGCTTGCGCCTTGGTGATCGACTCAAAGTCGATTGGCAGGTAGAGGAAAGCTGTTTATCGGTAATGGTTCCACCGTTGTCAGTCCAACCACTCTTGGAAAATGCCGTTTATCATGGAATTCAAATGTTAGCGGAAGGAGGTGTCGTTCAAATCGTCATCAAACGACAAAATGGATTCTTAACTGTTCAGGTCAGCAATCCAAAATCAACCGACAGCCATCATCGTGGGCATGGCATTGCTCTCAACAATATTAGCCAAAGACTCGAAGTGATTTTCAAAGGTCACGCCAGTTTAAGTAGAGAAAACTTACCAACTGAATATAAAGTATCGATGATCATTCCAACTAAACTGGCAGTGTTAGAGTGACAGAAAAAAGTAATTAAAATATCATATAAAAAGGAATAACATGAAAATATTAGTGGTTGATGACGAGCCCCTGGCTCAACAAAGATTAAAACAATTATTGTCTGAATTCGAATTTGTTGAATCCGTTCGACTTGCAAATAATGGCTTGCAGGCTGTTTCGGCCTGTCAGAACGAAAAGCCAGATGTGGTATTAATGGATATTCGTATGCCCGGTATGGACGGGCTAGAAGCCGCGCAACACATCTCACAAATAACAGAACCGCCAGCGATTATTTTTACCACAGCCTATGATGAGTACGCATTAGACGCTTTTAATGTTAGCGCCGTAGCTTATCTTCTTAAACCCGTCAGAGAAAAAAACCTAAAAGAAGCTCTCGAAAAGGCCTGTAGTTTAAATCAAGCTCAAATTAATGCCGTTAAATCTCAACACACAGGTCGAACCAATATCACCGCCAAAATTAGTGGCAACATCAAACTTATCCCCGTCAAAGATATTGTATATTTTCAGGCAGAACTCAAGTATGTAACTGTTAAATACCGGGGCGGGGAAACCATCATTGAAGATACTTTAAAAGAATTACAAAACGAGTTTTCGAAAAGTTTTGTACGTATTCATCGAAATGCTATTATTGCCATAAAATTTATCACCGGAATTCATCGAGATAACGAAGGCCATTCCTATGTGGTACTCGGTGAGGAAGAAAAACGATTAGAAATTAGCCGACGGCATTTGTCTGATATTAAACGGTTGATTAATCAGTTGTGAAGAGTGTTCTGCCTCACAAAAAGCGATCAGTGCCGATCCCATTGCTCAGCAGGTGATTATTGAAAATATCGATGAGGTCAGGATTGCTGGTTACAAGTTTATAAGATTGTAAAAATTATGGGTGTTAGCTTTGGGCCCATTTTATTCAATACGATAACAGGGAACATACTCTCGGGTCGGTAAGGTCATTCTTTTTTCGGCAATAAAACTTTTGAGTAACTTATCTAATGATTGGCTGATTTGCTGGCTACCATGCAGAATAAATGGCCCCTTTTTTTCTACCGCGGCAACCCCATCAGGCTTTACGTTACCGGCGACAATACCGGAAAACGCCTTTCTTAAATTTAATGCAAGTTCGTGGACGGGCTGTTCTTTTGACAAATTAAGTTCTCCCATACTTTGATGAGTCGGTTCAAAGGGTAACTGCCAGGTTTCATCGATTTTTAAGCGCCAGTTAAAATGAAACGAATCGCTGTGATCAAGACGAAACTGGGTTAGTATTTTTACACTTTGTTTAACCTTTTGCGCCACTTTACAAGGATTATCAATGATAATTTGGTAATAGCCCGTTGCCTGTTCACCCAAAGTATCCCTAATAAATTGATCCATTTGTTCAAAATAGTGCTGACTTGATTGAGGCCCAGTTAATATTACCTGCAATGGGATCGATTGATTCTCTGGATGGAGTAAGATGCCGATCAAATAAAGAAGCTCTTCTGCCGTACCAACTCCGCCGGGAAAAATGACAATGGCATGTGCGAGTCGTACAAAAGCTTCTAACCTTTTTTCAATATCCGGCATAATCACCAAATGATTGACAATCGGATTGGGCGGCTCCGAAGCGATAATTCCTGGTTCCGTTATACCTAAATAGAGCGCGTCAAGATTACGATGTTTGGCATGAGAGATTGTCGCGCCTTTCATGGGGCCTTTCATAACACCGGGGCCGCAGCCAGTACAGATATCCAGCCCTCTGAGTCCAAATTCATAACCAACCTTTTTAGTGTATTTATATTCGACTTCCGGGATTGAATGGCCTCCCCAACAGATCACTAAATTGGGACGTCGACCGGGGATCACTGTTTCTGCGTTTCTGAGTATCCTAAAAATATAATCGGATATTTTTCGTCCTTCGGGCAAACCATGATTATTATTTGTTTGTAATAAACTTGGGCTATAAATAAGATCACGAACCACGGCAGACAAATGCTCTCTCATTCCGAGGATCATTTCGCCATCAACAAAAGCTTGGGTAGGCGGATTAATTAATTCAAATCGAATGCCACGCCTTTGCCAACTCAATTTAACATCAAAATCACGATATTTTTCCAATATCTCTTTGGCATTGTCCAATTCAGAGCCGCTATTGAGTACCGCCAAAACGCAACGTCTTATCAATTCATGCTTTTCGCCTTGCGATTGTTCGATTAGCCAACGCATTTCATTGATTGAAAGCAGTTCAAGTGAGCTTTCTGGACTGATACTGTAAACTGATTCAGAGATTTGGGGGGTCATACGATATAGATCCTAAAATAGAAGTGTGGTTAAAGGTTGAAATTTCTCTAATTTGATTATAGTCTATGTAACCAAGAAATACTTTTGTAGTCGAAAAAGGGAATTTAAATAATGTATAGTCGACCTAGCTTTAAAATGACTGAACAGCAATGCTTTAAATTTCTGGGTAGCCATTTTTTGGGTCAATTGATTACCAGCACAAACGGGTACATCATTCAAACCTATGTACCTTTTATTATTGATAAAGAAAATAGTTGCCTATATGGGCATATTGCGAAACAAAATAAACAAGTCGAAGCTTTAAATGCCGCAGATGATTTAATTGTGACTTTTTTAGGTGAAGATGCTTATATTTCACCAAGTTGGTATCAATCAACTGAACAAGTACCCACTTGGAACTATCAAGCAGTAGAGATAAAAGGAAAAGCCCAACTTCTTGACCAACAGGGGACGCTTTTTGTGGTTGATAGGCTTTCTCAAATACATGAATCTCAATTTACGGATCCTTGGTTGATTGGTAAGCTTTCAGAAAATAAAATCAATGCGATGTTAAAGGCTATTGTAGGGTTTCGCATTGAAATTACCGAAATAAAAGGACATTCTAAAATGAGTCAAAATAAAGATGTACAAGATATTCAAGGGGTGATCGACGGATTGCTGTCTCAGCAAGATAGTGCCAGCCATCGAGTAGCAGAAATCATGCAAAAGGGAAAAACGAATGAGTAATCATCACAAAATAAATTATGTAGAATTTCCTGCAAAAAATATGTATAAAACTAAAATATTTTTTGCAAAAGTATTTGATTGGACATTTCAAGACTATGGCCTAGAATATTGTGCGTTTTTTGGCGCAGGTATTGACGGCGGCTTTTATAAATCCGAGAAAAAAAGTTCAACAGATAATGGTAGTGCATTGATCGTTTTATATAGCGAACGTTTAGAAGAGACCCAAAAAGAAGTTGAAGAGGCTGGTGCTAAAATCATTAAGCCAATATTTGAGTTTCCCGGCGGAAAAAGATTTCATTTTGGCGATCCAAATGGTAATGAGTTTGCGGTTTGGTCGGATAAATAAACTAGCCTGACAAACAGGTTTTGTCAGTAATATTTTATCAAATAAGACTTATATAAAAAATGATAAAACGTCAAAGTAATTTAGTTAGTATTGATTGGCTAAATCAAAATATCGTTCATCCCGACATCGTGATCCTTGATGCCACGATGAAGAAACAGCCAAATGGTAAGAGCATTCCAGAGCCTTTGAACAAAATCTCCAGTGCTAAACCATTCAATTTTGATACGGAAATTTGCGACAAAACCACTGAATTACCCCATATGTTGTGCTCCGCCGATGAGTTCCAACTCGCAGCAAGAAATCTGGGCATCAACAATCAATCGATCATTATCATCTATGATGCTATGGGTATTTTTTCTGCTCCTCGTGCTTGGTGGATGTTTAAAGTGATGGGGCATAAAAATGTATTTGTTTTAAATGGTGGTTTACCTAAATGGGTCGAAGCTAACTATCCGATTGATACTGACTATTCTCAAATAAATACCAATGGAAATTTTTTTGCTAAGTTCAATTCGGCACAGGTTTTTTCTGGCCAACAGGTGTTAGATAATCTTAGCAATAACAAGTTACTAATATTGGATGCGCGCTCATATTCACGTTTTAACTCGCAAGAACCCGAACCTAGGCAAGAATTAAAAAAAGGGCACATTCCTAACTCAACTTGTTTACCATTTTCCGAACTGCTAATTAATGGCTGTTTTAGAAATAAAGAAGATTTAAGTGAGATCTTTAAAAAGGTAATAAGCCCAGATGCAAAACAGCTTATTTTTAGTTGTGGTTCTGGTGTAACGGCTTGTATTCTAGCTCTTGCCGCAGAAGAATGTGGCATTAAAAAGGGTATCGTTTATGATGGTAGTTGGAGTGAATGGGGAGCTAATGACCGTTTTCCAATAGAAATATAAACTTTATAAAAATGTAACGATTGAAAGAGTTAAGAAAAAATATATCTCGCTTTAAAAGTGCGTCCTTTTAATTTTCCATTAACAATTTTTCTGAGGGCCACATCTGCAATTTTTTGTTCAACAGCAACATAAGCTTTTAAATCAAAGATTTGAATTTTGCCGATTTGATTGCCACTGATATTACTTTTACCTGTTTGCTTGGATTTTGCAGTTAACGCACCAAGAATATCTCCCGGACGAACTTTTTGTTTTCGACCACCATCAATTTGTAGTGTGGCCATTGTGGGTTTTGCCATTTTTTTATCAAGAATTTTAGCATCGGGCAATGCTTCCATTTTGATAGAACGTTTCAGGTAATCTTCTAATTTTATAATTCGATGCACTTCATTTTCTGCAATAATAGTCAATGCAACACCTTGGCTACCAGCTCGACCGGTTCGACCAATCCGATGCACATGAACTTCTGGATCTCTTGAGATTTGATAGTTGATAACCGCGTCAAGACTTTCAATATCCAGACCACGAGCAGCGACATCGGTGGCCACCAATATGGATATGCTTTTGTTGGTAAACATAACCAAAGTACGATCACGATCTTTTTGCTCTAAATCTCCATGCAATGCCATACAACTATACCCGTATCCAGATAGTTCATCGGCGACCGATTGAGTTTCAATTTTTGTAGTACAAAATACCACACTGGATTCTGGCCGATATTTAGATAGCAATAATCGTAATGCCATCAAACGTTGGTCATTATTTGCTATCTGAAAGAAATGCTGATTTATACTGCTGTTGTCGTGGGTCGAACTAACTTTAACGGTTTCAGGGTTGTTCATAATGTTCTTGGTGATCGGTTTAATCTGATCGGGAAAAGTGGCGCTGAATAATAATGTTTGGCGTTTCTTGGGACATAACGAAAAGATCAAATCTAAAGCAGATTGGAAACCCATTTCCAACATTCTATCCGCCTCATCAAGCACCAAAGTATTAAGGTCATTCAAATTTAAGCGACCTCGATTAATATGATCTTCTATACGCCCGGGTGTACCAACGATGATATGTGCACCGTGCTCCAGTGAACCAATTTGAGGGCCGAGAGGCACACCGCCACAAAGAGTAAGTACTTTGATATTGTGAATTGAACGAGCTAATCTACGGATTTCTTTAGCGACTTGATCAGCGAGTTCTCGGGTGGGACATAATATCAAAGATTGAATTCGAAATCGTTTAACCTCAAGATTATGTAGCAGGCCTAAACCAAAAGCAGCTGTTTTACCTGATCCTGTTTTTCCCTGAGCGACAACATCTTTGCCCGCTAGAATGATTGGTAAACTCTTTGCCTGAATGGGGGTCATTTCAGTGTAACCTAGGCTGGAAAGATTAGTAATTAATGCGTTGCTGAGGGGTAATGTTGAAAATTTATGGGAATACACGATTTAATAACCTAGGTTGACTGGGCGGTCCATTTAATTGGTTGTCCATTATAACAGAGCCGATACGGCAAAGATCGCTAATATAAATCTGTTTTTTATTGTTTACATTGGAGCTAGGTTCTTTTGGGTTTCTGCTCGTGCTATCTCAAGAGGTTGGAAATCATATTTTGAGATAATCGGAGATATCAATAACGATTATTCTAGAATGATCGGTGTTTTTCTATTACACTCTGATTTTTTATGAGATCTAGGAGGATGAATAATGAGTAATTCTAATTCATTATATGAGCGGTTAGGTGGTGAAGCTTCGGTTGATGCGGCGGTTGACATTTTTTATCGTAAAATATTAAGTGAGATTCAATAGGTAATCGCTACCTAAACCATCTTTTGGGGTTGATTGGTTTACCTTGATGACGCAATTCAAAATAGAGTGCTGGCTGTTTTTGGCCACCACTTTGTCCTAAGGTGGCAATCGCTTCGTTGGCTTCCACCCAATCACCCACGTCTTTGTAGAGTGCCTGATTATAACCGTACAGGCTCATATAGCCTTTTCCATGATCAATGATTAGTAGCAATCCAAATCCTCTTAGCCAATCTGAATAAACCACCCGACCATGATGAATAG
Source organism: uncultured Kangiella sp. (assembly GCA_964454125.1). Classification (GTDB taxonomy): domain Bacteria; phylum Pseudomonadota; class Gammaproteobacteria; order Enterobacterales; family Kangiellaceae. Next base: position 16,531 of record CAYVSL010000048.1, read on the forward strand.
CATTAATATCCTTTCCTTCTTTTCCTGCAATTAGAACTCCGCTGCTTCGTTGCCCTTGATTAAGTGAACCGTAACGCTTAATTTGTTTACCTGTGGATGGCCAACGGAGTTTTCCTTTTATTTTTCTAAGGCCTTCCAAAGGTTGAGAAAAATCCATATGTTCGATGGTTTTTCTAACCGAATCAATTAACTGTTGTAATTCTTGCGCGTTGATTTCTAATTCGGTTAATTCGTCACTCTTGGTCGCTATTTCTTTACCAAGGGCATCCACTAGATTTTTACGTTTTTGTTTGAGTATTTTTAGTTGTTTGGTTTCATTCTCTTTTGAGCGACGCAATACCTCTAATTTGCGAATTTCTTGCTGAATAGCAACATCAATATTTTTCAGTTCGCTTAAAGTGGTTTGCAGTTGTTTAACCTGTTTACTGCGCGCTTTGTTCATATAATCGTAATAGACCAACATTCGGCCTAATTCATCGGGATCTTGCTGATTAAGCAACAACTTTAAATATTCCTGTTTGCCGTTTATGTAAGCTGAACGAAGTTGATCGGCGAGCGCCTTTTTTTGAATCTGTTTATCGGCTTCTAATGTTTTTTGTTTTTTTCGAAGGCTGCTTAGTTCTTTCTCTTTTTTGTTAAGCTGGCGAATCGTTGAACGCAATATTTTTGTGGTCGTTGCAATTTTTTTTTCAGAACTTCGAAGTTTCCTAAGTGCCGAAGATTGTTGTTTTCTTTTTTTCGACAGACTCGATTGAAGATTTTTGATTTTACTCTTTAGCTGCAGTAATTCTTGTTTGGCAGCTGCTTTTTCTTCTTCCGATTGGCCGGTGTTAGCCAAGATGGCCATTGAATAGAAGAACAAAAATATTAACGAGGCATATTGATTCAAATCTGATTTGTCATTGCGAGCATAATGCGGCAATCTCCGTTAGTAATAAACATGAGTCTATTCAATGATCTCCATCAACGGTTTGCCAGTCATTTCTTTGGGGATCGGCAGTCCGGCAATGGATAACAAACTGGGGGCAACATCAGATAAAACACCTTTATCCGTTGTGGCTTTTGCATTTCTACCAACGTAAATAAATGGCACCAGATAATTGGTATGTGCGGTATGCGGTTGGCCCGTTTGTTGATCCGTCATTTTCTCCGCATTACCATGGTCAGCGGTGATCATGGCTTCGCTTCCATTTTTCTGTAATGATTTAACGATTCTGGCCAAACAACGGTCTAGTGCTTCAATGGCGTGTACGGTGGCCTCAAAATTGCCGGTGTGTCCCACCATATCTGGATTGGCAAAGTTACAAATAATAAAGTCGTACTTTCCACCTTCAATTGCAGCAACCAATTTATCGGTTAACAGTGGTGCATTCATTTCGGGTTGTAAGTCGTAAGTGGCCACTTGTGGCGAAGGGATCAGTTCACGATCTTCACCCACAAATGGCTTTTCGATGCCACCACTAAAGAAAAAAGTCACATGAGCATATTTTTCAGTTTCGGCAATCCTCAGTTGGGTTTTACCTAGATCTTGCAAATGTTCACCTAAGACTTTTGGTAAATATACCGGCCCATAAGCACAGCTCGCTTTTATTGTATCGGCATACTGAGTGAGCATAACAAAATCAGCGAGATCGATTTTTGTACCCCTATCAAAACCATCAAACTCTTTATCGACAAATGCCCGGGTGATTTCGCGGGCCCGATCAGCACGATAGTTCATAAAAATAACGGAGTCACCGGTTGATATTTGAGCTTTATTTCCAATTAAAGTGGGTTTCACAAATTCATCATTTTCATCACGTAGATAAGAAGCATTTAACGCGTCCGTTGCATTGGGGTAATGATTATCAGTGATAGACTGAGTGAGCATTCGATAGGCTAATTCAACGCGATCCCAGCGTTGATCTCTATCCATAGCAAAATATCGACCAGTAATGCTGGCAATTCGCCCGGCACCTAATTGGTCAATTTGATCAATATATTGTTGTGCGCTTCTAGGAGGCGTATCCCGACCATCAAGAAAAGCGTGCAGATAAATTTCTTTAACACCCTTTTCCTTGGCTAATTGCATAACGGCTTTAATGTGGTCAATATGGCTATGCACCCCCCCATCCGAAAGCAGTCCCATAATATGCAGTGCTTTTTGATTATTTGCAGCTTTATTGATAGCAATGCCAATAATTTTATTTTGTTGAAATTCGCCATCTTTGATGGCTTTACTAATACGGCTAAAGTCCTGATAAACAACCCGACCTGAGCCTAAGTTAAGATGACCCACTTCGGAATTCCCCATCTGCTGGTCGGGTAGGCCGACATCGGTACCAGAGCCGGATATTAGGGTGTGAGGGTAGGTTTTCCACAACTTATCCCATGTGGGTGTATTGGCCGCCATAATAGCATTGGAGTCAGAAGATTCGCTGTATCCCCATCCATCAAGGATAATTAGTGCAGTGGTGCTTTTTTTCATCATCTATCAGTAGCTGTATTGAAAAACATGTTGGCTGAATTATACAGATTGAAGGATAACGGGTATATAGCTTAAAAAACATCAATCTAGAGCTTTTTTCTCTAAGGTGTCTAATTTGTGCATCACTCTTATTTTACAATTCGCTGTTGGGATGCCGGGTACTTTTTTAGTAATTCGCTTGGCCTGATAGGCCTATTTTCGAAGTTACCACCACAATTCGGACAAACGTGATTGAATTTAGATCCCACACAGTCTTTGCAAAAAGTACATTCGAAAGTGCATATTCTTGCATCAACAGAATCTGGAGGAAGATCTTTGTCGCAACATTCGCAATTGGGTCTGATTTCTAACATCGTGCTACCTAGGTTATTTGTGCCAAGTTAAAGTGTTTTTTCCCAAAATAGGGCATTGCCCATTTGTGAGTCTAATTCGTATCCAGAAAAACCGAATTTCTGGTAAGCCTTTTTTGCGACTTTATTTCCGTCAAGTACTTCCAACGTTATTTTGCAGCATTCTTTTTTTCTGGCAATCTCTTCAACTTTTTGGAGCATTTTTTGGCTAAGTCCCAGACCACGGAAATCCGGGATAACGACCACGTCGTGAATATAAAGAAGAGGTTTACACTTAAATGTTGAAAATCCAAAAAAACAGTTAATCAATCCGGCAGGTTGGTTACCTACATAACATAACAGACTGAAGGCATTGGGTAGTTTGGATAACTCAGCCGCCAAATTATTTTTTACTTCATTGCTAAGGGCCTTTCCGCCACCCATCGGATCAGAGGCGTAGCTATCTAGCAGATAACTTATATCGCTAGCTTGATGGCTATTGTGATAGTCGGCTCTAAAAATTTTAATTTCCATTTTTATATCCGTATTAGTTCTTGATTAGGTATTATACAAGATAACATTGATTGTATTAAATAACAGTTGGTTTAACCTAGAATAATGAGTTAAAGTCGTGGAAAGAGTGCTATCTTGCGGTGTGCATGACGTAGTGAAAAATGGTATGGTACCTTATCGGTAATGAGCCCCTTTTTCGCATAGTCAGGCGCATTGCGGGGTGGCGCTATTTCTCGCGCTTCAACTCATTATTTTAGGTTTAAACTATCAGCTAATCTAGCGGGACTATATTGGAATGAAACAAAAGAGATCAATATGAAACTATCAAAATTTAGATATTTTTTCATCACCATTTTATTACTGACAACAAATCATCTGCTTGCCGACAATGGTCAGCCGGATTTATGGCAGGTTAGTAAGAATGGCAATAAAAGCTATTTATTTGGCTCGATCCATCTCGGCTCAAATGATATGTATCCACTTTCTGACGCCATTTATCAAGCTTATTCGAATACTAACCATTTGGTGGTTGAAATCGATTTAAAGCCGAAAGATGAAGCAAAAATGGTCCCCCTAATTCAAAAGTACGCTTTTAATCCAACGGTTCCATTGGAAAAACGCTTAAGCCCAGAAGGGTTAACTTTGTATAAGAAAGCCTGCTTAAAAAAATCGCTTCCGTGTCAACAATTCTCTTCTTACCAGGCTTGGTTTTTAAGCGTGCAATTATCGTTAATGAGTATGCAAAAATTAGGATATCAGGATGAGTTAGGAATTGATAAACATTTCTTAAAAAAAGCTCATCAGGCTAATAAGAATGTGATCAGTCTTGAATCGGCTGAATCTCAATTTAAATTATTAGGCGGCTTTGATCAACAGCAGCAAGAATCAATGTTATTGCAAAGCTTACAAATGACAAAAGAAGACTTTGTTGGATTGTTTGACGCTTGGAAATCAGGTGATGACAATGCAATGAAAATAATGTTTCAAGCTGATTTTGAGCAACCTGGCGCAAAGGCAATGTATCAGGCAATATTTGATGATCGTAATATTAATATGACAAAGAAGATTTCTGAGAATATTAAGGCTAATAAGTCGCTATTTGTAGTGGTTGGTGCCGGACATATTATTGGTGAACAAGGGATCGTGGAATTGTTAAAGAAAGAGGGGTTTAAATTAGTGCAGATCCAGTAGTTGTATTAAAGGGCTGTATAGTTTGGGAAGCGGACCTTTGGTCCGCACCTATTTTTTGTTATTTTAAGGTCAAAAGCATTTTTGCGTTCTTTTGTTGCTCTTGACAAAAGAATGTCGCAGTCAGAGCGTAGCGCTGCGAAACGCTTTTAAAAAATGAAAGACGTTCATTCGAACGTCCACTATTCGAATCTTTCAGACGTTAGGTTTTATACAAAAAAAATCGCGAGCCAGAGTTAATGACTCGGCCGATTAAAACCAAGCACTTCAAAAGATTCATCTCTCAAATTATTGAGCAATAATTCTCCGCTTGAATCCACTCTAAACTCTCCATATCGTGCCTTTTCATACTCTGAGGCCGTTCCTTCTTCAAAAAAGAAAGCATGAGTTGCCAAACGAATTCTCGCATGTCGAACTCTAAACTGCATTTTGATTTGGCTGTCCGCCAACGGTTTATCATTATCAATTCGTGCAAATGTACCTACATCATTTTTGTCCAAATTGACGATAAAATAACCACTGGATTGGTTTTTTAATGGAGGCTCTTTTTCTTGTTTCTCTAAAACGCTTGACTCAATCGCAAATCTTAAACGCATATAATCACCTTGCATCAAAGAGCGCGGATCAATCGGGGCAAGTTCTAATAAAACAACCTGACCACGGTCGAGTATTTGTTCCTTTTTATAAATATTGAAATTAACTAGGACCAATATTAATACCATCGTGCCAAAAGCTATCCATTTAGTGCTGTCCATTTGATATTTAGTTTTAAAATTATCCAGCGACAAACGCTTTGCACCATTATAAACACTTAATAGATAAAAACCGATAAAAAAAACCAATCCAAATCCCATTAATATGATTGATTTTGTCAGTAAAGTTAGTCCTAAATTGTAGTAATACCAAGAGATAAATCCAAGCAGAGCAACTATTCCCAAGCTAACCAATAGTCGACGTTGTTTCATAAAACCAATTAAAAGTAATAATAATGCGCCGCTAGTACCGATAATAAAGTAGCCAAGAGCAATCACTAACACCCCACTGGCAACGACTAATAAACCAGCATGAGACTGGATCGCTATTTGATACTGTTTGCTAAGTTTTAGTATAATGTTGATAAAAATTGCTGAGATAAGAACCTCGCTAAACCAAAAAGAATACAGGTTAAGCCAATTAAGATGATTGGTTTGATACCACCAGGAAAACTCGTGGCCAAATAATAGTTGGCCATTAAATTGCAATATTGAAAGTGCCAGCCCATATCCTATTGGCTCCCAAAGCGCTTTGTATTTTTTCCAGTTAAGATCATTGAGCCAGACAATGGCAAACATTGTACTTGCCATCGCTACGCCAAGATTAAATATCCCCATTCGGCTAAAACCGGCAAATAATGCGAACATCGCAAACCAAGTCGTTAATGTTCGGCTGACAAAATCGGGAACTAAAAATACCAGAATGGTTTGATAGATAAACAGTATAAAAAAGTAATTCGGATCAAAGGAACGAGTGGTCTCATAAATACCCCAAGCAACCATTAGTTGGCCGCACAAGTTAAATACCAGACCGAGCTGGTGTAAAAATTCATTTTTATTGTCAGCTCGAAACAGACCATAGGCAATGGTATTACCAACCAGCCCGATCGCGATTAGGACAAAAGCGCTTTCTCGATCAAAAATCCAAGTGAATACCGTACCGAAAAAAGCTAGCAAAAAAAAGGCCGCAATCCATCCGGCAAATCCTTGCATTGCGCTAATATACCAAGGTGTTTCACTGGTTTGAGTTATTGGCATTTCGCCTTGTACTAGATTTGATTGTTTTAGTTTTGACCAAAGATGTTGATCAAACAAGGTACTTGGAGTATTCATTATTTCGCCTCCGTGTTTGCAGTGATTAATGCTTCTGGCTCAATAGTATTTGATACTTGAGCAAATTGTTTGGATAAATTCTTTAACCAAATACCCGCTAAAGTCGATAAGATAATAATGGTAAAACTGATCAATAAAAATCCACCGTCATCCATACTGGTATCGATGACTTCTAGTAGTAAACTGACTAGGATAATAATGACGCTCAGAGAACCCATCGACAAAATAAACAGGTCGCGAACCTTATATCGATAAATATAAAAAGCGCAAGTGATCCAAATGACATAAAAAATAAATCCTGCAAATTCAAATTTATATTCAAATATTGTCCAAATGGCTAAAAACGAAATTGCCGTTCCGGCGGCTGATGCTAATAGTTGATTAACGTAACGATTATCTTGTTTTTTTTGGTTGATAAAAGAGTGATATTCAAAAGCGCACAATAGTCCGGTATTGAGTATTGTAAAAATCCACAGCCTTATTTCCTCGGTCAGTAAAATGTCAAATATCCCATGAGAGACTTCCAGATAAAGTGACACGGCTAGGTTCACTAAGCCCACCCATAGTATCCACAAGCTACTGGTGTGGCCGATCATCGCCCAAGGCAGCATTAACAGAGCCCAAGTGGCAAATAGTTGCCAAGGATCTGCACCAGTTTGATAGGTTTGACCAACGAGTGCTAATAACGCACCGGTGAACAGGGACATACCCATTAAAGTCGCTGTGGTAAGCACTTTAGTGGGGGCAGTGCGAATATAGGTAATAGTCGCGAAAAGCATCATCGTTTCTACTAATGAAAATTTTGTAAAACGGCTGATATCCTGCCAATTGTAAGCAAAGAAAAAAATCATTCCACTGCAAATAGCGATTATTGCTGACCATAACAGTCCAAGTTTTAAATAATCAATCCACTCGCCTAGCTTTGGCTCAGCATCGGCGATTTGAATAATTTGACCAATATTGGCATTATCAATTTGACCCGACTCAGCCCACTGCAGAATTTGTTTTCTGTTGCTATGCATTATTGTTGTCCTTAAGGGTATTTGGCATAAGTTTGACAGTGTAAAGTAACCGAAGAGTAAAGCGATTAACTTGATCTAAGTATCAAATAGAGCGATATAATGGCGGCAGAATGATACTTTAGATTTACTATACACAACAAAGCTTTCACACAATCTAACAGAGGGTATTGCGCGTTTTAACTATTTTTACGAAATTTTTTATCTTATTGATTTTTCTATTTATTTTTTTGGTGTGAGTATTGTCATTATTTCATGTTGTTAAAATTTATATGACAATCAATTATTGATTAGATCCAAACAAAAAACAGAGACCGAAGGCGTTTGTTCCCGAAAAATGAATCTTTAGAATTATGACTATTTGATTCTTTGGATATAATTCCGTATATTTCAAATTCGACTTAAAAAATAGAGGCATAGGATAACATACTCTGTGGGCCTTAGAATCAACAGTTAAAACGTTGAGTAGGATAAATTATGGTGTTTACAACTGAACCTACTGGATATATAAAAACAGCAATGTCAGAACTTCAAGGTGCTTGGTCAAATTTGCTAGATGAAGTGATAGAAAATTTTGGATTTGAAGATTCTGATAAACTAGTTTTTCATATCCATGAAGGAATGAGTTGGGAATGTGTTAGAGATCTAGATAAAATGAAATCAACCTTATTGTTAATCC
>CAYVSL010000049.1:0-24331 GCA_964454125.1 uncultured Kangiella sp.
TTTAACATTTTAACTCTCTCCTTTATTAATGATTGATATTTCCACTGACTAATTAATTTATTTTGTTTTATGCCAATCATTGACTGCAATAACACGTTGGCATAGTTTCTTCTCTCTTCGATGTCTGAATTTTGTAATACCCCCAAATCACAGGACATTTCTTGGTCCGCTTCGCAATATTTATCAGCCCAGTAAAACATTGGGTTAAACCAAAACAGGCTTTTGATAAAAACTCGCAAAAAATTGAATCGATGATCATGGCGGTTTAGGTGATAAAATTCGTGTTGCAGTATCATTTGTTGATTTTTATTGGCTAGGCTAAAAAAATCATCGGGTAATATAAGATAAGATTGAAACAATCCAAAGACTGCAGGCACATCAATTAATGAGCTTGAAACAAACTGAATATTTATCCCATTTTTGGCATCACTTTGCTTATTAATAAATCTATTACTGACTCTGATCTCTTTTAAACTCTTTTTCAACCGCTGGTACCGTACTGAGAAGATACCTAACATTATCAGGCAGCCACTCCCCCAGACAATCAAACTCCAATTTACGATCCTACCACTATCGAACCATTGGTTTTCATTATGATCGGTTGATAAGATATCCCCACCCAAAATAAAAGTCATAAAACCACCGGTCGAGTTCATTTCTGCGGTGGTCACGGGCATCAATAAGTAAATGGGCAGCATCAGCCATAAACCATAGGCGACTTGAGCATTCAACCACTTCAATACCATCGGCCTAACGACAATAATTAACAAAAGCAGTATAGCTATACCTATACTTTTAAGAACAAAAATTTCAAACAATGAATCAATCATTGGTTTTTCCTTATTTATTTTTCGATATCTTCAATCAACGCTTTTAATTCAGCCAAATCTTTATCACTCAACTTTTCTTGTTTCGCAAAAGAAGCGACTAACGAAGTGATGCTGCCCTTAAAAACCTTTTTAAGAAAATTATCCGATGCATTGCGCAAATAATCTTGTTCTTTCAAAATGGGATAATACAAATACTCTCGCCCTTCTTTTTTAAAAGCAATTGCACTTTTTTTGAGCAACCGGTTAAGCAGCGTTTTGACCGTTTTATCATGCCAGTCCAGATTATGCTCAACCTGTCTTATGATTTTCCTTGCCGTTAGCGGCGCAGCTTTTGAAGCACCCTGCCACAGCACGTCCATCAAAATTTTTTCGGAGTGACTAATTTGCATATTTAATCCTTAATCTTCACTATCAATTGATTACAAATGTAATTCATGATTATAGTATTACAGGTGTAATCAATAACAGCAAGTTTTTTATTGATAAAAGACATTAAATCTTAATTTTGACTAAAAATTATTCGACTATGCTTAGGAGAGTAAGATATAGTTACTTGGTAACTAGCTTGTTACTTAAATCGCTTAAATAAAGGTATCTCATGGAAATATTAACGGTTGTAGGAATTGTTGTTGCCGCCATTGTTGGTTTCTTATTTGGTAAGAAAAACTCTTCCAGTGAAGCTGAAAAAAATCGACTGGAACAACAACTTAAGGAGAAAACCTCTGAGTTGGAAGCCTTTCATTCTAAGGTTAATACCCATTTCGAAAAAACAGCAGAACTATTTAATCATGTATCTGACAGCTATCAATCACTGTATGATCACATGGCAAAAAGCTCTAACCAACTATGTGCCAATCAGACATTTCAGGTTTTACCTAAAAATTCCGAAGCAAATATCGAAACAAATGCAGAGCCGATCCTCACTCAAGCAAATAAGGAGGAGTCGAGCGATAGTGTATTTAACGCCGATCAATTGTATCAGGCCCATGAATATCGCAATCAAGCCACTAAAGCTGACAAGCAGCAAGCTGAGAATGAAGAGCAACCAGCAGAAGATAATAATGTTGTCAAAATAGCCAAAGCAAAAGAAGAACAAGATGCACAAGCACTTGACTACGCAATAAAAGCGAAAGGTGTTATCAACCATAACAGTCTGGATGTTGAAAGCGCTAAGAATTCCTAATCGATGAAGCTCCTTGCCCATTTAGTCCATATTATCAAATACGCACTGTTAGGCGGGATCGCTGGTTTTACAGTGTTGTTTTTTATTCCCAAAAGCCCAATGAGTTTCAACTGGCAAGAAGCCCAAAAAGCATGGGCATTTTATCAAAAGAGTGCCACCGAACCTGCCTCCGCTTTAGTCGAAACCTCGATCCCATCACAAATTAGTTCCTATGCCAAAGCGATAGAGAAAGCAGGCCCCTCCGTTGTTAGCGTTCAGGCTAGGCGAAAAGGCCGCGCACGACCTGCAACGGATGGAAGAAAAGGTGATATGCTAGTTGATTTTTCAATAGGCGTTGGGTCAGGGGTCATTTTTGATAGCGATGGATATATCGTAACCAACTATCATGTCATCGCACGAAGTGACTTTATAGCAGTACATTTTTCTAATGGATTACGAAAATATGCAAAAGTGGTAGGTTTCGACAAGCAAAATGATATTGCTGTACTAAAAGTCGATGTTGAAACGCCTTTGGTTGCAGAGCTCGCAGTTTCAAGTGAAGTTAAAACTGGCGATATTGTTATGGCTATTGGTACTCCATTTGGGTTATTTAAAAACTCTGTGACATTGGGAATTATAAGTGCCATTAATAGTGGTACTTTATCTTCTCCTAGAATTCAAACAGATGCATCTATTAATTATGGAAATTCGGGAGGCGCATTAATCAACACAAAAGGTCAGGTTATTGGTATCAGTAGCGCAAAATTTACCATAGAAAGAAATGATCAAATTGGTATTAACTTTGGCATACCGATTAATATAGTTAAAGAAATATTTGATGACATCAAAAAACATGGCAGAGTGGTCAGAAACTGGATAGGCGTTAGCGGTGGAAGTTTGAGTAGACAGGGTTACAATTCCCTCAATCCTGGCGTCGATTTTGGAATTGGATTTTTTGTAGAGCGAACGGAACCCGACAGTCCTGCCGCTGAAGCGGGGCTCATATACAAAGATCTCATTACTCACTATAATGGAGAATTAATCACCAGTGGCGAACTATTCCGCCAATTATTTATTGCGACCCCTATCGGGAAACAAGTTGTACTAGATATTATCAGGCAAGGACAGCCAATCAAACTGACCTTAAAATTAAGAGAAAAACCTATCTCAGATGCCAATCCTTGATATCTCAATCACTTAATTCTATGTTCTACTCAATTATGAAACCCGCTTGATATTCGCTCCCATCAGTTGCAGCTTTTCTTCGATACATTCATAACCACGATCAATGTGATAGATCCGATCCACCACGGTTTTTCCTTCAGCAACGAGCCCGGCTAATACTAAACTTGCTGACGCTCTAAGATCAGTCGCCATCACTTGAGCACCGGTAAGTTTATCAACGCCAGTACAAATCGCATTGTTGCCTTCTATTTGAATATCTGCCCCCATCCGCTGCAATTCGCTAACATGCATAAATCGATTTTCAAAAATGGTTTCAGTGATAACACCGGTACCTTCTGCAATCACGTTAAGCGCTGTAAATTGCGCCTGCATATCGGTTGGAAATCCTGGATAAGGTGCCGTTCTAATATTAACTGCTTTAGGACGTTTGCCTTTCATATCAAGCTCTATCCAGTCTTCTCCGGTGGTGATTTCTGCGCCAGTTTCTTCAAGTTTTAGCAAAACGGATTCCAAAATTTCAGGGTTAGTATCTTTGACCTTGACCCGCCCTCCCGCAATGGCAGCTGCGACTAGGTAGGTTCCGGTTTCAATCCTGTCCGGTAATACTTCGTGGTGAGCCCCTATCAACTTGTCAACACCCACAATAGTTATCACGTCAGTCCCTGCACCTGTAATATTGGCCCCCATAGCAATCAAATAATTAGCCACATCAACAACTTCAGGCTCTCGCGCCGCATTTTCTAATATCGTGGTACCTTTGGCCAGAGTTGCCGCCATTAATAAATTTTCGGTTGCACCAACACTCACAATATCCATATAAATTCGTGCGCCCGTAAGGCCGTTCTTAGCACGTGCCCGCACGTAACCATCCGTTACATCAACCTCTGCTCCCATTGCCTGCATCCCTTTAATATGCAAATCAACCGGTCTGGAACCGATGGCACAACCACCAGGTAAAGAAACATCAGCTTCGCCAAATCGGGCTAACAATGGTCCAAGAACTAAGATTGAGGCCCGCATAGTCTTAACTAAATCATAGGGAGCTTCAAAGGTTTTGATGGTGCTAGTATCAATTTCAACCATCATATTTTCGCCAAGAGTCATTGAGTTCCCCATCACTCCTAACAATTCAAGTGTTGTCGTTACGTCATTTAAATGAGGTACATTGCCAATGGTTGTTGGCCCCTCTGCCAGTAACGTAGCCATTAAAATTGGCAAAGCAGCATTTTTGGCGCCAGAAATTCGGATGCTTCCATCAAGTTTGTTGCCACCGGTAATTTGTAACTTATCCATAAGATCCTCTCATTATCTAAAGCCTAAGCTTTTAGCGCCTCAGTTGGCGTAATAGTCTTTAAAGACAGAGCATGTAATTCACCACTTGATATCTTATCTTGTACCGTCGCGTAAACCAACTGCTGCCTAGCTACTGGCCTTTTTCCTTCAAAGGCTTCAGAAACCACAATAGCCTCAAAATGATTGCCATCACCGGTGATGTCAACGGATTGGCAGATAATTCCTTGCTCAATCAATTGCTTTATTTCTAGTTCAGTCATTTAATTTACTCAGTTTTAAAATAGCCCTTTGCTGCGCATTGTACCCGAATCTTTGCATACTAAGAAATAAGAAAACTATATAACCTCAACTCTTATTACGAGTTGAGGCTATATTAACCAAGCATATTGAACATTTTGAATTTCCCAATACTCTTGTCAGCTAGGTCGACTAACAAATTAATCCTGTTTTAGCCGTTAATAAGTTACTTTCTAAACCACACTTACGTATAATGTGCCGCTTTGTTTTACTAGGTAATTTCTGATTGTTGACTTACAGCAAATTAATGACTTGATACAAATTTATACTTGCTAGTCTCAATAAGAAATACCATCATATTTAGAGATATATAATATTAATCTTCTCGACGATCGGTACAATAAGTATTGTTTATGAGAAAGCTCAGGAGAATCAAGCAGTTATATGCTTCTTTACTTTGCAATGATCATTTGCGGTATTTCGTTACTCGTATGGAGTGCTGACCGATTTACCGACGGTGCCGCCGCTATCGCAAGAAACTTTGGTATCTCGCCATTAATCGTCGGTTTAACCATTGTTGCTATGGGCTCTTCAGCCCCAGAAGTCGTGGTATCGATTAATGCAGCGTTAAAAGGTACGCCCGGTCTGGCAATCGGAAACGCTATAGGATCTAATATCGCCAATATTGCGATGGTATTAGGCATCGCGGCGTTAGTCACGCCACTGCGGGTTAAATCCAATATTCTTAAACGAGAAATACCCGTTTTATTTGGATTTATGCTTCTCACTTTTGCTTTATTGATCGATCTCAAACTTTCTTTCATTGATGGCGTTATTTTACTGACTTGTTTGGCCGGATACTTGTTCTGGCTCACTCGAACAGCGGCAAAGTCTCGCAATAAACAAGATTTGATGTTTAAAGAAATCGTTGAAGAATTACCAGATCAAATGCCAAATGGCAAAGCGTTTTTCTGGGTAGTTATTGGCTTGGTGCTACTGCAAGTCAGTTCTAACCTACTGGTTCTTGGCGCCACTAATATCGCTCATATCTATAATGTTACCGATTATGTTATTGGCATCACCATCATTGCAGTCGGTACCAGCTTACCTGAACTTGCTGCTTCGGTAACAGGCGTGATGAAAGGTGAACATGAATTAGCTATTGGCAACGTAATTGGTTCAAATATTTTTAACCTTTTGGCTGTGCTCGGCATTCCCGGTTTAATTCATGGAGCGAGAATAGATAGCAGCATTTTGCAAGTTGATTATGCTCTGATGTTTGGACTGACCGCTGCAATGTCAATCATGGCATGGGGACGTAAAGGCAAACCCGGTGAGATCACTCGCTTAGAAGGTGGCATCTTACTGAGCTGTTTTATTCTCTATCAATCCTATCAATTAATTTTGAATACATAGTGGTTTGCAATCATATACAAAAATTGACTCTACATTGACAACATGGTTCACGTTCGCTTCCAAAAGTAGTTTTATGAAAGATCTGTTTTATGAAAGATCAACAAGCAACATCTAATATCTGATAAACTATCTTCTAATCCTTGAATAATCCTTCACATAGTATCAATATGCACAAAAATTCCTCGAGTTGTAATTTTATATCACTTGGACAGGCCGTTGTTAGAATAGAACAACAAGCTATTTCGTCTTTAGTCAATAAAATTAATCAGGATTTTGCAAAAGCCTGTGAATTGCTTTTAGCTTGTGAAGGTCGCATCGTTGTCATCGGTATGGGCAAGTCTGGCCATATCGGAAGCAAAATTGCAGCGACACTCGCCAGTACTGGTAGCCCTGCATTTTTTGTTCATCCGGGTGAGGCCAGCCATGGCGACTTAGGCATGATCACCAATAAAGATGTGGTGCTAGCATTATCCAATTCCGGTGAAACCAATGAAATTACCAGCTTACTACCGGTTATCAAACGTCTTAATGTTCCTCTCATCAGCTTAACCGGTAATCCTAAATCTTCTTTAGCTAATTTTGCCGATGTCAACTTGGATACCAGTGTGGAGAAAGAAGCCTGTCCTATGAATTTAGCGCCGACAGCGTCCACTACGGTTTCTTTAGTAATGGGCGATGCACTAGCTGTCTCTTTATTGGAGGCGAAAGGATTTACCGAAAATGATTTTGCGTTATCACATCCTGGAGGCAGTTTGGGTCGTCGATTATTGTTAAAAGTTGAAGATGTCATGCACAAAGGTGATCAGATACCTCTAGTCAAAGAACACACAAGTATCAGCGACACACTATTGGAAATGACCAACAAGCGGCTAGGTATGACATGCATTGTCGATAACAACGAAATGCTTTGTGGGATATTTACCGACGGTGATCTCCGACGTACTTTGGCGAACAATATTGATCTCAATGCCACCCAAATATCTACTGTAATGACGGCTAAAGGAAAAACGATTGGCGCAGAAAAACTCGCTGCCGAAGCGTTAAAATTAATGGAACAAAATGCTATCAGTAGTTTAGTCATAACCGATGACAATGATCATCCTGTTGGCGCACTCAACATGTATGATTTATTAAAAGCAGGTGTCGTCTAATGTCTGAGACTAGTGCCAATTCAATATCAAAACAATCCGCCTCACCAAACTATTCAGAGTCACTGTTGTCCAAAGCCCGACAGATAAAATTATTGATTTGTGATGTTGATGGCGTTTTGAGTAATGGTAGAGTTTATTACACTAATCAAGGCGAAGAAATTAAAAGCTTCAATATCAAAGATGGCCTTGGGATCAAACAGTTGCTTAACAACGATATACAAGTTGCTATTATAACCGGAAGGCAATCTTTGATTGTTGAAAAACGAGCCAGTGAACTAGGTATTCCTTATATTTACCAAGGTAAAACTGATAAAAAATCAGCTTATCAGGAAATTATTCAGCAACTGAACATCACTGAAAATCAAGTGGCCCATGTTGGCGATGATTTACCCGATTTACCATTAATACTTCGATCGGGATTAGGCATTTGCGTCGCTGATGGTTATTACCTAGTTCAGCAAAAAGCAGACTGGGTCACCCAAAATATCGGTGGTCAAGGTGCGGTTAGAGAAATATCTGATTTATTGCTCACAGCACAAAACAAGCTTGATACCATTCACCAGAAATACACTGATCCATGAAACGCTTAAAACTTAATCGTTGGTTAATTAGTGCTATCGCACTGGCAATGCTGATATTGGTTTTTCAACCAGAAGAAATTCAAAATCAGATCCAAGTTGAAACTCAAGTTCACGATACCGACTATTTTATGGAAGGTGTTGTGATACACCAATTTGATAGCAATGGCCGTCAAACCAATACACTTGCCGCCAATAGAATGGAACACTCGCTTAATCTGGATATTTCTATTTTGGAAAAACCGCTGATCACATTCGGTAGAAGTCATTCGGGAGAATGGCAATTAAGCTCCAATCTGGGCAAACTGCTAAACAATAATACCTTAATAAAGTTAGACAATAACGTAAGAATAGAAGAACATGTAGGAAAAAATGAAATCCAGACTAAAATGACGACCAATGACATAACGATTAATTTGGAAACCAATATTGCTTTTACCGATCAAGCGGTGTTGATAGAAAGCCCCTATTATCAAACAAAGAGCACCGGCTTAGAGATAGAATTTGATCAAGAAGTGATCTACTTGAAATCCGATGTGTCGACAGAAATTTATTAATGAAGAATCAAATTATAATGAACCGCTCTACAAAACCTTTTACTTATTTTTGTATACTATTCAGTTTATATTTTGCCGGATTATACTCAAGTTTTGCGGAACAAATTGCCACCAATGAATATCCAAACGATGAACTTGATCAAGTAGAACCTCAGCAACATATAGTACTAAAAAGCGATCGTTCCCGTATGGATGGAAAAACCCTTATCTTTGAATATTGTGGCAATGCCGTTCTCACTCAACCGGGACTAGAGTTGACTGCCAATTGTTTAATTGGCAAAAAAAATAAAGACGGAAGTTATCAATCCATAACCGCCAAAGGCGAACCTGCTTTTCTTACTCAAATCAACCTCGAAAAAAATGAAAAATTAGCGGTTAGAGCCAACTTAATTGAATATAAAATTCAGTCGCAACAATTTCTAATTCTGACAAATGCACAACTAAAATTAACCGGTAAAACACAAGATAGCTTAGAAATTACGGCCGACAAAATAGAGTTGGATAACAAAATAGAAAGCGCTAGAGATATTTCAGCCACTGGCTCACCATTACAGATCGAGCTTATCAAATCAGGCAATACTGACTTAAAAGCAAAATCAAAAAAATTACACTTTAACACCAAAACATCTAACTTGAAGTTATCAGAAGAAGTCATTGCCAACTTAGAACTCGGTCAGATTACTGCTGGTATTTTTAATTATAATAGTGAAACAAAAGTGTCTAGTTTTGATAAATCTCCGGGCAAACAAGTTAAAATAATTCAAACAAAGAAGCAACCTTAATGACCACATTATCCGCAAGAAACCTAGCTAAAATATACTCTGGTAGAAAAGTGGTATCTGACGTTTCATTTGAGGTTAGTGCCGGTGAAATTGTTGGCCTGTTAGGACCAAATGGTGCTGGCAAAACGACTTCTTTTTATATGGTTGTCGGACTAGTGCAGGCCGATGATGGTGAGGTCTTTCTTGGTGAAAAAAATATCACCCAAAGTGCCATGCATCAGCGTGCGAATATGGGCATTGGTTATTTACCTCAAGAAGCCTCTGTATTTAAAAAAATGTCTGTAGAAGACAATTTATTGGCCATTTTGGAATTAAATAAATCATTAAACAAAAATCAGCAAAAAGAAAAGATGATGGCTCTACTGGAAGAATTTCAAATTACTCATATTCAGAAAAATCTTGGTATGAGCCTTTCTGGCGGAGAAAGACGACGAGTAGAAATAGCCAGAGCGCTGGCGAACGAACCAGCCTTTATATTACTTGATGAGCCTTTTGCTGGCGTTGACCCCATTTCCGTTGGTGATATAAAAGAAATCGTCAAACATTTGAAAGACCGTGGGATTGGCGTTTTAATTACCGATCACAACGTACGTGAAACATTAGATGTTTGCGAACGCGCCTATATTGTTGAATCTGGGCATATTTTAGCTAAGGGCAGTCCAGACGAAATACTCAAAAATCCCGAAGTAAGAAAAGTTTATCTAGGTGAAAACTTTCGGATCTAGACTCCCAACAATCCATTAAATTCATAAACATTGCCTTATTAACATCTTGAAGTCAAACGATTTTCTCACATAATTTTATGATTTTTTTTATATTCATTTTATAGTTGAATTGTCTCTCAGCCTTCTCCATACTAGTAGACAAACCAAGTAATTTGACTATTAAAAATCAGCTAAAAAAACAGTCATCTTTTACTAACAAAAATGCTGCTATCGTCTAATAAACTGCTATAGTTAATAGTGAAAGAGGCAAAAACCTGTAGAGAACCAAGTAGAATATTCTCTTCTGGAAAAACACATTAATGAAACAATCCTTACAGCTTAAGTTTAGCCAATCGCTAACCATGACACCTCAGTTGCAACAAGCCATTAAGCTGTTACAACTGTCTAGTCTAGATCTCGAAGCTGAAATACAAGAAGTGTTAGAATCAAATCCGTTGCTGGAAGTCGAATCGCCCCAAGAAAGACCAGAAATTCAAGACCAATCTTCATTTGAAACAGATAGTTCTCCCGTTCAAAATACCACCGCACCAGAAGACAAAGACACCAGTGAAGCAATCAGTAACGATAAAATTGAATCTGAATTGATTGCCGATACCCAGTGGGAAGATTGGGGTTATGTTTCCCAGGCCAGCTCTTCGAAATCTGATGACAATTCCAATTTTGAATTCCAAGGGGAAACCACTGATAGCCTTCGTGATCAGCTATTGTGGCAAATTAATATGATGGCACTTTCAGACACTGATCAGGCCATTGCGATGATCTTGATTGACTCGATTAGTGATTCAGGTTTTATGACGGCTGATCTTGATGATGTAGCAGTCATGTTAAATGACTCAGAAAGCATTGCGGATAACCTAATCGAATTTTCAGAAGCGATTGCTGTTGATGAAAATATAGAAATCAATGAAATAGAGATCGTAAGTTCAGCCATTATAGAAAAAAATTCGCCACCACCAAATGGATTTGATGATTCATTGATAACCATTGAAGAAATTGAAGCGGTATTGCATCTCATTCAAAGTTTTGAACCAGCCGGGATAGCCGCAAGAAATTTACAAGAATGTTTGCTCATTCAGCTTAAACGTTTGGAAAATAAATTTGACTCTCTAGCACTGGCACAAAATATTGTAAGCAGCCAATTTGAATTTCTTGCTAACCGAAACTATCGTCAGATCCTAAAAAACTTGAGCATCAACGAACAACAACTCAAACAGGCAATTGAACTTATCCAAAACTTGGATCCTCGACCGGGCAATCAGTTAAATCAAAATAATGCTCAATACATCAAACCCGATGTATATGTCAGCAAAGATAAGACCGGAAAATGGGTGGTAACTCTCAATTCTGACAGCACGCCAAAATTACGAATTAACCATACTTACGCCTCAATGATAAAAAGAGCCGATAACAGCTCGGATAATCAGTTCTTAAAAAATAATTTGCAGGATGCTAAATGGTTTATAAAAAGCCTACAAAGCCGTAATGATACGCTATTAAAAGTAGCTACATCGATCGTAGAAAAACAAAACGGTTTTTTAGATTATGGCGAAGAAGCTATGAAGCCACTGGTTTTACACGATATTGCTGAAGAAGTAGAAATGCACGAATCAACAATATCCCGTGTTACCACGCAAAAATTTTTGCACACGCCTAAAGGCATCTTTGAATTAAAATATTTTTTTTCTAGTCACGTTAGTACGGCATCTGGCGGGGAATGTTCTTCTACTGCCATCCGAGCGGTGATTAAAAAGCTGGTGGCTGCAGAAAACCATTCAAAGCCTTTGAGTGATAGTAAAATTGCAGCCTTATTAAAAGATCAAGGGATCAATGTTGCACGACGAACGGTTGCCAAATACAGAGAAAGCATGGCAATCCCTCCGTCAAACGAAAGAAAATCGTTATTATAGCGAGACTAAAAGTATTATTTTATTACCACTTTTTCCATCAACAACAGAAGGAAGCGTACTATGCAAATCAATCTAACGGGTCATCATCTGGATTTAACAGATGCACTACGAAGCTACGTTAATGATAAATTTCAACGGCTAGAACGACATTTTGATCATATCAACAACGTCCATGTCGTTCTTGAAGTCGATAAAGTCCGGCAAAAAGCCGAAGCGAAGCTCAACGTAAACGGTGGTGAAATTTTTGCGACCAGCGAAGAAGAAGTAATGTATGCGGCTATTGACTCTTTAGTAGACAAGTTAGACAGACAAGTGATCAAACATAAAGAGAAAATGATCCGCCACTAAAGCTCGACCCCGGCCTTTAGCGCAAACCAAATTTTGGTTGAGTGCGCTAAAGGCAAAATTTCAGTTATATCCCTACCCTTATTTTAGACAAAATGTGCAAAGTGCTGGCATTGAACTATAATCCTAATATTAACCTGTCAAATGATCCATAATTTAAGTGCACTCCAATATAGGTGTGATAGAATTAGCCGCGTTCGCATTAATACTAGTGTAATTTAATGAATATCAGTCAATTATTATCCCCCACTGCTACTTTAGTGTGTGACAAAATATCTAGCAAAAAGAAAGTGCTAGAAAAAATTAGCGAAGTGATGGCTGAGTCCATCAACGGTAGCACTAAGCAAATTTTTGAAAGCCTACTTAGTCGAGAGAAGCTAGGAACCACTGCACTTGGCGAGGGTGTTGCAATCCCTCATGGCAGGGTTGCCAACTGCGAGCGAGCCACTGCCGTTTTTATGTTATTGGAAACAGGGATCGACTATGACGCACCAGATAAGAAATTAGTTGATATTATTTTTGCGATCATGGTTCCGGAAAATGCTCACCAAGATCACTTGCGTCACCTAGCAAAGATTGCTGAATTATTATCCAATAATGCCATCGTGTCGCAAATAAGACATGCTCATTCAAGTGAGGCTTTATTTGACATAATCGAAAATGCGGCCAGTCGGAGTGACTGACTAATCTTTTTTGTGAATCACAGGAAATTGTATGAAAAGGATATTTGTTAGCGGCCGTTCGGGCTCCGGTAAAACAGTCGCACTTAGAGCCTTAGAAGATCATGGTTTTTATTGCGTCGACAACATTCCAATTAAGCTTATCCCGGAGCTACTGACGCAGACTGAAAATAAATACCCCGAACTGGCGGTAGGTATCGATGCTCGCAACATCCCTTCCTCAGACGATGAATTTGAAGAAATTATGCAGTTTTTGCAGTCCAAAGGAACCGAATTTCAGGTTGTTTTTATTGATGCTAGCGATCCAACTCTTTTAAAACGTTTTAGCGAAACGAGGCGCAGGCATCCCCTAACTGTCGAAGGGCTTTCTTTATCAGAGGCAATAGCAGAAGAAAAAAAGCGCTTAGAACCCGTTGTTCGTCATGCTCAATTAGTAATCGATACCACATCCAAAACCCCTCACGAACTTTGTGAGACCATTATTAAAATAGTGTCAGGGGAAAAAAAATCACATTTAAGTATCCAATTTGAATCCTTTGGATTCAAAAATGGAACACCATGCGATGCGGATTTTGTATTTGACGCCCGCTGTTTGCCTAACCCTTATTGGGAAGAAAGTCTACGAAGCTTCAATGGTAAAGATCAAAAGATCATCGGCTTTCTTGAAGAATTACCTTATGTACAGGAGTATTTTTGGCAAACGAGAACATTTTTACAAACTTGGATACCGCGATTTGAAGAAGGCAACCGAACCTATCTGACCATTGCGATAGGTTGTACTGGCGGACAACATCGTTCAGTCTATATGGTTGAAAAACTTGCAGAGTATTTTGCGACCTTATATCAAGATATTCAAATCAGACACCGAGAACTAAAAAGTAAAACCGAATGAAAAAATCGGAAAAAATAGTCAAGCAAATTTGCCAAGTTATTAATCAAAAGGGGCTGCATGCCCGCGCCGCAGCGCAGATTGTTACCTTGTCTAACCAATATCAAAGCGAGCTAACCTTAACACACAAAAACAAATCAGCGTGCGGATTAAGCCTAATCAAGTTATTAACTTTGGATGCTCCACTAGGTTCTAATATCAGTATTTCAATCGAAGGAATAGACGCCGAACACGCCTCACAGGCAATTAATCGATTATTTATCAACGGTTTTGGAGAACTCGATAAGTAGACTCCTCCGCTGCAAAGAAACAGTTAAAAGGATAACTCAACAAAATAGCGCCCCTTCCTTGGTAAATAATAATTATTTTTATCTAAAGAAATAACAACACTCTCAGCTCTGCCAATAAGCTCCTCCCTAGGTACTAATCCTATCACCCTAGAATCAGCGCTATTATCACGATTATCGCCCATTACCCAATAGTTATCCGGGGGAACTTTAATCGAAGCAAAAGAAGATGAAGGGCTAAATCGATCTAACCGGATGCGTATAGTATGGCTAGATTTTTCTATTTCATCCGCTGTCAACGTCTCCCGATAATAAGTTGCTACATCGCGATCATTGAGAAAATCATCAAATTCAGAAGCATATTCGACCAATTCAATCCCCACAGGTTGATGATTGATTAACAACCGGTTATTACGTAATTCAATGACATCACCGGGGAGCCCAATAACACGTTTGATTAATCGCTCCTCAGAGACTTTCGAATCAAACACGATAATGTCGCCACGTTTAGGCTCCGCCTGTCGATTGAGATTTATCTGAGTAAAGGGAATTTTCATATCATATGCCAGTTTATCAACCAGAACTCTATCACCAATAAGGATAGTTGGCTGCATCGAGCCTGATGGTACATGATACCAATCTGCAATCGCACTTCTAAAAAACAACATTAGAAATATAAAAAGTACAAACCCTTTGTTTTGTTTCCAAACCTTTGCAATCATTTTCATTTTTTTGATCCTTTTGATAACCCTAGAATAATGTATTAGTTCGATAAAACCGCCATTTATTACAAGAAATATTAGATTTTCGGCTCAATGGACTTTTTTACCTTGATTTAATTGAATGAATGCCAAAAGTAATTTGACGTTTAATTGAATAGTTTTCATAATCCCTCACAAGGATAATCCTAGAATAATGAACTTCTTTATTTGAAATAATTTAACTATGCGCAAACCCGATAATAATCAGCAAAAACACCTGACTCATTCAGTGATCATGGTCCGCCCTATCGATTTCGCCTTTAATGAACAAACAGGGTTGGACAATGAATTTCAACATCGCCCAACAGCGTCAGAACAAGGTTCAATCAATCAAAAAGTAATGTTTGAATTTGAATCAAGTGTACAAGTTTTACAAAACTTGGGGATTGAAGTATTAACTCTGGAAAAACATCATACCGATAAACAACTCCCTGATGCTGTATTCCCTAACAACTGGTTTTCAACTCGCTCCAATGGTCAAATTGTCATCTATCCGATGAAAACTGAAAACAGGCAAAATGAAGTGCAAATTCCCCAGCTAAAGTCTTTAGTCGCTAGTGCGGGATATGAAATTTCCGAAGTTGTGGATCTTCGCACTCAATTTCCAACAAACACTGCGCTCGAAGGGACCGGATCTTTGATTTTTCATCATCCGTCCAATCGCCTATTGGCAGCAGTGTCTGAGCGGTGTCAGCGGCAAGCTTTGACCATTTATGCAGAAAATTTTGGCTACCAACTGATTAGCTTTAACACCTCAAGTGCCAATGGAGAGCCTATATATCATACCAATGTGCTGATGTCCTGCGGTGAAAATTTTGCGGTCATCACTGAGCCAGTCATTTCTGGGGATGATAAGAAAAATGTTATGCAAAATCTCTCCGATTGCGTCGATGACATTATCATCATCACTGAAGAGCAAATGAGCCTGAATTTTTGCGGCAATATTTTACAATTGAAAAATACCACAGGGCAACCGATCATTGCACTTTCAAAATCAGCTTATCAAGGATTTTTGCCTGCACAGCGAAAAATATTGGAAAGGCACGGTAGCCTGGCAATTTGTGAAATTCCAACCCTTGAACGGATTGGCGGAGGCAGTACGCGCTGTATGCTAGCAGAGAATTTTTTAACTCAATAACCTCAACTTACTTTAGAATAAGACAACTTACCGGACCGTTTGCAAGCGGCTAACGTTTTTCTACCCTGACGCCTTCTTCCACGCTGTTGCCCGGATGAGTGATGAGCTGATCTTTTATCTCTAAGCCTTTCGAAATTTCGGCAAATCGATCATTCCGCCTTTTCATTTCTACTGCCTGTAAAACAGCGCTTCCATCAACCACTTTAAAGACCGACCAGATTTCGTTTTGTCTGAATAACGCCGACAAAGGGATCTTAATGACATCATCTGCCCGATCAATAATAATCGCAGCTTCAACCCGAAATGCATCACCAAGGCTCTGCCATTTTTCGATGGGATCAGTAAAGCTTAAAATGACGTTTACTCGTTGCTCTTCAACGCCTAAAGCCGATATTTTTGTGAAGCCAGATGGTTCGATTACCCGTACCCGAGCGTTAATATCTTCGCTCCCTCCCCAACGTTTAATCAATGCCTGATCGCCCACCTTGACTCGAACCGCATTGGTGGAAAGCATTTCTATATTGACTTCCAGATCGGCTGGGTCGCCAATTTCGACTAATGCCGTTCCAACGGGCACGATACTTTCGCTTTTGTGTAATATTCGTAAAACTCGACCATCCACCGGGCTATGAATACAGATCTGACAATGGGATTCATCGCTCACTGTCGCCAGTTCGCCAGCATCAGGTTGAAGTAATCTAACTTTAGCGGCTTCCAGTCGGGAAAGCATAACCTTTTGATTAGACTCTGCCGTTTCAAGTTCTGCGTTAAGAGTCTTAAGACTTAACTGAGATCTTTCCAGTCCCGATTGAGACACCATATTTTTTTCGAATAATTCTTGTGTTCGTTTTAGTTCGGCGCGATCAAACTCTAACTGAGCCTTCACTTGTTTCACTCGCGCATTAGCTAAAGCTAACGCTGCTCTCGCACCTTCTACATCAGCCCTAGCTTGTGTCTCTGAGCGTTTGTCCAAGAACTGAGGGTTAGCCGGATACATGTTCGCGATAACCGTCTTTCCAGCAGCTACAATATCGCCTGGCTCGCTATCGATGCGGGTGACTCTACCATCAACGGGGGTTGAAACCACATAGATGTCATGAATTCGAGTTTGACCTTCACCTTCTAGCGTAACGAGTAAATTTCCTTTAGTGACTTCCACTATATCGACCTTTATCGGCTCCGGTAAAAAAGCGAAAGTCAGCAATCCAAACGAAACAATAGCCAAGCTAATTTTGATAATCAATTTGGTTTTTTGATAATTATTTTTCATTGAAATAAGATCCCTGTTTTACGTTACCTTTTAGAAAGATTCAAATAAATTTATTCAACACCTTTTTGTGCACTGACTAGATCAATTGCATCAACCTGACGCCAAACTAAGTAAAAAGAAATAGTCGCACTGAACAATACTATTGCAGAAGCGTAGCCATAAGTACTATTGCTCAGATAAGCCGGTATCCGAAACAGCTCGCTACTCATCGAGGCAACCATTCCATTCACCATATTATTACCTATCCAAATACCAAGCGGGATAGAAAAGAAAGTAATGATACCCAACTCTCCAAATAATAAGTAAGCGACTTCACCACGAGTTAAACCCAAAACTCTTAAGCTTGCTAACTCTCTGCCTCTTTCTGAAAGCGCAATTCTCGCAGTATTATAAATCACACCAAAACTAATAAAACTCGCAAATAGGATATTGGTTGAAACCATCTTCAATAAATTTTCAGCCATAATCGCTTCAAATATCTTTCGTAATACTGAAGTAATATTTAGTCCCATAATCGCTGGAATGTCTTTTAGTTTTTTGTACAAAACCCCACTGTAATTTGAGTCCAGACTGATCGATGCACCCGTTATTTTGGGGCTTTCATCCAAAGCTTGGCTAAGCGCTCGAATATCCATAAACGCTCCCATACCAATAAATTCCTGAGTAATAGCAACAACCGGTATCAGCAATAGCGGTCGCTTTTCTTCAAGAACCTCAACTTCCAGGATATCCCCTATTTTTATATGTAACACTTCGGCCAACTTTTTATTCATCACCAACCCTTGCTGTGGTAAAGAGACTGGTTGCAACTCAAAATCAATGACTCGGCGTAAATCAGGATTGGGTAACAAACCCGTTATAGCGCTACGCTTACTGTAATGATTATGTTTAAGGTTGGCTGAAACCTTTCGAATGGGTTCAACGCGATTAACGCCGGGTAACACTTTTATCTCTTCTAAGGATCGATAGGGCCTTGCTTCCACAAAAGCAATATTCACATCTTCTCGTTGGGTTAAATCATATTGAACATCCATTAGATAATCCATGGAGTCTTTCATAAAAAAACTGAATACCAAAATGGAAAGAGCGAAAGCCATACCCAACGCAGAAAGAAAGGCCCTCATCGGTCGCCGCTCAAGTTGTCTCAGTATTATGCGACTTAAAAACGACAATTGTTTATGCACACCTAATCGTTCAAGAATACTTGCTTTAAATTCTGCTGGGCTTTCTGGTCGCATTGCTTCTGCTGGCGGTAAATTAGTGGCGTTTCTAATTGCAAATAAGGTGCCCACCACCGCAGCAATAGAACAAAAGAAAACCGCAAAAATCATTACTTCAATCGAAAAACTGTATTTAAGAATGGGAAAATGAAAAAAAGCCGCATACATATTGATCATGCCTGCCCCCATCCAAGCGCCAAGCGATAACCCAATGACAGCCCCCACCCCTGTAATAACAAATACCATTTTCAAATAATGCATAGAGATTTCTGAATGACTGTAACCAACCGCTTTAAGCATTCCGATTTGTTCTCGTTGAGTGGCAACCTGACGGGACATAACTACATTAATAAGAAATGCGGCGACACTTAAGAATATTATAGGAGCCATTAATCCGAGCGACTCAAGTTGCTTAAGTTCGTTTTCGACAAAAAAATTAGAAATTTGATCTTTTCTGGGGTAGGCTATCAAGCCACCATAATTTTTCAAAATAAGATCAATATCTTGTTGAATAGACAGTAAACTAGCATCGCGCTCAACGCGCAGCGACAGATCGTTAAAAGCTCCTTTCATATTAACCGCCGCTTCGAGCGAGCGACGACTCATCCAGAATACCCCAAATCTTTTTCCATCGGGCATTAGTGCGCCTGGTGCAATCGAATAAACATATTCAGGTGAAAGAACCACACCTCGAATACTCAATTTTCTTTTGTGGCCGTTCATAATCACCGATACTTTATCGCCAAGTTCTAATTGATGCGCTTTAAAAAAACTTTCCTCGACCAGTACCGAATTTTCTTCATTCGGATAAAGCATTCTCCCGGAACGTAGATAGAGATTATTAAGTAGTGGCTTATGTGTATCTGGCAAAGAAATGATCTTACCAGTAGCTGGCTCCTGCATATTATCCATTTGCAAGGTAACACCAAAAATCACTCGGGTCTCGACAACAGAAACACCTTCGATCTCAGTTATTCGCTTGGCAACCGATTCGGGCGCTCGTTTAAGTGAACTAAAAATATCGGCAAATTGATAACGGTCATAATAAGTATTTTGAGTTAAACGAAGGCTGTCCAACACACCGAACATAATCACAAAAACAGCGATACCTGCCGCCATCACCAAAGTAATAGCAGCCATTTGACCTTTAATATTCCAAAGGTCTCGCAGCAATTTTTTGTTAAGTGCACCAATCATATGTTTGATCTATTTAACTCTTAGCAAATAACAGTCTTTTCTCACCAACTAATCTCATTCGGAGATTTTCTAGTTTCATTCACCTGAATATGATCCACATTTCCATCGGCAAAATGAATCACACGATGAGCCAACTCTGCGATCGATGCATTGTGGGTAATGATAATGCAGGTTGTATTGAATTCATCATTCACTTGAATGATAGCCTTTAACACTTCAATCCCCGTTTCGCTATCTAATGCTCCGGTAGGTTCGTCACAAAGTAAGATCTCTGGACGTTTAGCCAATGCTCTAGCAATCGCAACCCTTTGCTGCTCGCCACCAGACATTTGTGAAGGAAAATGATTGATCCGATCTTTTAAACCGACGGCATTAAGGGCTTCTTTGGGATCCATTGGATTGGGTGATATTTCAGTCACCAACGCAACGTTTTCTAGCGCAGTCAAGCTAGGTACCAGATTATAAGCTTGAAAGACAAAGCCAATATTTTCTCGACGAAAATAGGTAAGTTCACGATTGGTATAATGAGATAAATCTAATCCGTGAAAATAGACATGTCCGGATGTCGCTTGGTCCAGTCCACCAATGATATTAAGAAAAGTTGATTTCCCGCTACCAGAAGGGCCAAGCAAAACAACGATCTCACCATCGGGTATCTCGATATTGACCCCGCGCAGTGCATGAACTTGCGTTTCTCCGGAAACGTATGTTTTTTTAAGTGCATCGGTCTTAAAACTATATTGATTGTTTTTAATCAATTTTTCATTTCCTTGATTAGCCGATTAACACAGCAAGACTAGCATCTAAACAACCCTATTGCACTGATCCTCAACATTTTTCAATGATGATGAACGGGATGTTCAAATTCACTTTCAGATTCAAAATAATGGCAGATCTAAAGATCCAAGTTCGATCATATCTGCTGGAACAGTGGATTATAATGCGTTAGTTGTGGCTAAATTAGTTGCTAAATACTTACGAAAAAATCTTTCTTGATTAAAGCTGAAATCACTTCTATTCTGTATCAATACAATAAGGATTTTGATTTGGTGTACTCATTTTTATACTAAAAAAACTATCAAAATGGCCGAACGAAAATAACGCGAGTCCAGAGGTTGTTTTTGCTCAGTTTCGAGAGCTTATTAGTAAAGTTCCTCTACTTTACTCTATTTTGCTGCTAAATTCTGTCTCAGTAGGCTATACTCACTACGGTACAGCGCCTGACTATCTTACTCTTTACACTCCCATTTTTCTATCTATTGTTTGTATTATACGCTCCACTAAATGGATACGGTTTCGTCACCAAAAATTTACTCTAGAGCAAGCACAACATCAAATAAAAATGACCGTGTTATTCGCTTTTATTATGGCTGTCGCTTTTTCTGCATGGGGCTTTTCGCTATACCGATACGGGAACTTACTTCAACAAGGTCACGTTGCTTATTTTATGTCGGTAACAGTGATTGGGATCATTGTCTGCTTAATTCATTTACCAGCCGCCGCATTGACGTTAATTTCAACGGTGGTTGTAGCCTTTGTTTTATTTTTTGTCAGTAGTGGCAATTCAATTTTTATCGCCATTTCAATTAATTTTTTCTTAGTTTGCATTGTTCTTATTTTTGTGGCATTAAGTTACTATCGAGCGTTTTCTGGTATTATTTATTCCAAATTAGCTTTTGAAAAAAAACATCAAGAAGCTCAACAACTCAATTTTCAAAATGAAAAACTGGCTAACGAGGATGGTCTAACTAAACTAGCTAATAGAAGAAGTTTTTTTAAACGACTAACCGACACTATCGAAAATCACAATTCTAATGACATACCACGTCGTTTTATTGTATGTTTATTAGATCTGGATGGTTTCAAACCAATCAATGATCTTCATGGTCATACTGCTGGCGATAAAGTTTTGATTGAAGTAAGCCATAGATTAGCGGCAACGATTAAGGAACCTGGAGTGCTCGCTAGAATTGGCGGTGATGAATTTGCCATAATCATTGATTTACCGTTAACAGAAGATGAAATCAAAAGTTTTGGCGAACGTTTGTCAGAATCAATACGTATCCACTTTAAAATGCGAACAGGGATCGCTCAAATATCAGTTTCTTGTGGTTTTTCTATTTTCCCTGATGCAGGTTCCACACCAGAGCTACTAATGGATAGAGCAGATTTCGCTCTCTATCATGCTAAAGAATTTAAACGAGGTTCATCGGTTATATTTTCAGCAGAACATGAACAATTAATAAAAAGAGATGCACAAATTGAGCAGGCGTTGAGGGGAGCATTATTAGAGAATGAGCTACAACTTTATTATCAGCCCATTGTTAATGGTAGCACTGGTGAAACAATAGGATTGGAAGCTCTTGCACGATGGCATCACAAAACATTGGGGAAAATACCTCCCGATCAATTTATCCCTATCGCTGAAAAAATGGGATGTATTTGTGAAATAACTAGCATTTTGTTGGAAAAGGCCGTTGTTGATGCCACTGATTGGCCAGATAATGTTTTTTTATCCTTCAACCTTTCAGCACTTGACATTACTAACAGCCAAAGCCTTAAGAATATTTTAAATATTATTAAGGCTCACCATATATCATCCCACAAAATCCAATTTGAAATTACCGAAACGGCCATAATGAATGATTTAAGTACTTGTGCGAAAATTATTAATACATTACAACAAAGTGGTTTCAAAATTGCGTTAGATGACTTTGGATCAGGTTATTCAAGTTTAGGATACATTCATAAGTTATCTTTTGATAAATTAAAAATAGATCGATGTTTTATTACTAGTTTAACTAACGATCCTCGTAGCCAAAGAATGACAAAAACAATATTAGAAATGTGCCATAACTTAGAAGTGGATTGTATAGCAGAAGGTGTTGAAACCAAAGAGCAAAAAGACATACTACTCAATTTAGGATGTATAAACATGCAAGGGTATTATTTTTCCCGCCCTAAACCTTTACTTTGTAACAATGATTCTACTTCTAATTTTTCTAGTATTTTCTGTTCAACCTCTAGAAGTACATCCTCCACTTAAATAAATTAACGATATGAAGCGATTAAGTTCATACGCTCATATATATTGGCTGTTTCTTTCCCTGCTCATCGACACTAACGAATGTGATTCGGGTTTCGAATAGAATTATTTCAGCATTTTTACGAGTACCCACTACAGAAACAAAGTAGCGTAATGAAGAGCGGCCTTGTTTTTGTAGCGTAACCTGAAAGCAAATAATTTCACCACAATCAATGCGATTTTTAAATTCTACATTGTCCAAAGCAACTGTAACAAACCGATGGTTTGGAAATTGTAGATTTGCGGTCATATAAGCCACTTCGTCAATCCACATTAATAAATTTCCGCCAAACAATGATTGTTGATGATTCATATGCTCGGGTAAAACCAACTTATAGTGTTGCATGGAATGGTGTTCGATAGTAGACAAAATATTTCTTCCTCAATTGTGTTCTATGTTAAAACTTGAATTTTGGTTAGTAAAACTGCCTCAACCTTTGTGCTGCGCTGACCATATTTTTAAGTGCAGGAATGACCTCTTCCCACTGGCGGGTTTTTAAACCGCAATCCGGATTAATCCATAATTTTTCTACCGGGATCCGTTTGGCGGCTTTACTCATTAGCTCTATCACTTGTTCTACAGTCGGAATATTAGGCGAATGAATATCATATACCCCAGGACCCATTTCGTTCGGGTAACTAAATTGATCAAACACATCTAACAATTCCATATTAGATCGGGAGGTTTCAATTGTGATTACATCAGCATCCATTTGTGCGATTGATTCCATTATATCGTTAAATTCGGAATAACACATATGAGTGTGGATCTGTGTTTCATCTTTAACACTATTGGCACAAACACGAAAACACTCCACTGCCCAATCGAGGTATTTTGCCCACTGTTTCCGACGTAACGGTAATCCTTCTCGTAATGCAGCCTCATCAATTTGAATAATTTTTATTCCAGCATTTTCCAAATCTAATACTTCTTCACGCACAGCTAAAGCCAGTTGAAGACAAGTATCTTTACGTGGCTGGTCATCGCGTACAAAAGACCAGTTTAACATTGTAACCGGCCCCGTTAACATACCTTTAACAGGCTTATCCGTTAACGATTGGGCATATTGACTCCATTTAACGGTCATTGTACGAGGTCGGCTAATATCACCGAAAAGAATAGGAGGTTTTACGCAACGGGAACCATAGGATTGAACCCAACCAAATTGACTGAATAAAAAACCATCTAATTGTTCTCCGAAATACTCGACCATATCATTACGCTCCGCTTCGCCATGAACCAACACGTCCAACTCGAGTAATTCTTGCTTTTCAATCGAGTACTTTATTTCAGCTTTCATTTTTTCTTCGTAGTCAATAATATCCATTTCACCATTTTTAAACAACTTACGCACCAATCGGATCTCTTGTGTTTGCGGAAAAGAACCTATAGTTGTTGTTGGAAAAATAGGGAGTTGCAAAATTTTTTTTTGTTTAATTGAACGTTCTTGAAACTCGCTTTTACGTATACACGTTATCGGTAATACTTTGTTTACAATAGCTTTTACTTGACTATTATGTACTCTCTTCGAAATTTTTCGACAGTGATTTGACTCTTGATTTTTATCTAGCTTCATTTTCAGTAACTATTCAGCGTAATTACTAAAAAAAGGGTAATAATTGCTTGACACGCTTT
>CAYVSL010000050.1:0-23203 GCA_964454125.1 uncultured Kangiella sp.
ATTCTTTCGATGGCTTAGCAAGTAATATTTCCCTTTATTGGAAATTAACTTTCAATAGATTGTGCTCGTTAGTTTTTTCGATAAATCAGAAATAGTCAAAAGTACGAATAATTGGCTCGGAAATAAAAATGACCAGTAAGTCTAATTCTTAAATTTGGTGTAATAAAACCTATAGCCCAAAATAAACACTAACCAAATTAGGTAGAGTAGCGGCTCATTCAAATCTGATTTACTTTGCCAAATGAAATGAATAACTCCCAGTATCGCGATCGGATAAACTAATTTGTGAAGTTTTTTCCAGTTTCGGCCCATTCTTCGCTGCATTTTTCTAGTTGATGTAAAAACCAAAGGCAAAAACATCAAAGCCGCTAACATTCCAGCGGTGATATAGGGACGCTCAAGGATCTCATCCAAAAGATAAATCATATTCGTTTCTAGGAAGAATATAAAGAAGATCGCAATATGCAATGTCAAATACAGAAACGCATAGAGCCCCAACAAACGACGATATTTAACCAAAATTGAGAGTTTAAAAACTCTGTTAAGCGGTGTCGTAGATAAACCAATTAACAAAAATATTAAGGTCCACAACCCTAGTTGATGCAGCATTTCTTCCTGTGGATCAGCCCCTAACAGGCGATTATTCACCGCATAAATCAAATAGACCAAAGGCATCCAACAAGCAAGATGCGCTGCTATTTTGGATAACTTGTAATACACGGCTAGAAATGCCTCACCAAGTCCATACCTTTATACATATGTGCCACTTGGTCGGCATATCCGTTGAACATTTGCGTCGGTATTTTTTTTACTCCAAAAAAAGATTCATCAGTGATTCGACGTTCACGGGCCTGGCTCCATCGAGGGTGATCCACATTAGGGTTAACATTAGCATAAAATCCATACTCACTTGGTCCGTTTTTTCGCCAAGTATTAGTTGGTTGTTGCTCTAAGAAACGAATAGATACAATTGACTTAATACTTTTGAAACCATATTTCCAAGGCACAATAAGTCGCAAGGGAGCACCATTTTGTCCAGGAAGATTTTTTCCGTAAACCCCTGTTGCAATAAATGTCAGTGGATTCATCGCTTCATCCATGCGTAATCCTTCTTTATAGGGCCATGGTAAGACATGAAAGCCGAGCGTGCCGCGTTTTTGCCCAGAAAAAACTGAACGAGACTCTAACGTTTTAAACTCAATGAACTTGGCTTTAGAGTTCGGCTTCACCTGATTAATCAACTGACTAAATTGAAATCCTCTCCATGGAATAACCATTGACCATGCTTCAACACAGCGTAAACGGTATATTCGCTCCTCAATACTTGTCCATTTCAAAATATCTTCTAACGAGTAGGTCCCAGGCTTTTCAATCTCTCCAGTAATGGAAACTTTCCAATCAAGGCCTGGATTAAAATTTTTCGCCATTTCTGCAGGTTTACTTTTACTGGTAGAAAACTCATAAAAGTTGTTATGGTGAGTCACCACGTATTCACTACTCATAGGTTCAGCGGTCGTAAAACCAGTTGTATCTTTCATAGCCGCTTGTAGTAAAGATCCCGTTATTGAAGAGACTCCCATCGCCGAAAGTGATAAATGTTTAATAAATTCACGTCGTCTCCAAAATGTACTTTCAGGCGTTATTTGGTTATCTTTGATTGATAAATAAACGGATCGTATTCTTCGATTTTTCATGTTCTCATGTTTCCTGCTCCTACTAGTAGAAATGGCTTTATATCTAACGACAAAATAACCCTAATTTGGATAATCCTAGGATAATCGTTTCTAGCAACCAGACCTAGCAAAAAGCCTTATGTTACGAGAATCCACCGATATCTGACGATAAACTTATCCTTTCGAATGGATGATTGTTCGATAAGGATTACTCAAATATCATATTTTTCAGCATTAAATTAGATAACTCACCATTCTTTGCTAAACTTATACTCGTGCTGCATTAAAATGCAGATTTCAGCACGAGTACAATATCAATCGAGCCAATTTAACATATACAAATAGCTTAGCTGATTAATTGAAAGACAAAACAGTAATTTTAAGCTATTGACAACACAACATAATCTGGCATTATTCGCGGCGCACTGATTGCCGCAATACAGAGAACTAAGTTATGAGCCAATGCGATTTTAACCGATTGATCTTAAAAGGAATGACCGCTGACGGTAATAAGTTTCGTCCTAGCGATTGGGCTGAACGATTGTGTGGTAATTTGTGTACTTTCAGAAATAGGCGAATGTATTACTCGCC
This sequence comes from uncultured Kangiella sp., assembly GCA_964454125.1. Lineage (GTDB taxonomy): Bacteria > Pseudomonadota > Gammaproteobacteria > Enterobacterales > Kangiellaceae. The sequence continues at coordinate 2,265 of CAYVSL010000050.1, forward strand.
AATGCTAAGACCAGCCGTTATTGAAGGTATAAAATGCGTCATTGTTGACTCAAAACTAGACAGTGAACATCCTGCAATTTTGCAAGATGTCATTCATTTTGCAAATAAAAACAACCTAGTAACAGAAAAACAAAACTAAAGACTGTTTATCCTTCATAACCCAACACTGTTGAGCTATGAAAAGTAAACAAGCCCTTTTACAGCGCTTCATCTGAGCAAATAGGGAATAAATTGAGGCTTTTATCTCAATCTTTTCACAAAGGACTTAACTTTTACCCCTATTTACCGCTATATTAGACCTAAATGTACGATTCAGGAAAACATATGAAAATTCGATTTCAAACCTTATTCGCTCTTGCCTTCATTTTTGTTGGTGCTAATCTAGCCGCTGTAGAAAAAATAACCTATAAATGGACCGATGATAGTGGCGAAGTACACTACACCGAGCGCGCTCCCAAAGATCGAGAATATACTAAGATCAGAACTTTCGTAAGCAAAAAAAATGCCAGCACAAATAAAGTGCCCGTTTTAGATAATAATGATAAAGCAGTAAAGAAAAAAGATTCTTATGGGACTTGGCGAGATGAAAATTGCACCATCGCCAATCAAAATCTAGATATATTGGTAAATGCGGGCAGAATTAGCACCGCAGATGGGGAGGGTGGAAAGCGACTAATGACCGATGAAGAAAAAAAGGAAAAAATTACGCAAATGGAAAAACAAAGAGATAAATACTGTCAAGACCCAGAAAAAAAATAACCTCTTTGAAATGACTTAGCTAGTCAACCATATGCGAAGCTCTTCTAATTCGAAGGGCCATCCGAGTTCTTTGGATGAATAAAGTAAAACGGGAATTCTAATTCCATATTGCTCTATCAACTTTTCATCATCGGCAATATCGATCAATTCCAAGACAACATTCTCAGCAACATCAAAATCATTATCTATCAGATATTTTGTCATTTCATAAGCTCGTTCACAAAGATGACAACCGCTAGTCGTAAAAAAACGCAATTTTTTATTCGGCACTAATTTTCTCCCAATGTTACATTGGCGATTCGCCAGCAACGATGTAGGCTTTTACGAGAAAAATCTTGACTGGTAGTTTGTTTGGTAATTTCCTTAACTAAGTATTCATCTGAAGTTAAATATTGCATTTCGAATTGGCGGAAATTGTTGGAAAACAATAGGACTCCTTTATCAGATAATAAGGCTGTGCATTTTTGGATTAGAGCACAATGATCTCGTTGAACATCAAAATGTTCATTCATTTTTTTTGAATTAGAAAATGTTGGAGGGTCAAGAAAAATCACATCAAAACGCTCAGGTAAATGAATAACTTCATCTAGCCATTCAATAATATCAGCTCGCAGAAATCGATGGTTGTCCAAATTAATCTTGTTTACTATGAAATTTTCTTTCGACCATTTTAAGTATGTATTCGACATATCCACATTGGTTGTTGACTGAGCTCCCGCTGTGGCAGCATAAACTGAAGCCGAAGCAGTGTAGCAAAATAAGTTTAGCAGGCTCTTTTTATGACTGAGTTCACCAATCAACTGCCTAGTTTTTCGATGGTCAAGAAACAAACCCGTATCTAGGTAATCAGTCAGATTGACCAAAAATCTTCTTCCGTTTTCGATAATCGTTTGATAGGTTATTTCGGATGCATTGGCGCGGTTGACCTGGTATTGCCAATCACCTTTTTGTTGACGGCGTTGTTTTACCACCACCGATTTCAGTGGTATTCGAAAAACGCCAGCAGCAACCCGTTCGATTTCCTTTATTCGTCGCAATGCCACCTTTTGATCAACACTCTTGGGCGCTTTGTATTCTTGAATATGCAACTGATCTTCATAGACGTCAATAGCAGCATTGTATTCCGGTAAGTCAGCATCGTAGATTCGATAACAAGTGATTTCATTTTTGTTTAGAAAATTTTTCAGTTTGGATCGATTTTTCTCAATCCGATTACATAGTTGGATGGCCTGACCGGATAGCTTCTGTTTAAAGTTCTGATCAACCGAATCCTCCTGTTGGTGCTTCAAATAGTTTTCTGGCTTGAGTTTGAAATTAAGTAACTCACACGCGATACTGGCGTTATTAAATTTATAAATTTTATTAGCCCGGATACCTAATGAATGACCAAAACGCTTGTCAGGAGACAAAACAGATGCATTCCAACCGGTAAACTTTTCTTTCAGTAAATGACCTAATTCTGAATAAAGTAACTTGACCTGATCAAATTCACCCAACCTTTCACTATAAGGTGGATTAACAATCACAATGCCCTTTATTGACGGTCCTATTTGCTTAACTTCAATCTGATCGACCTGATCAATCGCAGCAATATGAATTTTGACGACATCTTCCAGCTTAGCCAATGCCAAATTTGATTGAGCACTTTTTACCACTTTGGGATTGATATCACTACCGATGATTTGCAAGAAACCGCGATTTCTGGATTTTTCTGTTTTTTCTGTTGCAGCCTGAATGGTCTTTTCCCATAAATCAGATTTGAATTGACTCCAGCCAAAAATTCCCAAATAATTTCGATATGTTCCTGGTGCCATATCTAGAGCCATCATAGCCGCTTCAATCAGGAAAGTACCCGATCCACACATGGGATCGTACAAGGTTAACGACTGTCCCGAGTTTTGACTGCAAAGTTTTAACCAACCCGCTCGTATCAACAATGCGGATGCTAGGTTTTCTTTAATGGGTGCTGATCCACCTTGCAATCGATATCCACGCTGATGCAAGCCAATTCCAGCTAAATCAATTGACAAAATCACTTGGTTTTGCCGGATCCGGCATTGGATAGTAACATCGGGACGGTCAAACTCTACATCCGGTCGTAATTGTTCCATATCGGTAAAATGGTCAACAATAGCATCCTTTATTCGTTGAGATACAAATTTAGTATGATTCAATTCCGAACGAAAACTTTGTGCATTCACTAAAAAACTCGCTTTTGTCGCTATGTGCTGCGACCAGTCTATAATAGAAACCTGATCATATAAGGTTTGTTCATCCTTTGCTTCAAACCTTGCGATCGGATACAACACTCGACTGGCGATCCGACTCCACATCAAAATATCATAAACAACAGGCCATTCAGCCTCAAAATTAACTAAAGATAGACCCTCTTTAACATCAGATGCACCGAGCAGTTTAAGCTCATCGACCAAAAGATATTCAAGACTTGTGGCACATGTAGCAAAAAATTGAGGCATATTTCTCATTCGTTTAAACAATAAAAACGTAATTATACCGGTCAGAGTAATTATTGATAGGATGGATGTATTATGCGATGAGCTTATTGCTTTATTTAGCCTGATCAACGTCGTAAAAGATAATTTGACATAAATACTTGATTTGCTTGATAATTAGCCTATTTAAACTAGAGTTGTAATAGATGATTCAATCAACATTACTCGATATATCAAAATATTAAATATTAAATATTAAATAATATGCCTGAAGTAAAAAAATATACCATACTGGTGGTAGATGATGAGCCGACAAATGTTGCGGTGCTCAATGCTATGCTACGCGATAACTACAAGGTTAAAGCGGCGCTTAACGGAGAGAATGCTATAAAAGTAGCAAAAAATTATCCTCAACCTGACCTAATATTACTCGATGTGCTCATGGACAAAATGGATGGCTTTGAAGTTTGCAAAATTCTCAAAAGTAACAAAGATACTAAACATATTCCGATAGTGTTTGTAACGGCATTGAATGAACGTAAAAGCGACCAAAAAGGTATTCAATTGGGTGCTATCGATTTTTTTAGTAAACCTTATAATGCTCCCATCATTCTTAAAAGAATTGAAAACCATCTCTCGTCATTACAAAAATCTCGAGACTTAGAAGAATTGATCCAACAAAAAAATAATGGCGTTGACTTCAAAGAAAATAGATAAACAGCAAGAATGTTGAAACAAGCAAGCAATTAGCAATGAATTTTCTTAGGCCAAATAATCACGATGATATTTACCACTCATACAATATCCAATAATCTTAATTTTTTTATCACTTCATCCAAGTTGTCGGAAAAAATAATCCTATTGGCATTGGCGCTCTATTTTCTACTATTAACCAATCCAACTCTAGCTGAAACTCAACGTGAAAAACAAATAAAAACCGCTCTAGTTTTGAATGTTATGGAACATACTCAGTGGCCAAATGAAAAACAAAAACGTTCTTTAAAAATTGGCATTATTGAAAAGCAGAGCAATATTTTTGAATCATTCAAACAAGCTACAAAAAAGCGTAAAATTCATAACCTAAACATTTCAGTTGGCTACATTTCCGATCTCGACTCTGCAAGAAATTTTGACTTGATTTATGTTACACCTGAAGCACCTTTTTCTATAGTCGAAATTTCAAAAAAAATTCGCCAATCAGAGACGCTACTAGTTACCGTCAATGCTAGCGATAAAAAAAATATTATGATTAATGTTTTTTCAAAGGAAAATGGCACCTTTGGATTTGAAGTAAACCATCCTAACATTACTTTTGAAAAGCTAAAAATCGACCGTAAAAAACTTTTATTTTTAGGCGGTACCGAACTCGACATGGTAAAGTTATTTCGTGAAGAAGAAGCCGAACTGGTGCGAATGAGGAATGACCTACTAAACAAAGAAGCCGATCTGGAAAAATTAAATAAAGAGCTAAAATCATCTCTAGAAGCATCAAAAAAATCAGAGCAAGAACTAAATCGAACCAAAGCACAACTACAGCAACAGCAAACCTTATTTAAACATCAGAAAAAAATCATTCAGACAAAAAATATTTCGATTAGGGAAAAGGAAGGAGAGTTAGTCGCCATACAGGACGAATTATCAAAAACTAGTGGCCAACTTAAACAAAACCAATTAAAACTCGATGCAAGAGCAACGGAACTCAATGAAAAAATAAAAACTATTGCCTTAAAAGAAACTGAATATACCAAACTAGAAAACAGCATTGAAAGCAATGTTGATGTTCTTTCCAAACAAAAAAATGACATTCAAACACAGGATAAAACCCTAAAAAAACAAAAAGAGGATTTGGCAGAACAAAATTTACTCATAAAGCAACAACAAAACTGGCTATTTATAGGAACCTTTACATTAGGCTTATTTGTATTGTTAGTTATCGCTATGATTATTTTTAATCGAGAGCGAAAAAAATCCAATTTATTATTAATTGATAGAAACTTGGCACTTGAAGAAACAAGAAATGAACTAACCATTGCTAGGGATCAAGCCGATAAAGCAAACCTCGCAAAATCTGCCTTTCTCGCAAACATGAGTCACGAAATCCGAACGCCAATGAATGCCATCATTGGTATGCTACATCTAACAGAGTCAACTCCACTTAATAGTAAGCAGGAAAATTATATTAAAAAAATTGGATTTGCTGCAAATTCACTGCTAGAAATTATCAATGATATTTTAGATTTTTCAAAAGTCGAAGCGGGCGAATTAAAAATAGAAAGCATTGAATTTAAATTGTCTGATGTGCTGGAAAACCTGCTCGATATCGTAGGCTTAAAGATACAACAAAAAGGCTTGGAATTTATTTACAATATCGATCCAAAAATCCCAAACCTATTATGCGGCGACCCGCTTCGATTAGGGCAAATATTAATTAATTTAACTAATAATGCTATGAAATTTACAACACAAGGGGAGATCATACTCAGTATTAAAGTACAAAATGCCGAAAATGGCAAGATCACCTTACTTTTCGAAGTAGCTGACACTGGAATAGGTATGAATGAAATTGCTAGGAAAAATTTATTCAAACCTTTTACCCAAGCGGACTCATCAACGACTCGAAAATTTGGTGGTACAGGATTAGGACTTGCTATATGTAAGAGTTTAATACAACAAATGAACGGCAGCATCAATGTAGAAAGCGTGCAAGATAAAGGCAGTCGCTTTATTTTTGATATAACAATCGCTTACAAAAATCCGGCAAACTTATTAGATAAAATAAAACCCTCTTTTGGCTTTGCCGACAAACAATTTTTAGTGATTGAGTCAAACAGTCAAGTAAATCAAGCCATTTGTAATAGCCTGAAACTTTTTAGCAGCAAGATTTTTTCAGTAGGAAATTTTCCCGAAATTGATAATAACTTGAACAATATCAACTCAAGTGTTGACGTCATATTTATTAACCCAAAACTTGTTGTAGCAGAACCGAAAAAAGTTTTTGACACTATTCCCGCTTTCAAAAAGGCGCATGTTATTTATTTGTACTCTATTTACGATACTCACCATAAATCAGCCAATAACCATTCATTGAAACCAGTTTATCAACTCAACAAACCAATAACACCTTCTACTTTATTTGATCTGTTAGTGGATATTTATGCTAAAAAGGACAAAAAACGATTCGTTAAAAATGTCAAAAAATTAGTAAAAGATACTCTAAAAATTCACAAAGAGAAACTCAGAGGGACCCGAGTTTTGCTAGTAGAAGACAATGAAATCAACCAGGAAATAGCTTGTGGAATATTATCCCAAGCAGGTATCCAAGTGGAAGTTGCCTCAAATGGAAAAATAGGTGCAGAAATGGTGGACAAGCAACAGTACGATGTAATTTTGATGGATATTCAAATGCCACAAATGGACGGTTATCAAGCGACCAAAATAATCCGATCTAAGCATGATAAGAACTCCCTGCCAATTATTGCAATGACAGCGAATGCAATGAGTGGCGACAAAGATAAATGTATTGAAGCCGGTATGAATGATTATGTTTCAAAACCAATCAAAATCGATCGTTTTTTTGAGGTGCTGAGTCGATGGACTAACACCAGACTGTCAAAGAAACATAATACATCACATTCATTAGAGAACCATATACCATCCAAATTCAAAGAATCATCTCAAGAAAATATTTTACCCGATCTTCAAAGCATTAATACAAAGAGCGGGTTAGCGTTGATGCAAGGCAATGTTAATGCTTACCGTAATCTGTTAATCAAATTTTATCATTCAAACAAACACTTACAAGCGAAATTCCAACAATTATTTACCCTAAATGATTATGAAAAAATCACTTTACTAGCCCATGCTTTAAAAGGTGTTGCGGGTAATCTTGGCATCAATCAATTGAGCGATGTGACGAGCAGTCTGGAAAGAGTTTGTAGAGAAAATCAGCGTTCAACTGAAGTACAAAAAAATCTAGAACAAGTTATTCACCACCTGTCGCTAACCTTGTCTGAATTAGAAATCATAGTAAACGAAACGCCAGACAGTCCAGAAGTTGAATATCGCCATCCAAAAAACATCAACCAATCAATCAAAGAATTAAAGCAACAAATTGGTGAACAGGATACTCAAGCATTAGAGCTAGCTGAAGAAATTATTCACTATTTTCCTAAAAACAGCACACAACGAAAAATTATAAAGCAATTAGCGAACGAGCTAAGTCACTTTGATTTTTCTGAAGCAGAAAAATTAGTAGACAAGCTCAAGCAAATTTCTGCTTAAGAGTTTTGGCTATATCACTTATCAGTTTTGGACCTTGATAAATAAATCCAGAATATATTTGAACCAAACTGGCACCTCCTTGTATTTTTTCAACCGCCCCAAGAGCATCACATATCCCACCTACTCCGATAATGGGGAATTGAGAATTAGTCATCGAAGATAATTGCTGCAATACAAAATTACTTTGCTTAAGAATTGGCAAACCACTTAACCCTCCCTGCTCTTCAGCATGATCGAGACCTTCAACTCCACTTCTGGAGAATGTCGTATTGGTCGCTATTACGCCGTCGACATCGAACTGGGTAAAAGTTTCTGCTAACTGCTTGATTTCCTGCCCAGATAAATCGGGAGCAATTTTTATCAAAATAGGCACTCTGCGATTATATTTTTGGGTTAATTCAGCTTGCTTTTGATTAATGGCTACCAGCAATTCTTCCAGCGCTTCACCAAACTGCAATTGTCGAAGATTGGCAGTATTAGGCGAAGAAATATTGACCGTGACATATGTGGCGTGTGAGTAAACTTTTTCTAAACAAATCAAATAGTCTTGGGTCGCTTTTTCTACTGGCGTATCAAAATTTTTACCAATATTAATACCTAATACACCAGTGTAATTAGAAGCCTTAACATTTTCGACCAACTGATCAACGCCTAAGTTGTTAAATCCAAATCGATTAATGAGTCCTTGCGCTTTCGTAAGTCTAAATAAACGAGGCTTAGGATTGCCGGATTGAGCTCTAGGCGTTACTGTACCTATTTCAATATGCCCAAAGCCAAGCGCAGCAAAAGCATCAATGCAACAACCGTTTTTATCTAAGCCTGCGGCAAGACCAATCCGATTTGGAAATTGAATACCAAACACCTCGACAGGATCATCAACCATTGGTTGAATCAAAAGCGACCTGAATATTGATTTTTCAAACCACTTAAACCATTTTAACGTTAAATCATGACTTTTTTCAGCATTCATTTTAAATAAAATGAAACGAATTAGAGGATAGAAGAAATTGAACATAAAATAAGACAATACTAGTGACTATTAGTCGCGATTATAACCACAGAAATGCTTGGGGTCGAATGAAATAAAGAGTTTCAAGTGATATAAAGCTAATGATATTTTTCCACCATTGACTGAGGCAGCTTCATTCTACACCCTATTGAAAGGCTTTTATTTACAAAAATACAAGGATACGTGCATTACTTAAGTTGAGTAACTTATGAAATTTTATATGGAAGTCTACAAATCAACCGATGCACAAAGGTCTTCGGTGAAGTCTTAATGAAATTTCAACGTAAACCAGTTGCGTATTGGCGCTCATCGTGAATATCGATAGTACACGCTGATACATTCATCTGTGCACCCAAACCCAAGTTAAATCAGCCATTAGGTTAATTCTACGACGATGACCTTTTGGAGATTTCATCAAGTTCATTTTCACCCGACAAAAAAATAGCCGCAAAAAATGAAGTTATTTATTCAGGTAATTATCTTTTAAGGAGCACTCAGTCGGTTGAATCCGATCGATTTAGTCAACGACAATCTGAACAGTTTTTTTCTCAAAGAGACCAAGTCACGCCTGAAAGCAATCGAATGGGAATAAAACTAAGCGGAGAGCCGATAGAGTTTGAAGAACAACTTGAAATTACTTCTTGCGGGTTATCCTCGAATCGCCAATGTAATTAGTACTGACTTACCGATATTGGGACAATTGAAAACGGAGATCAATTAAATTTTACTTTAGTATCACAAGACTTAGCTGAAAAGATGTTTAGGTCGTGTTCATTTAGCACCGCCTTCTAGTCTGGCACAGACTAGAAATAGTTAATCTAAAATTCCACCATTTTAAAATTAAATGAGTGTTACCAAAACTCTAAACTTTCAACCTGAATAATCAATTGAAGTCGCGAAAAAAGTACTTCAATTGATTATTCTAAGTTGAACAGGGATATGTTATAAATCGTAAGATAAGCCTATGGAATAGCCTGAAATGCCCGAACTCCAGCCACCATCATTATAATGATAACCCGCTATCAGCTCAAACTTCTCACTCAGCTTATACCCCACTCCAGCGGCATACATTGCGCCGGTGTTTGTATTTTCTTGTTGAGTAACATCGGCAATACTGTCCGAAGTTTTTATGGTAATACTCTGGATCCCAGCCAAAACATGAAAATCTAAATCACTAGAAATATTAATTTTATAACGAGCCCCTAAACCAAGCTGCGAATCTACCCCGAACCAATCAGACTCTCTAAAGCCTGAACCCGACTTTAATTCTATAGCCCAATCTGAATTAAATTGGTAACCAATACCATATTCAATAAGGTTTGATTTCAGTTCAGTCGAAGTAGCATTACTTAATGCAGTCCCAACATAAAAATTATTTGCATTTGTTATGCAGGGTAACAATGTAACCATTATTGCTGTTTTCATGAGTAATTTTCTATTCACTATTATTTCCTTTAATATTCACCTCAATTGGGGGCGGATTTCTTCGCATCTTCGATTGCAGGTGTTTAACTATATAATTTGTTAATTATTGAATCTGATGTTTCAACCTAAAGACATATAGATTGCAAATGGACAAGACACTCACCAAAGGGAAATGTCCACTAAACACCAGAACTCGGCATAGAACTTAACTTAACGCTTTTAAAAATATTGCCTTTTTCACTAGCGAGTTGCAAAGCATTGGTTGCTGCCTCTATATTATCGTCAAGACTGTAGTGTTTAAGATTTACTGAACTCACGACTCCAACCGAAACACTAACGACTCCTAATACTCGCGATTTTTTATGCTCGATATTAAGATCTTCAACCGCTAAACATATTCGCTTGGCGACTTTTTCTGCACCAGACTCATTAGTATCTGGCAACATTAATATGAAATCGTCTTCGGTAATCCGTCCTGCAAAATCTCCGGGACGATGTACTGAAGCCGTGATTGCTTTGGCAACTTTCTTGAGACAATCGGATGATGCTTGTTCACCACAATGTTGCTGGAAAGATTTGAAATAGTCAATGTCAATCATTAATAAACTCACTGGCAAGGATTGCCTAGATAAAATAGACCAATGTAACAACGCTAGGTCAAGAAAATGATCTGAACTGTAAACGTGAGTTAACTGATCGAATTTAGCCGCTTCTTCCGGAGTATTTCGTGCTTCATTAAGTTGCTGTTGCATCAGCATAAATCGCTCCATCACTCTTAACTTAGCGTGCAAGATTTTCTCATTAACAGGTTTCACCAGATAATCATCAGCACCAACCTCAAACCCAGCAACAAAGTCTTCAACACTATCCCGTTTGGTGATAAAAATGATTGGCAACCATTGTTCACCTAAAAACTCGCGAATTATAGAAACGGTTTCGTATCCATCCAGACCCGGCATTTCCACATCACAAATAACTAAATCAGCTCCCGATAGCTCTATCAATTGAACTGCCGTTTCACCATCATTTGCCACCGTAACCGAATGACCCGCATTTTTTATATAATTAGAAATTTCTAACTGAAGAGTTGGACTATCTTCGACCAACATAATATTCATTAACTTGCTTCTCCATAAAACCCAATATGTAACCCAATATGTAACCCAATATGAATCTCTACCATATGATAATAGATTACCTGTTGTAAATCACTTTTACTGGTAATATTGGACACATCCTATAAACTTCAGGCTTAAATCCAAAATTGAACACTAACCTACGAGTCTAAGTTTGGAATAAAAAACAATTTTATTATAATTAACCAAAGAGACTAGGTAGTTTCAAAAATATAAGGACACCTCATGGAACAAACTCTCACCAATGCTATTCAAACAAGCCTTCAGCAAAAATTTGGTTTTGCTCAATTGAGGCCGGGACAACAACAAGTCATTCAATACATCCTGTCAGATCAATCTGCAGCAGCCATTTTTCCAACGGGTTCAGGCAAATCTCTTTGTTATCAGTTACCCGCCCTGCATCTACCCCATTTGACTCTCGTTATTTCGCCTCTGTTGGCGCTGATCAAAGATCAAGTGGATTTTTTAGTCGGCAAAGGCATTGCCGCAGCAAGTATTGATTCGAATTTAGATCGGAAACAAATTAATCAAACGATGAACCAAATTAAGCAAGGGCAGCTCAAAATATTGATGATTTCAGTTGAACGATTAAAAAATGAAAGCTTTCGAAATTTTATTAAAAACGTTCCTATTTCTCTAATGGTGGTCGATGAGGCACACTGCATATCCGAATGGGGTCATAACTTTAGACCCGACTATTTAAAGCTCCCTGACTACCAACAAGAGTTTTCAATTGGGCAGGTATTGCTTTTAACCGCCACAGCGACCAAACAAGTAGTTACCGACATGGCAAAAAAATTTGCTATCCAACAGCAAGCCATTGTTCGAACCGGCTTCTATAGACCTAATTTGAACTTGACGATAAAACCCACCGCCGAGTCGCAAAAAAATAACACTTTATTCGGCTTCCTACATGACAAAGCCCATCAAAGTAGCATTGTTTATGTAACCTTACAAAAAACTGCCGAGCAAGTCGCGGACTTTCTTTGTCAACAGGGTATCAACGCCAAAGCCTATCACGCAGGACTGAACAGCGAGATCCGACAACAAATCCAGCAGGATTTTATGGAAAAGAACAACTCAGACTCTACTCAAATCAACTGTATTGTAGCGACCATTGCGTTTGGTATGGGCATCGACAAAAGCGATATTCGAAATGTGATCCATTATGATCTGCCAAAATCAATCGAAAATTATAGTCAAGAAATTGGCAGAGCGGGAAGAGATGGACAAGCGTCTGACTGTCTAGTGCTCGCCAATAAAGACAACATTAATATTTTGGAAAATTTTGTTTACGGTGATACGCCTGAGTTAACCGATATCCGTCGAGTAATGATGGAAATAAAACACGCCACAAATAAGTGTGATGATCACTGGGAATTTACTTTGAGTTCTTTGTCAAACTTAAGCCATATCCGCCAACTACCGTTAAAAACTTTACTCGTATATTTAGAATTGGCAAAAATCATCAAACCTCTATATAGCTATTTTGCAGAATACAAATTTAAACTCTTAATGGAACAACAACAACTAATTGATCAATTTGAAGGCGAACGAGCACAATTAGTGCAAGCGATATTGAACAACAGTCAAAAAGCTAAAATTTGGTTTACCCTTGATATGGCGGCGCTACAAGCAAGCTACCAAACAGATAGGCAAAGAGTGATTGCAGCGATGGATTATTTTCATGAAAAAGAGTGGATTTATTTGGAGACTAAACAAATGACCGAGACGTTTCAAGTGACCACACCTGAGGGATTTAAGGATGAACAAACCGTCGAATTATTGGCCAATAACCTCTATCGCCAATTCAAGCAAAAGGAACAAGCAGAAATAGCCCGAATTCAAAATTTACTGGTTTTTTTTGAAAGCCAACAATGTATCACCCGGCAACTTTGCCTGCATTTTGACGACCAACAATTAACCACTGACTGCGGTCATTGCTCAGTATGTTTATCGGGGCCGGTCAAGCTTCCAACCAATCATCAATTAATCCCATTGGCTAATTTTGATCCGGTTCACGAGAGTCAAAGTATTCAAACCGTTGCTCAAGAGAAACAACTCATTTTAAGCAATGAAATACTGACCAAATTTTTCTGTGGGATTAGCAACCCATTACTGGGAAAATTACGAGTAAGAAAATTACCCGAGTACGGCAAATTTGAACAGTATCGTTTTTTTGATGTTTTGGCGTGGTTAAATTAAACCTAGAAAAATCAGTTGAAGTTGTAGAAAGAGTGTTTCAACTGATTTTTCTAGGTTAAACTATACGCGAGGTTTATCGATCAACCAATCAGTTGCGCCAGCGGCCAACCACATACAAAAAAGCGCTATCCAAGCCGTTACTGCTAGCAGTGAACCGCCAGTAACACCGGCTCCCACTGCGCAGCCACCAGCTAACATACCACCAAAGCCCATCATACTGGCGCCAACTAAATAACGCGAAAGTCCCGTTTCAGTCGTAAATTGTTGCCATTTGAATTCACGGGTAAACAGTGATGCCAGAAAAGACCCGGCAAAAACGCCTGGTACAAGACCGATATCAAAACTAAAATCCAGTGATGGAGAATTGATCAATCCCATTAAGGTATCTGCTGCAGGACCGGTAAAGCTGATACTTTTTTGCGGAACGATATCAAAGGTATGATTGGCATGCCAAGCATTTAACACCCAACCAAGCGTCACAGTCAATCCGGTAAGTGTAGCTGTCACGGCCAACCAAGGACTAAGCTTGAAACGTCGTGTATACCAAATTCCCATGGCTAAAATGATGACTCCTAATAGCAAACCGCCATATTCGGGTAATAAATGAGAGAATCCCCGCTGATAACCCTCCACCAACCAAATGCTAGAAACCCCTTCTCGTACAGGCGATAAAATGCCGCGTAGAGAGGCCTGTGCAACTAAAGTAACAATCAATCCGGAAATTAAGGCGCGCATATTTCCGGTCGCTGATAGAACCAACAAACGACTAGCGCAACCTCGCGCAAGGATCATCCCTGAACCAAACAATAATCCACCGATAATGGCCCCGGACATTGAACCCACAGCATTTAATTGACGAATATTTCCAGTTTCGATACCGCCATTTTCAATATAAAACTGAGTGCCAATAAGTGCCGCCGAAAAAGTTAACAACCATATTGAGAATTTTGGCCCGATATGTCCTCGCCAAAATTCTATGCAAGCAGCACGAAGACAAAAACGACTTTGTTGAGCGAAAATACCAAAGAGCAAACCAACCGCTACGCCAATAATAGCCGACGTTTGACTAGTTCCTAGTTGTTCTATTATTGAGTCAAAATCCATCGGGTCTCAGCTGATTAAAAAATATTATTTAGAATTTATTCTGAAATTCTAACCACTCTTAGTGATATAGGCAGTGATGCTGATCAACAGTATATCATCCTAGAAAAATCAGTTGAAGTACTAGAAATAGCGCCAGCCCACAACGCGCCTGACTATGCAAAAAATTGACTGGTCACCAGCAAGGTGACAACACCACTTTTAGTGAAGTTATGCACGCTCTTGTCTAGCACTCTTTCAACGAATTATTCTAGGATTATTACTCCAACGGAATATATGCCAATTCCTGAGCAACTGTGATAGGTCCAGAATAACTCTTTTTAATAAGCTCTTGAGTTTTCTTTTTACTATCAACACTACGCAGCATAAAATGTGTTAACACTAACTGTTTTGCATTGGCTTTATTTGCAATCTTGCCGATCATATCGGGCTCCATATGCAGGTATTTTGCAAAAGAATTGGCATTTTGAGGGATCGCATTATTTGCAATAAGCAGATTAGTATTTTTGGCCAATATTGGCAAATTGCCGCTGGTTCCATTCATATCGCCACTAAAAGTCAGTGAACATTGATTGACGTTGACCCGCCAAGCAATAGCCGGGACAGGGCCGTGATCCACATTAATCGATTCAATCGATAATACCTTATTCAGCTGTCGCCTCCATATCTTATTATTTGGCTGGACCGATTGTGCATTAATCAAAAAATCAGTGGATTGCTGTTGCCGAAAATTATCAGAGAGATAAGGATAGACACTTTGTTGTTGATCACTAAAAAATGCCGCAATAAAATTTTCTGTAGAAGGAAAACCCCCTCCTTCTGCAGGTCCAAAAATGGCTAATGATTGATCTCTCCCGGTGAAATAGCCAGCCTTAATATAGACAGGCAAAGCCGCAGAATGATCAACGTGAAAGTGAGTCAATAATATCGCTTGGAGATGGTTGAAATCGGCACCGGATTTTTCGAAATTGAAACTACTACCGCCCCCCGCATCAACCATGATACTCGCTTTACCATCAATCCAAATCAGAAACGAACTTGAGGCCAGACCGTCATCAATTTCCGGACCACCAGCACCTAATACTTGAAGCTGTAGATTAGAGCAGGACAAAGATTTTTGGGCAATACTGCTTTTTTGACTACAAGCAGAAATGAATATAAAAAGAATAAATAAAAACCGCATAAAGGGTATCCCTAAAAAAAATACGAACGACTCGTCTAGCGACTAGCGGTTATTCTAAACTATTTATCATCCAATTTGATCCCCCCAAATAGAGAATAGATGACTGATACAATGCAACACTTAACATCTTGATTAACCTATTCCCTCTATCAACCTCATTAATCGTACTAACAATTTCACTTAGAAAAATTCCTAATAATATCTTAAATCTAGAATAATCAGTTGAAGTCGTGGAAAGAGTGCCATCCTGCGGCGTGCATGACCTAGTGAAAAATGGCATTGTTACCTTATCGGTGATGAGCCCATTTTTCGCATAGTCAGGAGCGTTGCGGGGTGACGTTATTTCTCGTGATTCAACGGATTAATTTATGCCTAACGGGTTTATGACCGATTTATTCGCTTCAAGCTAAAAAAATTACTCGCTTCTTTCAGCTTTTACTATAATCAATATATTCCTTTGATTTGTGAGTAATAAAATGAACATCATCCTCAACAGGCTACTCGTTATATTGGCACTTTTGCTAACCCTAATGGTGCCAGAAAAGCTATTTGCGGAGGAAGAGGAAGGAGAGGAAATAGAGAAAGAACCACTCATGTATTACGAAATCGAACCGAATATACTGACCTTTTATCAGGGAACGGGTAAGAAAATTGGTTATGTAGTAGTTCAAATAAATCTAGCCGTCAGAGGTCAGGAAAACTATGATCTGGTGGAACTACATGTGCCGTTAATTCAAGACAATCTCATCGATTTTTTCAATAAACAGGATAAATCGATTATTCAACCATTTAGTGAGAGAGAGAAGCTACGATTACAGGCTCAAGCAAGTGTTGAAGCCATATTGCAGCAAGAGGTTGGCAAAGATATTATTGAAAACCTGTTATTTACCAATTATGTCTTCCAATAACCCGTTAACATCCGCCTCTTAACATCAACACATGATCGATTCCGTCTTCATCATAAATATCTGAAATTTGCTCAAAACCTAATCCTTGATAAAACTTCTTTAAGTAAAATTGCGCGCCAATCTGAATGCCTTTACCGGGATAGCTTTCTTCTATAAATTCAATGGCTTTACTAACTAATAACCGCCCCACACCATCCTTTCTGACCGATTGGTGGGTGCAAATTCGGCCAATTGATGCCATATTTTGATATTGATGGTAGCTCTCAAATACTCTCAAAGTGGCAATAAGTCGTTTATTGGACGGTTTATCAGAGTGACCCTCTGACCAAGCAAGTAAATGATAAGCTTGCTGATCCTTACCATCTATATCAGGATATGGGCAGTCTTGCTCTATAATAAAAACCTGCTGGCGAAGCGCAAACATTGCTTCCATTTGAAATGGCGTTAACTCTTTAAAACGATGCCATTGCCAGTTAATCTTTAAATTCATACCCTATTCACTCTTTTCGGCGTAGCCCATAGCTAAATAATCCTAAATTACCACTCCAGTATCACCTTACCAGATAGCCCCGAGTCCATCGCATCAAAACCTTGTTGGAACTCATCAATTTTGAACTGGTGGGTGATAATTGGTGAAATATCCAGACCAGATTGCAGCAGCGACACCATTTTATACCAAGTTTCAAACATTTCCCGGCCGTAAATACCTTTGATTTGTAATCCTTTAAAAATCACCTGGTTCCAATCAACCGCCATATCGGACGGAGGAATACCAAGCATCGCTATTTTTCCGCCGTTATTCATCGATTTTAACATCGATTGAACGGCTGAAGGAACGCCTGACATTTCCAGAGCGACGTCAAACCCCTCAGTCATCCCAAGCTCATTCATCACATCGATTAGTTCACGGTTTAACACATTCACAGCACGAGTAGCGCCCATTTTTGTTGCTAACTCAAGACGATAGTGATTAACATCGGTAATTACCACATGTCTAGCCCCTACGTGTCGACACACGGCAGCCGCCATAATGCCAATGGGTCCTGCGCCGGTAATTAATACATCTTCACCCACTAGGTCGAAAGACAATGCAGTGTGTACCGCATTACCAAAGGGGTCAAAAATAGCCGCCATATCATCACTAATATCATCTGGTAGTTTAAACGCATTAACAGCGGGAATAACCAGATATTCAGCAAATGCCCCGGCACGATTAACCCCAACTCCGACAGAATTGCGGCATAAATGACGTCGACCAGCTCTGCAATTACGACAATGACCACAAGTTATGTGCCCTTCTCCAGACACTCGATCACCCATTTTAAAGCCAGACACCCCTTCGCCTATCGCCTCAATCACGCCAGCGTACTCATGCCCAACAGTCATTGGAATTGGAATGGTTTTTTGCGACCATTCATCCCAGTTGTAAATGTGCATATCGGTACCGCAAATAGCGGTTTTCTTTATTTTAATCAATACATCGTTGTAGCCGTGTTCAGGAAAATCGACGCTTTCCAACCAAATACCTTTTTCAGCTTTTGTTTTTACGAGTGATTTCATATTGTTATCTCTCATTGGCCGCTCAAATAACGCCCAACTGCTTACCGACTTTTTCAAATGCCGTGACCGCTTTGTCTATATGGAAAAAATCATGTGAGGCCGACATTTGGGTACGAATTCTAGCTTGCCCCTTAGGCACTACCGGAAAAGAGAAACTAACTACGTAAATACTTTCCTTTAGCATTTCATCAGCGAATTTTTTTGCCAGCGCTGCATCTCCTAACATCACAGGAATAATAGGATGTTCGCCAGGTAAAATATTAAAACCCAATTTAGACATTTTCTCTCGAAAATAATTGGCGTTATCGTTTAATTTGGCCCGTAGTTCAGCACTTGCTTCCAACATATCGAGTACTTTAATACTGGCAGCAGCAATCACTGGCGCAAGAGTATTAGAGAATAAGTAAGGCCGAGAGCGTTGTCTTAGCCATTCAATTATTTCTTTTTTAGCAGAAGTATATCCGCCAGAAGCACCGCCTAGCGCTTTACCTAGTGTTCCGGTAATAATATCAACCCGATCCATCACCCCGCAATGTTCCGGTGTTCCGCGGCCATTTTTGCCCATAAAGCCTACCGCGTGGGAATCATCGACCATGACCAAAGCATCGTATTGATCAGCTAAATCACAAATAGCACTCAAATTTGCCAAATAGCCGTCCATTGAGAATACTCCGTCAGTGGCAATCAACTTATAGCGAGCACCAGCTTCCACTGCCGCTTTTAGCTGAGTTTCCAAATCAGCCATATCATTATTGGCGTAACGAAATCGCAGGGCTTTGCTCAGACGAACCCCATCAATAATTGATGCATGATTCAAAGAATCAGAAATTATCGCATCTTCATTGGTTAAGATGGTTTCAAATAATCCACCATTAGCATCAAAGCAAGATCCATACAAAATTGTATCTTCCATTTTGAGAAATTGACTGAGGCGATTTTCTAATTTTTTGTGGACCACTTGAGTCCCGCAAATAAACCGAACAGATGCCATACCATAACCCCATTCATCCAGTGCTTGTTGACCAGCTTTAATCAAATCGGGATGATTAGCGAGCCCCAAATAGTTATTTGCGCAAAAATTTATCACCTTTTCACCCGTTGAAACATGGATATCAGCCTGTTGCTGAGAATCTATAATTCTTTCATCTTTATACAGCCCTACTTGATGAAGTTCGTCGATTTGGCGCTGGAGGTTTTGTAAAAATGATTGGCTCATAAGGTTTCCTTAGATTTGTAGGAATAAGCATCAATTAAAGTTGTTTTACAGGCAGCTGATTTTACAGCAAATGTCTAAAAATCCAACCATTTGGCACGTTATATTGTGAAAGAGTTAGAAACGGTTAGGATGGGCATAAATACCTTTTCAATGAAGGTGCGATGGAACTCATCATAAGAAGTGGCTTCTTTACGGTACTACCGAGTGAATGAGATTATTATGGGTAGGTGTCTTTGTCCAGACCTTTGCAATTTACATAACCCCCTTTTTTTCTTGTTATGATCAATATCGTCATTTATCTTCGGTATAGTTTGAATAGGCCTTTGAGCTAATTGAAGTTCCAATATACTATTAAAAACCGCAGCAAACGCAGCTGGTGTCAGAAATAAAATTAAATAAGAATTAAAGGAAAGATCGAAAAAATAATAGCTAAATGTTAGAGCAACAAGACCAATAATTGCGCTCCAAAAACATACATCTAATGACCGTTTCATCAAAATAAAATTATATGTTGGAACGACCTCCATGCAGCAATGAGAGCATTTGACACTGCTCCCTTCAACAAAATTCACATAGTTAAGGTCCTCACCATCGAACTCAGTTTTGCAGTTGCCACATAAATATTTAGCCATACTTTTCCACTTAAATTTCTCTATTAGAGAGCTTTGCACAAAAGAGCAAGCTTAGAAACGAAATGATATAATACCATTTTTCAGAAATAAAGAAAATTCGATGGCTTGGAAAAATATAAAACAACAAACATTCGCAGATGACTTATTGGTCGTTCATTCGGCGATAGAAGAACTAGATGATGTTAAAGAATTGATTGACTGGCTCGAAATAGAAAAGCTATTGGAAAATATCCACAATAAACGCCGAGGTGAAAAAGCGTGGCCTCAGAGAGTAGAGAAGCCGGTCACCCGGACTCAATGTCATTAAGTTAAGAAAAAATGCTTGCAGATTTCTACGAATTGTAGTGAAATAGCCTCTGTCAACAATAAGGGGCTCCCATGAACTGTTCAAAATTCGACCCAAATTGTACGAAAATCACTCAACCTTCTCGACTCACCTGAATTTATTCAACGGCATAAAACAAAAAAAACCGCTTTTACTCGTTCCCGCAAACTTCCTTTTAAAACTCTGTGCTTATTTTTATTGAATCTTCTTAAAAGTTCGCTCCAAGATGAGTTAGATGCTTTTTTTCAACACGTTAATCAGACAGAATTTGAAAAACGAGTCATTACCAAATCAGCCCTCACTCAAGCACGTCGATTTTTGTCTTATAAAGCATTTAATGAACTATCTGAACATTTTGTTGAGCCGTTTTATACTCATTCGAAAACGAAGAAGTGGAATGGTTATCGTTTACAAGCGGTTGATGGAAGTACTTTGCGTTTGCATGGCGCGGATGAATTAAAAGAGCATTTTGGCGGGCAGAAAAATGGTGATGATATTATTCCTATGGCGCGATTGTCATCGTCTTTTGATGTGATGAATGGTTTGACAACCGATCTACAGATCGCTCCTTATAATCGCTCTGAGCGAGATTTAGCGGCGATGCATTTAATGAAATCAAAACCGAAAGATCTTATGATTTACGATCGTGGTTATCCTGCTTTTTGGTTTTTCGCTCTACACAGGCAGTATCAACCACGGCAAGATCATTATAAATCATAATTTTTCTAAAAAACTCTAATTCTAGG
>CAYVSL010000051.1:0-22829 GCA_964454125.1 uncultured Kangiella sp.
TTAGATATTTTGTTACTATCTATTAGCGCTGTTATCTCTGGTGCAGAAGGTTGGGGGTATGATGATTATTGGTAGTGTTTCAATAAATTTGGAACCTAAATGAGGGGAGTGTCGTTGTGGACGATATCAATCAAGCTCAAAAAGAGCGATTAGCACATATTGATTTCAGACTTTATTTCCTTGGGATAGTAGGTAGAATTGACCTTGTAACGAGATTCGGCATTAAAGAAGCGGCTGCCACTCGAGATATTGCTCTGTATAGGGAACTAGCTGGCGACAACTTAAATTATGACACAAAAGTAAAGACTTATACTGTATCTTCCGATTTCAAACCGGTGTTTGAATACCACGCAGAAAGAGTCTTAGCTGCTCTTTCTCAAGGGTATGGAGATGATATAGTTTCAAATCAAAAAGGATTTCTTAACTGCGAAATTCCCTCTCAGTTAAGTAAACCAGACTTGGATGTTTTGGCAACCATAACTCGAGCTATTTATGGCAAAAAGGTTGTTTCAATAGAATACCGTTCACTGAGTAGTGGTTTTACGTCCAGAGAAATAATTCCTTTCTCGCTGGTTGACAATGGCCTTCGGTGGCACATAAGGGCATTTGATAGACGTAGGAGTCGATTTACAGATTTCGTTGTTACTCGAGTTACCGCTCCAGTAATATTGGAAAACCATACAGTTGCCGACGAAGAGCAATCAAATTTTGATAATCAGTGGAATCGCATTGTCGAGCTAGAAATTGTAGCTCACCCTCGTTTGAAGTACAAAGAGACGATTGAAGTCGACTATTGTATGACAAAAGGAGTCATGCCGCTCAATGTAAGAGCTGCGGTCGCAGGTTATCTTTTGAGACGTTGGAATATCGATTGTAGCGCTAAAGCCGAATTAGTAGGTGCAGAGTATCATCTTTGGTTAAAGAATCGACAGGCACTTTATGGCGTTAATAATTTAGTAATTGCGCCAGGCTTTGAACAAGATCCATTATAAACAGCGTAAGTTTACATGGATGTTTGATATTCCTCGACTTTATCGAACAAGGTTAAAACTCAAGTTTTGATTTATCAACTAAAACGACTCAATAATTATAGGTTCGAACTCGTTAAATAAAATATCCATCCACTCAACGATATTGCTAACAAACGCCCCGTTGGCACTTAAACCCAACTCATAATTACCGGTCAAGCCTGGTCCGGTAAAGTTAGCACTCCCAATATAAATTTCTGAATTATCACTAATCAGTAATTTTGTATGCATTAGGGGATAATGACCTGATTGTAATCTACTCGGTGCTCGGCAGTACACTTTATAATTATATCGCTTCAAATGATTCACAAAATATTGAAGAGCTTCCTTGTTTTCCTTATCAAGATTTCCACTTGTTAATATTCTAACTTCGATATTATTGACTTCAAGCTTTCGAAGTCGTCGGAAGATATAATCAACACCGTCTTTCCCCCAGTAAGGGAAAGCAATAATAATGCTTTGTTTTGCACTCTTAATGGCTGAGGCCAAACTATCACCGATGTTGCCATTGATTACGCCATCAGAAATGCCACTTTCAATCAGCTTATATGCGGTCTCATTAGGTACACCGACGAGCATTTTCAGCTCGCCAACATATGGCCTAATTTCTTCACAGTCACTATTAATCGAACGATTATAAGCTGCCCAAGGGGAACTCACATCTGTCGATGACATAGACTTTCCATGAATGATGCTTATGATATTATCAGGGTAGTCTTGGAGGCTTTCGAAAGAGATCTTCTCCCCAGTCATCAACGATTCATTGATTAATGTTGTAAGTTTTCCCGCTTGAATTTTCGCATTCGTATCACTTAGGTCGTTAAAGTAATCGATGAGCGTATGCTCCAGGTGATTCGTCATTAATTCCCCCAAAACCCCTTTTTAACCACTTGATTGGTTTCAATGTTTCCGCCATGAATATAAGAGCGAGATAAATCATAATTAAAAGTTTCACAGCCAATCACAATTTGTGTACAACCGCTACATGATGCTCCCTTATCGGAGCATATGGGATCGAACACACAGCTCAACGCATAGTTTGAGGCATCATCAAGCCAAGGTCTTAAATAATGCTTAAAAAGATTCATTAAGCCACCAGCGGTGTAGTTTTGCACAGAGGTGACATAGAGGACAATTGAGAGATCCATTGGTAATAAATACTCCATTACACTTTTATCTTCATAGCCGGTATGGCGTTTAATTGAAGCTAACAAACAATGACTTATAGTATGCAATAGATTGAAGGGAGCAGCTTCTTTTACCGCATTATCACCTCGTTCTCGCATAGCAGTTGTTACTTTTGATGGCTCTATGGTTAATGCTGGCGAATACATTAATAAATGTGCTTTAGCCCGAGAAAAATCTTGGGTGACTTCCTCACCAGGATCAGACCAGCCCATAGCATCAATACACCAACGTAAAATTTTACGGGGATCGAAACGAATCAATACACCTTCGGTTTTAGCAGACATCGCATACAAACACCGCTTGCCATTTAATGATGAATCCAGCTTATCTTGAAAACCATTCAAAGTAACCGGCACATTAGACTCAGGATTTTCAATATTTGGGCTGCGCTTTTCTCTTGAGAAGCCAACCGTCGATAAGACTACATTGATGTCATTTAAATGAGAAATATTGCTAACCCCATAATTCGCCATAATATATTGGTGGTTACTTTCCAACTGCTTTCGCGTCATAGCATCAGGCTCATTTGAAATCCGAGAGGTCCAATTTTGCTCTTTACAATCTTTGGTTATGAAAATGGATTCCAATGAACGACGACTGGTAGCCAATTGGTGAAGCGCTGTATCATTATCCAGATAATCACGGACTTTACTAAAGTAACCGGTCGACGACTTTATATTTCCCTCAAGCTTCTTCTTGTTCTCATGGAATGAATTCACCATCACCCAATCCATGCTGTCCTTATCGAGCTCATCAATCGGCGCGTAACCCGCAATTAAAGCGTCAATTTTCTTGATGTGCTCGCGAATACCGGCGATTTCTTCTTCACTCTTCATATTGCCGCCAATCATGTTCTCGACAAAAACAACAAACTCATCTCTTGAATGAATGCCGCATATAACCGCCGCAACACCTTCTGCAACATCACGATTCATTTCATCCAATGAACCCGTTACCGAGCCCATGTGATTGAGACACCAACTCACCAATTCACCAGTGACTTTCTTTAAAGCAACATACTGCACAGACTGTGGGAAAAAACCATCACCATTAACTATTTGGGAGCCCTTCTTTATTGAACCTTCTTCACCTAAAGGCACACAATAACGGCATGGCTCTTGCAGAGCACGATTCTTCACATCTCCGGTATCACCATCAATAAATTGATTATGGAAAAACGCGCCACCTTTATCGTTAAAAACCAGATTATTGACTCCAGCGGTGTGTCTTGCTTCATAAGGAATAAAGATTGAACCAACACTTCCACATCGGTGCACACTCATATAGGGCAGTTGTAACATATACCCCCGGCAGGATTTATCCTTGCATGCGACTCTTTGCTTGTTCTTTATTTTCCTTCGTCTTTTTGCAATAGACTTAAGTATTTCCTGCTCATTTCTCGATTGACCATAAAAATCGAGCTTATTACAAGATTTACACTTCAGCAGTAAAGGAAAAGGCGACACGAAGATACTGGTTGGACTTTGAACATGCAGCATCTCTTTATGACGCTCAAGGCCAAGCTTCAATCCTCCTTCTACCGCGCCTGCCGGCAATTCTTCCCACTCACTGACAAAGCGCTTTACTACCCATATCAATTGGTCTTTATCGATATCATTTAAACTGTCATCCGTACCATAGGTTCCCACTACCTGACCAAATGCTGAACCTCTCAACTTTACAGTCCCAGCAGGAAGATACCCTTCACGATACAATCGACTTTTATTGACATACTCTTGTTTCATGACTTCTCTCCCCTACTCTGACAACGCATCAATAACATCTTCGACAAGACTATTATCTGCAGGCTTAATTTCAATCTGCCTTTCAATATCGCGAAACGAACGGAACGGCTGATTCCTAAGAATCTTACCAATGATTTCTCGAATACTCTGATCAGCATCTGTCGAAGATAAAGTCTCAAGCATATCCAATGAATGGTCTATTTTGGACTCCAGGTCAGCATTAAACTCTTTCACAAGTACCGGATCAAAACCTAAGTTAATATCATCAGGTACCTTTAAGCACTTCATCAAGATATCTTTTAGCTCCTGATGAACATTGAACTTATTATCCAGTAACGCATCTCTTAGTTTTTTGCCGTTGTAGCCAAGATTTTTACCCCAGGCCCGAGTCGGGGCCCAGTTATAAAGCACTGCGGCCAATACACCAGGAAAGGTTCTCTCCAAAACATTCGGCGCAAATCGGCTAATAGGTACTGACTCAACTAGCTTATCTAAAAAGAAGTGATAGTCTTCAAAATTTAGGAATACATTTCGCTCATAGAGGTTGAAGTGCTTAAACATGGAAATAATAATCCCTGGATGAACACGTCCAGCTCGCGCCGATGCTTGAATATACTCAGCCGTCGACTTTGGCCATCCATGCAAGATCATAAAATTCAAGTTTTCAATATCAACGCCATGTGAGATAACATTGGTGGCAATTAACTGCCTGTGTGGATCGTCATGCCTCTTATTTTCCATATGCTCAATAGCCTGCAGGATATCGTCCAGAGTCGTTTCGCCATCAAGCTTTTTAGGGATCTCCACTTCACCCGTCATTTCTTCCAGCTTCACGGTGACATCAATGATGCTCTTTTTACTATTCACATAGGTCAAGGCTGCATTCATGTATACATCCAGATGATCAACCAGCAATTTTGCAAGTGAGCCGTCAAAACCTATTCTATTTGCAGTATTGGTCGGATCATCACGCAACTGTGCTCTTAAGTCATCCAACATTAGAAAATAGCGATGACCCATTAGCGCGATAGCATTAGAGATATTGTTCAGCGGCATTACACCAATGTATTGACGCCGATATAAAACGCCACCGTCTTCATCAGGAACAATGCGCGAATAAAATGACTCATTTTGTTTTTGCCCTGGGGCCGGAAAACGTCGCGCTCTACGCTGATAAAGATGCGTAACATGATGCTCATAGTCTTTAATGGTTGCGGTGGCTGCTAGGATCTTAGGACGACGACCTCCCATTTCTTCTTGAATAGCATTAAAAAGCGTCTGATAATGCGCATCAAAGTTGCCCAAGTTCTCCCGGGATAAATGCAATTCGTCTTGAAGCATGAAGGAAACACCCGGAATTTTAGCTACACCAAGATCAATCGTTCTAACATCAGTGGTTCTTGAATTATTTCCGCACTTAAATGCAGCATAGTCATCCATGGCATCTTTACCAATGCGCTTATGCATACAAGGACCATCAAAGGTAAAGCCGTGCTCTGGGCAGAAAAACCGTCCTCCACCAAACAGCAACCTAAATCGTTGATTGTGCCCAATGACCGCAAGCTTATCTAAAGTACCGACTAAAATCGTTGGAATGTATCGATAGCACTCCTCATCGCTGACATAAATGCCTATTTCACCTTTAATACCCTCACCATACAGACCTCGATCAGCACAGGTATTACTCCAACAATGGGGGTTAGAGCAAACATGCATCAAACGACCGCGTTCTATATCCGCTTTGACGTAAATGGAATCTTTAGCCTTACAGTAAGTACAATCATGAACAAACTGCAATTCGTGAAGCTTATCATCTGTTAAATTCGGCAGAAAAGTATCCTGATAGTAGGGACCATCATTCGTTACAAAACCCGGTGAGCTAACACTCCCAGTAAAATACCCGACAGTAAAGGGATGACCCCCTAACCCCCTTTCCTGTCTAATCACATTTGCTTGCGCCAGCACATAGCCCAAACGCTGAAACTGCTGAACCGAGAGCATTCGAAGGGGGAAACGCATCCATCCAGTCACGCCAAATGCGCGACCATTAATCCTCTCATATAACATGCCCATGGTTAAAATGCCCAAATACGCTTCTGTCTTACCACCACCAGTGGCAAACCAAAGGACTTCAGCATGTTCAAGATGCGATGATATTTTGTCTTTATGTATACATCGCTCATAGACTGCCATGACTTGCGTTAGGATAAAGCCCAGCTGGAAGAGGCGCCAGGAGTCAAAGGACTTACCCTGGATCTTTACCGCTTCACCAATCGCTTCATTCATCAGCTTAAATGAACGTAGCAGGTTGGAGTTCTTTTGAAGTAGATTGATCCCCTCTTCAATGTTATTGCGCTCTCGGATAAAATCGGTATGATCCAAATTCATGATCGCAACCTGTTCTTTCGATGAATCGCTGGCTTTGCTATCAATGACTCCTCGCCATTCGTCCGCATAACGATCGATAGCTTGAACCATGTCTTTTAAAATTGGGATCGGATCACTCGCCAAATCTGCAAACGTTGGCTGTGTTTTCATTCCTATTTTCTCCGGGCTCGGAGTTTCTATCAACGCTTGCCGGCTTGTCGGAAAACTATTCGTGCTATACTCACCATTCTCATACGAGACACCACAACTGATTCCGTAGCCTGGTAAACCTTCACTATCGATCAGGCGATAATCTTCAGGAGCGAACCGATGGGGCAAGGGGGTGTTATTTCCTACAGAAAATTTAATCTTAAACCCCGCATCAAGCAGTTGCGGCATAAAGACACCAAATGGCTTACTATGATCTGAACTGGTTAAGTTCTCCAAGAAAAACTCTATAAGATAAGAATTTTCATTTTCACAAAGTGACTTTGGCGCTTTCCTCGCACGAGCACGCAACCTGACCCGGTAATGAAGAACTTCGTTGGTTTCAAAACAACCATTGCGGATTAACGCATTAAATTCATTTTGATTTGTCGCAGGCGTACCACTCCAATCAAATGTTAAACGTGCTTGACCCTTATCGTTTAAGTAACACTTCCTGAAAATAGTACCATTTTTCAGCATCTCGCTTTCGTGGGCACAGATAGTACTCTCAAGAGAGCTCGCATCAACTGGCACAACCCACTTTTTATCTTCAGCTGGTAAATTAAACTTGAAATCAATATCACTAAACTCGAGAGTAAACCTTCGATAGGTTCCCAATAAGACCTGTTTGTCTTTTGGATCACCATCACCATCTCGCGTTAATGCTTCCATCATTTTTGAATAATCAGGAATGACACGATGAACAATATCGAATTGGCCCGACACACTGCATTTCACCTCACCTGCCTTATCAGGCTCTACCAACAATACCATCCCCATTGAATTTGGTGCTTGTGGACCATCAAAATGCGGATCAGGAAACTTTCCAATGGAACCTGCCAAGCTCATCGAGTGAGGATCAACCGTGTCATAAAGCTTTCCCTCAGGTGGAAGAGGACCATCTGGCTTATCGACAATATGCTGTTTAAGCAATGCCATAAGAGCATCATTAAGTCGACTCTTTTCTTTAAATGTCAGTTTATTTTTTACTTTTTCGCTCATTGTTCTCCCCCAACTACAAATGCTTTCCAGCATGATGGATCATGATTTTTTTATTCGCGTCATCCCAGCCAAAATAAAGCCTGAAACAAAATTTAGGGTCGTAAGATGTGCCGATTCTTAAATGGCGATCCATATCCTCTTTAACCTTACCAAAAACACTATTCTTTCCTTTGGATGAATCAGATAAGTCACCTGCATACGTGATCCCAAATGACTTCCCGGCGCTAATCGCTTCGTCAAGTCGAATCGTTTTGGTATACACATCGTAATAATCATTACCAAGCAGACCAATACAACGAAGCGCCTTATCAATATCTTCAAATTGTGAATCTTTTAACGACTTTTTTGCTCTCGCTGTGAGCTCTATCCTTGAACCAAATCTGCTTACCGCACCTTCCATGGCCGACAATAAAGATCGCTTTTCGACTACATTTTCTAACCCACTTTTCGAGCTATTTCTGGCTGTAACAACTTCGACTGTCAGCAATTCAAATAATTGCTCAATATCCTCATTTTTCACTAGCTGACCATCAACTCGAACATGAGAATCACCTTTAGCTTTTGAGAGGATCACTTTATTCAAGATCTTACCCATGCGGACATGCTCACTTCGCAACTGTTTGATGAATTTCACTATATTGTTAACGTGAGAATCAGCATTTTTAATACCACTCAATTTTGCGAGAATAGAAAGCTGTGTCTTTGCATTCTTGGGTCCAATAGGAACATGATTACACCAATTTCTTAATGTTGTACTCGTAACCTTAATACCGCCCTTTTCGAGCATATCTTTGAGTTTACGAATGTCGCTGCCGCACTTATCCATACACCCATCAATAAAGTCATACCAAAGGCTGGCAAATTTGACGTAGTGTTCGAGATCATCGGTCGAACTAGATAACATTTCAAATAATGTGTCACGCATCGAATCACGCTCTTGTCCGTCTTTCGGTAAGATGATGATATATCCAGTTTTAAGATCGCAAGCAGCCACACGCTCAAGTTCTTTTTCACCCCGCTTTTCAATCAAAACATCAATATTGTGGTTTCTATCTAGAAAGATTGGCTCATCCCTTTCCTCGACATCAACAACCACATGCTCTGAATCCAGCACCACTTCGAAAACCTTTTCATCACTTCGAATCAAAACCTCTTCTTCCATCATAATGTCAAGCCAACTTTTAATGGATTCGGTCGAAATTTTGGACAAGGTCAACTGTATATAATCCCCCTTGCAATCAGAAAACTCCAGTTGTTCAACTACATCAAATTCATGAACAGCCAAATCGGGTTGCCCCTCATCGCAGTAAAGCCACCATTTCAACTTGTTTGGCGAATCAGGACGCGATTGCAACCCTGACTTCAATGCATAATTTAAAAGCCTGCTAGTAGGCTCAACTTCTGATGGATAGCACGGCCAAAATATTTCATTATTAAAATAAAGCCACCATTTGATGTTGTCCCACGGCTTAGCCAGCCAAATCGTTTTTTCACCTTTAATGCGTTTCAGTTTATCTAAGTTTCTTAAGCCGCTCGCCGGCAATACTCGAATTCTTTCAGAGGCTAATGCAATACATTCTTCTGAGACAAGCCATTTCTCTGTAGCTTCCGCAGTATTCACTTTATCAACCAGCACCAGAAATTTATCACTCGGATATTGAGCCAATACTTTCTTGAGAAATTGTGCCTTACCCGACAAGCCACTCTTAATGACATCAATCAGTGTCGATACCGCATCAATTGATTCCCTTAAGGCATTTTGGGCAATACCACTTGGCAATGAAAGCGATGAAAGGCCATAAAGCTCTTCACTCAATGGCTTTATCGGGAATGGGCCGCCTTTGCGCTTAGAGTTTAATACCTGCTCCATACGGTCAAAATGGCATGCCAGGTGACTTACGCCTGAAAAAACGCGATACAACGGGCTTTTAGCCGGCGACGAAACCGTTTTAGTAGCGCCTGACAGCGCTTTTGCTAACTCCCTACACTTATCCGATGCCTTAATCAATGCGTTGTCGAGCGTGTAGTCTGGGATAGTTACTTGATTTATCTTATAGTCAGCTTCTTTAGTTACTTTTATCCACGGATTCGTATCAAGCATTCTATGGGGCCAACATAAAATCCCTTGATGTTGATTCACGATTTTTTCAACCTCTTGATCCCCCAAAGCATAAATCACGCACTTAGGTACTTTTGGAAAATATATATCGGCCAGTTGAAGCAAATGCGAAAGTTGCTCTATACCACCGCTTGGTGTTGCGTCGATAAGAAAAGCAAAAGGAGCGGTATTCTCAACAAAATAATCCATTAAATCAGTTGGCGATTTATTAGGGCTTGCCAATAGCGTTCTAATCGGCCTATCTTCTACTGCTGATAAGGCCTGAGACGATTTAGCGATATTTGATATATTAACGACACACGGATAAAGCCTTTCAGTCGATTTCATCTGTACAAAACGTGATGCCGGTCGGGTGAAACAGATTAAGTCCTTTTTGTGCTGTATATTCGTGACATTAAACCAACTTGCTTTTAACTCTTGAAGAATAGCATGCCACCGGATCCCATGAAGATAGTATGCCATCGAGGTGATGTCATCTCGGATCGGTGATGGATAACTGACAGCGACTGAAGCACCATCTTTCAATCGGTAACCTGCAGCTGCCAATGATGCTGCGGCTTGTGAAGATAGAGCTTTTAGGTTCGCTTGCTTAATCTTATCGCTGTTTTCTAGCAGACTATATCCAGGAATACCGGGCAAAAAACCTTTTGAAAAATTCGCCCAGCTACTTTCCGTCATGCTCAAGCTTCCCTATGCTTGCTTTAATGGATGGATTGACAACAAAACGTCCCATTGCTCCTTCCATTTTAATTTGATTTATAATGCCTAAACGCTTAAACCATGTAATGATTTGCGGTATATCTTCGTTATCAAAATCCACATCCAGTAAATCACTGATCGCCAGCTCAAAGTCAGAGCGTCCAAAATCTGCATCTTCACATAACTCAATAATCTTCAGCAATAACGGTTTTGCCCAATCGACATCATTAAGACCAGATGACTCCATAAAGCTTTTTACTGCCTTACTACTGCATTTATCAATTGGCTTGAACTTTCTACCCAACTTTGACAAGTCGCTCGCCTTGGGAAGTTCCACTTTTATCTCACATAATTTTTTGAGGAAGCAATACCAACCATTGGTAATAGAACTTAGCATGTTGACTTCTGATTGAGCATCCATCATGTTGAGCTTTTCCAATAGGTGCCGTAATCCATTCTTATCCCAGGTATGCAATGCAATGAATGCCTGCTGAAACTCTCGCTCTGTTGCGATATCCCCTAATTGCAACCAATTCCACAATGCCAGCGGCGAAAACGTAAAAATAAAGCGAACAGAATGATTGTTGTTATCTGCCCCGGCTACAATTTGATGCGCTGTGTCAATCATTGCAATCGTATTACCAATCGGCAGCGAACCATCATCATGAACAAACAGCATAATTGGCTTGGCTTTAGAATCACGCTTGATAACATCAGTCGCACGTTTTAAGAAGGTTGCCGGGTCTTTAAAACCGGCCACCGTTCTAAACTGCGGTTGATACTTCTTAGTCGTTGACATCTCTTTCTCTGTAGGGAATACCGACTCAAACTCATACATTTGCGGCAAGGTATTAACCAAATCATTAATGCCAAGTGCATCGGACCCAATGACGATACTGACACTAAATTTCTTATTGATAATTCCTGTTACCAGATCATCATCAGATTGTGGCTCAAATCCAGTAATTTCATTTTCTTCACGCGTTGTGACCGGTCGTGGGAGATTGACTTCACTGACGAATGCATGACGCTCTAACGGATCATCATTCTCGATGGATTCAATCGACTGTTCGAGCTTATGTAGAATGCTTTGATCAGAGCCCTGCATATCCAACAATCGAAGAATGTTAGAATTACGCATCGCGTATTCATGATTACCAATCTTTACAAAGACACCTAGACCAACCAGCTCAGCAAGATATGCATCAAACTGTTTGACTGTAATTGAAGAAAAAACATCTGGGATCCACCCATCAACAATACTCTTAACCTGAGACGTCTTGAATCGGGCATCAGCAATCCCCTCTAGGATAATACTGTAAACGATAACCTTATATCGTTTATCTAGATCAAGCGTCATGTCAAATCGGTTTTCCAATAACGTTTTGAACTCTTGATTACAGGCGACTTTATTAACATCTGCTTCAGTAATGACACGCCCACCAACTAACCCAGAAAAACTTCTCGCGAGCAGTAAAACGAGCTCATGACAGAATATTTGTACTAATCCTGGATGACGGTTGGTATGCGAAAGAATGCGGTTTGGCACCATGTCGTCAGCAAACTCATAACCCAATGCAAGTAGTGGCTCCTTGATTAGTTTTAATGCATCACTCGCTGACATAATCGAAAGCTGCTGCGCCGAACCGAGCTGTGACAACGGATAATTGGGAGAATCCTGGAATCGCTGCACATTTTGAAGACCAGCTATGATTAATTTGAAGCGACCATCTGCACCTTCAAGATTAACCAGCTCACGGAACCCCCGAAAGATAGCAAAGTTATGGGCATGGTCTATGTTCAGAAGATTATCAACTTCATCGAACATAACGATAATTCGATGATCATGATTAGCCAGTAACGCTTCTTTTACGCGCTCTTTCATTTTATCGACAGAAAGCGTAGTGCCTGCTTTGGGTAGTAAACCAGCTTTGTTTAAATCATTATAGATCTTTAACCAAAAAACTCTTCGCACCTTTTGAAATTGTTCTGTGGAGTTGTTGTCATTCCGAAAAAAACCGGCATCGGCCAAATGATAAAACGCATAATCGTTTCTATCTGGATTATGAAATTTACGACTTACCTCGCGCAAGATGGTTGACTTACCCAATTGACGGCCACCAAATATAATGGCTTGCCCCCCCTTCATTTCAGTTAGACGAGCGAAGTCTGACTCTCGTCCGTATCGCATTTCTGGCTCTGGCGGATGTGTAATATCACTCACAAAAGGGTTGTAAAAAGTATAAGGAGTAGATAACCACAAGAAATTTGATATGGACTCTTTAGGCGATGAATATTTAATCATGCTTAAAAACACTAGCATAGAGAGGTCCAGTAAAAAAATTGTTTGCAATTCCTGCTTGCTGAACTCAGCAAATTTTTGGCGCTTTTCTTCCGTTAATGGTGTGGGCGAAATCAGGACAGGACGAAGATGAGATAAACTTTCGTTCTTTAACGACTCGATCATCGCCTCAGGCTCCCACTCTTTATTGGCAACAATAACTACCATGCCTCGAGACTGACTTAGACCAAATGCAGGAAACGGTCGGCCAGCTTTGCTGGGTAGAACTTGAACAGTAAGACTTGAATATCCTTCGTGCGCTGCATAATTACACGACTCTCTGAAACCATTGCGGAAAACCTTTTCTTTTGGACGAATACCAATAAAGGAAAGAACTGGTATTAAAGACTCATAAAAAAGCTTGTCTAATTTAGCCGGTGGTTTGTTTGAGCGAAGCGAAGCCATTTTATCTATCGCATTTTTGGCCTCTTTATAGCTAGTTGGCGTCTCAAGCCCTAACGGATTATCGTTAGCGATAATCTTCGCAGCATGCCTTGGATTTTGATCGTCATTAATGAACTCAAAAATCTTGGCATCTACGGCACGAAACTCATCCAATAGACGATTGTCAGTGATCTTGTCGTGGCGAATTGGCACCATTTCTTGAGATGCTGTTTCAAGCTCACTTACCATTTCTTCGATGACAGGAACATTGTAGCTCTCAAACGCGCGGTTAATTGTCTCGACCCAATGATCAGGAACCGCTGACACCCCTAAATTTGTCCGGTGATTGGTCGAAAGCGATAGGTACTTTTCTTTGAGCTCTTCTAATTTGGCGGTAAAAACATCCTCACCTTGCCTTTCAAGATTGGCAATGCTTTCTTCAATACGTCGGGTGACAATATAATGAGAGATACGATCCAATTCAGCATTCAGGTAATCAAGCTCACCGGTCAGCTTCGCACGCTTATCTTCATTCACCAACTTACTAAAATAAGCTATTTCTATCCGAGTCTCTAGCTTGTCAATACGCGACTTTAGCTCCCCCCTTTGGGCCGATATCGCCTTATGAACTTCATCAATTTCATATTGGTATGCAGCCCCTTTATCAGACAGCGTCTGCAAAGCCATATAAGAAATTGGATACAAATCATGCTTTTTGGCTAGCTCTGAAAGCTTATAGAGATCAAAATCCTTCTCAACGAGCTTAACTAATTCGAGGTTCTGAGCCTGAGGATCATAGTTGTGCCCCAACGCAATCAAGAGCTCAATTGGCGCTTCAAACCAAGACTCGGCGCGTTCAGGGTTCCAAACGGCACCTTTTTTATCGTCAATAGCATTAAGTAAATTTTCTAGCAATGTCTTAACTAAATGCGCGCCAACCTTATGTTCATACATATCTGTATTCACATACTGCAGATTGAAGAACTTCAACGCATTGCGAAGTTGCGTAACAATACGTTTCGCCTTTTCATGGATGACGCCAGCCTTAGAACCTTTTCTGACCTGCCTAAGGACCCAGAGATTGGCTATTTCAAGTAATTCGTTAATAGTTCTAAAAAAGGCTTTGCGAGCGTTCCCCCCCACATCGGCACTACCAGGATCATTATTTGTTTCTGCCACTTCTCGCATCATTAAATCTTCGACAGCACTAATCTGACTGAACTTATCAATAAACTGCTGCACATCATCGACCTTACTGACATTTTTCGTCTCAATTGCTTTAATCACTAACGCAAAATCAGGCTTTTCAAGACAGCGACTTAATGACTTCCTAATAGGTGCCCAACCCGAACTGGCGTTAATAATTAAATCTTTCCAGCGCTGCAAGCGTGTTTCGATTTCTTCCTGCTTAATACTGATTTCTTCGGAGCCATCCCCACGAAAGGTGTCCAGTGAGACATAAGAATACTGTCGACAGAGCGCGATGATTTCATCAATCATTTTTTCGATTTGAGGACTAAACTTACTTTTCACTATATCAAGCCAGGTTGGTGCAGTGGTATAATCGCCTGTGAACAAGGTCACTTGGAATGAAGCCACAAACACGAGGTAGGGAACCAATTTGCCAGCCCCCTTTTGCTCAATCCATTCGTTGATTTGAATATTGTTGAACGTAGAAAGAATGCGCTGAGAACGGCTGAGTGATGATTCAGTATTTCCCCAAACACCCATGCCATAATAGGCCGCCTTAAGCAGATCTTGATTGAAGTTCTGCCCGGCTACCATTTCTGCCTGGTTCGCCGTTCGCGTAAACCAGTAGGCAAGCTCTAATGACGATTTTTCAATGAATGCTGCAGCTACATTGTCAGCCAATAGTGCCGGTATCGTATTGGCGTTATTCCAATGGTTTATGTAATCAGTTTTGAGCGCTTCCATGTCACCGGTCATATGATGCGACTGACTGCCAGCCGACACAAATTCGTCTTCGATGACAATCTCTCTTTCATCGATTTCGATGACTTTATCACCTGGCTCAACCGCTTCACTGACTAAATCGACAGCTTCTTCATTCTCTACAGCTTCTTCATTCTCTACAGATTCTGAAGTTGACTCGAGTACTACATCAGGTTCACTGTTCGTCTCAGTCGGCTCAACTGGTACCGGTTCTGGATAGTCATCAGCAGTACTGACAGCTTCTGCCTCCTCATTTTGGTCTAAAACTGTACTGAGTGCCCCTGATGGTTCCTGATTAGAATCACCAGTATCAGACCACAGGTTTTCACAGGCATAGACAATAGCTTCAAAACCAGACTGCGATATAGAACTAAAGAACTTACTCTCTTCACTGGTAATATCAAATTCATCATCTAGCTTTTCAAGATATTCAGTTGGCGGTAACAGTGCAGTTTCCATATCTCCCTCGACTTCAATCAATACTTTCTTCAGTTCTCGATTCGCTTTATTTATTCGAGTACGCTCTTTGAGATCTATAGAATCAGAGTTATCCAATCTCATGGTATTTGACTCAATCTGCCCTGATACATCTGAGTAATTAATCAAAAGTTCATCTGCTTCAGAAAATAAATCCACCATTTTCTGCATGACCACATCTCGCTCAAGATCATCCGAACTGCAGTTTTCATTAATCCAGAAAGACCACGCACTTGAGAATGTTAGAAAATCAAATTGATCGGCGTATTCTTTCGAGCTTGAAAAGATATGCTTATTAACTTTATCAAAAATTGAAAATAATGCCTCTCGTAGCCGGACTTGATCTAAATTGAATTTCGGTATGGCATGAATATGATTGGCAACTGTTAACAATTGATCAGCGATTGATTGATCTGAAAGATTTTCAAGGCCTCGCTCAGCAATCTTGATAACTTCTTTGTATTGTTCATCAAGCGAAGCAGGGCTTTTCTTGCCTAGCTCAATCTCAGTAGTCGATGTACTATCGTCTTGAGGCAAAACCCCTTGATACTCGGCAGCTAACGAATAATAATCGAATAATTCAGGCTCCATTTTGGTCGCCTCGTTTATAATATCCACACTAACCAAACTACCAATTGCCCAAAAAGCATCTGCCAATTCAGACTTTCTTTTTTTCGTTAGACTTGGCCATTCTTTAAGCAGGTTAATTTGCTTGTCATACATTGGTGCGAGGGCATGAAGCACCTTATCGTACAAGTCACCAAGTTGTTCTTTAACAAAGCAGTTAAATGAGTCTGTGAACCTATCTAAGGAATCCATTTTTGTCGCACGCAAATTTGTGTCGAACACACGACCATGCAATTCACATAATACATGCATTTCCCATGGCACTGCTTTTGGTTTTGCTTTTTTCCCACTCTTTATTTTATGCTTAATATTTAATTTAATTGCAGGCTTGTTTTTCGCTTCGTTCCCCTTCTCCTTTTCAGAAAAGACCTTAATAAAGTTTCTAAATGACGAAATAAAAATTCTCGAACGATTAAATTCAGACGAATAGAAATTGATAATTGATGAACCGTTTCCAGCAAGAGGAACTGACTTTGGGGTGAAATTTAATTCTCTTGTAATATCCGGTAACTTGGTCTTAATGTTTACTCCCAACCTCTTTAAAATCTGTGTATCAAGAACTCTATTTTTTTGATTTTTAATTGACGGGTTAGGAAGCCCGTTTACGTTTGTAAATACTGCCAAAATGACCTCTCCTTTGAATTAACAGCTGATTAATATGATCTTCTTACCCAAAAAAATTAAACTGGTCGTAGCATTTCGTTTTGCACTACTCACCCTCCCCTTACTTTTACTAAACATTATCTTCTACCTATACTCAAAATCTAATTAGCACTTTCCTTGCTGCAAAACTCTTGGGATCATCTGATCTATCAGTGCCACGCTATCCACACTCAAGCACAGACTCCACTAAATGCTGATCTTTGATTCATACAATTCAGTTTGGATAGTTCATTAAGCCTTTTATTATACGCTCCACAAAACTGACTATCCCTTCCCATTCCACCAGTATTAATAATTCTCTGCAACTCATTTAATCGCCCAACAGTCCAACGACAACCTGAATTTTTCTCTTCTAACATTGCAACTGAATAGGTTTGTCTTCTTTGCTCTCGATTTAACTTATTAGTCGGTTTAATCAAACGATCCATCCTAACGACTTGTTGTTTGATTTGTTGAGTAGTGTTAGTACGGGTTGTTGATTTAGTTTTAAAGCGAGTATTTGATGGAGAATGGGGTATCGGCGGTTGCGATTTAAGGGTTTGTTTTGGGAGTTCTAATTTGGACTTAGATTGGGAAATAACACTGATAGAATACTGAGCCTTTGCCTCAGCAAAAACTTCAATATGCCCAAAATACCAACCAGTGTATCCAATACACATAACCAGTAATAGAACTGACAGACCAATCAGAAATTGCCGTCCCAAAAGTTAATCTCCGTTTTCCTAGTTTTATTATTATTCCACCATCATCCTTATCCAATACGGCGGAAAATCAGTTTTGAAAGACTCTAACAGGAAGCGAGGAGCTAGGTATAAATTAATACCCTACTTTCACTCAATCTTGCCTCGCTCAGCTAAACGCTGTTAATCAAAACATCCAATATTTCAATTGGTTAGTTAATCTAACAGGTTAACTTAAACATGACAACACGAAACATTGACGGATATCAACAGAACCTCAATTCTTCGGGATATAGCCGCTTGCCTACAATGGCTTTGGCATTCAACAACTCATATCGAAGCAGTCTAATATCTTCATCAATTGAAAGTTTGAGCTGTCTGGTTATATGCCATGTTTTGGGTCACTTTTCACTATTTATTGGCATACTGGTTTTAAGCGCAACTTTATCCTTAGACTGAAAATATGCATTTCTATAAATTTAAAACCGCATATCTGTTTGATTGGTTACCTGGTAAACAGACAATTATTGTGAAAATAACTGAAAGGAAAATACTCATGCTAATACCCGACCTAAGACAAACCTTCCAAAATAATATAGATCCACTCACTGAAATTATCCTTACAAGATGCGGCCATTCCCGTATCTCAAGGGACTTTTCTGTCGATGATGTCAAAGAAATTATTAATTACACGCTACACACCAGTTAAGATATTCGACGCCTTAGACTCGTCCTCTCTTTTTTACCGCCAGATTCAAAACAATTCGACCGAATTCTATACGCTATTGCTTTAGAACTATTTATCTCCGTCGAATCCGTTGCGAAAATTTATATGAGGTCATGTATGGCGA
The DNA here is from genome assembly GCA_964454125.1 of uncultured Kangiella sp. Lineage (GTDB taxonomy): Bacteria > Pseudomonadota > Gammaproteobacteria > Enterobacterales > Kangiellaceae. The sequence continues at coordinate 18,332 of CAYVSL010000051.1, forward strand.
CAGTCCACCAAATAAATCAAGATAAACAGCTCACTAAGCAGCCCTATCCGGCATAGATTCTTAACATGGGTGCTTATCAATCAGACTAATACACCTATTAAACGTACTTTGAATTAAGATCATATTTGAATAACATAAAATGATAAAAACGATCAATAGAACTTGTGACCTAAAAAGGGTCGTATTCAAAATAGTCAATTTTTAGACAGAAGCTGATCATGCAAAACCGGAGCAATCAAAAAGTATGGTCACATTTTGGTCACAAATGGCAAATCTGCGGATTTAGAGACGTAAAAAGAAACGCTTTTTTGGGTTGAAATTTAGCCTTAGATCGAGCAATTGTCGATGCTTTATATTGACCGATAAAAAATAACAATAAAGGAGAAATTAAAGTAAAAATAGAGCTGGAAAAAGAAGAAATTAATAATGGTGCCCGGGGCCGGAATCGAACCGGCACGACCGTTAAGTCGCAAGATTTTAAGTCTTGTGTGTCTACCAATTTCACCACCCGGGCATTGGGGGGCTTGTTTTGGTCTTTTAGTAAAAGACCGCCTGACACTTCCTGTTTACCTTGATATTAAAAGGCTACAGTCGATGCAGGTATTCACGTTTTCAAGCGATAGAAGCTCATAAACGTTCAAAATGGAGGCTGGAGTCGGAATCGAACCGGCGTTAACGGAGTTGCAGTCCGCTGCATGGCCACTCTGCCATCCAGCCTAATCTGTTATTAAAAACAAGTAATCCTGTTTTTATCCGGTGCTATTCGGAAAATTAATATTAGCTTGGTTTACTCTTAAACGCACGGCTTAATATTAAAAAACCCCGGTGATATTTGACTAAAACCGGGGTCTAAATTTCTAGTTTTACCTAGAAGAAAATCTGGAGCGGGAAACGAGATTCGAACTCGCGACCCCGACCTTGGCAAGGTCGTGCTCTACCAGCTGAGCTATTCCCGCGTCGAGTGCAGGGCATTTTACAGTAAGATTTTTATCTGTCAAGCGCCATTATCAGAAGATTTAGATCTTTCTGAAAACGATCTTTAAATACGGTAAAACAACCATCTAGCAGACGATAAGTGGTTAGTCTTTGTGCAAAATTCCCTTAATTACTAACGATTACTTATCATCTTGTTTATTTAATAATGGCCAAGTCACCTTTAAATAGATCAACATCGTCCATAGTGTTAATCCAACCGCTACATACAAAAAGATATAACCCCAAATATATAACCATGAATGATCGAAAATAGAATGAATAGCTTCTTCTTTACCGGCCAATAATAAAAAGAAAATGGCCGACAATTGCATCAAGGTTTTAAACTTAGCAATATTAACGACTTTTATGGCTGATCGTTCACCATATTCTGCCATCCATTCTCTCAGTGCAGACACTGTTATTTCTCGACTGATGATAACTAATGCGGGTACAGCAATCCAAAAAGTGGCATGTTGTTCAACCAATAAAACTAAGGAAGCAGCAACCATTAGCTTATCAGCTACCGGATCGAGAAACTCGCCGAGCTTTGACTGCATATCAAAGGTTCTTGCCACCCAGCCGTCAAACCAATCCGTCCAACCCACCACCGCAAAAATTAATGCAGCAGTTGTTTGTCCCCAACTGACTGGTAAATAAAAGAAAAAGACCAGCAAAGGAATGCAGAGAATTCTAAAGGAAGTAAGAAGATTGGCAATATTCATGTTATATCAGCAAATACAGGTCACAGAAAATTTGTTGACGTCATTCTAGCATTGATAGATATAATTGCTAATGCAAAAAGTTATATATTATTTCGGCCAACCCCGCGTTGATACCATCAACCTGTTTTAAGTCTTCCACCCCTGCCCGTTTGACCTCCTGTAATCCACCAAAATGCTGTATAAGTGCTTTACGCCGTTTGGCCCCTACACCGGCAATGCCTTCTAAGGTAGAAGTCTTACGTTTTTTATCACGTTTACCGCGGTGCCCGGTGATTGCAAACCGGTGTGCCTCGTCCCGTATTGCTTGAATGAGATGTAGACCTGAGGAATCATCTTCCAGTCGTCTGGCGATGGCTTCTGAAGGAAAAAAAATCTGCTCCATACCCACTTTACGATCACTGCCCTTAGCAACACTGATCAGTGTAACTTGAGGTAAATCGAGCTCTTCGAGTACTTTTTGCGCTTGATTAAGTTGCCCTTTTCCGCCATCGATAATTAATAAATCAGGTAATTTTGCCTGCTCTTTCACCAATCGTTCAAATCGCCTTCTAACCGCTTGCTCGATTGCCGCATAGTCATCTCCTTTGGCTACATTTTTAATATTAAATCGCCGGTAGTCAGATTTTTTAGCTTGGCCTTGTTCAAATACCACGCAAGATGCAACGGTCTCTTCCCCTTGAAAATGACTGATATCAAAACACTCCATACGAAGTGGTAATTTATCCAATGCCAGTTCATCCATTAATACCTGCATTCGCTTTTGCATATGGCTTTTAGCCTGTAGCTTTGATTGTAAAAGTTGTTCTATATTATTATTGGCCATCAGTAACCAAGCGGCTTTGTTCGTTTTGACCTGATGACTGATTTTAACTTTTTTGCTAGTGAGATTGGACATTAGTTCAGCTAAGGATGGAGCATTATCCAGCTCTACATTGGTGACAATTTCGTTGGGTATTTCATTCTGATTAAGCGGGTAATAGTGACTAATAAAAGATTGCAGAATTTCAATATCAGTGGTGTCGGCAGGCATTTTAGGAAAAAATTGTTTGCTACCTTGTACCAGCCCATTTCTAACGTGTAGTAAAAAAACCACGGCAGTTTTTTCCTGACTTTTAGTTGCGAGAATATCAACATCAGAATTTCTGCTGGAGTTAAGGTTATTAACCGCCTGTTTTTCAAGTACTCTACGTAAGCTAACGATCTGATCACGATAATGTGCCGCTTTTTCAAATTTTAAATTATTGGATGCGATATCCATTCGAGTGGTTAGCTCCTTCATCACTGACTCATTTTTACCACGATAAAATAATCGTACCAGTTCAACATCTTTTTGATAATCTTCAATACTGATTTTATCTACGCACGCCCCGCTACAGCGTTTGATTTGATATTGCAGACAAGGTCTGGAGCGATAATTAAACACACTATTTTCACATTGACGGATTGCAAATAGTTTTTGCATTAGTGAAATGCTGTACCTCGCTGCCGTTGAACCGGTAAAGGGCCCAAAGTAATCACCTTTTTTATTTTTCCGACCACGATGAATGCTAAGACGGGGGTATTTCTCATCCGACAGGAAAATATAGGGATAGGTTTTATCATCTCTGAAAATAACATTATAACGAGGTCTATATTTTTTGATCAGCTGATTTTCTAGGATCAGTGCTTCATTTTCACTAGCGGTAATCATCACTTGAATATCGCTTATTTGTGCCACCATTACTTTGGTCTTTGGTGGTTGATCTTGCTTTTGAAAATAGCTGGAAACTCTTTTTTTCAGGTTTTTAGCTTTGCCCACATAAATTATTTCATCACTCTGATTAAGCATTTGATAAATGCCAGGACGAGTGGTTAAATGAAGGAGATAATTTTTTACATCAAAGGAAGACATGGAAGAAACGGTAACATCTGATTAAACGGGGGTAAGAGAAAAATAAAAAAACAAGTCATTGAATAACGGTTCAAATCGCCAATTAAATGTGTCGTTAAAGGTAAGCCAATTAATGACGGCTATTCGATTTTTTCTGAGATAATAACTCCATGCCGGATTGCCAGATGAGTCAGTTTTACATCATTTTCGATATTCAATTTTTCAAACAAACGATAACGATAGCTATTGACTGTTTTGGGGCTTAAAAATAACTGATCAGAAATATCCTGTACTTTTTGACCTTGGGTAATCATCAGCATCACTTGCATTTCTCTTTCAGAAAGAATGTCAAAAGGTGACTCATCATCTGGATTCAACGCTTTTAAAGCCATTGCCTGAGCAATATCTGGAGTTATATATCGTTTACCACTGTTGACCTGACGAATAGCGATCACCATTTCTTTGATATCAGCCCCTTTGGTGACATAACCCGCTGCACCCGCTTGCATAAATTTGGTAGGGTAAGGCTCTTCATTGTGTACCGTGACCGCAATGATTTTAATATCGGGATCAAATCGGAGCAGTCGTCTAGTGGATTCTAACCCACCAATTCCAGGCATATTCGCGTCCATTAGTACGACATCAGGGCGTAAATCGCGAGCTTTAGAAACGGCTTCTTCACCGCTTTCTGCTTCACCCACCACTTTGATTTTATCAAAATCAGCCAACATCCGACTAATGCCCGTACGTATTAATTCATGATCATCGACTATAAGAACTTTTATCAAAAGACGCTCCGATAATATTTTGGGTCGCTAATATTGCTACCAAGCTTACCATTTTGCAGCTAGTTGGCAAGCTCTAAAGCCCCATTAGGCAGGGCAAGATCACGAAAAAAAGCTTTACAATTGGTAGGGGTATGATCAAATAG
>CAYVSL010000052.1:0-22289 GCA_964454125.1 uncultured Kangiella sp.
ATGCAAAAACGACGTTTAGTCGAAACATTTTATGTTCTGAATTCAGGTGCAAGCCGATATTAATAAACTCATCTCACAAGTGCGTAGAGACTTGGATGAATTTCATGCAACCATGAGCGAAATTCAATTCAACATTAAATTGATATAGAAAATCACCAATATAAGCATGGCTTTTTTGACTAGCATGATATCATAATGATATCATGCTAGTATTGTGTTGATCTTTTGGAATAATCTCTCAAGGAGAATGGCCATGTATGTAGAAAATGAAATTAAAGCACCTAACGGAATAATGATGATTTTGGTGTTACTCATCTCGCAAATTGGATTGGCGGTTTTGACTGTAGCGGTTGGCAAAGCGGTTGGTATATTTATTCTATTGCCTTTATTAATCTCAATCGTCATTTTCATTTGTTGGTTTGGGTTTTTTATGGTGAATCCAAATGAAGGAAAAGTACTTCAGTTATTTGGCAAATATGCGGGTACCGTTAAAAATTCTGGACTTCGATGGGCGAATCCTTTTTATTCAAAATTAAGTGTTTCTTTAAGAATTCGTAATTTTGAAAGCAGCAAACTCAAGGTGAACGACAAAAATGGTAATCCCATTGAAATTGCTGCGGTAGTGGTGTGGCAGGTCGTCGATACTGCAGAAGCGATATTTGAAGTGGACGATTATGAAGACTTTGTATCGATCCAAAGTGAAGCGGCATTAAGGAATCTGGCGACCAGTTACGCTTATGATAATCATGAAGAAGAAGTCTCGCTACGCAGTCATTCGGTAGAAATATCAAAAGCGCTTCGTGAAGAAGTGCAAGATAGATTGAAAAAGGCAGGTGTTGAAGTCATTGAGTCTCGAATCAGTCACTTGGCTTATGCCCCGGAAATAGCCAGCGCAATGCTAAGACGTCAGCAAGCAATGGCAATCATAGCCGCACGAAAATCAATTGTCGAAGGAGCGGTTGGTATGGTTGGTATGGCATTACAACAACTCGCAGAGAAAGAAATTGTTGAACTGGATAGCGAGCGCAAGGCAGCCATGGTGAGTAATCTGTTGGTTGTTTTATGCAGTGATGAAGCGGCTTCACCAGTGGTGAACGCGGGTAGTTTGTACTAGCCTCCTGTTTATTGATCTCAAAACAGCCAAAGCGACTGGTAATTAAAATGGCAAAAAAAGCCTATCCGTTAAGGATCAATGAAGAAGTCTTAGGCGCCATGCAGGGATGGGCGGAAGACGAATTGCGCAGTGTTAATGCCCAGATTGAGTATGTGCTTCGAGAAGCGTTGTATCAATCTGGGCGCTGCAAGACAAAATCGATAAAACCTGCTGAATTGGATGATGACTGACCCTAAACATCGAAGTTCCCACATTGAGATGAAATTATTGTGCAACGGGTTTTGACTGAGTGTATTTGCTGGTAGCATAGAGTCACTATAACAAAATCAAATTTAGCAGGTCTTGCATGTCAGAACCCATCACTTATGTTGTCACTAATAGTGCTACCGTCTTTGGAATTTTAGCCCTTATATTGGGGGCGGTTTTTTATACTCACAAGAGTGAAAATATATATTTCAAGCGCTTTTACAAATTTGTACCGGCATTGTTACTTTGTTATTTTCTACCCTCTTTGCTGCATACCTTTCATATAGTGCCTTATGATTATCCATGCACTGACATATTAAGTGGTGTCGTTGACGCGGGACAAGGGGTTTTGACTCAATGTCAAAGCGCTGCGGACCCCAGCGACACAAGAATAAAGGCCAATGGTGCTCAGATATATTATGTGGCTTCACGATTTTTGTTGCCAGCAAGTCTTGTTCTATTGACCCTGAGTATTGATTTTAAGAAAATAAAGGCATTAGGCCCCAAAGCGCTAATCTTGTTTTTAACCGGTACATTTGGAATAGTGATCGGCGGTCCGATCGCGCTATTGATCATGTCGGTGATTAATCCAGATGTTGTGGCCGGTGATATTTGGCGCGGAATGACAACGATAGCCGGTAGCTGGATCGGTGGTGGCGCCAATCAAACGGCAATGAAAGAAGTTTATGAAGTATCCGGAGAATTATTTTCCAGTATGATAGCGGTTGACATCATTATTGCTAATATCTGGATGGCCGTTCTGCTATATATGGCGGGCAAATCAAAAGAAATTGACGCAAAAACAGGCGCAGACACTAGGGCTATCGAAGACCTTAAAGCGACGATTGAGACGTTTAATAGAGAAAATGCCAAAAATCCAGATTTAACGGACTTAATGTTGATCATTGCAATCGCTTTTGGTGCGACGGCATTTGGACATATCGTTGCGGATGCGTTAGCGCCTTATATTGCTGTCAATTGGCCGGCGGCTGCACAATATTCGCTGACCAGTAAGTTTTTTTGGTTAATTGTGACGGTAACCACTATTGGTTTATTTCTTTCCACCACTAAACTACGAAACTTTGAGATTGTAGGTGCTTCAAAAGTAGGCTCTGTATTTATCTATTTATTGGTAGCGGCGATTGGGCTTCATATGGATATTTCTGCGATTGTTGAAAGACCTTGGCTTTTTGTTGTTGGCGCTATTTGGATGATTATTCATGCACTTCTTATGTTAACGGTGGCTAAGCTGATTAAAGCGCCAGTTTTTTATATGGCGGTAGGTAGTCAGGCTAATGTCGGTGGGGCCGCTTCTGCACCGGTTGTTGCGTCGGCATTCCATCCATCGCTTGCGCCTGTGGGAGTATTATTAGCGGTATTGGGTTATGCTCTAGGTACATATGCGGCTTGGTTCTGCGGCCAGATTTTGATGAGAGTATCGGGTATATAAATCATCCATCGTTTTATTGAACATAAGAAATTTTAAATATTCGTAAAATTTGATTTTTCTTCTGCTCGTTTAGCCGTTATTATATAGATATATAAGAGACAATACTTAGGCAACTTAAAACCTTGACTTACAAGTATTGCGAAGTTTAAGAATAAGGGAAGTCTCTCTTCAATGCTAAAAATTCAATTTAAAGATCGCCGCAAACCGGCTATGTGGTTGGTTGATTCGTCTATAAGGTTAGGCAAAGATGCAGGATGTGACATTGTTATTGATGAAGCTCAAGTCGATGCGGTTCACTGTGAGCTGGTGGTTGAGCAATCGGATATTACTTTGAATAATCTGAGTGCGAATCGAAGCGTCTTCGTTAATGGTGTTCCGGTGGTAAAGTCACAGAAATTGGTTGCTTGGGATATTATTAAACTTGGTACCGCTGAACTTCAAATTATCGATCCACTTAAGGAAAGAAGTCAATCATCTCAGTCTGCTCAATCTAGTAAGACCGTTATTAGGCCTGCAATCTCAGAGTGGATGTTAAAAGCTAATTCAGCGCCTCTGGCGGGGCAATTTTTTCAGATCAATCATGCCTTTACTATTGGTCGGGATGAAAAAGCCGACATTTTGGTACCTTTAAATTTTATATCCCGCATCCATGCAAAATTAATGATCAAAAAACAGAAGCTTTATATTGAAGATGCCAATTCTTCTAACGGCACATTTGTGAACGACGAGAAAGTGAAATCTTGTGAACTTCGAAATAACGATGAACTCAGATTAGATGAGTTTTCCTTTTTGGTGGTCGGGCCCGAGGTTGCGGAGCAGAGCAAGCCGCGAACTATCGTCCGTGAAAAAAAGGAAGTACTGGATCGAATCAAAAAAACAAACACAAAAAACCAAGATAAGCCGGACTTGGCCAGTGGAAAGGTTTTCTTACACGATATCGACAGACATTCAACGGGTAAAGTTTATGAGATAAATCGGAGTAAAAACCACTTAAGTAAAATGCTGGGACATCATTTATCCACTAGTGAAAAAAGCGTCTCGGCACGCCATGTTTATTTGAATGAAACAGATCTTGGGTGGGAAATTATCAATAATGGCGCTTCCGATGGACTGCTTATCAATGGTAAAATGCAAATTAGAGCCGTTTTACAAGATGGTGATGAGATTATTGTTGGTGGGACAAAACTCAAATTCCAATCGGTCGGTGATGTACCACTAAATTTATCCAAACCGAAACATTCGAAATCTGTGTCCTCAAAAATTATTTGGTTTATCCTGATAGTTAGTGCTGGAGCTGTTATCGCTTTTACAAAAAATTGGATGTAACTATTCGATTTGGCAACTTACTAATGACCGTTGTATTTAGAGATAATCTTTTGCTAGTAGTGCAATAATTAAAATGATACTTAAAGTCAGGGCGATCGACAGAATTTTTGAGTGATCTTTCTTCGAATTTACATGCTTCTTTTTTTTTGATTTCGCCTTTATTTTTTTTACCTGTTGGTTGTTCTTAGAAATATTCGAGTTCCGATTTTTACTATTACCGCTTCGAGCAATTCGTTGTAGTTCCACTAATACTTGTTGCGCAGTTGTAGGTCTATTAATTGGATCAATGGCTAACATACTATCAATCAGTTTTTCTAATCTAAATGAGAGTTTTCGTTGATTCTTTGGGTGTTGCTCACCCGCTGTAACGCCATAGAGCATATGATGAAAAATGGCTCCCATGCAGTAAATATCATATTGTTCACTATAAGCTTGTTTACCCGGTGGGTGGTATTTGTCGAGCATATCATGGCCTTTAATATTGGTACGTGTTTGACCAAAATCACTTATTTTAATATTTTGTTTATTGTCAAAAAGAATATTTTCAGGTGATAAATTGCTGTGTTGTATATTATTTTGATGAGCAAAATGGATGGCGGAGCATATTTGACAGGCTTGAGTCAAAAACTCCTGTTCATTCATGTTTTGTAGCAGCTGATTGGCCAGACTGCCGCCGGACAGATATTCACTTATTAAAATGAAATTGGTACCACTTTTTGCAGCCGCTAATACTTGAACAATATTAGGATGTTTTAGGCTTGATAGAATACGGGCCTGTTTTAACCCTCTATTATTTCCCAACTGGCGCTTAATGACGATCAATTGTTGGTTGCTTTTCTTTTGAAAAAGATAGACCCGTTTTTGTAAAGTTTTGCATAAAACATCTAACAGGTCGAACTGATTGCTGAGATCTTTAGTATCTTGTTCAGCCTCTTTGATTTTTGTTTGGGTTAAATGGCTACCTTGAGAGACTCTGAGTAACATATCTCGTACATCAGATAAAGAAGCAAATCTTTTTGATGGTTCAGCATGAGTACAACAGCTGATTATTTCTCCAAGCAGTTTTGGTAGGTGTTTTATTTTATCTGAAAGATCATCGCTATCCTCAAGATTTTGAACAAAAAGATCCTTAAGCAGCATTCCAAACGAATAAATATCGCTGGCAATTGTTGCCTGCGCGTAGTCGTTTTCTTGCTCAGGCGCAATGTAACCCTGGGTACCAACAACAGTGGTTTTTTCATCGGTATTTGTTTTTTCGCTGCTGGTTAAGGCAATGCCAAAATCCAATATTTTCGCGTTGCCGTGTTGGTCGATAATGATATTGGCTGGCTTAATATCTCGATGAATGACACCGTTTTTATGTGCATAGGAGAGCCCTTTGCAGGTTTGAATGGCGATATCCAATTTCTTGCTAAAAGGAAGTTCGGCTCCACCAATGATTTCTGATAGGTCAATCCCATTAATTTTTTCCATCACAAAATAAGGTTGTGAGTCGGAAGATATGCCCTTATCAATGACTTGGACAATATTAGGATGATTGAGTTGGGCAATAATCAGGGATTCTCGTTCAAACAGAGAAATAGCCTCATGATGATCGAGCAAGGTTCGACTTAAAAATTTTATTGCCACCGGTCTGTTAAGCGAGATTTGCAACGCATCATAAATTTTCGCCATGCCGCCTGCGGCAAGCTGTTGATTTATTTTGTAGCCTTGTAAAATCGGTAGTGACATAGATATCTGGTTGTTGAATGTTTATCATCACTGTTTGGATGACCTCTAAAACTTGCCATTTTTGCCTTAAACGAACGAATTTTAGAGGCAACTTGAACAGTCACTGTATATTTTAGTAACTTGCTGAGTAGTGGCATTTTTGATTAAGTTTAGATGTATATCATGAATATTTCTGAATTTTTGCATGGATTGATGGAACTGTCCTATAATCTTTAGGTTAGTATATAAATCTAGGATAAATCTGTTCCATTGGTTAAGAAACGACTATGATCAAAAATATAGCTTTGCTCCTTATATTAGTTGCCGTTATCGGTGGTGGAATTGCTTATACTTTTTATTCGGATCCGGAGCAAACCTCAATCCGGTTATTTGACCAGGCAATGAATGAATTTGCAAAACATGCCAAAAATCTCGAAGATCAGTATGAAAAAAACGGTTATCTACCTGAATCTACAATAAAGCTCAAACTGGATACAATGACTTTACAAACGAGTGAAATTAACCTGATAATTCAGATGACGGTTGCCCAGCAGTATGTGACCTTAACCTTCTCCGATGGGAATTGGCCGTTAGCTAACCAAAGTATTATTTTAGAACCATTTATCCCAGAAACATTATCTCAAGATAAATCGGTTCGTTGGAAGTGTATTTCAGGTAGTGTCCTAGTCCGTTACCGAAGTAAGAATTGCAGGCTTGGCTATGGCGTTGTGAGTTCGGAGTTGCGATAGTCATAAAGTTGAATATTCAGAAACTAAGCATTAACTAAAAAGTTATTTATTAGCTAGATGCAAATTATCCAAATAAAGTGTCACGGGCCTTTCTAGATCAATCATAAACAGACTGAATGAGCGGATTGATTTCATATTCATTTGTCTTTTTCGTGGTGCATTTTTGATATCGTCTAATAAAAAATTCAAATCATTCCAGCCAGGTTTTAAATGAATGATCCGATTGAACCGATCATTGTATCTATATCCATTATCCATATGTGCGTTATCGTAAACCTTCATAGCTATTTCAATAGTTTCCCTTTCAGTATTAAATAAACTGTATCCAATGGTGTTGTAAGATGACCAGTCAACAACAAAATTCTTTAGAGTAACGTCGGGATATTGATCGGCTGAAAATACAATCTTCATTGCATAAGAGCCCTGACGATTGGGATTATCTGAAAGGGATAGGGTTGCAGAGCGATAGCCCCATCGCTCTATCTCAAATGGAGTTTCAAAATTACTTAGAATGGGAAAATGGTTTTTGATATTTACCTGATCAATTAATACCATGATAAATGTTCTTGAGCCTAATGAGCTCAGTAGAAAAAAAATTGAAACATAGCATACATAACGTGTCAATAATGTTCGTTTGGGTAGAAGAGGCTTTTTATCGGTCAATGAATATAATTGAAATAAAATTAGTCCGGCCAATCCTCCCACAATATCGTTAGCGACATCTATCAAGGAAAAACTTCGGTCGACGAATAATTGCAAAATTTCAATCGCTAATCCCGTTGAAAAACTGAAGAGGGTGGTAATCCATACCAAATGAATCCATCTGATTGATTTAAAAGTCTTAAAATGAAGTAGAAAAAATACCAGTAATGTAAATAGAATAAAATGTCCAGTTTCCCAGAATTCTTTAAATAGCCGATCGTCGAAGTAAGCAGGACTACTGACAAATAAAAGTAATATTAGAACGAAAATAAGTATTGCTCCGAAAATTTTTATCAATTTTTTATTTACCCCTAAACAAAATACTACGCATGCGCCATAGCCAGATACCGATATAACCTGGGATGGCATATAAAATTCCGGCAGCTGTGACTGCGACTAATAGATAAAAAAGCCACTCAAGTTCCAAATGACTAACCAATGTGAGGACTAATATGGAAAACGCCGAAATGCCGGTACCAATGGTCAGTTGCTTGATCTGAGCCTTTGGTGAGTAGGCCATCTTTTTTAGATGATTGTGGATAGTCGTCTTCAGGTTCAAAACATGCTCTTATAATTAAAATTAGCTCTAATCAAGATCAAGTGATATTGGCAGTACGCTCAACGACTTAAATTTAGCATAGACTTTAAGGTTTTTCTTCAGGCCTAATGAAATAAATGATTTTTTTGTGATAAAAGCAACGAGAAAGGAATTTTCGAATGATAGTTTGATCACATATTGATGACTTGAAATTTCTTCAAAATCAACAATGGTTACTTTGAGACTATTTAAAATACTGCTTTGGTCAGATTGACTCAGAAATAGCGAGATATCTTGGGCTCGAATTTCCAGATTAACGAAATGACCTTTTTTGAGTGGCTGGTAACCAGCCCACAGTTGGTGCTGCTTGGTTTTTAATCGGTTAACAAAACACTCTTGTTCAAATTCAATGACTTCTGCCTTTATATGATTGATTGCGTCACTCATTTGTGAAAAATCACCATTGATATCGGTTGCGATGGACTCATAGTCTCCCGATTGAATAATTTGACCAGCCTTAAAAGTCATTAGATAGTCCGTTAAAAAAGCATGTTCCATACGGTTATGCGAAGAATAAATTATTGGGATATTTAATACTTGTTGCAGATATCTTAGTAACTGCATCACTTGAGGTTTATGATCTTCGCCAATGGCTGAAAGCGGTTCGTCAAGAATCAAAATTCTTGAGCCTACCAAGATGGCTCTGGCAAGCGCCACCCGTTGTTGTTGTCCACCGGATAGTTGTTGAGGATTTTTTTGTAGTAAGGATTGAATATCCAATTGCAAGCAGATATTTTTGATCATGGCCTGATCGAATTTAGAAGTCTGTTTTTTCCAGCCAAATAAAATATTCTGCTCAATACTTAAATGTGGAAAAAGGTCGATGCTTTGAGGTAAGTAACCGATTTCTCTATTTTGGATCGGCAGAAAAAATTCATTGTTGCTGTCCTGCCACAGACGATCTTTAAATTGAATATGAACCTTCTTTTGGTGTACAAGATCGAATCCCAATAGTTGCCTGATAAATCGAGATTTACCACTGCCTGATGCGCCAAATAAACCGATAATACGATCACTTGGTAGTTGTTGATTGACTGTTAAATCAAAGTCGTTAAATTGACAGTCGAGTTTAACTTTTAGCATTAATGAAAACCCACCCGGTTATGTTTGGAGCGATAAAGCAAAGTGAGTAAGGCGAGTGAAAATCCAATCAAAACAAATGAAAGTTGATGTGCAGCATTAAATTGAAGTGTTTCAACATGGTCATAAATGGCAATCGAAACTACTCGGGTCTGATCTTGGATATTTCCGCCAATCATTAGTACTACCCCGAACTCCCCCAGAGTATGAGCAAAACCTAAACTAAAAGCACTGATCAACCCCGTTTGACTAAGTGGCAGCACGACTCTTTTAAATTGTTCGATTTTACTGGCGCCAAGTGATGCGCTGACTTCCAAAGTCGCCTCTGGAATGGCTGCAAATGTGGCTTGCAATGGTTGGATGACAAAGGGCAGCGAATAAATCAGCGAGCCAATGACTAATCCGGAAAAGCTAAAGGCAAGTGTTGTTCCGGTTAAATTTAGCCAACTGGCACCAAACCAGTTATCCGGAGAAAATGCGATCAGTAAATAAAAACCCAGTACTGTCGGTGGTAGCACCAATGGTAGAGCTACAATGGCTTCAATTAGAGGGCGGGTTTTATTTTTCAGCCAACTGGTGGAAGGGCGTGCTAGCCACCAAGCGAATGGTAGTCCGATGAGCATTAAGATCGCACTGGTGGTCAGGGCCAGTTTTAAGGTAACGATAATAGATGAGTAGTCGGACATAGGTTATTATTTTTCGGCTACGGGCTACGGCTATGAATATAGATCGGTTTTTACTTGAAGCTCGCAGCTCGTTACTCGAAATTTACTGTTAGTAATAAGGATTGTCACCTTGTTCATGCTCCGTGATATCTTTTACCCCTTTCACTTCTGGGATTTTTTCTATCAAAGTTTTTTCTATTCCGTCGCTTAATGTGGTGTCTACCATACCACACCCTTGACAACCTCCGCCAAACTGCAAGATCACGATACCTTCCTCGGTAAATTCGGCGAGTGATACCTGACCACCGTGATTGGCTAATTGTGGATTAATTTCTGATTCTAACAGGTAGCGTATTCGATCAATCGCTGGCGCATCATCGTCGACTTTACGAGCTTTGGCATTGGGTGCTCTTAAGGTCAACTGGCCGCCCATATCATCTGTTTGGTAGTCGATTTTGGCTTCTTCCAAATAAGGAATGCTATCGTTATCAATATACGCATTAAAGGCTTCTAGCTCGATTTTAAGGTCATCTTTTTCAACGGCATCCACAGGGCAGTAAGAAACGCCACATTCAGCGTGTGGCGTACCTGGGTTTACTACAAAAACGCGAATACCAGTATCTTCATCTTGCGAAGAAAGTAGTCCAACAAAGTGTTGTTGTGCGCCTTCGGTTATTTCGACGATGGGTTGATCCAATGATGTTGGTTGATTCACGTGTTATTCCAAATGAGTGGAGCTATTCTATTTGTAACATTTTACCAGAGTCTGGAAGCAAGTATCCCATGTTTTTTATAAGGGTTTGACCTTGATCAGACATAATGTACTGTACGAATTGTCTGGCTGTGGCTTTTTTGTCTGTATTAGTCATAATGACCAGCTGCTGTTCTATAGGTGGGTAATCATTGGTCTTTATATTAACAAAGCAACTCCCTTCGTTTGAAAGTAGTGTGTGGGTGTTGGCTGTTGCAACCAATGCCGCATTAACCACCCCTATTTTGCTCATTTGAGCCACTTGCGAAATATTTTCGGGAAATATCATTTTGTCTTTTAACTTTCGCCACAGTCGATATTTTTTCAATAGTTGTTGGCTTGCCAGACCGTAAGGTGCCAGCTTTGGGTTGGCGATCGCTATTTTTCGGATCTCAGGGTTATTTAAGCCAGATATATCTGTATTTTCACAAGTTTTCAACCATAAGGAGAGTTTACCCAAAGCATAGGTTTGTATTGACCTTGCCTCGGCCAATCCGTCTGTTACCAGTTGTTGCGGTTTTTGCCTGTCAGCAGAAAGGAATAGATCAAATGGTGCGCCTTTGGTGATCTGCAAATAGAGCTTGCCACTAGAGCCGCTGCTGAGCTGAATTGAATGCTGATTTTGCGCTTCGAATTGCTGGCTAAGATTTTGTGCGGTTTTTAGGAAGTTGCTGGCGACAGCGACTCGGATGGTTTCTGCTTGAAGGGGGAATAGGGGTAGTAAGCCGATTAGCCAAACTAAATACGGTTTTTGTATTTTTGCAGGTTCAGCTATGGAAACAGTTTTGAGCAATTTAGTCAGCATAAATTTGAGGCATTGATACCCGGATAAAATTATATTATATACAAAATTTATAGAGTTGTCTGAGGGCTTTCGAACGGTTCATGTAAACGGATTATTCTTTTTCGGATATGTTTGCTAAACTGCTTTGTGTCCCGGTTCGGTATTACGGGGATTTTTTCAAGGATAGTATTAGATATATCCTGCATTAACCTAATCGCGGAATTACAATGAATAAAAAGTTAACTGTTTGCATCATTTTGTCTTTATTACTCGTTCCAGCTGTTAACGCTGTTGAGCTTGAATATTATTTGCCAAACTCAAGTCAATATACGGCTGATATTCCTACTCCCGAAAGTTCTCTCGGTTATCAAGTGGGTGATTGGCATGTGAGACCTGAACAAATAGAGCGCTATTTTTATCAGCTTGCAGAAAAATCACCGCGAGTCAAATTAGAGATCTATGCATACACCCATGAAAAACGCCCGCTTTTTTTAGCATATATTTCTTCTGAAGAAAATATTAAGAACCTAGAATCAATACGACAACAACATCTAAAAATGGAAAAACAAAGCAATCGTCCGGCAGTGAGCTGGATGGGTTATAGCGTGCATGGTAACGAAGCCAGTGGCAGCAATGCTTCTTTATTATTTGCATATCATATGGCAGCGGCAACTGACGAACAAACGTTAGCTCAGCTCGATAATCAAATTATTATTATCGACTCAATGATTAATCCGGATGGTTTGGCTCGATTTGCTCACTGGGCCAATATGTATAAAAGTAAAAAACCAAACAGCGATCCGAATACTAAAGAACATAACGAAGTGTGGCCGCAAGCTCGAACTAATCACTATTGGTTCGATCTCAATCGCGATTGGCTATTGTTGCAACATCCAGAATCACAAGGACGGGTGAAAATGTTTCACCAGTGGAAGCCAAATGTACTCACTGATTTTCATGAAATGGGCACCAATAGTACTTACTTTTTTCAGCCGGGGGTTAAGTCTCGGCAAAATCCTCTCACACCAAAGGAAAATTTTGAGCTAACCGCTAAAATATCTGAATATCATGCTGCCGCACTGGATGAAATAGGTAGTCTTTATTTCAGTAAAGAGAGTTTTGATGATTTTTATTATGGTAAAGGGTCAACCTATCCGGATATCAATGGCGCAATTGGGATTTTATTTGAACAAGCTAGCGCTCGTGGTCATCTGCAACAATCCGTTAACGGTGATGTCAGTTTTCCTTTCGCCATCAAAAATCATTTAACCACTTCTTTTTCAACTATTAAAGCGATTCAAGAAAACAAGAAATCATTATTAAGATATCAAAGTCATTTTTATCAACAAGCCAAGTTGAAGGCAAATGCCAGTCGAACCAGAGCGGTTGTTTTTTCATCTCATGATCCATATCGCCTCAGTGAATTTAATAAAATCCTCGCGGGGCATCAAATCAAAGTAATGTCTCTTGGGCAGGAACTTGAAATTAATGGCCAGAAATTTCGGCCGAACTCTTCTTATATCATACCTCTAAGACAGTCGCAATATTCACTGATTAATTCGATTTTTGAAAAGAGAGAACAATTTGAAGACAATACCTTTTATGATGTTTCGAGTTGGAATATGCCACTCGCTTTTGACATCGATTATCAAATGGTGAGCCGTTCGGATTTTTCTCAAAAGCTGCTAGCCAAAAAGTCCAAGGATACCAATGAACCGTTTGAAACCATTGATAGTAAAACCGTGGCTCTGGCATTTGATTGGAGAAATTTTGCCACCGCCAATTTATTGAGTTATCTCCATCAAAACAAAATTTCAGTCAGAATGGTTGGTAAACGACTAAAGGTTGCCACAAGTGATGGCCATCAGTTTTTGAACCAAGGTGATTTAATTGTGCCGGTTAAAGCACAAGATTTATCCATCGATCAGCTGATTCAATTACTGCAAAACAAGCTTGTCGAGTTAGAGCTTACCCCACTATTTATTCACTCGGGATTGGCGATTAACGGACCGGATCTAGGAAGTCCGAGTATGCCACTGCTTAAACCAGTTAAACCATTAATGATTATTGGTCAAGGCGTGAATAGTTATCAGGCGGGTGAAGTCTGGCATCTGATGGATCAAAGGCTATCGCAGGATTTATCGATGATGAATATGGAGGAGTTCAGTGAATTGCTTTCGCTTCCTTATACTCATCTTATTATGGTCGATGGAAAATATAATTTATCTAAAAAATCTCAGGAAACTCTAGATCAATGGATTCAATCTGGCGGTATTTTGATATCCCAGTCAGATGCCTCTGCCTGGGTCGCAGAACAAGACTGGTTATCCAGCAAAGGATCTAAACTCGATCCAACACCCGATACCCAGATCAGTTATGCTGACATGGATGAAACCCATTCGATACATTTTATTGGTGGCGCCATTGCCAGTACCAAAATCGATTTAGGCCATCCGTTGGGCTATGGTTTGAGTGATGAAAATTTAGCTGTTTTTAAGAGAGGACAGTTTAGTTTTTCTGAACCCAAAGAGCCTTTTGTTTCTTTTGCTCGTTTTAATCAAAATCCGTTGCTCGCCGGATATATGTCTACCGCTAACCAAAGTAATCTGGCCGGACAAACCAGTATGCTAGTACAAGCCCATGGGAAAGGTAAAATTATCGCATTTACCGATGATATGAATTTTAGAGGTTTTTGGTTAGGGACTAGTAGGGTCTTTGTAAATGCGCTGTATTTTGGTGATATTATTCGAGCGGTAGCAAAGACTAAAAAAGAGCCTGAAGAAAATATAAAAAATCAAGCTATCATCAAATTGCCAAAATATGAGTAATGTGAATACCTCTAGAATAATCAATTAAGTCAGATAAAAAAGCAAGTTGGGGAACAATAAATTCCCACTTAAAAAAGGCGCAATAAAATGAAAAAATTAGTATTGTTGTTAACGGTCTTGTTTTCTTTAGTGGTAAATGCAGCCGATAAAACCCGTTTAAAAACGTTAACGCTAAATTATAAGTTGCAAAGTGGTTTTATTGGTCAAGTTTTTGATGAAAAAACAGGCAAATTCTATTTGAAAATCGATAATTTGGACAGTGAATTTATCTATCAATCAAGTTTGCCTCAGGGTTTAGGGTCGAATGATATAGGACTTGATCGCGGTCAGTTAAGCGAGGTTAGATTAGTTGAATTTAATCGAGTCGGCAACAAGCTTCTTCTCGTGCAAAAAAACACTCAATACCGCGCTGTTTCTGAAAACAAACAAGAATCCAAATCAGTACAGCAAGCATTTGCATCTTCCATACTTTGGGCTTTTCCCATTGTGGACTATGGTAAAAATTGGGTACTAATTGATGCCAGCGATTTTATTTTGCAGGATATTCATGGTGTAGTTAGAAAGCTTAAACAACGTAAACAAGGAAATTTTAAACTGGATAAATCACGCTCAGTGATCTTCTTGCCGCGTTCGAAAAGTTTTCCTGACAATACCGAAATCGAAGCCAGCATTACTTTTATCTCTGATAAACCAGGACACTTTGTCCAACAGGCTGCTATTAATCCTTTTGTTATTTCTTTGAGAATGCATCATAGTTTTATTCGATTGCCAAAAACGGGATATAAACCAAGAAAATTTCACCCACAAAGTGGTTTTTGGTCTTTTGATTTTCAGGATTATGCCCAACCCATTAATCAACCGATCACTCAGCGTTTTATCGGCCGTCATCGATTAGAAAAAAAAGATCCACAAGCGGTGATTAGTGAGGCCATTGAGCCTATTATTTATTACCTCGATCCGGGCGCTCCCGAGCCGATTAAGACCGCATTGATGACTGGAGCATCTTGGTGGGATCAGGCCTTCGAGTCAATCGGTTATAAAAATGCTTTTCAGGTGAAAATTTTACCTGATGATGCTGATCCAATGGATGTTCGTTACAATGTCATTCAATGGGTTCACCGCGCGACTCGCGGTTGGTCGTATGGTTTTGGGGTTACCGATCCACGAAATGGCGAAATTATTAAAGGGCATGTTACTTTAGGTTCATTGCGAGTTCGTCAGGATTATCTGATTGCCCAAGGCATGCTTTCTCGATTTGCGTCGGAAGATTTTAATGGGCTAGAACAGGATAATCCGGAACGAGATAGTGAATTGATGAAATTAGCTCTCGCTAGGATCCGTCAGCTAGCCGCTCATGAAGTGGGTCATACCCTCGGGCTTGCCCATAATTTTGCAGCGAGTACTTTTGGCCGTGCATCGGTAATGGATTATCCTCACCCTTTATTTGAGATCAAAAAAGATGAGCAATCCGGAAAAGTTAAAATTGTATCGGATAATGCTTATGCTGAAAATATCGGAATTTGGGATAAAGCAACGATAGCCTATGGTTATCAAGTATTTGCCAACGGACAAGAGCCAACGAGCCTTGCGAAAATATTGGCTGATAGCAAGAAATCATCGATGTTGTTTATATCGGATCCCGACTCGCGCCAGATTAGCTCCGCTCATCCCAGAGCCAGTTTATGGGATAACGGGGAAAATACGATTGATGAATTAGAAAGAGTTTTCAAACTCCGTCAACAGGCCTTGCAAAATTTTGGTGAAGCCAGTTTACAATCGGGGCGACCATATTCTGATCTCCAGGAAATCCTAATGCCGGTTTATTATTTTCATCGATATCAAGCGACTGCTACCGCTAAATGGCTTGGTGGCGTTGAATATGATTATTCGTTAAAAGCAAATTCTACGGCGGCGATTCAGGTTATTCCTGCTGATCCTCAGGAGCAAAAAAGAGCATTGGACAGCCTGCTCAAAACACTTAGCCCGGAATTTTTGTCGATAGACAAAGCACTACAAAACCTCGTCTTTCCAAAGGCTTATGGATACAAAAACAATCGGGAAAATCTGGCTGGTAACAACGGAACTGTTTTTGATCCCGTTGCTTTGTCCGCGGCATCGGTCCAGCATACCTTATCACTCATTTTAGAGCCTCATCGATTAGCTCGCATGGAGCAACAAAATTCGCAAAACAAACAACAATTAAGTATTCGGGAAATCACTGCAAAACTTCACAAGACGTTGGTTGAGCAACGCTATAAAAATCCGTCTCGTTTGATTCATCAAACGGCGCTTGATTTGTTGGTTTCAAATTACCTTAATCTGCTGACCGATGCTGATGTGACGGCGGTAGTAAAGATGGAAATATACGCAGCACTAGAACAGCAAAAACGCTATTTTGGTAAGAACTTAAAAAGGTCAAAATCAAGTTCGGGCTACCTTGCCTTTTATGCTTATCAACTATCTAGGCTAGAGAATATGGTAATCAAAAACTTAAAAAAGGAGCAGCTTTTGAAATTGCCGAAAATGCCTCCAGGCTCTCCGATTTGAACAGGAACTTAGCGTTAATGGATTATTTTAGGATAAATATCAACATTGTGGAAATATTTTTCTAGGACAATACATACAAGGACAATACTTTCCTTATGAATTATAGGTGAACAATGTTATCATTTAGCCTGTTTATTCTTTAATAATATTCGAAATATATACCAATAGATTAGAATATTAACTCCAGCTGGAAATTTCCAGTATTCATTATTCTATCAAAATCACTCAAATCTTATGCCAAAAAAATTTCCTAAGTCCTCTAAGACTTTATCTTCTAAAGATCCTTTTTATCAAAGAGAATCACAGAAATACGCCAATCCGATACCCAGTCGAGAATATATTTTATCTTTTTTGGAAACTGCCGGTGGTCCGCTTAAGTTTAAGGCTATTCAAAATGGCTTATCCTTATTTGAGGATGAGCAGCTGATTGGCCTTGAACGTCGATTAGGGGCCATGGTTAGGGATGGTCAGATCCATTGTGACCGAAAACGAGCTTATGGCGTGATCAATAAACTGGATCTAACCAAAGGGATTATTCTTGGTCACAAAGATGGTTTTGGATTTTTCAGTCCCGAGCAAGGAGGTAAAGACTGGTTTGTCTCGGCTAGAGAAATGCGCCGGGTATTTCCCGGTGAAAAGGTTTTGGTCAGGGAAAAAGGTCAAAATAGAGACGGTAAAAAAGAAGCGGGCGTTGTGGAAGTGCTACAAGGTGAAAACCCGTTACAAATTGTGGGACGTTTTCATATCGAAAATGGCTTTACTTTTGTCACACCAGAAGACCCACGAATTTCTCAAGACATTCTTATTCCCCCGGATGATCCGATGAATGTCAAAAAAGACCAAGTAGTGGTTATTCAACTCACAATCCGACCCACTTACAAATCGCAGGCGGTAGGGCGAGTGGTTGAGGTTTTGGGTGACTATTTGGCCCCGGGAATGGAAATTGAAATTGCCATTGCCCAATATGGGATCCGCAATAGCTGGAATGATGAAATCCATGACCAATTAAAAAAGTTGCCCACAGAGGTTCAGAGATCTGAAATCGAAGGACGTACAGATCTTCGTCATCTACCTTTGATGACTATTGACGGCGAAGATGCCAGAGATTTTGATGATGCTGTTTATTGTAAGCCAAAAGCGTTAGGTGGTTGGAAATTATACGTTGCTATTGCTGACGTGAGCCACTACGTGAAACCGGATAGCGCCTTGGATTTAGAGGCGATTAAACGGGGCAATTCGGTGTATTTTCCTAATTCTGTGGTGCCAATGTTGCCCGAGCAAGTATCCAATGGATTTTGCTCTTTAAAACCAAAAGTTGATCGATTGTGTATGGTTTGTGAAATTAATATTGCTCGTGATGGTAAACCAGGCAGAAGCAAATTTTATCCGGCTGTGATGCACTCTCAAGCAAGAATGACCTATAACAAAGTTTGGTCAATACTAGAGGGTGATGAAGCACTTTGCAGTCAATATAAAGAATTAGTCAATCCCATTAAACAATTGCATAAGCTTTATCAAGCCAGAATAAAACGCAAGAAAAAACGCGGTGCGATCGAGTTTGAAACCGTTGAAACACAGATTAAATTTAACGATAATAAAAAAATCGATAAAATTATTCCAGTCGTACGAAATGACGCCCACAAGCTGATTGAAGAATGTATGATTTGTGCCAATGTCGCAGCAGCCCAGTTTTTTATCAGAAAAAAATTGCCGGGATTATTCCGGGTTCATCTTGGGCCCAAAGAGAAAAAACTGGAAGTGCTACGGTCTTATTTAGCCGAGCTAGGACTATTTATCACTGGCGGTAGCGAGCCGGATCCGGATATTTTCCGTAAGTTTTTAGATAGTATTAAGGACCGCCCAGACGCTGAAAATATTCAAATCATGTTATTGCGATCGATGAGTCAGGCTGAATATTCTCCTCATAATGAAGGTCATTTTGGTTTGGCATTTGATGCCTATACTCATTTTACTTCACCGATCCGCCGATATCCTGATCTTATCGTTCATCGGATCATTAAAGCGCAAGTGATGGATAAAAAATGGCAATCGAAACAAGAAAAGGAACAAGTCAAAAAGCTTTATACGGTTGATAAATTATCTTCTATTGGTCAGGCTAACTCGATTACCGAACGTAACGCGGATCTGGCGACTCGCGATGTCATGGATTGGCTTAAATGCGAGTATATGCAATCGCATATTGGCAATACCTATTCTGGAGAAGTGAGTAGCATTACTAATTTTGGTTTATTTGTCAGGCTTAATGAAGTCTATGTTGAAGGATTAATCCATGTGACTGAGCTTGGTGACGATTATTATCATTATGATCACGCTAAACAACGAATGTTAGGTGAGCGAACGGGACAAAGTTTTAGTATTGGTGATGAGTTGGATATTCAGGTGGCCAATGTTGATATCGATTTGAGACGGATCGATTTTAGTTTAAGGGAGCCATCACAAAAGACGACCAAAGGGAAAAAGAGAAAAATCAGTGAAAGAGAAAAACTCTATTCAAATGCAAAAAGAAAAACAAGAGATGCAAATGGATCAGAAAAAGAAAAATCCAACAGAAGAAATTTTTCATCAAAAAAAACAAAAATATCAGGCGAGCGAAAAAAAACTCCCAAAGGTAAAGTCATCTCCAAAAGCAGTAAGGTCAATCAAAGTAGCGGGAGAAAAAAAAGTAGAAGAGCTAAAAAATCATGAGTCATACTGACAACGTTTTTGGAATTCATGCCGTAGAAAGTGTACTCGATAGAAATCCTCAAAATGTGATCCAATTATTTTTACTTAAAAAGCGCAATGATAAAGCGCTTACAAATATAGAAATGCTGGCGAAAAAATCCGGTATAAAATACCAAAGTATGGATCGAAAAAAAATGGATGAACGTGTCCGCGGTAACCATCAAGGCGTGATTGCCGAGGTAAAAATAACGGACGCGTTGCTTAATGAAGTGCAACTATTAGAATTAGCCGAAACAAAAAAAAACCTGTTTTTGTTGGTGTTAGATGGAGTGACCGATCCGCATAATTTAGGCGCTTGTATTCGCACTGCAGATGCCGCCGGTGTTGATGCTATTGTATTGCCTAAAGATCGTTCTGCATCGATGAATTCGACAGTGCGAAAGGTTGCCTGCGGTGCGGCTGAAAATGTACCCTTAGTCAAAGTGACTAATCTGTCTAGGTTTCTAAAACAACTAAAAAACGAATTCGTTTGGATTGTTGGCACTGCCGGTGAAGCGGAAAAACATATTTACCAAACCCAATTACCCCCTAAACTGGCCATCGTGATGGGAGCTGAAGGCACAGGAATGCGGCGACTTACTCGGGAAAATTGTGATGAATTGATCAAGATACCTATGAATGGTAGTGTATCCAGTTTGAATGTTTCGGTGGCGACGGGGGTTTGTTTGTTTGAGTATGTGAGGCAGATGCAAAAATGAGAGGGAAGCTAGGTAAATCCGTAAGTACCTATTATCCTATCATAGGATTATTAAAAAATTGATGCAGAAGAGTTTGTAAAAAAATCATTAAAAAGCAACATGGATCCGACCATTTCTGGTTGCAATCGGACATTTTTATTTATTTTGCGCAATACCCACATCAAGCCGCTCAAACCAGTTTAAAAATTTTTCGACCATTTCATCTTTAAATAGACCACCATGTTGAGGTGCCATAATTTCAATATCAAGTTTTCGGACGCTTGTAATCCAATCATCTTTGGCTTTGTTTGAAGGCATCCACCGGCGATGGAAAAATTCCATTTTTGGAATGTGCGCTTCGAAATCTTCCACAAAAAATGGGGCATCATCTTTATCCAGAGCCGCACCAACATCACCACTCATTAATATTTTGGCTTCTTTGTCATAAACATTAAAATTACCGGAAGAATGTAAGTAGTGAGCTGGAATAAATGATAACTTAGTATTGCCGAGTTGAAAATCGATACCTTCGTCAGGTATTCCTTCAAATTGAATATTACTCATACCAAAGTGAGCAAGAAATGACTCCCAGATATAAGGTGAAAATAATTTGGCTTTAGGTAAACATTGATCCCATAACCCGAGAGAAGAAATAATATCGGGATCTTGATGAGATGCAAACAATGCTATAATTTCATCCAATGTGGTATATCTTAAAACGGATGTTAGCATTTGGGAAAAAAGTTCAATGCCTCCTGGATCTAAAATAATACTTTGACCATTATTCATGATCATATATTGATTGGTATCAATAATTTTTTCATCTCTATCAGGATCTCTTCCGAAGCATAGCCATTGATGATTTCCTTTTTGATAAAGGGAGATTGCTTTCATGTTGATTCCTTTTTAATAGTTAACATTGTTCTAGTTGCAGCCGGTTAAATCGGTAACTACAACTGATTATTGCCTAGTACAAAATTTAGTATTGTAAGTGGGCCAAGTGTCTGCGAGCTGTTTCTAGGTGAGTATTGATTCGACTACCTGCACTAGAGACCTTGTCGGCGACAGAATTGAGTGAGTCTTGAAAATCCTCGCTAGCTCTAGACGCTTCTACCCGCGAGACAACGGATACGACCTGGGTTGCTCGTAATTGCATTTTTGTTTCATCAAGTCTTTCTATTAACTCTCGTAAGCTCGATGAAATTTTTCTTTCAAGTTGTTTACGGCTGGTGTCAACCTTTTCAAAAATAGGTTTTATTTCATTTTCATGTAATTCTTTAGGCTGATATTCAACTTTGCTTAACCGAAATAAAAAACCACCGGTACGAAAGAGGCTCGCCGCTATCTTGGTCTGAGATATTGCGATTGTATTGACACTCCTAGCCGCTTCAATGGTTAATTTAGATAAGCCTTCAATAAAACGAGTTATTTCGTTAAAACCTGCGGCGGTTGAGCCTGCTCTAACCGCCAAGGCTCGTGCATTCTTAGAGGTAATTGACAGTTCCTCGGCGATCGACTGAGCTTTGAATAATTCCGATGCTACATGGGCAACCGAAATAAATGTATCCGCGGCATTATTTTCCTGACTCATCCTAGAACCTACTAGAGGGCTGTGATCCAGAATTATCCAAGATCATCATTACTGTTATTAATCAATAGGCAAAATTTGACTAAAAATCCAGTTTTATACAGAATAAAACGAATTTATCTAAAAAATAGCATATGTATAAATCCTAGAAATCACATTCCGCACCCAATAATAAGTTCGGTACAATATCGAAAGTGTTTGATCTTAGGGGTGATGATGTTCATAAAGGCTCTGGTAAGAGAGCTTAATTTTGTCATGGGAACGGGGAGACTGCTGCCCCGTCATTGGGATCATTATTGCAAGAATATCATCAATATTTCAATTTGACGGTGCAATGCTTGTGCTTTGTTATTTTAACTAAAATAATCAGTTAGATCCGTGGAAAGAGTTAAGAACTCTAAATTGGGGATTGGGGCTAGATTATTCCCAGAAAAGGATTAAGCCCTTTGACCTTTCTTGTTGAAATGACATTAAGTTCCGAAGATAACTGATTGATATTATATTTTTAGAGCTATTCTTGAAAATGGCAAAAAGGTTGAAAAAACGATCAAACAATGCGACGACTGCCGGAGATGAGATGATTTTTGTTAATAGAAGTGATTGATTTTTTAAGCGGAAATTGATTATATTTTTCTTTCAAATAAAAAAGCTATCAAACGGATAACGATCAAACTGTTTGATAGAATCAACGGTTAAGATGCTAGAGAATCGAGTAGATATTACTCTAAT
>CAYVSL010000053.1:0-22288 GCA_964454125.1 uncultured Kangiella sp.
TTTCAGTAGGTTACAGAATTATACGGTTTTTAACTGATTAAAGTAGGTTAATACAATCTTTGGAGACCTGCTTGGCAAAGTCGTATAATTTGAAAATGACTTGTTGTTGGTTAGTTGAAACCTCTATTTGGATCACGCCATCGCGACAGTCTTGGTAGGCATAGCGAATTATATTGGTGCAAGCTTCATCAATTGCAAGAACTATCTCGTTAGTTTGTTGTTCTGAATAAGCTAACTGTTGGCAAATATCAGTGATATTCCTTCGAATATCCGATAATTCACCAGGGCAAGATGTCCATTTTTTAGATAGTAGCTTGCTTTCGTTCACTATTTTTACCTAGTCAATAGATGCACTTTAACGAGCCTATTTTCCAAACTTAGTGTCCTGACACCAAATTAGGTTTTGGGATATTTAAGCCAGCTAAGGCTTTACATTTGCTTAAAACGGTGCCTAATCCCGGAGATAAATAACTAACCGATAATCGCTCGATTACGTCCAACCTTTTTGGCCTCATACAAAGCTGCATCTGCCCTCTCAAGAAATTGCTTGTCATCATCATCAGACTTTAATTTTGTGATCCCCAAAGACACTGTCACGGTGACTTGTCTTTCATTTTTCAAATGCACAACAGTTGCGGCAATTTTTTTCCTTATTCGTTCAGCGGTTTGAATTCCATTGTTAAGCTGACAACGAGAAAGCAGTATCGCAAACTCTTCACCCCCAATCCTAGCCAGAACTTCATCTTTTCGAACCATGTTATTCGCTGCGAGACTGATTGCTTTTAAAACTTCATCACCGACTGGATGGCCATTGTTATCATTGACCATTTTAAAATGGTCAATATCAAATAAAATTAAAACCAGCGATGTGTTCTCTCTGATAGCGGTTTTGACTTCTTGCTCAAGACGTTCTCGAAAATACCGTACATTGTACAAGCCAGTTAGCGCATCTCGTAATGCCAAAATGGCAACCAGACGCTCTTTACCACCGACATACCAACCAAATAATGAAAATGCTAGGCTAGTGCCTAAGAGCATATAGGTATACAGGCCAATATTAGTATTTAGCTCGGCAATTGGCTCTGCCCCTTGAAACAGACGAATTAGCAGCCAACCAAAAGGCGCTCCTATAGACAAAATGGCACCCTGAGCGGCTCTAATATGAGGATTAAATTTTTGATTTAACATAATGAAAGGCCAGTATAACTCAAAAATGAATAACCGAACGAATGCTCTCCCTTTTAATGGATTAAATTAAAGGGATCATTATCCGTTCCAGTCCCCAGTATGAGTGATAAATTTATCCTAAACTAAAAAATTACCATTCACCCTCGACAATACCCCTTTATGGTGTAACGTAACCAAGTGTATTCATTAATTTCATATTTGACTTCACCATCACAAAATTGTTTTTCCATTAATATTTTCTCCAATCGGTCAAATGCTTCCTCTTCCATACGAAAAGAAATCGACATAAAATCATCACTTTTACCACTGGATGAGCCCTTTCTAGTTTTCTCAGTTCTATTGGGTGATTGTTTGCGTCTTTGCGGGATCCCTGATTCTAAGTTTTGCTCCGCCGGTAACGTACGACTGCCCTCCTCCCCCAAGTATAGAATATAGGTGAACTTATCGACTTGCTCAATACTTTTATAAGTATAAAAATAGTCAACATACTCTTCGGCTGGATTAGATCGACAAGCAATCAGCAGCAGGCTTAAAATTGATGCGGTTATCAAAAATCGGTTTTTATTCATTTATTAACGACTCATCTGTTACTCATTAAAACTGAGTACATGAAATATCCATTATCGCAAGATCCAGACTGACGATAAATCCATTGCATTTTCGCTTTTTGAACATTAGCCAATTTTTCATCCTATTTTTTTAATGATCCGCTTTGTCCTAGAATAATCAGTTGAACGCTGAATTAATCAAAATCCCTGTGTTTGAGTAAGTAGGATAGTAACATACTGTAAAACTCGGTACACTCCTTGATAACTTATACTTTTGTCATCATTTATGTCCAATCAAGTAAAGAACAAACGCTATCAATTTCTTGATTTTACTCGCGGTATCGCGATAGGTCTGATGTTTATTTACCATTTGAGCTTTGGTCTGGCTCAAATGGGTTATTTAAAAATTCATTTTTCGACTGATTTATTTTGGATAAGTTTCAGGACACTGATCGTCTTTTTGTTTCTCGCTTTAGTGGGCATCGGGCTTTATTTAGTAACGGTTAAAAAGCTCAATATCCGTCCCTATTTGAAACGACTTTTATTGCTCTTCATTTATTTTTCATTAATCACATTTTTAAGTCAGGCGATCCGCCCCAACTATTATGTCTTTTTTGGAATATTACATCTTATTTTTGTCAGCAGCATTTTAGGTTTGTTATTTGTCCAATTTTATTGGAGCAATTTAATTATTGGACTGATTATTATTGGCTGTGGAAGTTTTATTCAGCTAACTAGCTTAAATCACGCCAAGTTACAATGGATTGGAATGAATACGGTCAAATCTGCCACCGATGACTATGCGCCATTAGTACCTTGGTTTGGCTTGGTGTTGATTGGTATTTTTATTGGTAAAAGTCTGTTCGAAAAATACCCATTAGAGCCCTTATTCAACTGGCAGGCTAAGCACTGGCTAACTAGGCTGATAAGCTGGGCCGGTCGCCACAGCATCCACCTCTATTTTATCCATTTTCAGCTGTTTTACGTTTTCGTTTATTTTTTCGATTAACGATAGCACTCCCGACCCCCTCTATCTTCATTTCATTCAGTTTTAAACTATCTGAATGCCGAAAATAAAAAAGGACATACAATATGTCCTTTTTTCGATGTTTAACCTAAGTCTTGTACCCTAAGAGTTTGGTTTAATCTCACTCACTTGCGCTATAGCGGATTGTTTTTTTAGTCGAATTAAATCTGATAATATATTCGCTGTTTCATTCAATTTAATATCCTCAATTTCAACCAGTTCAGTATCTTCATCAATTTCTGCAATCATTTTTTTACCCATATGTTTTCGACGTACATTTTCTCGAGTCAGTTTTTTATCTTTATCTTCGAGACGTTCCTTTTTTCGCTCATCAATATTCAGGCTAACCATCGTTTCCAGTCTTCGCTTATTGAGCTCCTTAATATCGCTCACAATATATTGAAACTCACGATCGTCTGATACACGATTTTGGTGCATTTTTGATAGCCGTTTTACATAAGAACTAACACGATTTTCCTTATTGAATTTAACAGAACGGATGGTATCCCAAGGTAAAGCAGAATCATAACTGGCTTCACCAAAATGTTCTCTGGCGATGGGATCAGGAAAACGGATATCGGGCATCACCCCTTTTAATTGAGTGCTCTCACCCGTTATACGATAAAATTTGTCGATGGTTAATTTTAAAACACCGGCAGATTTGTCCTCATACCTCAAAGCATAATTCAAGTCGATAATATTTTGTACCGTGCCCTTACCGAAGGTTTGTTCGCCAATAATCAAACCGCGATCATAATCCTGTATGGCACCAGCAAAAATTTCTGATGCCGATGCACTCGATCCACTAACCAGTACCGCTAAAGGACCATTCCAAGCAACGCCAGCATCTTGATCTCTAAGGACCTGTACTTTACCTTGCAGCTGTTTTTCTTGCACAACAGGACCTCTGTCAATAAATAATCCAGTAAGCCCGATAGCCTCACCTAACGAGCCACCGCCGTTATTTCTTAAATCAATGATTAACGCTTTGATGCCATTTTCCCGTTGCATGGTTTCAATCAAATCACGGACATCGCGCGTTGTACTTTTATAATCTTTATCACCCGCATTTTTAGCATCAAAATCGATGTAAAACTTAGGAAGGTCGATAACACCAACATTTAAGTTCTTGCCATCTTGGATTATTTCAATGACTTCAGATTTTGCACCCTGTTCTTCCAGTTTAACTTTTTCGCGAGTGATCGAAATGATTTTGGTTTTTCCTTGAACACTGCTATTTGCCGCTTCTATTTCCAGACGAACCTGACTACCGGCTTTACCTCTAATTAGATCAACCACATCATCCAGCCGCCAGCCAACCACATCAACCAAGGGATCCTTGTCTTGACCAACAGAAATAATTCGATCGTCGACCTTAATTTGTTGGGATTTATCAGCAGGCCCCTCACTGACTATGGAGGTGACTTTAGTATATACATCGTCAGTTTGTAATACTGCACCAATCCCTTCAAGGGATAATTTCATGTCAATATCAAAATTTTCTGCCGTTCTCGGTGAAAAGTAAGAAGTATGAGGATCGACCGTTGTCGCGTAAGCGTTCATAAAATAGCTGAAGACATCTTCACTATTGATCTGTGAAACCCGTCGCATCGCAGCATTGTATCTTTTTTCCAACAATTCTTTAGTTTTATCCCAGCCTTTGTCAGCCAAGATCAGATTTAACGCATCACTTTTCACTCGCGTTGTCCAGTATTGATCAAGTTCTTCAGAAGTGGTCGCCCAAGCTGATTCTTCTCTATCATAGTGGTATTGATCATCCGAGGTGAAATCCATTTCTTTTTCCAGCAATGACAAAGCAAAGCTATTTCTTTCATGCCATCGCTGTTGGAACACGGAATAGATATAATAAGCAGGCTGGATAAGTCCGGTCCAGATTGCATCATCCAGCTTAAATCGATATTGCTCAAAACTCTTAATATCGGATGCCAAAAAATAGGCCTTATTTGCATCAAGAGTTTTGATAAAGTTGTCGAGAACTAAAGCAGATTGCTCATCATCAAGGACTTGCTTTTTGAAATGACTGGTTTTCATGTAATAAGCGATATATCGGCTGGAGCGAAAATGTTTAGCTTCTGGCGCTAAATCAATCACTTCATCGTGTTTAACTACGACATCAGATCCACTTGTCGATTTTTCAGGACTGATGGCGGCAGATGTTTGCAACAACACTAAAATACCGATTACGCAGGTTAAGGCTGTTTTTACGAAAGTGGCCTGATACAACTTCATTAATCTATCCTTAATGGGTTCGGATCCTTCGTTAGGACCTTGAGATGAGTAGCTAATCCGTCACCTAGGACCAGCCAGCTATTTTCTACTTCAACTTGTTTTTCTACTTCAACTTACTTTATGACCGATTGAGCGCTGGAAATGTTCCATTTTTATAAGAAAATTACCTTTCTACAGATTAATAAATACGCCGAAATCGACAAAAATTCAAGAAAATTATGATATTCTATCAATTACCTTTGTAAATACTTATGTCGACTGCCAATCAAATTTCATTAATGGATACAAAAATACCAACACAATCCCGGCATTATTAACTCACAAACGTTTTCAGTTACGTGAAAGCTTGAATACCGGTTTGTGCTCGACCCAGTATCAACGCATGTATATCGTGAGTCCCCTCGTAGGTGTTAACCGCTTCTAAATTCATCATATGGCGTATTACATGAAATTCATCGCTAATACCGTTACCGCCATGCATATCACGTGATGCTCTTGCAATTTCAAGAGCTTTACCACAAGCATTACGCTTTACCAGAGATATCATTTCCGGCTTAAACTGCTTTTCGTCTATTAAACGACCCACTCGTAAAGATGCTTGCAAACTAAGCGTAATTTCGGTTTGCATATCGGCTAGTTTTTTCTGAAATAATTGATAGGAAGCAAGAGGTTTACCAAACTGTTTCCTGTCGAGCCCATAATCCCTTGCCGCATGCCAGCAAAATTCTGCAGAACCCATTGCGCCCCATGAAATGCCGTAACGAGCCATATTTAAACAACCGAAAGGTCCCGCCAAGCCACGAATTTCAGGAAACATGTTCTCTTCAGGCACAAACACTTCATCCATAACAATTTCACCAGTAATCGAAGCTCTCAAGGAAAACTTTCCTTCGATTTTAGGTGCGGATAATCCCTTCATGCCTTTCTCTAGTACAAAACCACATATCTGGCCGTCATCGTTTTTAGCCCAAACCACAAAAACATCGGCCACTGGTGAATTGGTAATCCACATTTTGGCTCCGCTTATACAATATCCGCCCTCGACCTTTTTAGCCCGTGTTTTCATACTGGCAGGATCCGAACCGCTATCCGGTTCAGTCAAACCAAAACAGCCGATATATTCGCCAGTCGCTAATGGGGGAAGATATTTTTCTCGCTGGGCTTCACTTCCGTATTGGTATATCGGATACATGACCAAGCTCGATTGCACACTCAATGCAGAGCGATAGCCACTATCAACTCGCTCAACTTCACGAGAAACCAAACCATAGGCTACGTAGCTGATACCGGCACATCCATAGCCCTCAATAGTAGAACCTAGTAGTCCTAATGCCCCCATTTCGCGCATAATTTCTAGGTCAAAATTTTCGTTTCGATTGGCTTCCAGTACGCGTGGCATTAACTTTTCCTGCGCATAATTTCTGGCCATATCTTTGATCATTCGCTCTTCTTCTGTAAGCTGTTGATCTAAAAGAAAAATATCATCCCAAATTTCACTAGACATTATCATTAACCATTTTATTTAAGTTTAAAATTAGAGTGCGCATAGTCTAGCCAAGATGATGTGAATACGCCAGCAGAAACAGGCTTTTATTTAGGCTATAATCAACCTGTAAACGAGTACTACGAACCATCGAAATAAGAGGAAGTCTGATGTCCCTGAGATCCAAACTTGAGAATTGGCTAAATTTTGAAGAAGCTCCCTCAACCTTTCCCATATGTGACTATGAAAAGCTTAGCCATGGTATACGGCCTGGGGATGTGGTGTTGGTTGAAGGTCGAAGTCGCGTTTCTAATGTCATACGTTTAATTACTCAGAGTCGGTGGTCGCACTCTGCAATATATATCGGCCGAATACATGATATTCAAGATCTTTCCTATAGAGATAAGGTACTTGCTCACTTTGATGCATCACCTGATACTCAACTACTGATTGAAGGAATTTTGGGAAAGGGAATAATCGTCACCCCACTAACCGATTACATGAAGGATAACCTTAGAATTTGTCGCGCATCGACTTTATCAGCAAAAGATGCCCAAAACGTGGTTAATTATTGCATTGATAAGTTGGGCATTGCCTACAATGTCCGCCAATTGCTAGACTTAGCTCGTTTTTTGTTTCCTTGGAAAATTTTGCCGAGAAGATGGCGTTCGTCACTCTTTACCAGACGTCCTGACGAAACCACCAAAACGGTTTGCTCATCAATGATCGCCGAAGCATTTTACTCAGTCCAATACCCCATCCTTCCGCTTTTCAGAAGACATGGCCAAAAAGGTGTCGAATTGATCCCAAGAAATACTCGACTTTATACGCCAGCTGATTTCGATTATTCTCCGTATTTCGATATCAAGAAATATCCATTTATGGGAACCACTGACTCGACACCCTATCGAAACCTACCTTGGAATAAGGACGGCGTTGTTGGACATGGCGACAAAGATTTTGATATATATGAAAAAATTTAAAAAATTAATTGAATTCAAAACAGGCACTTTACAACTTGAGCGGGCAGATTTTGAAGCATCAAAGGTAAATCCTTGAAGTTTTACTTTTCTTTATGTTATATTCCTCTAATATAACAAAATGCTAATATAAAGACTAACGTACTGATTTAGATCAAGTGAATTAGGTATAATACAAATTTCATACTAATATACTGACATACCTAATAGCTCACCCAAAAAGAGGCGATTGGATGGACGGCTTTAGTCAAAAAGAAGAACAGAGGTTATTTAAAACGTTGCACCAAGAAAGCGACAAATTGGATCTGGTAGAACGTCGAAAATTCCTTAAGAACTCGTTGATGATGTTAGGTGGCGGCGCTGTTGCCGCTCAAACAGGTAGTGTTATCGCAAGCTCTAATCTTCCGCCATCAATACCTAGCTGGTCTCGTCAATTAGGTGAAGGGGTTTTGACTAATCCCTATGGCCTGCCCTCCGAATATGAAAAAGACACAATTCGACGAACTGTTAACTGGCTTACCCCAGACAGAATTTCATCCATCAGTATGACACCTTTACACAAGCTGAAAGGTATTATTACCCCAAACGGGCTTGCATTTGAACGTTATCATGGCGGTCTCCCCAATATTAATCCTGATGAACATCGACTCATTATCCATGGCCTAGTAGAACGCCCGCTTATATTCACTATGGAAGAGTTAAAACGCTTCCCTAGCGTTTCTGAAATCAAATTTCTAGAATGTCCTGCAAACGGAGGCATGGAATGGAAAGCCCCTCAAATGGAAGGGTTGCAGTTTACCCATGGCATGCTGTCGTGTTGCGAATGGACTGGAGTCAAACTATCTACCTTGCTTGACACTGTTGGAGTCAAGCCTGAAGGAAAGTGGATCCTTGCCGAAGGTGCCGATGGTTCAGGTATGACTCGTAGCATCCCGATGGAAAAAGCGCTTGATGATGCCATTATTGTATACGCACAAAATGGTGAAGCACTCAGAAAAGAACAAGGCTACCCCATTCGACTGATGAATCCAGGCTGGGAAGGAAATACCTGTATTAAGTGGCTACGACGTTTAGAAATTGGTGATAAACCTTGGTATCAAAGAGAAGAAACATCAAAATATACTGATCTGATGCCTGATGGTCGCGCCAGAAAATTCTCATTTGTACAGGAATGTAATTCCGTTATCACCTCACCTAGCCCAGAAGTTCCATTAAAAGGTAAAGGCTGGTATGAAATAGAAGGTATTGCATGGTCCGGTAAAGGAAAAATCAAGGGCGTTGATATTTCTCTGGATGGCGGAGTCAATTGGAGATCGGCACCATTGAAAGGACTGATCATTTCCAAATGTCTTACTCGTTTCAGTTATATGTATAACTGGCAAGGTGAACCTTTGTTACTTCAAAGTAGGGCATGGGACGAAACCGGTTATGTTCAGCCCACGTTTAAGCAACTCAGAGCAGAGCGGGGTGGTAACTCAATTTATCACAAAAACGCCATCCACACTTGGAAAGTACACACAAACGGGAGTGTTCAAAATGCACAACTCTCTTAATCACAAATCACACACCAGCGATAACAAAAAAATGAATTCCATAAAAATGGTTTTTGTGTGCCTTACGGCGGTTTTAGCAGGCTGTAATCAATCAAAAGAAAATCAGGCTGTCGACAATGAGATAATAACGACCAAAATGGTTGAGTCTGGCGCTAAGGTTCAAGCGGGTTTGCCTGCTCACTTCCCTATCGGTAATTTGGTAAGCAAGGAAGTCATTGCTGGCTGGGATATTGATGTACGACCCGATGGATTAGGATTACCAGAAGGCTCTGGTTCCGTTGAAGACGGAGAAGAGTTATATGAAGAAAAATGCTCAATCTGTCACGGCTCTTTTGGTGAAGGTGAAGACCAATGGCCTAAACTTGCTGGCGGTAAAGGATCGCTAGAGGAAAATCGACCCGAGAAAACAGTAGGCAGTTTTTGGCCATATGCCAGTACACTTTGGGATTATATAAACCGAGCGATGCCCTTCCCTGCACCGCAATCTCTGAAGCCCAATGAAGTTTATGCGATCACCGCTTATGTATTAAATTTAAATGAGATTGTTGACGATGAATTTATTTTATCTAAAGAGAATTTTGCAACCGTGCAAATGCCCAACCAAGATGGATTTTATGTGGATGACCGACCCGATACAAATAATCTACGTTGCATACAAAACTGCAAAGACCCGGCAAGCATCAAAGTAATCCTTGGTCCAAAGTATTCATTAGGCAATCCACCTACTAAAAATATCAAAACTCAAGCCAATGAAGATCAACAAGCCATCAATACCTATGAAAGTATTTGTAAAATATGTCATGCAACCGGTATGGCTAATGCACCCCAATTAGCCGACCAGCAGGATTGGACTGAACGGCTCAAACAAGGAAAAGAGGCTATTTATGCCAACGCTTTAAATGGCCTTAATGGCATGCCAGCCAAAGGTGGTCGAAGCGATCTGTCTGATGACAGCGTTAAAGCGGTTGTCGACTACATGCTAAGTACATTGGAATAAAAAAACCTCTAAATGGCAAGGTTTACCATCCAGAAATTATAATTTAAACCCCTTTATAATTTTAATCAATTACAAAAAAATTACGGGAAACACAATGAAAAATATGAAACATCTGATGGCAATAATTTTTGGATTGGTTTGTTTAGCAAGCACGACTATTATGGCAGATCAAACGGAGCCAACCCAACAAACGGCTTCCATTGCCGAACTGGAAAAAGGAAGGGACCTTGCATTTAATCGACGGAAAGGAAATTGCTTAGCCTGTCATTATGTACAAGATGGTACCCTGATGGGAAATACCGGACCGGGTTTGATCGCTATGAAACAACGTTTTCCGGTAAGAGAAAAATTAATTGCTCAGATTTCGGATGCCCGAACTAACAACAAAAACACCATTATGCCTCCTTTTGGAGCGCACAGAATTTTGACCGAACAGGAAATTCAACTAGTCGTTAATTGGCTTTACACATTATAAAAATAGAATTCTAATTTCTATCATTATAATAAAATATTAAATTGAATAAATATTAAATTAAACCGTGATTAGGTCTTGTTACTTAATCTACTTTAGCATTAAAGGTAACCAATATGACCGTCTCAAGAAGAAAGTTTTTTATTAATTTAGGCAAAACAGCCGGGTACTTGGCGCTAGTTGCTAGCCTACCACAAATCGCTTGGGCAAAGTGGAATGAGAAAGCCTTTACTGCCACGAACCTTGAGGCAGCCATCAAAGAAAAATTCGGTGATCCCGAGATTGTGGATAGCAGTGACGTTAAGCTGAAAGCACCAGCCATAGCCGAAAACGGAGCGGTCGTACCCATCAAGGTAAAAACCAGTTTAGCCAATGTCAAAAGCATCAGCTTGTTCGTGAAAGACAATCCATCACCACTGATAACAACCCTTCATATTGGACCTGATAGTCTTGCGGATATACAAATTAGAATTAGAATGGGTAAAACTTCAGAAGTCATTGCACTTGTTGAAGCCGATGGAAAATTACATCGCGCTACACAACAGGTCAAAGTAACGATTGGCGGCTGCGGCGGATAATCGCATGCGAATTATAATCCATTATATTTAATTTTTTGAAGGGTTTTCCCTTTATGTTTGGAGTTTAAAATCATGGCAATTAAAATCAAAGTAAAAGTAAAAGCAAAAGAAAAAAAAGGTGTCGTTAAAACAAAAATGCTGATCAAACACCCGATGGAATCGGGTATGAGAAAGGATAAAGAAGGAAAGTTAATTCCTATTCATCATTTAAAAGAAATCAAAGTAGAATATAAGGGAGCCGTTGTTTTTCAAGCTGAAATTGGAACGGGCGTTTCTAAAGATCCTTTTGTAGCGTTTGCATTTAAAGGTTCCAAAGGTGAAACATTCTCCGTATCCGTCATCGATAGTAAAGGAGAAACGGGCAGTTCTGAAGTAGTTATCAAATAGTCATCCATTTTGAGAGAAACTCAAAGGAGAAACATTTAATGAAAAATATAATGGCTTTAAGTACATTCGTCATAGGTTTTGTCGTTTTAGGCGCTTGTTCGGATAGTAGTGCACCGGTCACATCAGAAAAATCTGGGTCGAGCGAAAAAACAGCATCTACGATTACTAAAAAACAAACGAGTTCTCAGCTAAAAGTGGATCAAGATATTAAGCAATTCCGCTCTTTTTTTTCTGTTAAATTCCCCAAT
The DNA here is from genome assembly GCA_964454125.1 of uncultured Kangiella sp. GTDB lineage: Bacteria > Pseudomonadota > Gammaproteobacteria > Enterobacterales > Kangiellaceae. The sequence goes on from CAYVSL010000053.1 coordinate 11,712, forward strand.
ATTGATCTCAAAGAATTCAAAGATGGTGTTTATGCCATTGATGCTGCAGCTAGAGAGCAATGGTTGGAAATTGAAGATTTTCCACCTTATGAAATAGCGATTGATGAAGGTTTGGAGTTTTTTGAAATACCTTTTGCTAACGGAAAAAGCTATGCAGATTGCTTCGAAAATAATGGTGAAGCAGTGCGACAAAACTATCCATATTTCAATAGTGAAAGCAATCAGGTGATAACTCTAGAACTAGCCATCAATCAATGCAGGGAAAAAAATGGTGAGAAACCTCTAGACTATGGTCAAGGTGAACTTGCTGCTATTTCTGCCTACATGGCTAATTCATCACGTAACAAGATCTTCGACATAAAAGTGCCCAATCAAATGGCTTATGAAGCATATATGAATGGTAAACAGTTTTTTTATTCCAAACGAGGACAACTTAATTTTTCCTGTGCGGATTGCCATTTAAAATTTGCGGGTTCTCTATTAAGGGCTGATCGACTAAGTCCAGCCATAGGACATCCTACTAGCATGCCAGTTTATCGGTCCTCTTGGGGTTATTTAGGTACCCTCAACCACCGCTTTAGAGAATGTAACCGAAACGTGCGCGCCCAACCTTTAGCCTTTCAAAGTGAGGCTTATAGAAATCTTGAATATTATCTGACACTAATGAGTAATGGTCTCGTGGTCAATGGTCCGAGTTCACGCAAATAGGAGAATAGATCGATGAATAAAATAAAAAATTATTGGTTAACGCTGGGCTTAATCGCTACCAATATCTGTGCGGCAGACCCTACAGCATTAATCAATAAAGCTGAAACGATTCGTTTGAAAGCGGCAGAAGTTGGTTTTGAATGGACAACGACTTCAAAGTTGATTGCAGAAGCTAGGCAAGCGGCAAAAGAAGGCAATAAAGAACTCTCAGAGAAGCTTGCTTCAGAGGCGATAAAACAAGCAGAGGCAAGTCTGAAACAAGCGAAATTTGCAGCCGCTAACTGGCAAAGTTCAGAACCAGATTAGGTTCTAAGCTCTAAAAAATGAAAACCATAAAAGACCAGAATTTTTTCCTGGTCTTTCTTTGAGACTTCAACTGATTATTCTAGGTTCAATAATGGATCTGCAATTTTCAGCTTTTTATCAACTCCCAACTCCCTAGCTTTCTAGTACTGATATTACAGGTAGAATCATTATGAATATAAGTCGCCGAGAATTTAGCCATTTGATGGCAATGGCTGGTGTTGCTGGATTATTACCTAGCTGTGCGACTTCGAGTCGTTCGCTTGATAAAATGTACGATATACCCACCGAAGGCGATGTCAGATTACTGCATATGACCGACTGCCATGCTCAGCTCAACCCCATTTATTTTCGCGAGCCAAACGTGAATTTAGGATTCTATGGCGCCAATGGAAAAGCCCCTCACCTAGTTGGCAAACAGCTCTTGAAGGCATTTGAAATTAGTGAGTCTAGCTCTATCGCTCATGCTCTCACTTATCTTGATTTTGAGAATGCTGCGCATCAATACGGCAAGGTTGGCGGCTTTGCTCATCTGAAAACCTTGGTTGATAAATTACGTGGCGAATTTGGCAACGAAAAAACATTGTTGCTTGATGGTGGAGATACTTGGCAAGGATCGGGGACTTCCTACTGGACTCGTGGCAAAGACATGGTTGAAGCATGTAATATACTCGGCGTGGACGTGATGACCGGCCACTGGGAATTCACCTATCAGGACCGTGAAGTATTAGAGAATATAAAACTTTTTAATGGCGAATTTTTAGCGCAAAACATTAGAGTATCCGAAGATGCGTTATTTGATGACGCTCCCGCATATGATGCAGATACTGGCCATGCGTTTAAGCCATACACTATTAAGGTGCTTAATGGGCATCGAATTGCAGTCATCGGCCAAGCATTTCCATATACCCCCATTGCCAATCCGAAACGATTTATCCCCGATTGGTCTTTTGGGATCCGTGATGGCGAAATGCAAGAATTGGTCAACGAAATAAGAGCGAATGAAAATCCAGCGGCCGTTATAGTTTTGTCTCACAATGGAATGGATGTTGATCTAAAAATGGCATCTGTCGTTTCAGGTATCGATGCTATTTTAGGTGGTCATACCCATGACGGTGTTCCAAAAGCAATTGAAATAAAAAATGATAATGGCATGACCTTGGTCACCAACGCCGGTTCCAACGGTAAATTTTTGGGAGTGATGGATTTTAAATTAAGCAACGGAAAAATATCGGATTACCAATATAAATTATTACCCATATTTTCCAACATGTTGGCCGCCGACCCCGTTATGCAAAATTATATTGATACCATGCGTTCGCCCTTTCTAAAAAAACTACAGGAGCCGTTGGGGATCGCTGGCAGTTTACTTTATCGCCGCGGCAATTTTAACGGCACATTCGATCAAGTTATTTGCGACGCATTGCGCGAAGTAAAAAATGCGCAAATTTCACTGTCTCCAGGATTCCGCTGGGGAACCAGTGTATTAACAGGTGATACCATCACCATGGAACACCTTTTAGATCAAACCTGCATCACTTACCCAGAAACCTATATTCGAGAAATGTCCGGCAAAGAAATCAAACTGATTTTGGAAGATGTTGCCGACAACTTGTTTAACAGCGATCCTTATTATCAACAGGGCGGCGATATGGTCCGGGTTGGAGGGTTAGATTATGCCCTCGACCCAAAAGCCGGAGCAGGCAAACGAGTCTCGGAAATGCAACTGGATGATGGCACTAAGATCATGGCGGGCAAAAATTACAAAGTCGCTGGCTGGGCTACAGTTGGAAGCCAATCGCCTGGCGATCCTATATGGGATATAGTTGCAGAATATATGCGTAGCCAAAAAACGGTTAATTTTAAAAAGCTCAACTCGCCCAAACTCGCAAACATCAAAGGAAATCTTGGCATTGCCTAATCCTATTATCATTTTTATTGTTTTGTTTTGTGGTTTATTGATTTCAAGCTATGGTTATGCGAATAATACGATCCCGTTGGCAAAAAACTTGGCCGAAGATGGAAAAAATCAACAACAGACCAAGCGAATCATTTTACTCTACGTCTCTGCACCTCTCTGTACTTTTTGTAAAAAATTAGAAAAAGAGGTACTCCTCCCTTTGATCCAAAATGGCAAATATCAAGATAAAATTATTCTACGAAAAATAAGCCGGACATCATCAACTCCAATCAAGAATTTCTTCGGGAAGGATATGTTACCGTCGATATTTCTAGCCCCATACAATATACAAATCACCCCCACATTGCTTTTTCTTGACGCAAGAGGAAATCAAGTGATTGAGCGCCTATTGGGATATCGAGGTGATGAATTTTTTTGGTACTATTTTGACGTGGCTATCAACAAGGCTAACAAAAACCTCATTAATAACACCTTCTAGTGACACTCCTTATATCCACGCTCCCTTAAACCTAAACCGAGAAAAACCAATTGAAGTTTCCTTAAACGGACAAGTTTCATGTTATATTAACTCACACGGAGATGCATATATTGTGCTTCTATCGATATTTTATGACAAACCAAAAAACACTCAAAAATCGTAAAGACAAATTACGGAGTTTGCTATGTGCGGCAGATTTAATATCATCAATGCTCCCTTAACCAAGCTTACTAGCAAATTGCTAGAGGTCGAGTTTTCTACAAAATCCAATTCAAATATTTGTCCGAATGAAAAGGTTGCATGCGTCGGATTAATCGATGGTTTAACCACACAAATAAATGCGATTTGGGGGATCCAGCCAGATTGGGCCAATCGACTCATTATTAACGCGCAAGCAGAAACAGTAACAAGTAAAAAAACATTTAAATCAGCATTTAAATATAACCGATGCATTATTCCTTTTTCCGGCTGGTATGAATGGAAAAAGCTGGCAAATGGTAAAAAACAAAAATACCTGTTTAGTAACAACACTAATGTCATGTTTATGGCTGGCATCTTATTTGAAGTTCAAAAAAATCCCGACTTTGTTGTGGCCGATCATTCTAAGCAGTCAACACAGCAGCTCGTCACATTGACCACGGCGGCCAACGATCAATGCTACCCTATTCACGCTAGGATGCCGTTATTGGTACCGATGGATCATTTACAAAGTTGGCTAACCGGAAATTTCTCGGCTTTAGGGACTTTACTCCATATTGAGTCGCAAGCGTTTAATATTTCTGTGGTCTAAGGAGACTGTTCATCTCCTTCAATTATCCCCCACCCTTATCGAGGATGTTTTTTTAAGGGCTTCGGCAAACCGTTTAGCGGCTTTACTTTCGCAACCCTGCTTCTTGCTCCCATTGGTATTTTGAATGGCTCTTGGCATCACGAGGAGCACTTGTTATTTTATCGGTATCTCAACTAACCCTCTTTTGGCTAGTTAAATAGTGAAGAGGATACAAAAGAAATAGGAAAGCCAACCAAACAACCCAATAAAATACCAGCAACTATATCACTAGGATAGTGATGCCCCAGAGAAATTCTAGACCATGAGAGTACAAAATAGGTCAATATTAACGGCTCAAACATATAGGAGTTAGCATAAACAATTGGGATACTAACAGTGGTGAGCGTCATACAATGACCACTTGGAAAAGAATAACGATCAAGAACTTTTAATCCATTCTTAATCGTCGGATCAAACTCGATCGGCCGAACTCGCTGAAAATAACGCTTTATAAAAGGATAAAAACTGTGGACAACTATTGTGCTAAGTAATGCAGGAACTATAATGCCAATCGATAAACCACCATAAATAAAAATCAAAGCGGTAGCAACAAATGGATAAATCCATCCATTAAACATCTGACTGATAGAGGTGGCAAAATAACCAGACCATCTAGATCGATTTGCTATTTTTTTCACCCAGCGAACTTCGAATGCGTTAAATTTATTGATACCCTCTAATGTACCGTCTGCCACTTGGTTTTTATGAATTAACGTTTTTTTTGAAATTTTATTCATAATAGCCGCCCCTCTCTGGCATATCATTTTTTTTCGAGTTTAGGATAACCGAATACATCCTTTTAAAATAATAATTTCGACTTTGGCCGCTAGCTGACTAAAAAGGTTGATTTAGATGAACATTATACATTAAAGTAGAGACTCATAAACTAAAGATTATAAACCTATATTTTACAAACAAAGGACTTGTCTCTCTAAATGAAAAGCTATCCCTACTCTTTTTATATCGCTCTAGACGGTAATGGAATCAATGGACTTGAAGGAGCTGCCGGAGTTTGTCTTTTTTTATTCAACCCTGAAGACAATTCTTACGCCTACAAAATTAAGTATTTTGACGGCGCTGCAGCGGGTCACTGGATTACCGTTAACAAAAACCACCAATATGGATTTCTGGGGAACGCAGCTCAACACCTTCTATTTTTTGATGCAAAAACACTTGAGGAAGTTGATCGAATTTCTACTCTCAGATTTGAGACAAATGACACATCCATTAGAGGAAGCACTCACCTTGTGTGGTTAAATAACAATGAGTTTATTACCGCCATTGGAGACTATTTTTATCAATTTAATATCAAAAACTTAAGTAAAGGGTATAAGTTAGGTCCACATAAACTAAAGCTACCACACACCATGAAGCTCTCTGCATCGGGAAGGTACATTTGTTATGGCTCGATGGATAATCCAAGTTTAGGAGCGAATGGGGAAGCAAAGGAAGTCGGTGTTTGGGACATCAAAACGAAAACAGCAACAAGAATTGAGCTACCTACCACTTGCTGGCATTTAGTGACACATCCAAAGAAAGAAATTTTTTATGCCACTTCATTCAGAGTGTTGCCACAAGATCATGTTGATTATCATGAATGGGCAATGGCTTATTTAAAAGAATACGCCTTTGAGATCGACATTCTGGATAAAAAAGTTATAAGACACTGGAGCGCTAGCCGAGAAACACCAGCCCATATCAACTCTGATATGACTATCTCAGATAGCGAACTTATTTTTTGCAATGGTGGCAGTCAAACCATTGTGTGCATCGACCTCAAAGATTTTTCCAGCTTTCGCATTATTGATGAAAAGCCCGACATAGCAACCTTAATAAAAAAGCGTAGACAAGTTAGCACTCAAGTTTATGATGTTTTAGCAAGAGGAGGTATTTTTGATAATTCCCGGCATCTATTAGGGGCAATGCGAGTCAGCCGTTTTTCATTATTAGATTCAATTTATGCTTGCCAATTATCTAAAGACCAATCACTTTTGTTTACCGCTAATCGAGGCTTAAATCACATCACTATTTACGACTACCCTTCGGCGAAAATTCGATTGAGAATTGAGATGCCAGAAATTCAAGATTATATTTCTCATCTGGAAAAATCCGGAGACCCTAGATTAGGTTTTCATCACAGCCATTTAGTAAGCCCTGATTAGGAATGTTTTTACTGATTTTATAACAACTCAGGAACCGCTTCCGTTATTTTTCTAAAATTTTTCGGAATAACGGTGCTCACCAATGATTCAACACCAACTGATAATTTATTCTCCAAGTAACTTGGCACTCCTTTCAAACCTTCTGTAGAAATAGTGAGCTGGCCTGAAAAACATATTTTCGTTCCTCGCCCCCCCATAGCCGATTGATAATCTGTTGTGCCATGACATTGAATTCTGCCCTTAAAAAAATGTGGTGTAATTTTCCAATGACAGATTTTTTGCGACTCAACCCATTCCGCTTCATCCGTCCAACTGAGTTCTCCGGGATTAACAATTGATTTTATCATCGCTGGGATCTTCATTTTTGCTTTCCAAATATTAACCAACGAGACATTGCCATCGGGGAGCTCTTGTCTATCTTCTACAAAGATTTCATCAATATCACTTAAATAAGAACCAAGCTCTGGAAGTTTATCTCGAATGGAAACCCAAACTAGATCAATGGGTTGTTTAACAATTATTAGGCTTTTAAATTCTTTCACTTTGATTCTCCTGAAAACTTAATTCGTACTGCCGGTATTTTTCTCTGGCTTGATAAACCTGATCTGACAAATTTAAGTCTTTTCTAATACTATTTGATATATGAATGCTAGCAGCAAGCCATGATATAGCAGCCGCCAAAGTGATTTCGGTTTTAATAGGAGAATATCCTATCTTTTGAATTTTTTGATGCGAATACCAATAGTACTTGCCAACCATTTTGGCTTGGCTGCGAGAAGTAAGAAGTGGTTGTTTGGTGATAAGTGAAAGAGCTTCATGAATGCCTGCGGCAATATAGGTTTGAGTATATCCACACTGCCAATAAGGCGAAGATACCCCACTTAACACGGCTATTTTTGAATGAATCGTTTTCCAGTCCAAATTTTCGCCGCCCAAGATATAGTTTTGATAAGCTTGTCCACGTTTTGCAGCCAATATGTGTCCTTTTGCGACATCTAAAACGCTTACGATATTACATCCACCCGGATAGGTGGATCGTGTTTTATCATTTAGATAAGACACAATAATACCATTGCTCGGCCCCAATCTAAGACTGTGAGGCCCTAACACCATAGTTGGGCACACTGCAATCAGTTCAACAGATAGTTTTTTAGCATAGGAAAAGGCAACATTATGTTGTTCTTTTTTGGTGTAAACATAAGACGGCTCGTCTATTTCACTAAGCTTGGAGGTCTCGTCTCGAATAGACCTTTCCATACTTGAACCAAAGATTACCGAAGAGGCTGTCAAAATCACTCTTTTGATTTGGCAACGATGCGCTGCCTTAATGATATTTTTAGTCCCCTCAATAGCGATACGTTTATTTTCAAGAGTTTCACTAGCTTGTAGTGTGAAAACTGCAGCAGTATGAAAAATCACATCACAACCTTCTGCTGCAACAATAAGCGAATCAAGATCGAGTACATCTCCATAGGCGAATTTAACTTGGATATTCTTTAAGCTTGTTAGATCGCTGGTCGATCTAACAAAAGCAATGACCTCATTATCATCACGAATTAACTCTCGAATCAAATTAGCACCAATCAAGCCGTTAGCACCTGTAATTAGCGCTTTCAACGACATAACCCTTTAATCAAAAAATTCAAAATACTTTGGAATCCTTTTCTAATGTCTGTTTAATATCTTCAAAAAAAGCCTCTAACAGTTGAACCGATTTATCGGTCAATAGTTGCTTCATTTCAAACTTTGGCCAACTGGAAAATGGCGCTTTTTCAATCTTGCTAAAATGCGAAAATCCGTGTTTATCGATATAATCAGGAGGGTTCATCTCTTCAGAGGAAAATAGTGTTTTCCAATCAATTTCTGATAATTTTTCAAGATCAAAATACTCGCCTAAGCTATCGATCATCGACACCATATCATCCTGTGATGGAATAGCCCCCGAACGGTTTTGACCTGGTTCATCAATATCAGGGACTACTGGTTTGCCAATTTTCACATCTCGACCTTCAGCCACTGCCTCAAAATTAGCCATAGTTGTTTTAAAAAAATGAGTATAAGCATCTTCAACTAAAATAGATTTCATAAATGGATAATGATCTATTCCGGAAAACTGCCAAAAGGCTGGCAAGGTAAATAGTTGTCGTCCAAAAATATTAATTTCCACATGATCATTGCCGCTGCGGCGAAAACTAACCCAACCATCGTCAAATTCAGCTGACTGGTTTTCACTAAATACTGTTTTCCATACAATCTTATGTTCATTTTTAGTATACTTTATAAATTCTAGCTTAGTCACATCAATATTCTTTCCACCCGCCATAGCCAAGTAATTTGGTTGAGGCAAATACAAATTACGCTCTAATTGATAAGTATTTTTACCACTTTGATTCACCTTAATTGGAACAATTAATCCACCAATATAATCATTCATATATTGAATACTTTTGCTTACATCAACATAAGAGACAAAATCATCAAAATTCATTGGCAAGCGACGAACATATTGAAATAAAATCGATTGCCCCTCATAAAAAGACCAGCTTAGTCCAGTTTCATTTAATTCGATTAACTTAGTTAATTCCTTTCTTAACAAATCAAGATAGGGGCCAGTATCGCGATAATCTTTCAACTTATACTTTTCAGCTTCAACATTAAGAGGGACTCTTTGTTGCCAAAGTGAATTCTTATTCATTTGTAAATTAAAGCTCTTGTACCCACGGGCCAATATGCCGATAAAACAATTCGCTAGAACGACAAAATTATATCCTGATGAAGATGTATTCGCTCGATGATACAAAGGATTTATAAACTCATTGATTTGTTGTTGTAACGGTTCTTTAAATGGGAAAATTTCTGCATCAACTTGAAAAAAAAATGGCTCTATCATGTTTTCTAAATAAAAAGCCTGTTTACGATATTTACTAGATTCCGAAATAACTAAATCAGTGTTCTGCCAATGACTATATTGCTCTAAAGATCCCGTAACATTGCTACTATCAAAAGGTGACTCTAATGCAATAATTTTTTTGTAAAGTGCAGAATTTTCAAGTTTAAGCCCCATTTTTATTACTGCTGCAGCATCCGTTTTCACCATATCCTGTCCGGCAATAATGGTCAGTGTTGCTATAGGCGTGTTAGCATAACTGCCCATTTTGGAATGATTACTATTAAATGCATCAATTAGGCAGAAATCGATTTTTACACTTTGAGCAAGCTCATAGCAAATATCTCCTACATCAGCATGTTGATGATAGTGATAGCTCTTATTCCTTAGTGGTAGCATTCGTAGGAAATTATGTAATCCCAATGAGAAATAATGACACTGATCAGTTTTATTTTTAGAAAAAAGAATAATGAAGTCAGCTTTGACAATCGTGTCTGATAACGGTGTACCATGTAAAAGCGATCCCATGGGGAAATCAAAATCAACCAAATCGTCGCTTAAATCGGCTATTTCATAATCATGGCCGCTTGTTGTTGTGTAATTATATTCCAATAAATCTGCCAAGATCAGTGCATTTCTATTTTCTAGCCAAAGATCTGAACCGTCACAGGAATCGCCAATAGTGATATTTGAAAATCCTTTTGCATAAAGTAAATCAATAAAATATTCAACTAATTCTGGATCGGTCGCAGTATTCTGTTTCGGCAGATAAAACTCTAGATCAACTTTTATAAAGATTGAAAAGCTTTTCTTTGATTTATTCTTAGATTTAGCGGATTTCAGCACTTGCCAAAAATTGGATTTTTTTAAAGATAATTCAAGTAATTTGAATTTTGTTTCACTAGAAGAATCGGCTATAGCGGTGGTATTTTTTATCACTTAAAGTCCATTTATTCTATGTAGATTTAATAGTACTCATTATTTTTTTGACCACTAAAATATAGAGATAGCAGTATCAGGCAGCTGATGCTCCCGAGAACAATGACCTCTTCATAGATTCTCATAACTGATATGGGATGTCAAAGACTATTCTATTCCCAAATCCCTATTTAGAGGGCTAAAACCTCAATTGTTGCACCTGTTGGGTGTTGATCTGTTTGGTTACAAACTATTATATAGCCAAGGCTTCCTCTGTTTCAGGCTTTTCTATAATGAGATTAAGGAAATTCGATAGGGCTGTCGGGTAAACAGGCGACATTACTGTCGCCAGCTCCCCTAAGAACCGTGCG
>CAYVSL010000054.1:0-21510 GCA_964454125.1 uncultured Kangiella sp.
GGGAACAACTTCTTCAAGCGACTTCGTGTCGCACCATTTCATGTTGGACAAGGCTCAGAAGAGCCTTCCAGTGATATGATGTTAAATGGTAGAAACTCTGACTTTTCTGCCTTAAATTTTGATCTAGAATTACGTTCATTTTCTCCAGTAATACGAGAAAATCGATGGAGCTTCTACACTGCATATCTAGAAGATATAATTGATTGTTGCGGTGTTATTTTATTTCAATGTAGTTAATGTCAAAAGCGGTATTTTTATTGACTTGTTGTTCTAATTGAGAAAATTGGTATAAGTCAGTATCCGCGAGATGCGAAGGAGTGACATTTCGAATTGATCGAAAAATATTATCAACTCTTCCAGGTGTTTCCTTATCCCAATTACTTAGCATTTGTTTGATTGTTTGTCGTTGAAGATTATCTTGAGAACCACAGAGATTACAAGGGATGATTGGAAAATTAACGGCTTCAGAGTATTTCTTGATATCACTTTCACGGCAATATGCCAGAGGTCGAATAACGATATTCCGTTTATCATCTGATATGAGTTTTGGTGGCATAGACTTCATCCTACCGCCATAAAACATATTTAAAAAGAGAGTCTCAACTATGTCATCGGCATGATGTCCTAAGGCTATTTTGTTAGCTCCCAGCTTTTCTGCTGCATTGTAAAGAATACCTCGTCTTAATCTTGAGCATAAACTGCAAGTTGTTGCTCCTTCAGGAATCTTTTCTTTTACAATGCTGTAAGTATCTTTTTCAATGATCTTGTATTCTATTTCAAGCGCATCTAGGTAGTTTGGTAGTACTTCCTCAGGGAAGCCTGGCTGTTTCTGGTCCAAGTTAACTGCAATAATATCAAAGTTGATAGGAGCGACTCTTTTCATATGAATCAGAATGTCTAACATTGTGAAAGAATCTGCACCGCCAGAAAGGCACACCATCACCTTGTCACCATCATTTATCATGCTGTAGTCGGCAATTGCTTTACCAAGATTATGATGAAGCTTTTTCTTTAATTTATCAAACTGAGGGTTTTTTGATGATATTTTTGGCATATTGTTAATACTTATTTAAATAGATAGCCATGCAATAAATAAAGGGCAATCTTTAGGTCATGTAAAATAATTGGCGAGATTTTATACTATTTTATATAGTATTGCTTAGATTAAAGCGATTTATTCAACTTAGGCTCTTTCCGTTAAAGCTCTAACATTTCGGAATTTTGTTGTAGCAGGTATTTAGAATTTTTCATGTAGGTCGCTTAATTGGGCTGACATTTTTTCCACGAATCCAACTGATTATTTTAGGTTCAAACATATCCTATTGTACCTGTATTGGGGGTTTCAAAATACCGCCAATGGGTGGAAGAAAGGTTTTTTCTCAAAATCACCTGCCAAATATCGTTACCTGCATATTTAGTCACATCGGTGTATTATCCTAGGATTACAATAGGTTTAGATTGAGATGAATTTACACCGGTTTTTAGTTCAACAACAAAGACAAAAAACACGTCAAAAATTGTCATGTGAGTGACCACTTTACGTTTAAACGCAAGTACCGGCGTGACCATTGTAAAATATTTCACAGGTGTTAGTTCAAGCACTATATTGGATGGCTGTCAATTAAAATCCACAGAAAAAATTAAATATTTTTATGGCGCTCTGCACAAGAAATATACAGCAACGGTAACTCACTGATTTTACTAAAGATAAGTCTAACCTATTGATTTTAAAAGATAATAACCGGACTGTATAAAAAACGACCAATCCAAACGGGAAGCTTTTATTTAGCGGCATTGGCCTTGTTTTCATTATCTTTTCCCCAAAGTTATCCACAGTTTTTGTGGACTAATTTCCTCGCTTTTTGGTGGCTGTTTAATTGATAATCAGTTGTTTTTTGTGATGAATTGTAACTCCTTTGTTGTGGAGGATATTGTATATGCTTGGCCTTGTTTTATTTTCTTGTAATTACCAAAAACCTCTTTAAATGTCCGCTTGCAAAAATGTCGTAAACCATTAACGGTAACGACTACAAATTTTCCACCCGGTTTCAGGTGGTGATAAGCATCATAAAGAAATAGATAGAGCATTTCATTGCCGACTTTGGCAGGAATATTGGAAACAATCAAATCGAACTCTTGTTCTGCCAGAGCGGAAAAACCATTACTAAGCAAGGCTGTAGCATTTTTAAGTTGATTTATTTTGACATTGCGATTGGCATAATCTATCGCAACAAAATCCTTGTCTAACATAATGACCTGACCTTTGTTGGCTTTTTTGGCCATCCAAACCCCAACGGGGCCATAACCGCAGCCTAAATCCAGACAATTGAAATCTTCTTCCACCTGTAAGTAGCGTAACAGAAGTTTGGTTCCTTGATCGATTTCCTTTGGTGAAAAAAGGCCATAGGTGGTTTCAAATTTTAAGTCTTCGTCTTGTAGTTTGGTATTTATTCTCAAAGGCTTCCTAATTTCGAGGGCTTCTTTGATGGGAGAAGGACACATTTGGTAAGAGTTCCTGAGCTGTCATTTGATGAGCGCTATTATATGATGAAACTAGATATGATAAAATCGATTAAGTAGCCAATATCCTAAGAGTTTTAATCAATGAGTGATCAACCTATTTTCCGTATCGTGTTTATTAATGGCGGAAAAACCTATGAGATCTATGCCAAGAGTGTCTATCAAGGAGATTTATACGGTTTTGTGTGTGTAGAGCAGTTGTTATTTAATAATCGCTCAAGCGTTGTGGTTGATCCCAGTGAAGAAAAGCTTAAATCGGAATTTAGCGGTGTCAAACGCACCCAAATTCCAATGCATTCGGTTATTCGTATCGATGAGGTGGAAAAACCGGGCACAGCGAAAATAAGCGGTGTATCAGGCTCTGTAATCACCCCCTTTCCAATGTTTTCGGCACCTTCAAAACCTTAGCTAAGCAAAGCAGTCATGTCATACAATAAATCAACCAATGCTCTGAATAGTCCTTTGGGTAAGAGTGTCGACTATTCTGTCGGTTATCAAGCTTCTTTGTTATTTCCGATCGCTCGACAAGAAAAACGCGATGAATTAGGCCTGTCAGGTAAAATGCCTTTTTGCGGTGAAGATATTTGGAATGCCTATGAAATCAGCTGGCTTAGTACTCTAGGATTACCACAGGTGGCAATTGCTGAATTTAGATTTCCATCAACTAGTACCAATATAGTGGAATCAAAATCGCTAAAGTTATACCTAAATTCACTTAACCAATCGGTGTTTGATAATGGGTCATCCATCCAAAAGCTTATTTCAAATGACTTGAGTGAATCGGCCGGAGGTGATGTTGAGGTCGTTTTAAAGGCCGTAGATTCGAAAGTCGATCATGTTATCCAAAGCTTTAATGCGAAATGTATCGATACCATTAATGCTAAAGTGGATCAGTATGAATACGACGTTTCATTGCTCGAACTAGAATCAAATGACATCATTTCTGAAAACCTGTGTTCTCATCTTTTAAAAAGTAACTGCCTCATTACCAATCAACCAGACTGGGCTTCGATATTCATTCAATATAAGGGCGCTAAGATTAAGCATGAATCGTTGCTCAAATATATTATTTCATTTAGAACTCATAATGAATTTCATGAGCAATGTGTGGAACGAATTTTTATGGATATTCTGAAGTGTTGTGGACCCCAAAAATTAACCGTTTATGCACGTTATACTCGCAGAGGAGGGCTTGATATTAACCCTTGGCGGAGTAATAACATTCACTCCATGGATAATGTGAGATTGTCTAGACAGTAGGTGATATTATGGCTTTTGTCGGTTGGTGTTGATGGCTGGCTCTACATGGTTCGGATTAATTTGCGCCGAGATGGGCGCTCCTACCGACAGTTATCATGACCGTCTAACAGGTAGAAGGTCCCAATTGTTTAACCGCCAGTTTGACAAAATCATTGGATGTTATTACCCCCACTAATATTTCATTTTCAAGAATTGCCACGCAGCCACTTTTTTGTTGAAGCAGGTTGTTCGCTACCTCGACTAAATTATCTCCCACATCAAAAGTTGCAGGAGAGGTTTCCATGATAGTAGCGATTTCGGTTGACTTTTCTTCGTGTTCCAGTTTTTGTAATCCTCGCCGATTGATAATTTTTATCGCATTAGATAGGACGGCTTTTTGACTCAACATGCCGATTAATTGGTTGTTTTCGATATCTTTGACCGGAATATGCCGGATGGATTTTTCCGCCATTAACATTCTGGCCTTATTCACGTTGGCATGCTCTGATAAGCAGATGGGGTTCTTGGTCATTATGTCCTGAATTTTACTCATGGCTATCTCTTTTTCTTTTGATCAGTTTTAGCAATAGTATAGACCAAAAATAAAAAAAACCGGCTTCAGCCGGTTTTAAGCTCTAAAATTTGCTTGGGTGTTTAAGTATGTTTTTCTGGCATTGCTTCATGGGTGCCTGTTACAGATAATTCTTCTTCTAACTTGCTTTCCATATCGCTAGAATCATCACCTTCTGCTCCGTGCATCCACTCTACTAATTTGCCTGCTGAAAGGAAGATTATTACGCCCGTAATTAGTGCGGCAATACCTACGGCCATAAAGATCGTACTTGCATTTTCAACGGCTTCTTGTCCTTCACCAACAAATGAACCAATAAAAGCGGCTAATTTATTTGATAATGCTGTAAAGAAGAACCATATACCCATCAATAATGAAGTGAACTTTAATGGGGCTAATTTAGTAACCATGGATAGTCCGATTGGTGATAAACAAAGTTCACCTAAAGTATGGAACAAATAAGCAAATACTAAAAACAACATACTGACTTTAGTACTAACATCACCACCTTGAACGATAGTTGCCCAAAGCATCACAAAGAACCCAAGCGCTAAAAATACCATTGCATAGGCGAATTTTTTGGGGGATGTTGGTTCTTTAGAGCCCATTTTTACCCATACTGCGGCTATAACGGGTGCCAGCAAAATGATAAACAGTGCGTTGAGCGATTGAAACGAAGAGGCTGCTATTTCGTATCCAAACAAATTACGATCAGTAAAATCGGATGCGTAAATTGTGAATAAGCCACCGGCCTGTTCAAAACCAGCCCAAAAAATAACGGAGAACATACTCATAATTAATATTACTTTCATTCGATCATAGTCGTCAGACGTTAACGGGACGTCAGGTTTTTGTACACCTTTAGTTCGTTTTGCTGATGGTTGAACGCCGATATCACCTAAATATTTATTGGCTAATGTTAGTTGCAACAGTAGGCCGATTAACATACCACAGCCCGCAACAATGAAACCATAATGCCAATTTACCTGTTCGCCAAGTGGACCAACTATTAAGGGTGATAAGAATGCACCTAAGTTTATGCCCATATAGAATATCGTAAATGCGCCATCTCGTCGGTGGTCACCTTCTTCGTATAAATCACCAACTAGACTAGATACATTGGCTTTAAATAAACCATTTCCAATAATAATAAGCGTTAAACCAAGATAAAAGATGCTTTCTTCCATGCCCGGTATCATTGATTTAGGAATACCTAATGTGAAATAACCTAGTGAAAATATTATTCCACCATAGATAATTGCTTTTCTTTGTCCTATATAGTTATCAGCTAACCAACCACCGATTAAAGGCGTCAAATAGACTGCCATGGTGAACGTGCCATATAAGCCTAAAGCTTCACCTCTTGTCCAACCAAATCCACCGTCTTCAACTGAAGCGATCAAATACAGTACGAGCAAGGCTCGCATACCATAATAACCAAAACGTTCCCACATTTCGGTACCGAACAAGAGGAAAAGTCCCTTGGGATGACCAAATAAGGTGCCTGCATCAGGTTTGTTCATGTTTTTTCCTTCCATTACTTCTAAAATTTATTTTATAAATGCTAAACAAAAGGCTTACTCGTAATTATTTTTTAAAACGAAACACCGTTTCTTTTTTTTAATTTTCATTATTCAATGGATAAAAGCCATTTGAAGCACTCGCCTCGTTAGCCGCCTTTTATAACCTTTTAGTCTATCTAACACAAGCTTACTTTTAATCAATAGGCTCAATATCAATAACTTAACGCCCAAAAAAGCAATTAATGTGATAATCACTCCTAAAACTGGCGGGATAGACTAAAAAATAAACAAACTAATGTTGCTAGAAAAACGACCCTAAATGCTTAGTTTTATGTTCTTTTCAGTTACAATGAAGTGAAATCACCTAACGAGTATCTAAAGTGACCTTTTTAGCTTGTCGTATCTATAAGAGCGGATCTGAAAATAATAAAGTGAGCCATCGTCTTGAGCAAATGAGTCTCGATGATTTAAGGGACGGTGAAGTGGTAGTACGGGTTCATTATTCAGGAGTGAACTATAAGGATGCATTAGCGGCGACCGGCAAAGGTGCCATTTTGAAGCGATTTCCTCTTAATGGTGGGATCGATTTTTCCGGAGTCGTAGAATCATCCAGCGATGATCGTTTTGAGGCAGGCCAACCAATATTAGTCAACGGTTGTGGTTTAGGTGAAGTTCATGATGGCGGTTTATCTGAGTATGCGCGTGTTCCTGCGGATTGGATTATGCCGATCCCTAATGGTTTAACGATGAAAAGTTGTATGGTTTTGGGTACCGCAGGTTTTACTGCGGGCTTGGCTATACATCGCATGCTAGAAAATGGTCAATCTCCCGACAAAGGACCGATTGTGGTAACGGGGGCAAGTGGAGGAGTTGGCTCGAACGCGATTAGTATGCTCACTGGACTAGGTTATGAAACTATTGCTGTGAGCGGTAGACGGGAGTTTGATGATTATCTTAGCTCGCTTGGCGCGACAAAAGTGTGTTCGGCTGATGATTTAAAACTGAGTGACCGTCCTTTGGACAAAGGATTATTTGGCGGCGCGGTGGATAGTGTTGGGGGGCAACTGCTTAGCAAAATAATGGCTCATACAAATTTGTGGGGAAATATCGCTAGTATTGGGCTCGCCGATACTCATGAATTTGAAAGCACGGTTTTTCCATTTATTTTACGTGGTGTAAGTTTGCTTGGCGTAAGTTCGACCAATTGCCCGATGCCTCTTAGAAGGAGTATTTGGAAAAGATTAGGCGAAGATCTTAAGCCAAAACATCTAGACAAAATTTTGACCGATGAAGTTAAACTGAAAGATGTTTCACCGGTATTTAAGGAATTATTAAATCGAAAACGATTTGGGCGAACGATTGTAAATTGTTTGTAAGGGTCAATGATTGTGACGGTAATAAAATGAAAAACCAACTCGCCAAAATCGTCGAAAAACTGCAAAAAAAACCGGAATGGTTACGTTATCGGTTGCTCAGTTATGTGTTGGGCGCCACGGTAAAATTTGTTGGTACTGCTGATGTCAGATGTCAGTTTTTATCAGAAGATAAAGCCGTATTTAGATTAGCCAATCGTAAAAAGGTTCGCAATCATATCGGTACCATCCATGCAGCTGCTTCTGCTCTGGTTGCAGAAACCGCTACAGGTATGGCGCTCGGAATGCATATTCCAGACGATAAAATACCTTTATTAAAGACGATGCATATTGATTATTTAAAACGCTCAACTGGCGCATTGATTGCCGAGGCGAGTTTAACAAAGGAACAAATTGAAGCATTGCATCGTGATGAAAAAGGTTCAATCTTTATTGTGTGTAAGGTGATTGATGATGCGGGCATTGAGCCAGTAAATTGCCAAATGGAATGGGCCTGGATGCCCAAGCGTCACAAGTAAAAAATAAAGGATAAAAGAAAATATTTTTAGCATAAAGGCACAGAGGAAAAAATAAGTTAAATCGGTTGTTGCTCTTCGTCACTTACTTGTCTCTGTGTCCTCTGTGGTGAAAACTCTTTTAATTTCTAACGAATATTCAAACTGCAAATTATAATGAACGTATTTTTAACTTCTTTAGGCTGTCGTCTCAACGAAGCCGAATTACAAACTTGGGCAAAAAATTTCCATGAATTTGGGATTGCAGTGATCGCTGATCAATCAGATGCCGATCTTATTGTCATCAATACCTGCGCGGTAACGGGTGAAGCAGCCAGAAAATCTAGACAAACTATTCGCCGTCTTCATCGAAAAAACCCAACCGCTAAAATGCTAGTCACAGGATGCTATGCTTCGTTAGAAAAAAGCGAAGCAGGAGCATTGTTGGGTGTTGACCTAATTGTTAGTAATCAGGATAAGAATTTACTTCCTCAAAAGGCCAAAGAATTATTAGAATGGCAGTCGATGCCTTATGCTGCTACTGAACCTGAAGAATCAGCGCTTTTTATTCGAAATAGAGAAAGAGCCTTTATTAAAATCCAGGATGGCTGTCGTTATCGATGTACTTATTGCATTGTGACCGTAGCGCGAGGCGAGGAAGTTTCCCGAAGCATTGATGATATTATTGCAGAAATAAATCAGCTCATTCAGCAAGGAGTACAGGAAATTGTGATCACTGGTGTACATGTTGGAGGTTATGGTTCTGATTTAGACACTAACTTATTTAATTTGGTTATCGCTGTACTTGAGCGGACCAGTATTGCTAGGATCCGCTTTGCTTCGGTAGAGCCGTGGGAGTTGTCGGATGAATTCTTCGATCTATTCAGGGATCCTCGGCTAATGCCTCATATGCATTTACCGATTCAGAGTGGTAGTGACAAAATATTGAAAAAAATGTCCCGACGATGTAAATCCGAAACTTTTTTATCTTTATTAAATAAGGCCCGAAGTGTGGTGCCAGATTTTAATATTACTAGTGATATCATTGTCGGATTTCCCGGTGAAACGAAGAATGATTTCGACTCTTCTTTATTGATGGTTGAGCAAGCGAAATTTGGTCATGTGCATATTTTTACCTATTCCAAAAGGGAAGGAACCAAAGCGGCCGGATTGCCTGAGCAAATTGATGATTCTGTGAAAAAAACTCGAAGTCAAATAATGCACAATCTGGCTGCAAAAATAAAGAATACAGAGCTAAATAATATGATCGGTACATCGGTATCAGTTTTATGGGAAGGGCAAGGAAAAAGATTGGAAAATGGTCTTTGCCAATATTTTGGCTACACACCTAATTACCACAAAGTTTGCGTTAAAGTTGCCAGTGAATTATCGATTTCAAATCAAATATTGCAGAGCAAAATAATATCGGTGGATGAAAGAGGTTATCTTTGTGCTGAGTTAACCAATGCTCCCCAAACGTTGCTACAAAATCTTGTGGTCAAACAATTGTGATTAATTAATTTTAATCCAATATCATTCCTGCATCATTTTTAACTCGCTCAAGTTCGTCTAGGAATTTGATGTGAAGAGCGTGAAGCAGTTGATCAATCCCACTTGTTTTGAGTAAGCTTTCATATTGATTAGCCAGAGATTTTAATTCTGGTACGCCGCAATAGGCGGTTGCACCATGTAGTTTGTGAACTTGAGCGGTGAGCTCCTGGATATCACCGGAGTCCAGATTTTCCTGAATCAGTTCGCGAGCTTCAGGAAAACTGGCGACCAGCATTTTCAGCATATCTCTCGCCAAATCATCTTTCCCTCCAGCATTTTTCAAACTTAGTTGCCAATCAATGGAGAGTTCTAGGACGTTGCTTGAATTTGAGTCGTTCAATGTATTGATGTCCAGTTTCATAGAGACATTTTTATTGGTCCACTTTAGAATGGATTCTTGCAATTGATTTTGACTGATAGGTTTGGTTAGATAGTCATCCATACCCTCTTGCAGTAACCGATCTTTTTCGCCTTTCATTGCGTGGGCGGTTAGTGCAATGATCGGTGATGACTTGTAAAAAGGACTAATTCGACGAATAACCTGTGTCGCCTCTAAACCATCCATATCCGGCATTTGAATATCCATAAAAATCAAATGAAACTCAGTGTCTTTACATCGCTCGACCGCTTGTAATCCACTGCTTGCTAGTTGTGTTTCTACCGAAAAATCTGACAGAAAAGCATCAATTAATTTTAGATTCGCCTGATTATCATCAACACATAAGATATGTATTTTGCTAGGTGCTACCGGTTGGTTGATTTGTGGTTTATTGTCGTTTAGTTGTTGATTGTCAATATTAAACCAATGCATGAGAGCGTCATAAAAAGGTTCTTTAGTGACGGGTTTAGATAAATAGCGTGTTAGTCCAAGATTGGCATATTGTTGGATATTTTTTTCTTCTTTTGAATTGATTAACACAGCCATTGGCGTATTGAGTTTGTCGGAAATTTCCTTGAGAGCAAGCAATTCCTTTTTGTTATTTTCAGGTTGGCATCCACCGATTAGAATTAAATGAATATCCTTGTTTTGTTTTTGATATATTTCTGCCATTGCAATGAGGTCAGTTAAATTATCGGAGCTTTCAACTAGTGTATCCCATCGCCCCAGTAAATATTTTGTTGCTAATTGGGAAACGTTGTTGGTGTCATGAAATAACACACGTCTTCCGGGGAAGCCGAGACTACTTTTCGCAACGGTTTGTAAATCTTTATCTAGCTCCAGAGTAAACCAGAAGGTTGAACCAACATTTTCTTTACTTTCTAAACCGATTTTCCCTTTCATAGATTCGGCTAGTTTTTTAGAGATCACAAGGCCCAGTCCGGTACCACCAAATCGGCGGGTGGTGGTGGTGTCGGCTTGAGTGAATGCCTGGAATAGTACTTTTTGCTGATCTTCGCTCAGGCCAACGCCGGTATCGGAAATGTTGATCCTCAGACGCACCGATGTGTTATTTTCTTCTTCCAGCATCACTCTTATTTGAATGGTGCCTTGCTCAGTAAATTTGATCGCATTGTTACAAAGGTTGGTCAAAATTTGTCCAATTCTTCCAGCGTCCCCTAAAAGAAGTTCTGGAACATCCTGATAAACGATCCCTAATATTTCAATGTTTTTTGCTTGAGCGGCTGGAGCTAAAAGGTTGAGTGTTTCATCGACACAATCACCGATGCAAAATGAACGTTTCTCGAATTCCATTTTTCCCGCTTCAATTTTTGAAAAATCTAATATGTTGTCGATAATTGAAAGCAAGCCGTTGGCGGATTTTTTGATAGTCGAAAGGTAATCTTTTTGTTTTTTAGTTAATTTTGAACGAAGCAATAGGTTTGTGAAACCGATGACCCCATTCATAGGAGTTCTAATTTCATGACTCATGTTAGCCAAAAATTCAGATTTGACTCTACTCGCTTCAACCGCCTCTTTTCTGGCCATATTAAGTTCTACATTTTGCTCTTCTAATGAAGTCGCGGTGGCATTAATATCGGCAGTAGCTTGTTCGATGGCCATTTGCATTTCTTCTCTGGCTTCATATAGCGAATCACTCATGTCGTTAAATCCATCGACAAGCGTTCTTAATTCACCGGATGTCTTTGCTTTAATGGCGACTTTTAATTGACCTTCTTTGATCCGTTTTACCGCATTGGCAAGTTGAATGATGGGGATCGTGATATTACGTGCCATGTTTTGAGCTAATATTCCGCCGAGGATCAATCCGATTAACAAAATCACAAATGCGGTGGCTAACGTTTGATATTGTCGCAACTGAATATTTTTATTGGTGATAAGCACTGCGACATATCCAATCACCGGTAAATCGGAGATAGCACTATTGTTATTACGTTTGGTTATCGTAGGTTGGCTAACAATCGGCGCTCTAACGATAAAACCATTATTGTTTTTATTAATGCTGGTTTGCAGTAGTGGTTTATTGGCTGTTTGGGAAAGTTGAGAAACAAGCTCTTTGGTTCCTGAGCTTGACAAAAGCAAATTGTTTTTTGCAAAAATAGCGATGGCTAAAATATCATCGTCGCCGTCTCTGGCGGAGGTAACCAGTCGGGACAATGTTCTGGAATTACGGGATAGCAGACTATATTCGGAAGTTTGTGCAAGATAATTGGCGATGGTCATACCGCGATCTTGAACATTGACATTCAGATCTTGAATACGCGCCGCGACAAAATAGGCTCCCATTACTAACGCTACCAGCCCGGTCGGGATAATGGCCAACAAAATAACGCGTGATCTTATCCCCCAATCATTCATATTTTAAGTTTTCCGTTTGGCTCTGGTGTTTTTTTTCTAAATTCAAAACTTCTTTGGTCAGTTTTTTTTCATCGATTGAATCATAGCCCAGAGACTTAGCAAGTTGGTGGTTTATGGCTACAGAAAAATATTTGGCATATTTTACTGTTGGTAATTGGCGCCTAGTACATGTTTGCTGGAGTCCTAAGGCTGTTTCTTTTGCTAATATTCTAAAAGGAGTATAGACACTGGCAAGAGCGGCTGTTTTGGAATCTGATGCCTTGTTACCAATCATGGGTATGTTGTGCGAATGACTAGTGATAAGCAGTGATTGCAGATCTTGATCAGAATATTGTTGTTTCGTATTGAGGATCAACAAAAAACCGTTATTCACGGACAGTCTTGTTAATGATTGTTGAGGAGATTCCTGATGCTTTAATATGTCAAAAATTAAATTGAGTGATTGTTTTTTAGTTGTGACTTGATAGTCATCCAAATAATAGCGAGATTTCCTGCCTAGTATCACAATGATATTTTTGTTCTCAGGATTAATGGCTCGGCTAAGCCGCAATTGGCGAGCAAAAGATTGTTCTTCGTAGATTCCTGTGACTCGACTACCTAATCGAGCATAGCTATTGGCGAGGTTGTCTAGATTAATACGAGAGACTAACGTGGAGAAAATGGGAGTTTTATCTCTGGTTGCAAGGATTGTTTCTAGTGCTTGTTGGCCGATGGTTAAAACACAACTTTCGGATTCTTCAAGTTGTGATTTTAGCTGAGCAATATTTAAATCACCAGTATTGATGATTTTAATCTTATAATGGCTAAGTTTATTTTCCAGCTCTACCAGCAAAGACATCATATAAACTGAATCAAAATTTTCAAGTCCAGAATGGTAAAGTAATAATGTTTTTTTATGTTCATCAGCCATACTGAGACAAGAGCCACTTAAACTGATGCCAATAGCGACAAAAAGACCACAGGACCTAACAATGCGATAAAAAGGATTCATTGATATCAATTAACAGGCTGGTTAGCTAAAAAATGGGTCTTATGGGACTTTATTTTATTGCTTTTCATGTGATTCCTTGTAAAGCGTATTGCTGTTTTTCTAGATCAAAGTATATAGTATATTTCCCATCTTGAGAATAATAACATATAGCCTCTGCTTTCAGTCCACTTACCGCTAAGTATTGCTGCCTACATATGTGTGAAGTTTTATATAGGGATTTTAGCTATATGAAAAGTAAAGATATATATGCCATATCGGTGTAAAATTGCGCATGATTTTTATCCTACTCA
The DNA here is from genome assembly GCA_964454125.1 of uncultured Kangiella sp. Lineage (GTDB taxonomy): Bacteria > Pseudomonadota > Gammaproteobacteria > Enterobacterales > Kangiellaceae. The sequence goes on from CAYVSL010000054.1 coordinate 13,311, forward strand.
ATATTTATTGTACTCAGTTAGGTATAGAAATTTTGAAATGACTCTATTTAAGCAGGGATTAAATGGCCAAGAGAAGACATCGAAGAGGCAAGCCTCTTCCCACTGAACCGGTTGAAATAACCATCGGTTCATTATCACATGAAGGTCGGGGTGTTGGCAGAATAGACGGTAAAACCGTTTTTGTTGATCGCGGACTTGCTGGTGAAACGATTCAAATGAAATATACTTTTCAACGAGGCAAATTCGATGAAGGAAGGGCAATCAGCGTTGATAATCCGAATCCACAACGTGTTGCACCGCCTTGTAAGTATTTTGGAGTGTGTGGTGGTTGCAGTATGCAGCATTTATCTACGGGTGCTCAAATTGTTCACAAGCAAAGTATTTTAGCGGAACAGCTAAAGCATTTTGCAAACACGGTTCCCGAGCAGTGGTTGCAACCCTTACAAGCGGATTTACTGGCTTATCGACGTAAAGCTCGTTTGGGGGTACGCTACGTGATTAAGAAAGAACGTACCTTGATTGGTTTTAGAGAAAAGTACTCGAATTATTTGGCAGATATCGGAAAATGTCCGATTCTAGTTGAGCCGGTCAGTGATTTGCTTGACCCCATGAGCAAACTAATTGATGAGATGGATAGTCGATTATTTATTCCACAAATAGAAGTCGCTTGTGGCGACGAACAAGTGGCTTTGATCATTAGGCATTTGCAACCGGTTTCAGAAAAAGATCATACCGCCTGGGTCGAATTTGCCAAGCAGCATAAAGTGATTATTTATCTTCAACCGAAAGGCCCTAAAACGGTGCATCGTATTTGGCCGGTTGATGATACGGATGCTCAACTTAGTTACCGTCTAAAAGATTTTGATCTGGAAATGCTGGTGGAACCTTTGGATTTTACCCAAGTAAATGCCAGTATCAATAATTTGATGATCCCGTTGGCTCTCGAATTATTAGATGTGCAGCCGCAAGATAACGTATTGGATTTATTTTGTGGAATAGGCAATTTTACTCTCCCCCTTGCGACTAAAGCTAAAGCGGTTGTTGGAGTGGAAGGTGTTCAGGATATGGTGGATAGAGCAACAAAAAATGCAGCGCACAATCAACTGAAAAATGTTGAATTTTATCAAGCAGACCTAGCCGCTGATTTAAGTGATAAGGAATGGGTTAAGCGGCAATATAACAAAGTGCTGATCGATCCAGCGAGAAGCGGAGCATTGGAAGTGATTGCTAATATTGTTCAATTTAATCCGCAAAAGATAGTGTATGTTTCATGTAATCCGGCGACCTTGGCACGAGATACCGGTGAATTGATAAAAGCAGGTTATAAACTGGTCAAAGCGGGGGTAATGGACATGTTTCCGCATACCACCCATGTGGAATCAATAGCATTATTTGAGAAATAGAAAACGACAAAAAAGGATGAAAAGCTAGCGCCCAGAACTTAAAATATAGAGCCTAGAACCTCAAAATGGTACAAGTAAAAAAAATATCACCGCCCATTGACCTACAGGATGAATTATCCATTGATTGGTGCGAGCAATTGGTTTTTGATGTGGATCAATTTGATCGTCCGTTATTTGTTCGTGCTCGCCAGTTGATCATCAATCATATTCCTGATGAATTTAACGACTCCAACGAGCTTTATGCTCGTTCCATTGAAATCGCAATTATTTTAAGTGAACTGAGAGTCGATAGCGCCACTCTGGTGGCTGCCATAATGTATTCTTTTGTTGGACCGCTGGATATTAAACTGGATGAATTAAGTCAGCACTGTTCCCCTGAGGTGATGCGGAAAATAAAAGGCGTTAGGTCGATGGATGCCGTTAGAGGATTACAGGCTAATCAATCAATCGGTAGTGATCATTTACAGATTGAGAATTTGCGAAAGATGCTACTCGTTATGGTCGATGATGTGACCGTCGTTTTGATAAAACTGGCTGAGCGGCTTTACACGCTACGTATCGCTAAAGACAAGACAATGGATGAACGGGAACTTATCGCTCAGGAAGTTAAAGATGTGTATGCGCCTCTTGCTAATCGACTGGGTATTGGTCATATTAAATGGGAAATGGAAGATCTCTCGTTTCGATATTTAAATCGAGAGGCTTATATTAATATAGCTAGGCACTTAGCTGAAAAAAGAGTTGCCAGAGAGATCTATGTTGAAAACGTTCTTAAAGCGATAAATAACGCATTATTAAAGCTTAACATCACGGCCGATCTAATGGGCAGGGCCAAGCATATTTTTAGTATATGGAAAAAAATGCAGCGTAAGCAAGTGGGCTTCGGAGAAATATATGATGTTCGAGCCGTCCGTGTTTTGGTACCCAAGATTCAGGATTGTTATTCAGTTCTCGGTGTTGTACATGGACTATGGAAACATATACCCAAAGAATTTGACGACTATATAGCCACTCCAAAAGAGAATGGATATCGCTCGTTGCACACCGCCGTTATTGGTCCTGAAGGAAAAACTCTTGAGGTACAGATCCGTACAGATGAAATGCATCAGGAGTCAGAACTCGGGGTTGCCGCTCACTGGAAATACAAAGAAGGTTCTGGCTCTACAACGGATGGTTACGAAGCTAAAATATCCTGGCTCAGACAGCTCTTAGAATGGCAGGATGAGGTGGTCGATAGTCATCAGCTCGCCGAAGAATTTAAAGCCCAAGTTTTTGAAGAGCGGATTTACGTATTTACACCACAAGGTAAGTTGATTGATTTGCCATTTGGTTCCACCGCTTTGGATTTTGCCTATCGTGTTCATACGAACGTTGGACATCGTTGTCGTGGGGCTAAATCTAACGGTCGGATTATTACCTTAACCCAGTCACTCGAAACTGGACAGCGGATTGAGATTTTGACCAGTAAAACAGGCGGTCCTAGCCGAGACTGGTTAAGTGAACAACGAGGATATTTAAAATCTTCCAGAGCTAGACACAAGGTCCAGCAATGGTTTAAGCATCAGGATAAAGGTAAAAATACCACCGCTGGAAAATTATTATTAGAAAAAGAGTTAAAGAAAAATGCGATTGATTTTAGTGATTTTATCCCATTAGCTAAACATTTTAACTATAACAGTTGTGATGAGCTTTATGCTGGAATTGGTGCTGGTGATAAGGGATTGCATCAGGTGATGAATGCCATTAGAACACTGCAACCTTCAATAGAGCCGATTACCCGTGAAACTAAATTTAAAAGGCAACCTAAAACCGAAAAAAGGAGCAAGTCCAACGATGTTCTGGTTGAAGGTGTCGGTAATTTACTGACTCGGATAGCCGGTTGTTGCAAGCCTGTGCCAGGAGATGAAATTTCCGGCTATGTGACTTTAAGCCGTGGCATTATGATTCATCGAAGTGATTGTCGTTATTTATTGACCAGCCAAAAAAAATCTCCTGAAAAAGTTTTGGAAGTCAGTTGGACTCATCAGGTTAATAAGTACTATTTAATCGATCTAGTAATAAAAGCTTATGATCGAAAAGGATTACTGAGCGATGTTACTTTATTAATGCTGAATGAAAAAATTAGTGTTACTCGGTTGAATACCGTTGTAAGTCAAAAACGGTTAGATCTTAAGATTGATATTCAGATTGAAGTGGCTAATTTATCCAGCGTATCCCGAGTGATTAATTTGCTTGAGCAGTTAGCCAATGTAATTAGTGTCAATCGAATGAGTCATTAGTTTATATTTTTGCCATTAGGTTATAAAGGCCATACATTGAAAAAAATCAAAATAGAAAAGCTTGTTGATATTATGCAAAAACTGCGTGATCCTGATTGCGGATGCCCTTGGGATACCCAACAGAACTATCAAAGTATTTTGCCTTATACCATTGAAGAAGTTTATGAAGTGGCGGATGCGATTGAGCGCGAAGATTTTACTGACCTTAAAGAGGAGTTAGGTGATTTACTATTTCAGGTGGTATTTTATGCACAGCTAGCGTCTGAAGATGGGTATTTTGATTTATCTGAAGTGATTGAAAGTCTATGTCATAAATTAACACGAAGGCATCCCCATGTGTTCGATGACAAAAACTATGTTGATGAAGACGCCGTTCATCGGGCTTGGGAAGAACGAAAGCATCAAGAAAGACAGGATAAAAACCATCAAGGAAAAGCCAGTCTTCTAGACGATATTCCGCGAGTACTCCCAGAACTCAAAAGAGCTCAAAAAATTCAAAAAAGAGTAGCCAAACAGGGTTTTGATTGGCCGAATGTAAAGCAAGTGTGGGATAAGTTCGATGAAGAAATGACTGAAGTCAAACAAGCCGCTGAATCGGGCGATCAAAAACACATTAAAGAAGAGATTGGTGATTTATTATTTGTTTGTGTCAATCTTGCCAGGCACTATAAAGTCGATGCTGATATGGCGTTAAGGAGGGCTAATAAAAAATTTGAAACTCGTTTTCGTAAGGTGGAAAAATTGGCTGGGGGCGCTGTTTCTGATTTTGATCTAGGTGAGCTTGAAAAATTTTGGAAGATAGTCAAGAAAAATGAAAAAAATTGACTGGTTGAAAAGCTCGAATGAACGTCTTTCATTTTTATTTTCTTTAGGGTCAAAAGCATTTCGCTGCGCTCTGACTGCGGCATTCTTTTGTCAAGAGCAATAAAAGAGCGAAAAAATGCCCATTGCGTTACGCACTAGGCGACCGCGATCACGGCATTCACTTGATTTAGGCCACATAACCTGCGCCAATATTCCGTATTTGATATGGCTTTCGTACGAGAATTTGAACCTTCTGATTTTTAGCTTTTCCTTCTTTGGCGAAAGATTACAATGCCATTTCAGATGATCCAATATCACTCCAAAAATGAGGTAGAGATCTCTTAAAAATATACCAAGGAAACGATGAATGTAGGCGCCCAAGTTGCTGTTTCGAACAAAACAGCCAAACATTACTTTACAAAACACCCAGCCAATCACATAACCTTTTAATACCAATCTTAATTCTATCAAATTGAGCGTGAGTATTACTCGCTTGCCAGATTTGAGCGCCATCAAAGTCGACAAAAGCCAGTCGCGTAGTCAAACTTGATTCAGCCATTCCAAATGCTGAACCCGGTAATAATGCGATCCCGATTTCTTCCATCAAAGTTGTCGTTAGTTGCTCGCTGGTAAAGATATTTCGATCAGACAGTTTTTTTATAAAAGGAGAAAAATCGGGAAATAAATAAAATCCACCTTGCGCATTATGTACATTGACACCTGATTTTCTAAGGGTTGAACTACAGTGTTGGCTAATTGTTTTTAGTAAAGTGATTTGTTTGGACAAAAAAATCTTGGCGAGTGGGATATCTTCATAGGCCTCAGTGGCAGCGATTTGAATAGGGCTTGGTGCACAAGAGTAGGTCTCGGATGCAACGCCGATGACTGCTTGAAAAAAGAACGGTCCTAGTTCTTTTGGAATATGATGATATCCTAGGCGCCATCCTCCAGCGCCACACCATTTTGATATGCCCGATGATACAATACAACCTTCGGGATAAAACTTATCAAGTGTTGAGTAATGGCTTTGGTAACTTAATAAGCTGTAAATTTCATCGGCAATCACAACTATTTTATGTTTGCGCATTACTTCGGTTAATGTACTAAGTTGTTCGCAGGAATAGGTTTGCCCTGTGGGATTGCTAGGGTAATTGAAAACTAAAACAAGCGGGATATTTTTGTTTTTTCTGTTAACACAATATTGTTCCAAGATTTCAGGAGTTAGTAGCCATTGTTGTTCAAAGCTAGTGGCCAACCAATCAACCTTGTGGCCTGATAATTTTCCTTGGGGTTCGTATGATACCCAGCTGGGTGCAGGTAACAAAATATCAGCCTTTTCGAATGCCGCCATAACACAAAATAGTAAAATTTTACTACCAGCACCCACAATGATTTGATTTTCATTCCAATTTTTATTTTCTAATTTCGTATGAAAATTAACAATTGCTTTTCTTAAGGGGAGATGTCCTTGTACGCTCATATATTCCTTCCGATGGGCCGCGTCGGATAAAGAGTTTACTATTTTTTTTGGCACTGGAAATGGACTCTGTCCGAAACCGAATTTGAAGACATCCTGTTGGTTGTCGCTACGCAGTTGAGATAATTGGTTGATTAAAAGTGTTTCTGACTGTTTGCCGGATCTAAGGTTTGTATGTAAATGCTCTTGCATGTTCATCGATTGGTCCAAATTTTTGTTGAAAAAAAATGATTTGCTGGAGGGTGGGGCAATCGATTATTACTTTAGGCCTGATTTAATTGGTAAACAAGTAAATATCAAAAATTAAAATATATTTTCAAAAAATATATAGATATCTACATGAATGGTCGATCATCGGTCTATTTTGAAATAATTGAAAAAGAGTTGTTTTTTGAACTATTATAAAATAGGTTGATTTTAGGTCGACTACTATCCAGACTCAGCTAGTCTCAAATAGATCTTATGCTGGTTAATTTTTTTGTGCTGAATACTAAAGTTTTGCTCAAGTACACTTAGGAGTCCGGTGATATCTCCAGTTCGAAACATGCCAGCAACACGAATTTTTTTTAGTTCTATATCGTCATCTAGCTCAAATTTAACATCGCTATAACGGCTAATTTCGGCCATGACTTCCGCCAGTGATTCACCTCTAAATATTAAATTTCCGGTACGCCACGACAGACTGGCGGCAATCTCGATTGGAGCGACTTTAACAATTTTTTCCTCAACGGATTTGCTTTGCTGTTGGCTGGCAACCGCCAAGTTGATTTTTTCGCCTTTTGAAATTGAGACTGAATTTTCTGGAAGTTCAATACTTATGCTTTTAGCATCAACTAATTTCAACTCTTCCTGTACTGGTGCTACTAATACTTTACCATCGGTTACAATAAGTTCAATAGAGTCACTGCGAACCTCAATATTAAACGCAGTGCCAACGGCTTGGATTATTTTCCCACCAACAACAACACTTAAAGGACGGGTTTTATCGTGGGCAACATCAATATGGACTTCGCCTCGTTTGAGTTCAATGATCCTTGCGGTAGGAGTATATCGAATTTTTGCCAGTGTATTAGTATTTAATATTATTTTACTACCATCCGGTAAGTTGATGGTGTTACTTTCGCCGATATTTGTTTGTAGAGTTTGATTCGGATTTATGGCCGCTAAGTTTTGCTGTTGGGCAAAATAACGATTTTGATCCATATTCATAAAAACCCCGGCCGTAACGACAAACATCAACGAAGCTACTAAGCCACTAACCCATTTTTTTGAATGATTCTTTTTTACGACTATCGGTTTTTGCGGAAACAAGTCAGCCAAGCGTTCGAGTTCGTTCATTTTGTCCCACAAATGAGCAACTTCTAATAATACCTGTATATTTTTAGGTTCTGTCGCCAGCCAATTCCCTAATGATTGTTTTTCTGATTGAGATAAACTACGATCTAACTTGGTGACCCAGTCACTTGCAGTGTCCAGTCTGGCTTCTTCGAGCTCTTCAGAAATTTGACGACGTTTTTGGTGTTCATGCATTGAGTGGATATTAGTCATGAATACCTCCTACAAAATTTTTATTCAGACCCGAACGGCTCTTACTAGAACAACTATTTATTTTGCGTATGTATTGCGTACAACGCTTCATGCCATTGGCAATATGTTTTTCCACTGTACTTTCACTAATACCTAAATTTTCGGCTATTTCTCGCTGAGAGCTACCATAAACTTTTTTTAGTATAAACACTCTACGACATTGCATTGGTAGTTGTCTGACTGCATCACAAAAATGCGAAAATTCACTATCAATAACTAAATTTTCATACATTTCATCTTTGTTATGGTCACTAAGCAGACGTTCAAGTTCTTGCATGTTTTCTACTCGATCAACCAATCTAACATTTGATTGTTTTAAATAATCTAAGGCTAAATTCCGTGCCGTCTTGAACATAAAAGACTTAGGTGACGATATCCGTTCCTTATTTTCTATTTGGCAAATACGAACATAAGTTTCCTGAACAATGTCTTCAATTTCATGAGGGGGCACCATTTTAGAAACAATTCGTGAAAGAGTGCTTCTCGATGCTATATAAATTTTATGAAATACCTTGTCATTGGCCATAGTTATCATCTTTCAGATTTTTTTGAACTTATTTGCTTAAAGATCAATTGTACTCTTTATTATTAATTCATCGTAACTATTCAGCGTAAATCATGAAAGTCCACCAACAAAATCTGGTAGTTTA
>CAYVSL010000055.1:0-21435 GCA_964454125.1 uncultured Kangiella sp.
CGGTCCCATCATCAACAAATCCATTACTTGAGCCACCACACGCGCTCAACACAGATAAAAAGATAAAAGTAGCGATAAGATATAAATTCTTAGCGGGTGAAGATGCTTTTTTTAACCAATCCATCACAAATCTCCTGTGATTTGACAACCAATGAGCCCTAGCATGATGCCAAAAGCTCTTTAAATAATGACAATTCCAAATTAACCTAGATAGTAGCCTACCTAATCATGAGGCATTTTACAATCCCAGAATATAAAATATTCACTAAAAACAAAGAGTTCTCAGTTAAAGCTAGACCAATTTCTCACTAATTCCAAGGTCTCTGTTCTTATTTGTGATAATTTGTCCATAAATAGTAGCAGTTATGAACAAAAACGAAGTGTTTTTTGGCGTGAAGTAGATGTATTTGCCGATAAGAGTGACATCACGTAAGTTCATCTCAAAATCGAGATGAACAGATTATAACTTTTGTTTAATGTCTAAGAGATCCCCACTTGTAGATTTTATAAAACCAGTTAGTATAATTAATTCCGAGTTGAGGTTAAGTATAAGGAAAAATAAACAGTGCAACCAAAGCATGTATTCTACTTCGTTGCGTTAGCATCAGTTCTGGTAATTGTTGGATTAAGTCAACGTTGGTCAAAGGCAATTTACCTTTTGTGGGTTGTTATGCCCATTATGGCGGTCGGTTTTTACGATTTATTTCAGAAAAAACACACCGTGCTTCGCCTCTACCCGGTCGTAGGACACATTCGATACCTACTGGAAGCCTTTCGACCCGAAATACAGCAATATTTTATAGAGACGGATATTAGCGGTACGCCGATCAGTCGGGAATTTAGATCCTTGGTCTATCAAAGAGCAAAAGGGGTCCGTGATACTCGACCTTTTGGGACTGTTTTTGATGTATATCGTGATGGCTATGAATGGATCAATCATTCCCTTGCACCGACAGATGCTCACCGTGTTGAATCAAAAGTGAGTTTTGGTGGGCCAGATTGTAGCCAGCCATATTTGGCGTCACCGCTCAATATTTCTGCTATGAGCTTTGGTGCGTTGAGTAAAACTGCCATCCAGGCGTTAAATAAGGGCGCTAAAATAGGCGATTTTGCACATAATACCGGTGAAGGAGGGTTAAGTCCGCATCATTTAAAACATGGCGGCGATCTGATCTGGCAGATTGGTACCGGTTATTTTGGTTGTCGCGATCAACATGGTGATTTTAATGAATTATTGTTTGAAGAAAAAGCCGGTTTGAGTGTTGTTAAAATGATTGAAATCAAACTATCTCAAGGGGCTAAACCGGGCCATGGAGGCATATTACCAGCGGTCAAACTGACGGAAGAAATTGCTAAAATCAGGCATGTGCCAATGGGGGAAGATGTCGTTTCCCCGGCCGCTCATACCGCTTTTTCAAGCCCCAAAGGATTGCTGGAGTTTGTTGCAAAATTGCGGAAATTATCTGGCGGCAAACCGGTGGGATTTAAATTATGCATTGGTAAACAAAGTGAATTTCTGGCGATTTGTAAGGCCATGTTAAGCAGTGGGATCACTCCAGATTTTATTACCGTCGACGGTAGTGAAGGCGGTACCGGTGCTGCGCCAGTTGAACTGACCAACTCGGTGGGCATGCCGTTAAAAGATGCCTTAATATTCGTTAATAATGCGTTGATAGGGGTTGGTGTGAGAGACAAAATTCGAATGATTGCGGCTGGTAAATCACTATCGTCTTTTCATCTATTGAGATTGCTTGCTTTAGGTGCCGATACTGTGAATGCGGCACGAGCAATGATGTTTGCACTTGGTTGCATTCAATCCAGACACTGTAATACAGATAAATGCCCAACGGGTATCGCTACTCAAGATCCGGTCAGATTTAATGCACTTGATGTTGAAGATAAAGCTCAACGAGTTGCGAACTACCACGGATCTATTGTCGAAAATTTGCATGAATTGATTGCCGCTGTGGGGTTACGTAAAACAAGCGAGCTAACAGCAGAACATATCTACCAAAGAGTTCATGGAACCCAAATCAAAACTTATGCTCAGTTATATCCTCTTGTTAATCAAGGTGATTTTTTAAGTGACAAACATTTCCCAGTAGACTATAAAGTTTGGTGGGAAAAAGCCCAAATTGAGCAGTGGTAAGTGATTTAATGAAAGTTCAAGATCAACTGGCGCTGGTGGAGAAAAATGAAAAGAAGAAGCTTTCTCAAAAATATGGTTTCTATTAGCGTCTTAAGCCTAGGCGGTGTGACGGCGTTTCAATATTACCAGCAAAGCCTACTTAAACCAGTCAAACCGGATGATTTTAAGTATCAATTTCTCACCGAACAAGACCGTATTTTATTAGAAGTTTTAATTCCTGTATTTATTTCAGGTTTGTCTCTTGGAGATCCTGTTTCTACCAATTCGGTTTCTTTAAACAAGGTGACACAAAATATCGAATCGGCGATTGTTCGTTTACCGATTAGAGTACAGCTGGAACTCAGAGAACTATTTGAATTATTGGCTTCGCTTTTTGGTCGCTTAATGTTGGCTAACGTGTGGTTAAATTGGCAATCTGCATCGGCTGAATCAGTTGAAGGGTTTTTGGGTGAATGGCGTGATAGCCGTATCGATTTACTAAAGATCGCCTACAAAGGGCTGCATAAATTGATTGTTGGTTCGGTATATGCAGAATCCGCTGTTTGGTCAGACATTGGTTACTCTGGTCCTCCTAAGATTAGCCTTCTCCAAGTTTAAATGATGGTTAACTTAAAGCAAGGAATTTTCTCAAAGCAAAATAGCCAAAACTATTCGATTGACCTGCCAGAAAAACAAATTGATTGTGATGTGGTGATCATTGGCAGCGGCGCTGGTGGCGGGATCAGTGCCGAAATTTTGTCTCGTTCCGGATTAAAAGTTGTCATTGTTGAAGAAGGTCCGCTTCGAACCGCAGTCGATTTTAAAATGCAGGAAAAAATCGCCTATGCCGATCTTTATCAAGAAGTCGCTGGAAGGCAAACCATGGATAAAGGTATCCATATCTTACAAGGTCGTACTGTTGGTGGATCGACCACGGTTAACTGGACCTCTAGTTTTAGAACGCCAAAAGAAACCCTAAACTTTTGGCAAAGTGAATTCTCAGTTAAGGGCCTACTCAAAGATGAACTATCACCTTGGTTTGAGTGGGTTGAAAAAAGGTTAAATATTTCGCCTTGGCTCATTCCGCCGAATAAGAACAATCAACTACTTGCTAATGGCGCTGCAAAGTTAGGTTGGTCTTATGCCGTTATTCCGAGAAATGTAAACGGTTGCGCCAATTTAGGTTATTGCGGATTGGGCTGCCCTATTGATGCCAAACAATCGATGTTGGTGACCACAATTCCGACAGCACTACAAAATGGTGCGAAACTGATCAGTCGCGCAAGAGCGGAATCATTAGTGATCGAGAAAGATCGGGTTAACGGTGTTTGGCTAAGTGCGATGGATCAACAGGGTCAAGTCAAACAAAAAAATGTTACTAAAATAACGGCTAAGCGAGTGTTACTTTCTGCCGGAGCGATAGGAAGTCCAGCCGTTTTACTTAGAAGCAACGTACCCGACCCATATAAGACTTTAGGTCGAAGAACTTTTCTTCATCCGGTATCAGTCACTATTGCAAAAATGGCAGAAAAGGTAGAAGCTTTTTCAGGTGCGCCTCAAAGTATTTATAGCGATGAATTTTTGTGGCGCGATGGAGTGAGTGGCGAAATCGGTTATAAAATGGAAGTGCCACCAATGCATCCGGTGTTATCGTCAACTCTTTTAATTAAACATGGCGAGCAACATACAGATTTAATGAAAGACCTGCCTTTTTATCAGGCTAATTTGGCTTTGCTTAGAGATGGATTTAACGATGATAGTCCGGGTGGTCAGGTATCTCTTGACTCAAACGGATATCCTCAACTGGATTACAAAATCACTCCAACTTTATGGCGAGGTTTACGCCAAGCAATGTTATCAATGTGTGAGTTACAATTTGCTGCCGATGCGAAACAGGTTTTACCTTTGCATTTGGATGCAACCATACAATCAAGTTGGTCAAAGGCCAAATCATTGATTAAACAATTACCGGCTGAAAAATTGCGTTGGCAAACTATGAGCGCCCATGTGATGGGTGGTTGTGGAATGGGAAAAAATGCGAAAGAGTCGGTAGTGAATAGTTTGGGTCAACATCATCAGTTAGAAAATCTGACGCTGATTGATGGATCACTATTTCCCACCAGCTTGGGCGTGAATCCTCAATTGACTATTTATAGTATAGCGGCTAAATTAGCTAGCCAGGTCGTGATTAGTTTCAATGCTCAGTTGCCAGAAGATTTGCAAGGGCTATAACTTTCGATGTTAGGTGTTAGATTTAATAGGAAGAAAAAATATGATAAAAATTGTACTTTATCCCGGAACATTTGATCCAATCACCAATGGGCATTTAGACCTTATTGAAAGAGCTGCTCGCTTGTTTGATAAAGTCGTCGTGGCAGTTGCTGACAGTAAAGGAAAAAATCCATTATTTGATTTTGAGGCCCGAGTCGAACTCATTAAGCGGGTGGTTAAAAATATGGATAAGGTTGAGGTTTGTGGCTTCAAAGGGTTGTTGGTTAATCTGGCTAAAGAGAAAAACGCTGTCGCGCTATTGAGAGGCTTAAGAGCGGTCTCTGATTTCGAATATGAATTTCAACTAGCTAATATGAATCGGCATTTGGCACCTGAATTAGAGAGTTTGTTTTTAACGCCCTCTGAACAATATTCTTTTATTTCATCCACATTGGTTCGAGAGGTCGCATCTCTTGGTGGCGACGTTTCTGAATTTGTACCTTCAGCGGTTCAGCAAGAACTAAGAACTTGTTTTCCTAGGAAATAAAATTATGGGTGAAACCTCGGGGCAAATAATTTCAATAATCGCCTAACAATTCATTAATATAGGTTTTATTATGCCAACTATCAGAAAAGTTAGAAAGGAAGATGAAAGGGTACTGTGGCAAATAAAACACGATACGATTAGAAATATAAATATCAAGGATTACTCAGAGCAGCAAGTACAAGCGTGGGCACCTGAATTATTTGAAGAAAATAAATGGGCCAAGCGTATCAGAGATCGAAATCCATTTATTGCTGAAATTAATGGAACCATTGTTGGATATGCTGATGTTCAGAGCGATGGTTTGATCGATCATTTTTTCTGCCATAGTCAATATCAGGGCCGAGGGATTGGCAAGGTGTTGATGCTATCTATTTTTAAAGAAGCTCAAGCTAAAAAAATTAGTCGACTTTATTCTCATGTCAGTGTTACCGCCAAACCATTTTTTGAGCATTTTGGATTTACTGTGATCAAAAAACAAAACGTGGAGATAAGAGGGCAAGTTTTAATAAATTTTGTTATGCAAAATAATCTTAAAAATTGAACCATATATTATTTTAGGTTTATGGACTCAAAAAGGAAATCCAATTGTTTGCTTATTTGAAGAGTGCAATAAAAAGATAGCAAGTATCAATAATACCAAGGTGGAGATTTTTATTAAATTTCTCTTCGTAGTTCTTAAAATCATAATTTTGGATCTGATGTATAGTTGTTCTTAACCAAAAACTTTCTCAATTCTTCAAAACTATTGCTCATATTAATTGACCAACTTTTCTTATTTACACAATTTTCAAGTTCAATCGGTAAATCCAAATTAATTTCCAAAATATCATCTACCGAATCTTTAAATTTAGCCGGATGAGCTGTACCTAGGAAAATTCCAACTTCATCTTCTGAGAGAGTATTAACTAATCCCTTATAGGCCACCGCAGCATGGGGTTCACTGACATAACCTTTTGACTGAAGTGTGTGCAAGCTTTCTTGTGTTTGCTCCTCATCAACCGAATCACCCTTTAAGAGTGATTTATCGAATTGATCTGACTCAATTAAATACTCGATCCTTGGCCAGTTATTTGGCTGACTGACATCCATCGCATTAGAAAGTGTTGCGATCGTTTCTTTAGGCGACCATTCGCCCGTTTCTAAATATCGTGGTACCGTATCATTCATATTAGTGGTTGCGACAAAACGTTTAATGGGCAAGCCTAATAACTGGGCAATAATCCCAGCACTCAAATTACCAAAATTACCGCAAGGCACCGATAAAACGATTTGTGATCGTTTCTCTTTCGGTAATTGCGCCACTGCATCAAAATAATAACAAACTTGTGCTAGCAATCGACTGATATTAATCGAGTTGGCCGAATTTAAACCGATTTTCTTAATTAGTTCAACATCATCAAAACTTTGCTTAACCAGACTCTGGCAATTATCAAAAGTACCTTCAATGGAAACCGTCCTGATATTGCCACCAAGAGTGGTAAACATTTTTTCCTGTAATTTGCTAATTTTCCCTTTGGGATACAGGATCACTACTTCAATATTTTCGATACCATAAAAAGCGCTGGCAACCGCCGCACCAGTATCCCCAGATGTTGCTGTTAGAATGGTGATTTTTTCACCATTGGAAAAATATTTAAGACAGTTAGCCATAAACTTTGCGCCAAAATCTTTGAAGGCTAAGGTAGGTCCGTGAAATAATTCTAAGCAATTAACCTGACCATCAATAGAGACCAATTTAGCTGGAAATTCAAAGGTTTGATCGATAATATTTTCTAACGCTTCATCTGATAAATTTTCACTCACGAATGGTTTTAAAATTTCAAAATTTCGTTGCTTAACGGGTAGATTAAGCAACTCATCAATATCATTAAGAGTTGATATTGTTTTGGGAAAAAATAAGCCTTGGTTATCTCCTAAGCCTTTTTTAACGGCAGTGGCAAAATCAACTACTTGAGATTTCTGACGTAAATTATAAAGTTTCATATTGAACCTGTATTTTGAATTAAATTTTTCTTGCACCTTGTTTATCTACTTTGCAAATGCTGGTAAAACCTTTATCTGATTTTTGGTACATTGAATCGAAAATCTGTTTTGCTCTTTCAGCTTGTTTAATATTATCACAAACAGCAAATGCAGTGGGACCCGATCCGGATATACCTACCGCTGAACACCTATTGGCTAGTAGCTCAGATTTGGTTTCAGTGTAATTTTCTAGTAACGATACGCGATAGGGTTCTGCGATAACATCTTGTAGTGCGGAAAAAGCCTGTGCTTTGTCTTGCCGATAGCTGGCTCCGATAAATCCAGCCAATAAGCGAGAGGCTTGGATCATCGTTTGACGACTGTAAGTATCAGGCAGGATATCTCTGGCTGATTTGGTACTGACAACAATATCGGGATAAGAAATCACCCAGTAGCAATCATCAAAAGTGGGAATCGATTGGCAGATCTCATAATGGTCGTCCAACATTAATTGCAGACCACCCAAATAACAGGGGGCGACATTGTCATAATGTAGACTACCGCTTATTTGTGCTTCAAGTACGCCCATCAGTGTAAGAAGTTCATTTTGGTTAAGTGGATTGTTGTAAAATTCATTAAGGGCCATTAAACCGGCAACGACCGAACAAGCACTGGAACCGGTACCGCTACAAATCGGTGTGTTTTTTTCCAGATGAATATCGACCGATTGAACTTTAATATCTTGAACCAATAGTTTCTGATTAAATGCCAACAGACATTGCCAGACAATATTATCTTCTTTCTTTTTTGGTAAACTTTGCTGATAACTACCGCTGCAGCTTAAATGGTCCTCCTGCTCAGAGCTGGATTTAATTCGCACGATATCGCCAATTAGCTGTCCATCAATCGGCGTAACCGCCATACCCAAACTATCAAAACCAACGCTTACATTTCCGACGGAGATTGGCGCAAATACACTTACAGGCTTAGGCAAAGTATTTGGCATGTTATTGCTCCCGGTCCCAAACCAACGTTCTCAATACATCTGCGAACAGTCCTGCAGCGGTAACTGAGGCGCCTGCCCCGTATCCTCTGATCACAAAAGGGGCCGGATTATAAAAGGTGGTATGGATCGCCAGTGCGTTTTCGCCACCTTGGACACTATAAAGCGGATGCTGATTATCTACCGATTCAATTTTAACTTCGCAAATGCCGTCTCGTATTTTGGCAACATATTTTAATAATTGATTATTCGATTTCGCCGTTTTGATTTGAGCATCAATGGCGGCATCTAAGCTCGGTAGCTTTTTCATAAATTCATCGCCATCTTCTATTTGCGCGAGTTCGTCGGGCAGCAGTGATTCCAGTCGGATATTTTCTAGTTCTAGGTTAAGTCCCGCCTCACGCGCAATGATCAAAACTTTTCGTGCAACATCGAGCCCGCTTAAATCTTCCGCCGGGTTTGGTTCTGTAAATCCCATATCTTTGGCTTTTTGAGTTGCTTCTGAAAGGCTTAAACCTTGATGCAGTTGACCAAATATATAAGATAGCGAGCCTGACAATATCCCCTCAAACGCTACCAATTGGTCACCAGCACCCAACAAATTTTGCAAATTATCAATGACCGGCAGTCCCGCGGCCACGTTCGTCTCATATAAAAATCGACGCTTATTATTTTGTGCGGTGCTGCGCAATTTTTGATAGTATTCAAGCGAAGCTGTATTCGCTTTTTTATTGGCTGCGACTACATGATAATTGGCATTTAGGTAGTCCGCGTAACTCATTGCAATCGACTCATTGCTGGTTACATCAATAATCACCGGGTTAAGCAAATGATGCTCTTCAACAAATTGGTTGAGTTTTTCTAGACTAAAAGATTTATTTGACTGTGACAATTTTTCTTTCCAGCCGCTACTTAAATTGATCCCTTGGCCATCTAGTAGTAATTTTTTGCTATTGGCAATACCGAATACTTTTAGATCGATATTGCGTTTCAACAAGAAAGCTTGCTGATTCTCTATTTGATTGAGAAGTTCGACACCAACGGTTCCACAACCAATTACAAAGGCATCAATATTATGCCGTTTTAAAAATAAGTTACGGTGGCAGATTTTTACTGCATCGTCGGTTCGTTGGCTACGGATCACTGCCGAAATACTTCTTTCCGATGAATCTTGTGCTATTGCGATGATATTCACAGCGGCTTGTGATAAGGAAACAAAAAACTTGGCTGCGATCCCCTTTTGTTTTTGCATGTTATCGCCGACCATTGAAACCACAGATAATCCTTTACTAATTGAAATAGGTTCGAGCAAAAGATTTTTTAACTCTAATTCAAATTCCTGATTTAAACATTGCTCGGCAGCACTGGCTTGATCGGCAGAAACACAAAAACTAATCCGATATGCGGCGGATGATTGACTGATCAAAATGACGGGTAAATTGGCTCGGCTGATAGCGGAAAATATTCGACTGGTCATTCCAACTTTCCCTTTCATACCAGGACCAGAGACGTTAATCATCGCCACTTCACCTAGACTTGAAATCGCTTTGACGCGGGTGTCAGATGAGCTTTGCTTTGAGATTAAGGTGCCTTTTTTTTCTGGGGCAAGAGAGTTTTTAATCAAACAGGGAATATTATGCAAACTTAACGGAACGATGGTTTTGGGGTGTAATATTTTAGCACCAAAATAACTCAGTTCGATCGCTTCACTAAATGACATTTTGTTAATTAGTTCGGCTTCTTTCACAAGTCTTGGATCAGCGTTATAAACGCCATCGACATCTGTCCAAATTTCACAAACGTCGGCTTGACTGCAAACGGCTAATATTGCAGCAGAATAATCAGAGCCATTGCGCCCAAGAGTGATGGTATTTCCTGTAGGCGAGACCCCGACAAAACCAGGCATCAACGAGATTGGTTTAAGCGAAGTATAAAATTGGTTGAACTTTTCTTTTGACAATGGAATATCAGCTACTGGGTCACCGGATTGTCTTTCAGCTACCAAAAACCTTTCTGGTTCGATCAATGAAACTTGAGTTTTCAGGTCACTAAATACCCATGACAATAAAATGATGCTAACTCTTTCGCCCAGAGTTAAAATTTGTGCTCCAGTTTGTTCTGGACAATGGCCCAATAGATTGGCGCCTTCTATCAGTTGTGCCAATCTCTCAAATTCTTTGTTAATCGCATTGTCCAATACTGAAGTATCGGTATCTTTTGTTTTAGCGTCAGCCAAAGAATCAACTAGTGCCTGTTTTATTTTCTGAATTTTTTCCTGTAATTCAACAACCAAATCATTAGTGTTTGAATGAGACTCTAGACATTTCAATAAACTAACTAATAAATTGGTTACTCCTTGAGGAGCAGATAATACGACACTAACCTTATTATTTTTATTTTCGCTTTGAACAATATTAGCCACGCTAATAAATTTATCAGCATTGGCTAAAGATGAGCCACCAAACTTTAGGACTTTCATTTTTATTCATCTACCCTATAAATAATTATTAATTAATCGCTGTTGTTAATTTAATGTTTCAGACTAACCTAGTAAAGACATGGATGCAGGCATTTAGGATTGGCTTGTAACATAATCCTGACCTTTCATCTATAGACATAAAAAAACCCGTGAGTCTAAAAGAGTCACGGGTTAGTTAGAATATTTTCCAGTCAACCAATGACCACCTTATTCGGCATCGTGGTGCCAATAATCGTGCCCATAATAATTGAAGTTGTAATCATAGCAATTCGGTCGCGTGTTTGCCCGCTGTTTATCATTGAATTTGAATTTAATTGATCCACATGTTTTCTCTATTTTGATTACACCTTACACTTTGAAGGCCGCTAATATTTTTGTCAATCAGCTTCAATCAATATTGATATAGTTTGTAGTTATATCGGTTAAAAAGATTTAAAGTTTAAATTAGATACAAATACAGCTTACCTTTACGTAAACGTACCCCTTTTTCGCATTTCAAACAGGTTTTTCTGACCGTCTATCGGATAATAGATCAAAAGGTTATATCAGGTTGACCTATCACTCAAAACCGATTAAATTCAAGGTATGAACAAATTGCAACAAGTTAATATTTTAATTCTCATTTTCCTCCAGTTTCTTTGGCGGATGTAAGTGTGAGTCGTTAATTGATAACAAACACTTAAAACCCGCCAAACGGCGGGTTTTTTTATGTCCATGACGATGTCTAATGTAAAGAACAGATTTAGGTTTCAAACCAGATAAGGTAGGGTAGTAAAATGAATACAGTTTCACATAATGCCAATCAAGAAGATCAACACAAAGAAACCGTTGAGAATGATTCTAGGCATTATCAGCATAAAGCCGATAAACGTGGTCAAGCCAATACCGCAAGAAACAGCTCGGTTGATGTATTTGAATTTGAGCCGACAGGTTTTATGAGTGACAGCAGATGGTAAGCACTTTATTTGACAAGGTGTGGCAACAACATCTGGTTGCACAAGAAACTAAAGATACTCCAGCCATTTTATATATTGATACTCATTTGATCCACGAGGTGACTTCACCTCAAGCATTTCAAGTGCTAAGAGATAAAGGGCTCAAGCTTCGACGACCGGAAAGAACCTTTGCGACGAGCGATCATTCGACACCAACTAGCCAAGCCAATAGTGATGGTGAATTTACCTTTTACGGTGAACAGGAAAAACATCAGGTTGAGCAATTAAAGGCAAATTGCAAGGAATTTGGTATTACGATTTTTCCACTGGGTGACAAAAAACAGGGTATTGTTCATGTGATCGGGCCAGAACGAGGCATTACTCAGCCCGGGCAAACTATTGTTTGTGGTGATAGTCATACCAGTACCCATGGAGCGTTTGGCGCTTTGGCTTTTGGTATCGGTACCAGTGAAGTCGGTTATACCTTCGCGACCCAATGTATTCCTCAACGTAAACCAAAAACATTTGGCATTGAAATTAATGGCGAGCTTTCGTCAGGCGTGACCGCAAAAGATGTCATTCTGACGATTATTCAACAGATTGGCATTGGCGGCGCAACCGGACATGTGATTGAATATTTTGGCACTACCGTGAGTGCTTTTTCGATGGATGAAAGAATGACGGTTTGTAATATGTCGATTGAAGCCGGTGCAAGAGCGGGCATGATCGCGCCGGATGAAACGACCTTTCGGTATCTTGAAGGTAAGGAATACGCGCCAAAAGGTGAAGGTTGGAGTAAAGCGGTTAACCAATGGAAACAATTGTATACCGATGCTGAGGCGAGATTCGATAAATATATCAAAATCGATGCAAGCAATATCACACCAATGATCACCTATGGTACTAACCCACAGATGGGGATTAAAATCGGTCAAAAAATTCCACTTAAAAATGAAACTCAAGCGCTAAAATATATGGGTTTTTCTGAGAATGAAGATCTAGTTGGTAAACCGGTTGATGTGGTTTTTATTGGTAGTTGTACCAATTCACGGATTTCCGATTTACGCGATGCGGCAGCTATCTTTAAAGGTCGAAAAGTCTCCGATACGGTTAGAGCATTAGTTGTTCCCGGCTCCCATGAAATTAAGCAACAGGCGGAAGATGAAGGTATCGCAAAAATATTTGTTGATGCGGGAGCGGAATGGCGTGAGCCAGGTTGCTCTATGTGTCTAGGAATGAATGGCGATATTATTCAAGCGGGACAATTTTGTGTGAGCACTAGCAATCGTAATTTTGAGGGGCGACAGGGAAAAGGAGGGCGGACATTGCTGGCAAGTCCTATTACGGCGGCGGCGGCGGCAGTAACGGGTGTGATTGTCGATCCAAGAGAGTTGATATCAAGATGAAAAAATTTAAAAAACTAAACACCACTATTGCCGTGATTAATATCGAAAACATTGATACCGATCAGATCATCGGCTCGGATCATTTAAAGATCACCGATAAAAGTGGCTTGGGTAAACATCTTTTTTCTGACTGGCGTTATTGGGCCAATGGTGAAAATAATCCTGAGTTTGTTTTGAATCAGGAGAAGACCTGTGCTGCTAAAGTCATCGTTGCAGGTGATAATTTTGGTTGTGGATCTTCAAGAGAACATGCCCCATGGGCATTGCTGGATTATGGGATTGAGGTGGTCATCAGCTCTTCCATCGCTGATATATTTTCTAATAACTCCATTAAGAACGGGTTATTACCGATTAAAGTTTCTGTCATTGAGCATCATTTTTTATTGTCAAAAAATGCAAAAAACATTGAAGTTGACCTAGTTAATCAACAAATTAAATGTGATAAAAAAATGATTAAATTTAAGTTAGAACCTTTTGCAAAATATTGTTTACTCAATGGGATCGAACAGCTTGATTTTCTTTTTAACCATGAATCAAAAATTACCGACTATGAACAGAAGATGTTTGGATAGTGACAATTAAATGAAATATATTATCAAGCAAAAAATAAACAATGATTAAAATGTCAACGAGAAAAAATAAATGAAATATAGCATAGCCAGTCTTCCAGGTGACGGGATCGGACCCGAAGTCGCTGTAGCGGTAAAAGCCATTTTAGATAGTGTCGCGAAAAAGTTTGACCATCAATTTGATGTCCAAGAATATTTAATCGGTGGTGCAGCCATCGATGAATTTGGCGTAGCGCTTCCCGATGACACTTTAGAAGCTTGTAAAAAGGCAGATGCGGTTTTTCTGGCTGCCATAGGAGGACCTAAGTGGGACCAGTCAGAAATTCGTCCAGAACAAGGGCTTTTAAAATTGCGGGCAGAGCTAGGTGTTTATGCGAACATTCGACCACTCACCATGTATCCGCAGTTGCAATCTGCTTCACCTTTAAAACCAGAAATATTGGCCGGTACCGATTTTATCATTGTTCGCGAGTTAACCGGCGGGATCTATTTTGGAGAAAAAAAACGCTATGATGACTATGCGATCGACGAATGTAAATACTCTGTAAAAGAGATTGTAAGGATCGCACGGGTGGCTTTTGATTTAGCCATGCAGCGAGATAAAAAATTAACTTCGGTCGATAAAGCCAACGTTCTGGAGACCTCTAAGTTGTGGCGAGAAGTCGTGACTAATATTGGTGAAACAGAATATCCAGAAGTCAAATTACATCATCAATTAGTCGATTCTTGTGCGATGAAACTGATTCAATCACCTTCGGAATTTGATGTGGTACTTACCGAAAATATGTTTGGCGATATTTTATCCGATGAAGCCAGTGTATTGGCTGGTTCGATGGGTTTATTGGCTTCTTCTTCAGTGGGAATAAAGTACGGTTTATTTGAGCCAATTCATGGTTCCGCTCCAGATATTGCAGGTCAAGGTATCGCCAATCCTTATGCATCTATTTTGAGTATCGCAATGATGTTGCGTTGGTTAAAGTTGTTAGATGAAGCGGGTGCAGTTGAGCAAGCTGTATCTAAAGCCATTGATGATGGCATTCTCACTCAAGATTTAAAATCCGAAAGTGGAATATCAACAAGTGATGCCATTGGGGCAGTCATTAACCACTTTTAGAAGCACTAATTAGCGCTAACCGACTAAGGTAAATAATATGTCCAATAATAACGTAATCATTTTTGATACGACCTTGCGAGATGGCGAACAAGCGTTACAAGCGAGTTTAACGGCGAAAGAAAAATTACAAATTGCTTTTGCCCTTGAGCGATTAGGGGTGGACGTGATCGAAGCTGGTTTTCCCGTTTCATCACCGGGCGATTTTGAATCAGTACAATCCATTGCCAAAGAAATTAAAAACAGCCGTATTGCCGGTCTAGCTCGCGCAATCGACAAAGATATCGATGCCGCTGGTGAAGCGTTAAGAGTCGCTGCTGCGTTTCGCATTCATACATTTATAGCCACCTCAAATATTCACATAGAAAATAAATTACGCAAGGAATTTGACGATGTCGTCGAGATGGCCGTAAGAGCTGTGAAACGTGCCCGTAATTATACTGATGATGTTGAGTTTTCCTGCGAAGATGCGGGGCGAACACCGATCGATCATTTATGTCGCATGGTAGAAGAGACCATTAAAGCCGGTGCGACGACTATTAATATTCCCGATACGGTTGGTTATACTTTACCATCGGAATACGGCAGCATTATAGAGACTTTATATCAACGTGTGCCCAATATCGATCGAGCGATTATTTCTGTTCATTGTCATGATGATTTAGGATTGTCGGTCGCCAATTCTATTGCCGCGTTACAAGCTGGCGCTCGTCAAATTGAGTGTACTATGAATGGTATTGGTGAGCGCGCGGGAAATTGCTCGTTAGAAGAAATCGTAATGATCCTAAATACACGAAAGGAATATTTAGGTTTAACCACTCAAGTCAATCCAAAAGAAATTCATCGTACCAGTCAACTGGTATCTAATTTGTGCAATATGCCGATCCAATCAAATAAAGCGATTGTTGGTAGCAATGCCTTTAGTCATTCATCCGGTATTCATCAAGACGGCATGTTAAAAAATCAAAACACTTATGAAATCATGACGCCAGAAACCGTCGGATTAAGTACTAATCAATTGAATTTAACTTCACGTTCTGGTCGTCATGTAATCAAACACCGTATGCAAGAATTAGGATATGATGAACAAGATTTTGACTTAGATAAACTGTATGACCGATTCCTCTTGCTTGCGGATAAAAAAGGTCAGGTATTTGATTATGATTTAGAAGCCCTAGTATTTTTCGCCAACCTAGATTCAGAAGATGATTTTTATATTTTGGATTCATTAAGCGTTCAACTTGGAACCGAAGGTTCCGCAACTGCGACTGTTGGTTTGCGCTGTGGTGATAAAGTGATCCAAGAAGCTGCGATTGGCAACGGGCCGGTCAATTCCATTTGCAGTTGTATCAGTCGCATAACGGGTTATGATATTGAAATTGAAGATTTTAAAGTAGCGTCTACTTCTCAAGGTACCGATGCGTTAGGGCAGGTGAATATAATGGCTACCTGCACGAATCGTTGCAATCATAAAACCTTTCATGGTATGGGGCTGGCAACTGATATTATTCGTTCTTCAGCGCGAGCATTGGTGAATCTGGTCAATGATATGCGTTGCTCAGAACGAGTCGCGGAGCTAAGAAACAACGGCGAGATTATAAAGTAGATAGGATGCAGGAGTATATCTAGCTCAGTTTGTTTCCTAAACAACTCCCTTTTTCGCTAAGGGGAGTGGTTACAAGTCGATCTGGTTAAATCATCTTAGGCCGTTTAAATGATCCTAATATTGAATACAGATATATAACCACCCAACACAAAAAAGCACTAACTAAATACAGCCAAAAACCGCCAATATGATCGAGCATTAACCCACCCCCTAGTGGTGCCAAAGCAAAACCGAGCGAATAAAATGAAGTTGCACCAAAATAAGCACCTCGAAGGTGATTTGGAGCCAATCGATCGATATGAACATTCATGGTTGGAAATAAAATAGCCTCTGCCAAACTCATAACTGCTACTGCACCAATCCAACCCCAAAAGAGATCTAATGGATTGATTGCCATCCAGATCTGTGAAGCGGTTAATAAAATCAATCCAATTTGTATTCGTTGAACCAAATTCATTTTTGCCATTATTTTTAGTAGGACAAACTGACTAGTGATAATCACTAACGCATTGGTTAATATTATTGAAGAAATCAACGCCAGCAAATTGGATATATTGGCGCGAGTTAAATACTGAATGAGGGTAGTATCCATTTGTCCATAGATAAACATACATATAATATTGGCTAGAATTAAACATTGTAGCAATCGATCTTGCACCAATATTCTTAGCGTTTGTAAAAACTGATTATCGTCAACATTTTTGCCTTGATGAATTGATACAGGACGATTCAACTGAAGATCTTGTTGTTTGAATCCCCAAACTAACATCAGCATTAAAATAGCAAACGCACCAGCGGTAATATAAAAAGTTGATGATTCACCTGCCAAACCCAGCCAAAAACCAATCATCGGTCCAATGGCAGAACCAACGTTTACCATAAAATAAAGCGCCTGCATGGCAAGCTCTCGGGTTTGTTTGTCATCAATAATATCGCCAATCAATGCCGATGTAGAAGGGCGCCAGATTTCAGTTGCAATTGAGCAAAGAGTGATCACTACCGAATAACCCGCGATAGAATTAACATTGGCCAAGAGACTAAAGGAGATTATGTATAAGACGCCGCTGGTGTACATCACCGCTTTACGACCAAAATGATCTGAAAGGGTGCCGCCAATAAAGCCGACCAATACCGATATCAAAGCGGCAGAAGTTAAAATCATACCCACTTGAGTGGCTGAAATACCAAATTTTTTATACAGTATGACTGACAGGAACGGCCAAACCATGTAATAGCTGCCACGAGTAATAAAGGCGCCAAACAGTAAAACCCACATCAATGGTGGAAATTTTTTTATTCGAGCAAAAGAGACGTCGCTGTGCATTTTAATTGTTCTTTGGTGTCAGTAGTTTATAAACTAAATGCTTTGTATAATATTTCACTGACAAAAGATAGTCATATTGCTTAATGTTATGGTAACGGTACAATAAAAACCTTTTCGTCATCGATGTTTTTACTTCATAATCTATCCAATGACTAAAATTCAATTTTCACATGCCAACGGTTTTCCTGCTCAATCTTACGAATATTTATTTTCGTTAATTGAAAATGCTGATATTCGTTTTATTAATACTATGGGGCATGCTGATTATTCCAATATGACTGATCTTACTCATTTAAGAGATGAGCTTATCGATGAGATAGAAGCGGAGCATAAGCAACCAGTGGTCGGTATGGGGCACTCCTCGGGGGCTGCCGCTACTTTACTTGCCGCAGCCAAACGGCCAGAACTTTTCGAAAAAATCATATTATTAGATCCGGTTGTTTTTTCAGGTAGAAAGCGCATGGCTATCTGGTTATCAAAAAAATTGGGTTTATGGGAGTCTTTTAGTCCTGCCAAAAGGGCTAGGGTAAGGCGAGTGGATTTTTCAGATCCTAGTGAAGCTTTCGAATATTATAAACAAAAAGCCTTGTTCAAAAACTTTCATCCGGAATGTTTTAAGAGTTATATCCAGCATGGTTTAACGCCGAATGAGGATGGAATGAAGCTAGCGTTTTCAGCCCAAGTAGAGGCGGATATTTTTTGTAATGTACCGGTTAACATTCCGGCGAATCTAAGCAAATTGAAAGGTACGATTATCTACGGCGACAAGAGCGGTATTATCGGAAAAGCTGATATCAACTGGTGGCGAAAAAATATACCCAATCTGGATATTATTTCATTTGATGGAGAACATCTTTTTCCTTTTGAAGCACCGCAACAAACCGCAGAGTTACTTAACCAGATTTTGTAATGTTTCACTTGCTGATTGCTATGGTCATTTTTGCAGTAAGTCGCTTATTCCATTAAATTCGTTTGATTGGTCGGCCAAACCTGATAGTAATAGTTCCTGATTAAACGAACCCAAAATACGGCCAATGCCCTTAGTCGCTTTTTCCAAATTACCGACTTTTCAAAGACTCATGAATGAATATCATGACGTCCTCCCATTGGATAAAGCCAAGCATCAAGATATTCGAGAGTTACATATCGGATTGCTCAATATGATGCCTGATGCGTCTCTCAAAGCGACCGAGAGACAATTTATGCGATTAGTCGGGGACTGCAATCAAATTGTGCAGTTTTATGTTCATCTATTTACCATTCCAGCAATTGAGCGAGCATCAGAAACCCAGCAATGGGTGGATGATTATTACGAAAATTTTGAAACTATCAAAGCCAGCGGATTGGATGCGTTGATCATTTCTGGCGCTAATCCGGCTTCCAAACATCTGGATCAGGAAGCTTTTTGGCCGATGTTGACCGAGGTAATTGACTGGGCAAAAGATAATGTTACCTCCACTTTGTGTGCCTGTTTAGCGACTCATGCTGTAGTGCAATATCTGTATGATATTAAGCGGGAACCATTACCGGAAAAAAAATGGGGTGTTTTTCAACATCGATTAACTACCCAGCATCACCCTCTTACCCGGCATATGAACACACGGTTTGATGTGCCGCATTCTCGTTACAATCAAATTACTAGGCAACAGTTGACTGATAATGGTGTGATTATTTTAGCGGAAAGTGAACAAGCCAATGTCCATTTAGCGGTCAGTCCCGATGGTTTTCGATTGGTGTTTTTTCAGGGGCATCCAGAGTATGACGCTCTTAGCTTGCTGAAAGAATATAAACGGGAAGTCGTTCGTTGGTTTGATGGAAAAATAGAAATTTACCCATCGTTTCCAGAAAATTATTTTAATTTTTTTGTTCAAGATAAAATGAATCAGTATAAACTTTTGGTAGAAAAATCAAAATTGAAAAATCAATCTCTACCTGATTGGCCGGAAGAGTGGTTAGTTTCTCAAATCGACAATACTTGGCGCGATACCGCATTATCGACCTATAACAATTGGCTTGGGATGGTTTATCAGTTGACCAATAAAGATCTAAATCAGCGATTTATGTTGGGGGTTGATCCTGAACATCCTTTAGACAGCGACAAATTACTTTGATTTGTTAGAGATTAACTGTCGGTGGATTATTGGTTCTAGAGGTTAGTTTTTCAATTTAGAAGACCCAATAAAACAATTGATCGAAGAAACTCTAAAGTTAGAAGTCGATGGTGTAAATTCATCTTCTAATAGTATTGTTATAATTCTTTAGGTGGAAATATTGTTATTATTCTAGGGGCAAAATGGAGATTTTACTACTATGCTCATCTAGAAAAATACATCAATAACTGCTTTTAGTTTTATTAGTTCAGGAGATCAAATTGGCACCATAGGTGATAGTGGAAATGCAAAAAAATATAGATCTACTATCAAAGTTTGACGACTCATAACGCCAAGTATAAGTGGCTAAAACTGATAGCTTAAAATTATTCCACCGTCAATTCGTTTTTCATTACTATAACGACCTTTGCCATATCCTACCTCAAACTTTATTACTCGCCATCCCTCTTTATTTATACCGCTAAAGTTATGACTGTAAGATGTACCAATACCTATAGTTGTTTCATCATCGAATGGCTCTGCTAAAGCACAACCCAAAATACTACCAAAATCATCTGTTTCACATAGTCTTTTGTCATCTCGTACACCTATTGCGCCAACTAAAACACCTACAGCATTTTCATCACCATTTCCAAAAGCTTGTTCAAAACCAACCGAGAAGCCATAATCTAGACCTGCTTTATAATTAATAAACAATCGTTTTTCGCCTTCACCTAAACGAAAAGAGGCTTCTGGAACAAGTAAAAATGGATATCCACCACCTAATGAAAAATCTACTCTTTCAGCTTTGCTAGTCAGTGGAATAGTCAATATATATAAAGTTACCAATAATACCAAATTTTTTAATTTTATTTTGTTGTTTTCCTTTTCGTTGGTGCAGTTTTTTTGCAATGATAGGCGCAAAAAATAAGCTTTCAACTCTCTGACAGCCTTGTCCACTATGACCTGCCCCGTTATTCGTTTAAAAGAATTTTATGAGCGTTTAGTAAGCCATGGCAAACTTAAAAAAGTGGCTATAATTGCGGTGATGAGAAAGTTATTAGTATTACCTTATGGCGTTTTAAAATCTGAAAAAAATACAATGAAAATTATCAAACCGCTAAATGTGTTTAGGAAAAAAAGCATTGGATGGTTCAGTTATTATGTTTGATAAAATGATAAATTAGAGTTGATTTTTAAGACAGTATCTGACCCCAATGATTGCTCAAAACAATCTATAGAACTAGATTTAAGTGGTTGATTTATATGCTCAGAGGTAGAGCTACACCCCCAATATTTTTTTGAAACAAAGGTCAATAAAACTAACAATTAGCCTAGTTTTGTTTGACCCTGATCATCACACTGTATTATATTATATGTTTGATTTATCGATTATTAGATATTAATTGAATAAACGAATTTGATGCTAAATCTATTTTCCATATTCCAGTACTTGTTGCTGCGTAAGTTATTCCTGCATATACTTCAATATCATTAATGGTTCCTAAATTCATAGGAAAGGAAACGCTTTCAAATGCAAAAGATGCTTCATTAAATTCGAAGTAAACAGCAGCATCAAGGGTATAAAAAATTCTGTTATCAATTTTAAACATTGCATTTGACGTGCCATGCAAATCAATAAGGGTTAACATTTCAAGCGTATAGTCATAAATGGCAATCTCTCCGCCAAAATAGATAAAGAGTTTGCTGCCATCTGCATTTCGTTCAACGGAGCGGAAATTACGATCTGTAATAGGAAGCAAACTACCATTAATTGTTAACGTGGAATTAATGACAATATTGGCGCTATTACTACTCTGGTGTGATAGGAGTAAACTATCTTCGTGAAATAGAGCATTATAAATAATAGAATTTGAAGAAATTAATCCCAAAGTTTCAGAGATATCCATAGCAGAAAAGCTTTGTGTCTCATCAATTTTTTTAACGGTGCCCTCATCGATAATATAGCCTATATTGCTATCGTTAAACCCACTAATAGCTTCTCCAGTAGTAACTATTCAGCGTAATTACTAAAAAAAGGGTAATAATTGCTTGACACGCTTT
>CAYVSL010000056.1:0-21370 GCA_964454125.1 uncultured Kangiella sp.
TCCGTCCAATACAAGTCTATTTCCGCCAAAATGCGTATAATAAAAGATCCTAGATATTACTTCAACGGGTTATTCCAAGTTCAAGGGGATTGTCAAACAAGCTTCCAATCCGCCATTAGGGTGGTTGGATAAATTAATTTCTCCATCATGCATTTCCGCGATCCGCTGAACGATGGCCAAACCTAAGCCGGAGCCTTTTCCACCCCGGGCTTTGTCACCACGAGCAAAAGGTTGAAATAACCGGGCTTTGTCTAAATCTTCGATCCCTTTACCATGATCTCGTACTTTTATTTTTAGCACTTTTTGGCTAACGGAGCTGGACACAATGACTGGCGCTTTACCATATCGAAAGGCATTTTCGATTAAATTACTGATCAAGCGTTTCATGGCTAAAGGTTTAAATTTAACCAATGCTATTTCTTGTAGATTCGTTTCAATACCAGAGTGTTGCTTAGTGGCTGCTTCCACGACTTGCTGGATCACTTCGTTAATGTTACTTTCTTCCATTTTTTCTTCGCTACCATAGCGTACATAGCCGATAAATTGATCGATAATGTCATCCATATCCTGTGTGTCGGCAATCAGTCCTTGTTTGAGTTCTTCATCTTGCTCCGACAGGAACTCAATTGACAAACGAATACGTGTAATGGGCGTTCGTAAATCATGGGATATCCCTGCTAGCAATAAGGTACGATCTTCTTCCAGCTGATGGACATCCGCCGCCATTTGATTAAATGCTGAAGTCATTGCAACCAATTCCTGTGGACCCGTTTCTTTTAGTTTTCCTGGATAATCTCCGCGACCGATTTCTCTTGCGGCAAAAGCTAAACGTTTTAACGGACGGTGTAGTTGACTGACTAGGATCCAAGCGCCAATTAAACTTAACAGAAAAATAACACCTGAGAATATAAACAAAGAAATAGGAGCACTATCGTCATACTCACCAATTGGCATTCTTATCCAGTATTCAGGATGAGTGAGCTCGTTAACCCAGACATATACTCGATCAGAAACTTCAACCTTGACTCGGGTACCCTCTCCAAGAAATGCATTGGCCGCTTCAGTAAAAGCTAAATGCTCTTTTGCGATTTGAAGCCCGGGCGGTAGAGGTCCACCGGTTAACCAATAAAGTTCTAACTCGGTCGTTTCACTAAATCCTATCGATAAATTTTTTGGAATATCATTTTGTGAACCGATGTACTGAAGTTTAATTTGATTGGTGACTAAATACATTATCGTACGATTTTTTTGATCAACCACAAAATGTTGAACCGTAACATAAGAAGTAAACTGACTAATGACCAGCAAAATAGCGATCATCAAGGTATTTCGTCCGAAGAAACTTTTAGGTAAGATATGAAAAATCAAAATATACTCTCAAACGATAAGCGAAAATTATTTTAACTCAAAATCAAACAAATATTCTAACGACGAATGACTCAAAAGTCGCGCTATGCTTTTCGCGTCTTTAGTGGTTCCAAGCTATTTTTTTAGCTCATAACCAAGAGCTTACATTTATTTTGCTATTTGAGTTAGATCCGCAACCAATTGTCTTTTATCTTTTTGGTTAATAATACCACTCTTAATAATACCAAAACGTTCAGCAATGGGGCCAACAATAAAAATTCTAGCGGAATGATCTACGGTATAAAATTCACCTTCTTCTTGATTGATAGAATAAATACCCCCCAGATCTTTGACCAAACCATCAATTTGCAATTTTTTTCCACTGATCCCGATAAAATCGGGATGAAAATAGTCGAGGTATTGCTTAAGATGATCTGGCGTATCACGTGCAGGATCAACCGATAAGAAAATAATTTGAAATTTGTCACGAGTTGATTGTTCCATCGCTTGATACATTTGGGTCATCTGCGTCAGCGTATTGGGGCAAACATCTGGGCAATTAGTATATCCTGAAAAAATAAGGTTCCAACGGCCTTTAAAATGACTCGTTTCAAATGAATTTCCATTATGGTCCGTTAAGCTAAAATCCGATATTAGATTTTTTTTCGGATAAATCAATAAAGAATCAAAACGATTATCAATTTTATTTTTGCTGTCAGAGGTAGAATTGATCGTTTCATTTATAGGTTTTAGTTCTAGATAATTTTTAAGATAAAAACCACCGATAAGCGCAAAACTAATTAAAATGTATGGGGCAAATTTATTCATTAACTTAATACCAAAAATAGTGATCGACCAGCAACGCGATAAACATTAATAACAAATAATTGATCGAATACTTAAAAGTATCCATGGCAATTTTACGTTCTTTAGATAATTTAAGTTTCACCGCATATCCCAAAAATATCAGCCCGAGAATACTGGAGGATATTGCATAAACTAAACCGGACATACGAGTTAAATAAGGTAATAAGCCAGCAAAAATTAATAGTATTGTATATAAAATAATACTGGTTTTGGTAAAGTCGATGCCATGAGTCACCGGCAACATGGGAATATTTGCTTTGGCATATTCATCACGTCGAAAAATAGCCAGAGCCCAAAAATGAGGAGGCGTCCAAACAAAAATAATCAATACTAACAATAGAGCATGGGGATGGATAGTTCCTGCATATCCATCCACAGCAGTCCAACCCAGCAAGGGAGGAATTGCACCACTCAAACCACCAATCACAATATTCTGCGGAGTGGCTCTTTTCAAGTACATTGTATAAACAAATGCATAGCCAACTAATCCAAAGAAGGTTAATAAAGCGGTTAACGGATTAATAAAAAAATACAACATGACTATTGATGTAATCGATAAAACAGCGGCAAGCATCATTGCTTTTTTGTCATCGATTTTCCCGGTGGCAATCGGGCGCTTAAGTGTTCGTGCCATAATCGCATCAATTTTTTGATCCACAATATGGTTCACCACTGCAGCCCCTCCAGCAGCAAAACCAATACCAATGGTGGCAATAATCAAAATATTCCATGGCACCATACCGGGTGTGGCCATAAACATGCCAACCACGGCGGTAACCAATATCAGTACAACCACTTTCGGCTTGGTTAACTCTAAGTAATCTTTCCAAGTCGCATTATTGTTTAAATTAGTCATTATCATTTTCCATAGCGACAAGCTTGCGCGGATCTGACTGGATGAAACTGGTCAACAAAAGAGAAAGAACAAGTAACAACAAGGCACCAACACCATTGTGTGCAACCGCATTGTACAACGGAAGTTGATATATGATGTTAATAATACCTAAGCTCACTTGTACTAAAACTAAAAAACTAATGATATATCCAAACCTCTTAAGAAGATGACTTTTCGATGAAAAAATTAATTGATAGCTTAAAAAACAAAGAACTATCGCCGTTATGATAGCTCCCATTCGATGACTAGCATGGATAGCGATACGACCTGCCGAATCTAATATTCCATATTGATATGTTTCCACATCATGTCCCCAAAATATAAAACCCGATTCAAAGTCACTATTGACAAACCAATCCCCTTGGCAAATGGGCAAATCAACACAAACAGTGGCGGCATAATTCGCGGAGGTCCATCCACCAAGCAAAATTTGAGTCACCAGCACAACCAAAGAAAAATATATTAAGCCTTTGAATTGTTTGAATTCCGAAGAAGAAATAAGCACTTTAAATTCAGTATAAAACCTAAAGGTTAATGCCGCCAATAAAGATAGTGTCGTCAAGCCCCCTGCCAGATGTGACATTACAATTCCAGGGTGTAGCTTCAGAGTCACGGTCCATCTCCCCAATGCTCCCTGAAAAGCGACTAGCAGCAATAATCCAAGCAAGTACTTAAAAGCAGGTCTGTTCCTATGTCTGAAACTCAGAATGGCCAATATCAAAACAAGTAAACCTAACGATGTAGCAAAATATCGATGTACCATTTCCGGCCAAGCTTTAGCTAATTCATAAGGTTGATCGGGAAACGCTTGATTGGCCTGTACAATATCATTGCTTGAAGTAGGTATATGTGCAAAGCCATAACAACCAGGCCAATCAGGACAACCTAAGCCCGCGTGGCTTAGGCGAGTAAAGGCTCCTAACAATACCACGAGTAGTGCTAATAATGTTGCAGTAAATGCCATTTTTTTTAATACACTTAGATTCATTCTTTCTTTAACTCGTATTTGATCTCTTTTTAATTTTTTAATCTTTTCTCGCAACTCGCAGATAAATTTATCCCAACCGAGAATATTTAAACAGATGCAAAATATCTTTTCTCATTTTACCACTCATCAAAGGTGCATTTTTTTTATCCTTTAGCAAAGGATATTTCATAAAAATATTGCCTAACGGATCGACTAGGTATATATAATTAGCGGGCAAATCTAATCTCTTGCCGCTGTGCGTTTTATCAATAGCTTTTAATCCAACTGAGGTGAATTCGCTACTTGAGCTAGGAAAACGGCCCGCATCCAGTTCATTACCTTTTTCGAAAATAACCAGTTCATTAATTCTGGATGCTTCTTTACCTAGTCCAATATAGGTTTTGTGAACCGTTAGCAAGTTTAAATTAACACAAGATTGATTGCATCGATCCGATTGAATTGGAAGGATCCACCAATAAAGAGTTTCCAGTTCTTTGCCTGTATACTTTTCACCGTTGGTTTTATAAATCGCATAATCTTCAATATCGGTTACTAGGCTTGCCTCAATCAGTTCGCCTTGGGCAGCACCCGGACCTGAAAACCAACTACCAAAATAGGCAGCATACGCCAGCAAAACGGGGGTAATAAACATCACAAATAATAAAACTAGTGTTTTTCTATTTTTATTGACATTAACGGCATGTGATTGATTTTTACTTTCATCAAAATTCACGGTTCTTTCCTCTAAATATTTTCGCTCTACTAAGTGATGAAACACTCACTCTTCAGATTCTTTTTTGATTAGTACGAATAAACTAATAATCAAAAAGGCCAACGATAATCCAAACCATTGAAATGCGTAAGCAAGATGTTTATCTGGTGACATATTGACCCACGCCCAGTCGACAGCAAAACTATCTATCGCATTTTCATCTAGTCGAAGTAAATAAGGTTCCACACTAAGACCAAAACGCCTTTCCAATAGCGATAACATATGTACATCCAAGATCGGTAAACGCAATATTTTACCATGACTTTCAAGCTCTGCATCGCCGGAAAGTACTTGCTTATTTATTTGATAAATTCTACCTGAGACCTTCCAATGAGTAGGCGGTAATTTAACCTGTGGCAACTGGTTTCGATCAGCCCTGCCTTGGATCCATCCACGGTTAACAAGCAGATAACGATCAGAATCAAGTTCCTGCACCAAATTCAATACGTGATAACCTAGTTCACCATTTTGAATTTTATTTTCTACCAATAAGTTAACTCTTTCAGTAAGCCTCACTTTTATCTGTAGCTTTACAAAATCATCGATAGCCTTTTGATCAACTTGATTCAAACTAGTCAGTTCCGGCCGTTGATTGTTGGCAAGCTTTTTCAATCGAACCTGTTTTTCCTGTGCTCGTGACAATTGCCAAAATCCAAGTTCATTCAATCCTGTTTGCACCAGTAAAAAAAGGATAAGAAACCAAAAATTAACGGTTAATCGATATCGTCCAAATTTATATTCTACCGAATGCTTCAAAACAACTATTCCTTGCTATCCCTCAAATCACGATCTAGGGTAGTAAATTACTCTCAGGGCGCGTATTCTATCATTATTCTGTTATTTCATCCTAAGGAAACCACTTCTGATGATTATTATTATTAATATATTGATTGGTGTGGTGATGTTAGCCATTCTTGTTAGCCTTTTTAGAAGTTTATATTTTTTAACGACTGAAAAATCCGACTCTAAAAAAACCGTGAATAGCCTTAGTTGGCGGATAGGATTATCAATTGGCTTATTCATTTTAATCGTTACAGGGATCTTACTGGGTTGGATTGAACCACATGGGCTACCAACTATAATGCCTGAATAAAATAGAGCAACGGGATTTGAATGACAATAAAAAACCGAAGCATTGGCTTCGGTTTTTTCATTCTAACGATTATTCTAGGATTATTGTCTTTACGGTGTTACATCAAATAAACGAATATAAACAAGAATAACCAAACTACATCAACAAAATGCCAATACCAAGCACCCGCTTCAAAGGCAAAATGATGTTTCTCAGTAAAATGTCCTTTAGCGCAGCGAATCGATAATACAATCAAAAAAATTGTTCCTAAGGTCACGTGAAATCCATGAAATCCAGTCAACATAAAGAACGTTGAACCATAAATACCACTACCCAAAGTTAAACCCATTTGAGTATAAGCATGATGATATTCCTCGGCTTGTAAAACTAAGAAAATTATTCCTAATAAGGCTGTTATAGAGGTGTAGTTTAACAATGCCTGACGATTATTTTCTTTTAACGCGTGATGTGCAATGGTCAATGTCCAAGAGCTAGTCAAAAGGATCGCTGTATTGATAGCCGGTAATCCCCAAGCACCCATGCCGGTAGTCGTTGTTCCATCAGGTGTTGTTGTAAGCGGCCACTGTGGTGCAAAGTTAGACCAAAGAATATTATGAGTCATCATATTATTTCCTTCACCACCTAACCACGGGATAACAAATTGCCTGATATATAGCAGCGCGCCAAAAAAAGCAGCAAAAAACATCACTTCAGAGGTAATAAACCACAACATACCTTGTTTGAATGAGCGATCCATTTGAGCGCTGTATAAACCATCCATTGATTCTTTGATCACGTCTCCCCACCAGCGAAAAACCATATAAATCATCACTGCCATCGCCGCCATAAAAACAAATACTCCCCAATGGGCATCACCTGTTTCTACAAAATCATCGGACTGCTGGATAAAATTTCCGGCACCATAAGCAATAAAAAATAAAGCTACGGCACCCACTATTGGCCAAGGGCTTTGTTCTGGCACGTAATAACTTTCGTACTTTTCTTCTGTTTCTGTACTCATTGTTAATCTCCATTTAAGTGAAATATTTATGAAAAAATTTTCACTTTATTTGGTCGCCACCGTTTCGACTTTTGCCGATTCGGTGATATTAAATAATTGGTAGGACAAAGTTAATCGGGTGATATCTTTCGGGATATCTGCATCTATATAAAATTTCATTGGCATTTCAATTGCTTCACCCGCATTCAATCGTTGCTGGTCAAAACAAAAACACTCTGTTTTATTCAAATACAATGCCGCTTCACCGGGCGATACGCTAGGAACAGATTGTCCGACAATATCGAATTTAGAACGGTTTTTGGCATAAAAATGAACTTCATTCAACTCGCCAGGGTGCACTTCAATCGACTTAACCATCGATTTAAATTCCCAAGGCATACCACGATTAATATTGGTTAAAAACTCCACCGTAACAACCCGTTCTTTGTCGATCTCAACTTTCTCATAAAGTGCTTGTCCACGAGTTTTGCCATTGATGCCTGTGATATCACAAAAAACGTTGTAAAGTGGAACTAAAGCAAATGCAAATAAGAACATCCCGCCAATTACTGCCATTAATCGCAAGATTAGCTTTTTATTTTCATCTTTTTGCACTTGCTCTGTCATTTTTAACTTTCGCTACTAGTCTACTTTAGGGGGTGTTGCAAAAGTATGGTAGGGCACAGGTGACGGCAATGCATCCCATTCTAGACCTGTTGCTCCTTCCCATTGTTTTTCTTCTGCCTTTTTACCACTACGGATAGCAACGATAATCGTCACAAAGAAAAATACTTGAGTCAATCCTAATCCAAACGCTCCAATACTCGCCCACATATTAAAGTCAGCAAACATCATATTGTAATCAGGTATACGACGAGGCATACCAGCGAGCCCACTAAAATGCATTGGGAAGAATGTCAAATTAACAAAAACCATCGATAACCAAAAATGAATCTTACCAACCGTTTCGTTATACATTTTTCCTGTCCACTTAGGTAGCCAATAATAAACGGCTGCCGTCGTACCAAAAATAGCCCCCGGAAATAAAACATAATGGAAATGTGCCACTACAAAATAAGTATCATGGTATTGGAAATCGACAGGAGCCATTGCTAGCATGACGCCTGAGAAACCGCCGATGGTAAACAAAATAACAAAGGCAATTGAGAACAACATTGGCGTTTCAAAGGTCAATGATCCCTGCCACATAGTGGCCACCCAGTTAAAAACTTTAACACCCGTTGGTACTGCAATAAGCATTGTTGCGATCATAAAAAACAACTCACCTGCAAGCGGCATTCCGACCGCAAACATATGATGAGCCCATACAATGAATGATAGCAATGCAATAGATGCGGTTGCGTACACCATTGATGAATAACCGAAAAGTTTTTTACGAGAGAATGCAGGGATAATTTCTGAAACCACGCCAAAAGCTGGCAAAATCATAATGTAGACTTCGGGATGGCCAAAGAACCAAAAAATATGTTGGAACATTACCGGATCACCACCACCTGCCGCATCAAAAAATGAAGTGCCAAAATGACGATCAGTTAACATCATTGTCACCGTTCCGGCTAGAACAGGCATTACCATAATTAAAAGGAACGCGGTAATTAACCAAGTCCAAACAAACAAAGGCATCTTCATTAATGTCATACCCGGTGCGCGCATATTGAACACCGTTACGATCACGTTTATCGCGCCCATGATAGATGAGATCCCCATCATATGAACACCTAAGATGAAGAAATCGGTACTCGGTGGCCCATAGGTTGTTGAAAGTGGTGCGTAGAAAGTCCAACCGAAGTTAGGTGCACCGCCTTCCATAAAAAACGATGAACTTAATAAAGTGAAAGCAAAGGGTAAAATCCAAAAACTCCAATTGTTCATTCTTGGTAATGCCATATCGGGCGCACCAATCATCATAGGGATCAGCCAATTAGCTAAACCTACCATACTTGGCATAACGGCACCAAAGACCATAATCAAACCATGCATGGTTGTCATCTGGTTGAAAAAGGCAGGTTCTACAAATTGAAGTCCTGGTTGGTAAAGCTCGGCACGGATAACCATTGCCATTGCTCCACCAAGCAAAAACATAATGAAAGAGAACCATAAATACATCGAACCGATGTCTTTATGGTTGGTCGTATATAACCAGCGTTTAATGCCGGTTGGATGATGATCGCTCATGTTGATCGTCTCCTATTAGTTACCGGCTTTAAAAGCCTGAATGTCTGCGGGTTGAACTTTATCACCTGTATTATTACCCCAAGCATTACGCTCATAGGTAATAACAGCTGCAAGTTCAGCGTCTGTAAGTTGTGGACCGTAAGCAGCCATACCTGTGTTTTGCTTACCGTTCACAACAATACTCATATGCCCTTCAATCGGGCCGGTTGCTATTGCACTTCCTTTAAGTGACGGGAATGCCGGAGGCATACCTTCACCGCTAACCTGATGACAAGCAGCACACTTAGCTTCATAGGTTGTTTTACCGAGAGCCATCAATTTATCCATATCCCAACTTTGAGCGGCTGCTTTTGCCGCCGCTTTTTCTGCTACTTTGCGCTCATCTGCTTTTTGGTCAACCCATTTGGCAAAGTCAGCCTTGCTCAACACTTCAACAACGATGGGCATAAACCCATGATCTTTGCCACATAACTCGGTACATTGACCGCGATAAACACCAGGCGTTGGGACTTTTGTCCATGTTTCATTGATAAATCCAGGGATTGCGTCTTTCTTTACTGCCAGCTCAGGTACCCACCAAGAATGAATGACATCCTGAGCCGTTACTAAAAAGCGAACTTTGGTATCCGCAGGAATGACTAAACGATTGTCGACTTGTAGCAGATAATAGGGGTCGTTTGCTTCAAGAGATCGATCCAAATTACTGAAGAAATTAATATCTTGCTCGAGGTATTTATAATGCCACTTCCATTGTGAACCGGTAATTTGAATGCTCATTTCGGGTTCTGAGGTATCTTCCATTTTAATTAACAACTTAACGGCAGGGATCGTTAAATAAATGAGAATAAGGATAGGAATGATTGTCCAGACAAATTCGACTTGAGTACTGTGTGAAAAAGTTGCTGGGGTAGGATTTTTCGATTTACGATGAAATATAAACGAATAAAGCATTGCTCCGAACACGAAAACTGAAATAATTACCATCACCCACACAACCAACATATGTAGGTCGTAGGCTTCAATACTCGTTTCAGTTACTCCGGGGCGCATATTCATTTCAGCTGCTGCCTGTACTGCACCACTGAGCATAAAACTCAATAATGAAGTAATTCCAGCAATCAACTTGCGTCGAATGGCCATTGAGAGATCTCCATTTTTATTGTAAAAGTGGCTAAACCACTTTTTGGATTAGTTGAAAAAATAAGGAAATAATGTTTAGAAATGACAGATTCTTATACAAGAAACTGGCCACAAAATGCCCATACCCCTCCTTATTGTGGTGGAATTATAAGGGACAAACAGTAGGAATCAAGCAAAAATGTAAGATTATGTAAAGATGGAAACGATCCTATTATTGATTTAGCGCAATAAATGGATAAAATAAAATCGTTTATTAGCGATTTAATACTTTAATTTGCTCTTCAATCGGATAGTCTGGGTAAACCTTTTTGAATCGAATCAGTTCTAGGCGAGCGACTTCATGGTCACCATTTTTCATGAAATGAATGATTTTTCGGGCCCATGCGTCTTTCTCTGGATACATCGCCTTGGATAATTGAGTACCGGTATAAATTTCATCATTTTTAATCTTAGAACTAAAATCAGTATTTTCCTGTTGCACCAAATCAGAAGTGACTAGCTCTTTATTGGTAGTCTCTGGTATTTCGGGAATATCCTGTAGTTTCGGCAATTCTCTTTTAACTCGAGTTGACTGAACCACCTGTTGCTCAATGGCTTCTTCTTGGTTTATTTGAATCAAGGTCGCTTGTTCTGTTTTTTCGATCGAGTAATCGGGAACTTGCCATATTGGTTTTAGAGCAAAAACGCTAAAAGTGAAGCCTGCTGCGATATAAAGTGGTAAAGATAACTTGCGCCACCAACTCACTTGGTACTCCGGTCGCTTTTTCGGCTGGCTAATTTCTAGATATGCAGCCGCTAGGATCTGCTTATCCAATACTTTATCAGGCAATGGGATCGCTTGCGCTGATATAATTTCTTCCAGTTTTAACCAATCCTGGGAAATTGTTTGATCTGAATTTTGATTGCTATCGTTCATTTTTTTGAGCTCCTGAAGGCTCGGTTAGTAAGTCTTTCAATTTGCTTGTCGCGTATCTCAAACGACTTTTTACCGTTTCTTTACCGCAATCGAGAATGTGTGAAATTTCATCAAGGGATAACCCCGCATCCAATTTCAATAACAAGGTGTTTCTTTGTTCAAACGGTAATTGGCTAATTTGTTTTCTTAGCTCAACCACCATCGCCTGATTGTTTTGCTTTTCAACATCACTCATCAAATAAATTGATTGTTCAAGATTGGCATCTTCATATTCACAATCAGCCAATCGTTTCTTTTCTTTGCGAAAGACATCAATTATATGATTTTGTGCGATGCGGTATAGATAAGTGGTAAAAAGAGCTTTCGGTTGATATTTTACTCGATTATTAATCACTTTTAGCCAGATTTCCTGGAAACACTCCTCCGCAATCGCACGACTAGAAAATTGGCGCAAACAATATCTAAACAAACCTCCTTTGTGCTTAAAATAAAGTAACTCAAAAGCTGATACATCACCTTTTGCGTATTTAAGCATTAATTGTTCATCATTTAATTCAGTTCGCATATGGCAAGTGAACTTGAATTAAGATTTTTTTGCAACATTTGTTTTTGTAATTCTGTTCGCTATCAGACTGACATCCGTTGAAAATGACTCTACTCCAATTCAATCCCAATCTGCGCTAAACCCCAATTCCCATTAAATTTGATCTCTATAACCATTTTTATATCAACAGATCGTTCAATATTTCCATTCAAATGATGTTTTAATCCAAATATTAACAAAATGAATAGGGTACAAATTTTCTATCATCAGTATAAACGCCAAAAACTAGGAAAGGGGTTATTCCAAAAATATCACC
Organism: uncultured Kangiella sp.; assembly: GCA_964454125.1. Classification (GTDB taxonomy): domain Bacteria; phylum Pseudomonadota; class Gammaproteobacteria; order Enterobacterales; family Kangiellaceae. The sequence continues at coordinate 12,033 of CAYVSL010000056.1, forward strand.
ACTCTCAACAGGTAAGGTGGAGCATGATTAATCACGAAAATCCATTTATTCTCCGTTGTTTTTTCAGGAATGTGCCATACTGATAAAATCAGTAACAGAGGTGTATATCAATATCATTTCTGCCGACTATTTTCAGAGTTTAACCTATGCAGATAGCAAAACCGGTTCATATTTTACTATTCATCATTTGCTTTGCTTTAAGCGGCTCAGTCAACTCCAAACAAGACCCGATTACGCCAGAAAACAAAACCGATATTAAAACGACAAGCAACCAATCCAAGCTAGTTTTTTCTATTCCACTCGGCAAATTAGAGCAAAATAACACAACCGATGAAGCGCTTTGGATCGATGTAGACAAAAACAAACATCTTATTCTAATCCGTCAAACGAATGGACGAAAAGAAAGAGGTAATATTCTTTTGCTCCATGCACAAGGAGAAAATGCTGATCATCTTCGATTGATTCAACCTTTATCAAAACAACTCAGCAGACTGGGATGGAATTTATTCATTCCGAATATTGCGTTAGAAAGCTTCCCACAACACCCAGCGGTTCAAAATAAGGCTCTTCAAAAGAATAACCAACAACAGCAAAAAAACGTAGAAAATACCGCTAATGGTTTATCGGATCAAGAACTAACAAACGCCTCAGCACAAAATACCGAAAAAAATTCTACCGAAGATACCCATTTCCAAAACAGCAATTCATTACCTATAGTTAGTAAAAATTATTATTTTGAAAACAGTCAGGCCTATCAAAATTACTTTAATTCACTTTGCCAAGCGGTTTTCAACCAAACGGAGGTCACTAAACAACCTTTTATTGTTATTGCAAACCAAAATGCAGCTTACTGGAGCCTGCCCTGTCTTAACCAGCAAAATCAATCGATGCCAACCATATTTTTACAACCTCAACTCCCCCTTGATGTAGAAGATAATTTGGCCGAGTTACTTGCTAAACAGAAAAAACCTATCTTTTCCTTTCATATTAAAAGTTCATCAACCGATCCCTTTAGCAATGCGTTTAAAAAAAGAGTTTTACACTCGAAATATCAACGATTCAATATCGGAATGCTTGGAACCACAAAACTGCAAACAGAAAATACTGATATTGCCAGAACAATAACAGGGTGGATCGATAAACAATGGAAAAAATAACTCTGTATGAATAAAATTAAGATTCATGAGTGATTTATGCCCAAAAAGTATTTTTGAGGAAATGATCGTAATCAAAAGTCATCACTAAGTTCATAACTTTCGATATTATTTCAATAAGCCAACCAATAATAAATGTTAATAATTTGATCGATTTTGCTTTTTTAAATTCATGAAACTTAAAATTTAAGTTTACTTTTTCGAATAAAATGATCCACTAATCTGCAAATAATGGTGAATTTGGTTAAAAAATAAAAAATAATCGGTTTTTTTTGCATATTTTCAATATTTTTTTTGTATTTTTTTGAATTCAGTTATACACTTCGGACTGAACTAACTACATTCAAAAAAAGTGGAGAACATCATGGCCAAAGGCGGCATTAAAAAGAAGGTAAAAAGAGCAGTTGCAAAAAAAATTGTAGCTAAGAAAGCAACTCCTAAAAAAAGGGTTGCCGCTAAAAGTGCAGCTCCTAGGAAAAAAGTTGCAGCTAAAAGTGCAGCTCCTAGGAAAAAGGTTGCCTCTAAAAAAGCAGCTCCTAAAGCAATGGGTGCCGACAAAGCGATTGCAAATGCTTCTGGTGCCTGTGACAGAGCAAATGCCGCAGCGAAAAAAACTGAAGCTACTTTGAAATCATTAGTGGCGAAAGTAAATGCCGCCGCTAAAACAGTGGCTGCAAAGAAAAGCGTAGCCGCTAAAAAGAAAACTGCAGCAGCGAAAAAAGCCGTTAAATCTGCAATGTCCGCTAAAGCGAAAGCTGCTGCTAGAGCAAAAGCGCATAAAGTAGGGATGAAAGCCACTAAAGATGCTCAGAAAGCAGCAAGCGCACTGCTTAAAGCGATGCAAGCTGTTAAAGGTAAAATGGCTAATGCCGCTAAGAAAGATGCCGCAGCCGTTGCACGTTTACAAGCAAAGCAAGGTAACGCAGCCGCTAAATTAGAAGCAAAACTAATTGCCGCGGCTTCTAAGCCAAAGAAAAAGGCTAAAAGAAAAGCTAAGAAGAAAGCATCCGCTAAGAAGTAGTGGTCGCTTGTTGAGGCGTTAATAATCCTCACAAAATAGAAAAGGGAAGCTTAAAGCTTCCCTTTTTTGTTTATTAAGATCAATAATGACTTCATTAATCTATTCAGGCAGCAAAACTCTTTGTAAAAGTCTATTCATTTCATTTTGCGCATCTCTGGCGCCATAAACATTTTGTTGAAATACAGTTTGACCTTTACCCAAACTCCTTACGTAAATCGATCGTCCTTTGATCAACTGAGCTCCTTCAGCATAGAGTTTCATCGCAATTAATCGTTCATCTTGCCGCCTTATATCTACGGCATTAACGCATTTTATAACTCTTTTGTCTCTTATTAGTCGGGCACTTCGTCCAATCGCCTTTAGATCAAGCATGCTGGCCCGCATTGGTAATATGATAGTTTCTTCCAACGGTAATTTGTCTACACTGGGTGCGTAATCACAAATAAGGAAATCAACGTTTGGTATAACTTGTGGCATATTAGCTACCACAGTAAAAGGTAATTGATTTTCACTAAAAACATCAACCGCTGATTGTTGAGGATCTAAATCACAAACAATGACCTTTTTACCTGCATAATAGGCAGCCGCTGCAAAATTTAGCGCTAATGTTGTTTTGCCTACGCCACCTTTTGGGGACCAAAACGCTATACGCCTCATAAAATAATCCTTCTCTATCTTAAATTACTCTGTATCGACTAGTCAGTCGAAGCAGTGTTCAAATAATTGATGTAAATTAAATGGTTCGTTGATTTGTGAGATGGCACCCCTAAAGATAAACAACTATCCTCTAGCAAAGGGAATTCTTCTCTACGCAAATAAAACTCCAGCCCGTTAACAGGCTTTAAATAGCAGCCATTGGTTGAATGATCAACTAAAACGAATTTACCCCGGTTATAATTGATATGGCAATGCTCTCGAGAAATCTGCGAATCATCCAGAACCAATTTACAGGAAGATACGTTTCGACCAATCATAAAAGGAGTCATATTGGGCTCAATGATGATCTCTTGTTTCTCGCATTTAAGAGTTAATATTTGATTAGTAATTTGCTCTAAAACCATATCCGTAGACAAGTATCGAGTTTCGTTGTGAAGCTCACTGTCTTGTTGCCAATACAACCTAAAGATTGGAGAACTTTCATTAGCGCCTTTTAGAGTTACCCAATCAAATTCTCTAGCTTTGGCCTTTTGATCGATAGTCAGTTCATCTAAAAGAGACTCCGAAAACAAAATTTGACTTCCTTTAGCCAATTTTGTTAAATACGCTGCGTCATTAACCGTTTCACCAAAAAGATCTCCTTTTTCAATCAAGACTTCACCAAAGGAAAGACCAATGCTCACCGTCAAATGATGTTGAGTATAACTGGCAGTAAAATTTTGCTGAATAGCGATGGCCGTCTCAATACTATCCTGACCGGAAGAAAAACAAACCATAACCTCATCACCGATGGTTTTGACTACTCGACCTTTATGCTCTACAGTAATTTTTTGCACTTGGTTTAACAAGTGACTAATGATCGCCTTTGCTTCACTATTTCCATTCGTCTTATATAACGCAGAACTACCGGATACGTCAGCAAAAAGTACGGCCCTTTGTTTTCCTTTTTTTATCATCATGATATTTTTCTTTAACAAACCTGATAATGACTCTAATTAAGTGTTTTAAGCAAAAAAACACAGCCTAGAGTAACATGGATTAATCTAGTACCAAATACTTTGATCAAATGATTCTTTTGGCAATAAAGCAGTTTGTAGGCCGACCGTCTGCTAAGCATTCAACTTCATCGACTAAAATGTCAAAATCAAAAAAATGATTTGCCAACTCTCCCGGCTCTAACAAGAATTTTGTTTTTTTGGGGCGGCCAAACTTTTCGCACCCTCGCATAAAAGTTTGATAAACAATATAGCCTCCTATATCGATCAAAGACTTCAAATAGGCTAAGCCCGGACGATGCAAATACCTCACAACGACCACACAACCATAATGGCCGGTCAAATTGTCAAAAAGAGAATGGTACTGCTTTTGACCTACTGCTTCCAGATCAAGCTGAACAGTTTTAACAGTTTGCTCGCATCGTTTAGCCAAATCCGATAATTTTTGTAGCGCCTCAGGTAAATAATCAACCGCTGTCATTGAAAAACCATTCATCGACATATAAACCGAGTCACGGCCAGAACCACAAGCTAAATCTAAACCGCTCTTATTTTTACAGTCTAACGAATAACCTAGAATAAATTTTTTTACGATAGCCGCTGGTTGCCAAAGCCGCTGGTAAACTCCGCCAAAAGCTAACATACCTGATTGTTTGAGTTGCAGCAATTTTTCCTCGCTGACCTCATGGCAGTTCTCAACCTGATAACCCTTACTGGATAGAAAATCGACTGCATTTTGTAATTGCACCAGTGAACCAAATAATTCGATAGGTTGAGCTCTCGTGGGCAACTCATGTAAACGTTGAGACAGTTCTTCAATCGGAAAACTCGCCGAATCAATAATATGAGATTGATTAAATTGCTGTAGCGATCTTAAATCGAGAACGGGTATTTGAGGACCGATATTTTTCATGTTAAATTGATTGACGCAATTGATGCCAAGCTTGATCCCGAATATCACCATTTTCATCGATTATGGGATAACGAATATGGTGTTTTTCACAAAATTTCTTCACTTTTGGATGTAGCCACTCAAAGCGGAGCTTTTCACAAATGGCGTCATCTAGATGTCTTTTGCGGTATAAACCTACAGCTTCTCTTTGCCTTTGAGCTTCATAAAGAATAATAGCGGTAGCCACGGAAACATTGAGTGACTGCACCATTCCTAACATAGGAATAAGAATATGTTCATCGGCCATTTCAGCAGCTTGCTCACTAACCCCATATTTTTCTGACCCGACTAATATGACCGTTGGTTTAGTGTAATCAATTTTTCTAAAGTCCACCGCTCGATCAGAAAAATGGGCGGCTAGGATCTGTTTATTCTCAGCGTGCATCTGAGCAAGTCCCAACGATAAATCCTCATGGGTATGGGTAGTGACCCATCGATTGCTACCCATCGCCGTTCCATGACAGTCTCTTAGTACACTCTCAGGATAAACCGCGTGCACTTCACCGATACCAATGGCATCGCAGGTTCTGACAATTGCTGCCAGATTATGAGGCTTGTGAACCTCGTCCATAAATACTGTAATATCTGTCTGTCTGCGATTCAGAAGCTCAATAATTCTGTCATTTCTTGGATTGTTCAAATTAACGATCCTAAACTCTCAACTTGCTACAAAAAACAAATAGTCGACCACAAAAAAACACAAAACCTAATCAATTTTACATTCGCACTTTTGATGTCTTGGTAACCCGTATTCATTTTATTTTATTCAGAGGGATAATTCGACACCATCACTCCAATAATTCCATAATCGCATCCATTTCAACCAACGCGGCTTTTGGTAATTCTTTTACACCAACTGCGGCTCGAGCGGGATATGGTGTTTGAAAATATTCAGTCATTATTTGGTTAACCAATGGAAAACAGGACAAATCGGTTAAAAAGATATTTAGTTTGGCAATTTGATTTAGATTACCACCAGCGGCTTCAGTAATTGCTGATAAATTTTTAAATACCTGATGAATTTGTGATTCGATATCATCAGAAACAAATTCCATAGTTTCTGGAACGAGTGGAATTTGACCGGAAATATAAACCGTCTGACCACTTTTTACTGCTTGAGAATAAGTGCCGATAGCGGCAGGTGCGTTATTTGTTTGGATGATCGTTTTAGTCATGGATATCTCTTGTTTGGTTTTAAATTTTAAGATGTAAATTCTTATATCGATTAAGTTCAGCTGTTCTCTCTTATAGTTCCTCCGAATTCAGAACCCATTACTGGGAATTGAGTCCTTACCCACTATCGATGACGAGACACTTTAATAACAAAGTTGAACACCCGGATTTTGCGGATCAAATTGGCCAATTGCAATCGCCCCGTTAACTCAATTAAAAAACTGGTAATATTAGTTGCGCCATCATTCATGTCGATATCGATGTTAACAATATTAACCCCCTCATCGGCAATCAAATTGGTCATTTTGGCTAAAACCCCATGTCGATTAACGACTTCAACTTTTAAGTTTACTCTAAAAACCCCTTCGACATTTTTTTCCCATTGCACTGGTACGTACTTATCTAATTTACTGGAGTGATCGGCAATATTTCGACAATCTTGCTGATGTAAAATAAAGCCACCGCCACTACTAATGGTTCCCACTATCGAATCGCCGGGAATAGGATGGCAACATTTGGCGTATTCGATCATCATACCCTCGGTACCTTTGATCGCCAATGGTCGATCGCTGTCTTTGTGTTTCTTAACAACATTTTCAACGCTTGGTTCAAGTCGATGAGCGATAATGACGCTGGCAGTTTGCCCGAGCCCAATTTCAGCTAAAATATCATCAAAACTTTCTTTGTTCGTTTCTTTGGTCACTTTATCAACGTAAGATTGTTCGATACTGTCTAATGAACGATTACCCAAGGATTTTTCTAATAGTCTGCGGCCCAGATTGATCGCATCATCGCGACGAAGATTTTTAATAAAATGCCTAATATTAGTACGCGCTTTACTGGTAATCACAAAACTCAACCAACCGGGATTCGGTTTTGCACCAGGCGCTGTAATAATCTCGACCGTTTGACCATTAATTAGAGGACCGGATAGAGACACAATTTTACTATCCACTTTACAGGCGATACAACTGTTGCCTACGTCAGTATGGATCGCATAGGCAAAATCGACCGGGGTAGCCTTTTTAGGCAACTCAATAATATTACCATTTGGAGTAAATATATAAACTTCGTCGGGAAAAAGATCGACTTTGACACTTTCGATAAACTCAATAGAATCGCCAGTATTTTGTTGCAATTCCATCAAATTTCTCATCCATTCTCGAGCTTTGACTTCGGCGCGATTAACATCAGCGGCACCTTTATATAACCAATGAGCCGCTACTCCATTTTCAGCCATTTGATCCATTTCAGTTGTGCGGATTTGAACTTCAATATGTAGACCGTGTGGTCCTTTTAGTGTGGTATGCAAAGATTGATAACCATTCGTTTTGGGGATAGCCATGTAATCTTTAAAACGACCTGGTACTGGTCGATACAAATTATGTAATTGACCTAATATACGATAACAACTATCTTCTGTGTCGGTCACCACTCTGAATCCATACACATCCATAACCTGATCAAACACACCCACCTTGGCTTGCATCTTTTTATAGATACTAAATACTGATTTTTCTCGTCCACTTATTTCCGCATCGATCCCTTCAGCATTAAGCCTTTGTAAGATGTTATTGGATATACTGTTGATAATTTCTTTGCGATTACCGCGCGCTTTTTTCACTTCCGCTTTAATCACCCGACAGCGCATTGGATATTGCGCAGCAAAACCTAAATCTTCCAATTCCCCTCGCATAGCAAACATCCCCAGACGATTCGCAATTGGCGCATAAATTTCCATGGTTTCTTTGGCAATACGAGTACGTTTTTCATTACTGAGCGACCCTAGGGTTCTCATGTTATGTAACCGATCGGCTAGTTTGATCAAGACGACTCGAAGATCTTCCACCATCGCCATCATCATTTTACGAAAGTTTTCAGCTTGAGCTTCTTTACGGGAACGAAATTTTATTTGGGTTAATTTGGTAACGCCTTCAACCAGCGCAGCCACTCTCTCACCAAATTGAGACACAAGATCATCACGTGTGACCTCACAATCTTCGATCACATCATGCATCAAAGCCGCCATAATGGTTTGAGCATCGAGATGAAGTATTGCAAGTATTTTGGCAACAGCGACAGGATGGGTAATATAGGGATCGCCGCTAGATCTTAGTTGCCCGTCATGGGCATCACGGGCAAACACGTAAGCTTGTTGAATTTTTTCAACTTGTGGTGCATCTAAGTAGCTTTGTAATTGTTCTTTAAGACCACTAAATTGATACACATCAGCCTCCTAAAACAAGATCAAAGAATCTATATTCGAAAACTATTCTTCAATAATGTCTTCAATAATATCTTCTACGGGTGGAGCTCCCAATTTATCAATATTATCAACAGAAACTAAATTCTCTTCAATTTCTCGTAGGGCCACAACCGTGGGTTTATCATTGTCCCAGTCAACCATAGGATCTTTTCCACCGGTTGCCAGTTGTCTTGCGCGTTTAGATGCAACCATAATCAAATCAAATCGATTGCCTATAGCATCCACTGCATCTTCTACTGTGACTCTTGCCATTGGTTATTCCAGCCTATTAAGTAGTAGAGCCTCTTGTTATTATCTGAAACAAGCGTCTCTAAAATAAAAATCTACAATCGCTTCACAATTTTTAGTGCTTTGCTCAGCCATTGCTCAAAAAGGCCGCATAGTTTACCTTAAATTACGGCCTACTCCAAAAGATTGCACAACAATTGTGCATGTTTTTGTTGTTGCAATGCTAGTTTTTGCCTTTCAGCACAAATTATTGCTCTAATTTCCGATACCGCTTCAAAAAAATCATCGTTAATAACCAAATATTCATATTCATTATAATGCGACATTTCATCAATTGCGGCATTCATTCGACCATTGATGACCTCATCATTATCCTGCCCGCGCCCTTTTAGTCGAGATCCCAACTCTAATTTGGATGGTGGTAGGATAAAAATTGAATGACTATGGGGCAATTGTCGTTTTATTTGTCTGGCGCCTTGCCAATCGATTTCTAGGATAACATCAATACCTTTGGCAAGTTGATCTGCGATGGATGACTTGCTAGTACCATAAAAATTGCCGAAAACTTCAGCATGCTCATAGAAGGCCTCTGACACGACAAGATCCTTGAAATTCTTTTTATCTACAAAATGATAGTCAACACCATCAACCTCTCCATCCCGTTTGACCCGAGTAGTATGAGAAATGGAAGTTTGTACGGAATGAAGTTCACTGATTAACTGTTTAAGCAGGCTTGTTTTTCCAGCACCCGATGGCGCGGAAACGACGAATAAATTGGCCTTAGTTGAAATATTAGATATTTGACTAGTCATAATTCCTAGATCATAGTTGCATATTGGATTTCTTGCCACCTGAATAGTTTAACAAGAGCCTTTCCTCTGTGCTAGTTCAA
>CAYVSL010000057.1:0-20905 GCA_964454125.1 uncultured Kangiella sp.
ATATGGATATTGATGGTGTTCAAGGATATTACTTTGACAAACCACAAAAACTAAACTTAATCGAGCAAACTTTAAAAGTTGTTTAATTTGATAGCCGACCGTCTTTATATCCTTTATACATATCAGTCATTTTTTTAAGTCTGTTGTATCAAAAATAGCTTGAAGCTTCAAGTGAATAGATTTCTTTTTGAGATATTTATCCAGATAATCGCCCGATTGTCTGGAATTTATTTGATTTCTTATCAATTCAAGCTAGAATCGGGGGTATATTTGACTCATATGAAATACTTAATGAGTTGGAGCGTTATAGCTCATGTGGATAAGTTGCTTATGTTGTCCTGTGTGAAGCAGAGTATTTTACAAAGGCAAAATGGATAATTTGATGGAATATCGCTTGCTAAACAAGCTGGTTAGTCAAAACAGTGATAAAATTTGAGGATCCAGAAATGGATAGAAAATATAAGAGTTCGAATTTTCGGGTAATAGATGGCGATAAAGCTTATGTGGGGCCTGAAAGAAGAGTTGATCGTCGCCGAGAGCAGGGGCATGATCGTGTGGAAAGGTTGCTGAAAAATTTTGGCTTGGACCGGCGTTTAAGTACCGACAGAAGACGCAAGGATTCTTCTTGGTTTTTAACTTCTGATAATGTGGTTAATCTATAGCTTAGGCTTAAAACATGAAATTTTAAAAACCGACGTATATGTCGGTTTTTTTATATAGTATTTGATCTCGCTCCTTCTAATCTCTACCTTTCCAAGTCCTAAACTCTAAACTAACCTATGCAATTTAAAAATGTTTCACAAATCTTTTCTTTGATACAAAACTCCCCAGTACAGAGGCTTTCAATCAATATCGCCGAAAATCGAAACATCTTGTTAGATGTCAAAAGAGACGATTTACTTCATCCAATTATTTCAGGTAACAAATGGCGAAAACTCAAATATTTGTTGTTATCAATTGAGTCAAAAGGATATCGTAAAGTCGCCACAATGGGAGGTGTTTATTCAAATTTTATTCATTCGTTAAGTTATATTTGTTATTTGCTTGGATGGCAATGTGATCTGTATATTCGAGCTTTTCCTGAGCAATTTTGTACGTCGACATTGCTTGATTGCAAACGGTGGGGAGCTAAACTTCACTTTGTGGATAGAAAAAGGTTTAGAGAATTAAGAAATAAAGCGCCAGAACTGCCGGAAGATGTCTTGTGGATTACAGAAGGAGGGATGCACAAACCGTCTATTTCAGGTCTACAGGAAATAATGATGGAGCTTAATCAACGATATGATTATATTGTGATTGCAACCGCAACGGGTACTAGCATGGCAGGATTAATCAAAGGGGCATCCGTTTACCAACCTGATGCAAAAATAATGGGTATTTCAGTATTGAAAAATGCCGATCAGCAACATCAAGATATCGCTAAATTAATTTCTTCTTCTGAAAAAGGGTGGTCAATCATTGAAGGCTATGAATTCGGCGGTTTTGCCAAACGCAATTCGCAACTTAATTCGTTTATTGAGGATTTCAGCCAGCAATATAATATTCCATTGGAGCCTGTTTATAGTGGCAAATCCTTTTATGCAGTGACCGATTTGATTGGTAAAGGATATTTCGGCAACAATACCAGCATCCTTTTAATCCATTGTGGTGGACTACAGGGGGCAAGGAGCATATCTTAAATTAATCAGTTGATGATTGGCTAATAAGTGAGTATTTTTAGTTCATTGCAACAATATGAACGGATAGATTAGGTGGCTAAGATATTAAAGCCATTGACTACTCAGCAAAGTAAGTGGTTATTCAGGGGTGAATGATTTAGCTAAAAATTACTTCAACATCAACACACTGTAATCGAGATCGAGTACCACATGCGGATGATATTTTCGGCGACTTCCGGATTCTTCATACAAGGTTTCTATTTGCTCCGGTGGTTGATTTTTTACGCCCAACATTTGAATTCTTACTAGACCAAGATCATTTCGTCCTTCAATATCTGATTTTTGCAATATCCTACTTTGAGAATAAATAGTATCACCAGCAAAAGAGGGATTGCTATGAGTCCCGCCATTAATGGCCGATAACCACAAAGCATTACCAAGTCCGTTGTAGCTTAACGCTCGACACATTGAGATAATATGACCACCATAGACTAACCTCTTGCCATTTGGCGTTTTATCCATCATGGTTTGGTCAAAATGTACTTGGGCATTATTTTGATAAAGACGAGTGGCCAAAGAATGATCGGAATTATTGATTGTCATACCCGCTTGATGGGAAAAAATATCGCCAATACTGATATCGTTAAACCGCCGCTGGTTATCAGAATCACTCGAAACCCAATTGGAAAAATCAAATTGCCGAGATAGGTTTTGCTCCGGTTCATCGACCACGCTTTTTAGTTTTGGCAGTATATTAATTTCAGAATTTTGATTGATATCTTGCTTTTTGACCATCACCCACCGCTTCCATTGAAGCACCAGTTCCTGATGTTGATTAAGAACCGTCGAATGAACATATACGACGCCAGTTTTACCATTGGAGTTTTCTTTAAGGCCAATCACTTGGCTGGAAACCGAAAGGGTATCGCCAGCATAACATGGATGATGAAAAATAATTTCTGCATAACCCAAGTTCGCTACCGCATTAAGTGAAACATCATTAACGGTTTTCCCAAAGGCAATATGAAAAACTAAAAAATTATCGATCGGGGTTGCGATAAAGCCCATATTTTTCGCAATGGTTTGCGCGCAATATAATGGAAAACGACTTCCGGTCAAAGCAAGGTATAATGTAGCGTCGCTTTCGGTAATCGTTCTCGGAACACCGTGAACCAGAGTTTGACCGATTTTAAAGTCTTCAAAAAAATTGCCTGAATTAGTCGTGAGCCAACTCATTTTTCCGGACCTATCAATTCATTTTGGCCCAACTCTTTTACTTGGTTATAAAGAGCAATCACTCGTCTTGCCCAAAGCTCTAGTGATGGCTCGATCAATCGATCATCAATTACTGCTACGCTTTTACCCATTTCATGGGCATTGGCGATCGCTTCAATAATTTTTTTCGCTCTTTTAATATCTTCTCCTTTTGGCGTGAATGCATCGTTGTTATACGCCAGTTGAATAGGATGAATTACCGCCTTACCATCAAAGCCTAAATCTCGCGCCTGACGACAGGAAAACTCGCAAGCTTCAATGTTTTTGAGGTCGAAATGCGGGCCGTCAATAATGCATCTATCATGAGCTCTTGCTCCGAGTACTGCCATTGATAAGCTAGTCAGTAAGCCCATTCGGTCAAGGGTCAGATTAATTCTTAGCGAATTGGCCAGATCGGTGGTACCCAATACAATTGCCGTTAAACGATCACTGGCACCAGCAATTTCCTCGCTGCGTAAAATTCCTTTTGGGCTTTCAATATTAGCCATAATTGGTAGATGACTTCCGCCTGCTTCATCTAAAGTTGCAATAGCCGCTTTTAACTGACCTCCACTCTCTACATTGGGAAATAAAATCGTGTCGACATCTAATGGGGTAGCGGCTCTGAGATCGTCCATCCCCCATTCCGAATCAAGTGAATTAACTCGAATGATTTTTTCGGAATAACCGAAATTAGGATTTTCGAAAGCTTTAACCAGCATGGCTCTCGCTTCGATCTTTTTAGAAGGTGGTACTGATTCCTGCAAATCAAATACGATACTGTCAGCATGTAACACACGCGACTTTTCAATGTGTCGGATTTCGTGGGCCGAAACATAAAGGACGCTGCGTCGTGGACGATACTGATAGGTCATGATTGACTCCTTTTTTCTTGTAACTCAGCGATCATTTGTTTTCTTAATACTTTACCATTTTTAGTGCGTGGAAAATCATTATAAAAATGTATGATTTTGGGTGCTTTATATTTAGCAAGATTGTTGCTGCCAAAATCCAATAATTCTTGCTCGCCTAATTCATTATCCTGATGCAAAATTACACAAGCGCTCACCAGCACTTTATCTTTTCCCCATTCTTCACCTAATGCAACACAATCTGCGATGGCCGGATGAGTTTTTAAGACTCTCTCAATTTCATGAGGAGAGACTCGATAACCAAAGGTATTGATCATGTCGTCCTTGCGTCCTAAAAACCAAATATATCCATCTTCATCCATTCGAGCGTAATCGCCGGTAAAAAAATAATCGTCATGTTTGGCTTTTTTAGTCTCTTCAGGTAATTGCCAGTAGTTTAAGAAAAGCCCGGGATCCGATCCCGGAATAGCAATCATACCTTCTTTGCCCTCAATCACTGGAGAACCATCTCCTGCTAATAATTGGATATTATGGCCGGGTTGTGGAAAGCCCGCCGCACCGGGTCTAATAGGCCGATCAATTCGTTGAGAAATATAATAAGAAAACTCGCTCATGCCAATGGCTTCAAATACATCCTGTTTAAACCTGTCCCGCCAAGCGGCTAACATTTCATCCGACAAATGCTCGCCAGCACTCATACAGTGGCGTAGTGATGGAACATCTTTGGCACTAAATTTTGTCTTTTGAATTATTTGCCGATAAATTGTGGGTACGCCGATAAATATACTGCAATCATGTTTTTTGATCAGCTTTGGCCAGGTGCTCGCATCGTTTTTGCCTTCATGCACAATGACCGTATGACCATGAAATAATGGGTCCATCAATGCCGAGCCTAAAACATAAGTCCAATTGAATTTTCCGGAATGCATAATTCGATCGCCTGATTTAAAATCGAACCAGTATCGGCTAGCGGGCAATCGACCAATCAAAGAACGGTGAGCATGCAAAACCCCCTTTGGGAAACCGGTTGTACCAGAGGTGTACACTAGATAGGCTGGGTCATTGGCCTTGCTCTGATTGATTTTATCTGTAGTGATCGCATTTTTCACTAATTCAGCCAAGTCTAGCAGGCGAATGTCAGATTGAGTATTTTCCGAAGGCATTTCACCTTCTCCGGCCAATAAAACGACGGTAAGTTCGCTCGGTTCATCAAGAATAGATTGTAATTCGGACCACATGGATTTAGCGGTAATTAGTATTTTTGCGCCGGAATCTTTAGCTAAATAAGCGACTTCGGAAGCGGCCAGTAAGGTCGATGTTGGTACCGCAATCGCGCCATGTTTTAGGCACCCAAAAAAGCTTTCGGGATAATCGGTAGAATTTGGTAAACGGATCAAAACACGGTCACCAATACAAACACTTAGTTGATTCAGTATGGTGACGATTTTTCCACTTTGTTGATCTAACGCCCTGTAGGAAAGTTCTTTTGTACCTAGCTGATTATCTTCGACAATGAACGCAATGTTATCTCCATGATCATCGCCCGCATGTTGTTTAACACACTCATTGGCAATATTAAAATACTCTGGAACAGTCCAATCAAAACCATTTTCAGTTTGATTTAAATATTTATCTAATTGACTCATGTTAAATTCGTCCGTAGGGCCAGTTTTCTCGAATAACGTGTATCGGCAATAGTTTTAATACATCCATCGCAAATTGTTTGTCGTCATCATTGAGTGATTTAAGTGCATAGGCCCTTAGTAAGGTTTGTAAGGACTTACCAAACATCGGCGGATCTAGCATTTCACCTTCAAATTTTATTGCTCCGCCTAATAAAGCATCCGCTTCGATGGCCGCTTTTAACATGGCGATGTTACGCTGAATGATCATTGGAGATGGAGTAAATGCCACTTTACATAAATGGATATGGTAGGGATGAATCACTTGTTTTCCGGTAAGCCCCATTTGTGCTTCGACGGTTGCGTGTCTATGAACCACGTGAGATTCATGATCACCGTGTAAATCTAACCAACGCCGGACATCGTGAGGTTCAATATTTTTTTCTGGCATGGGGGTTTCATTGATTAAAACTTCAACTCCACCAATTACTCCTTTTCCAGCGATACGAGCCTCCAGTAGAAGATTTCGTAAATAGGTTTTTAATTCGTCAATCCAGCCCTCTGGTGTTAAATGGATCGCCATCGCTTTGGAAAAATCATGAATGCCAAAGACCACATGTTTTACCGTTGAAAATTGCATCAATTCTGGCGCTAGCTTAAGAGAACGAGGATGCTCGATGATCGGTTGAATTTCAATCTTAGGGTTAACCCCCACCAGCCAGGCGGATAAATCTCTAATTTCCGCTGCACCGTACATTTCACCGGCTTTAGCCAGTACAATCACATCAATATGTTCTGCGACATCTCGGATCATTTCGAGATCTTTTTCGTATTCATCGGTTCTAAAAGGATTGATCCGGAGGGCTATTTGGAATTTTCGCTCAGGAAATTGTGGTAATTCATTGCGCAGCAGCTCACGGCTCATTTCTTTTTGGCGGCAGCCATCTTCCAGATCAAACAATAAAGTGTGGGCCGCGCAGTAATGTGCATGCTTTCGTATTCGGGCAACTGCTTGCTCCATGGTTTCGTATTCACTGTCCTTTGGAGAGTACTTAACGGGTGGATAATAAAGCTGAATACCAGGCCAGAAGCCACCTAGCACATCTTCTTCATTGACATGTTCTAAGAATTCATTGTGATAATTCATCTTCTTTTCCCTAGTTACTGTGGCCAGAATGGGGTTAAAAATTTAGAACTATTGAATAATGACCACAATTTTCGCCTTACTCAACTGGTCGGATGTCTTGAATGGCGCTTAAATCATACCGATTTTAGCCCAGAATACAAACATTTGTTTTAGCTAAAGAGTTTTTGATAATACTTAGAATAATGTATCTAAGGTGAATAACAACCCACTTTTGCACAAATGTGACTAAAGTCTAGGTAGGCAGTGTTGCATTGCTAAGATGTTTGGGTATAAATTACATAAGGATTTTTATTTAAACAAAAGATAGGAGCGGAATATGTCTACTAATGTACATCCAAATGACGCTTTGTTTGATGCGGAAAAGCCATTTCCCGTTATTCCGAGTTGTGAGCATTTTGCCGGTAGTGAGAAATTAATGCTAAAAGCATTAGAAATGCAGAATAAATTTGGCCCGGTATTTGATATCACTTGTGATTGCGAAGATGGCGCGGCTGCGGGGCAAGAGGCTGAGCATGCTGAAATGGTCGCTAGAGTTATATCCAGTGAAGCCAATACTCATAATATGATGGGTGTACGGATCCACGATTTTAGCCACCCTCACTGGAAAGCTGATGTGGATATATTGGTTCCTAAAATTGGCAATAAGGTCGCGTATATCACTTTACCTAAATCGACTCAAGCTTATCAAATTGAAGTGATGGTGGGATACATTAAAAAGGTTGTCGAGAAAAATAATATTGAGCGAGAAATCCCCATTCATGTATTAGTTGAAACCCACGGGGCATTAAAAGATGTTTGGAAAATTGCGGAAGTTGATTGGATCCAAGTACTGGATTTTGGCATGATGGATTTTGTCAGCGGTCATTATGGTGCCATTCCTGCCGCTTGCATGCGAAGTCCCGGACAATTTGATCATCCGTTATTAGCTAGAGCCAAAACTGAAATGGTTGCGGCGGCGCTTGCCAATGGGATTGTGCCAGCACACAACGTCACCTTAGATCTTAAAAATTCGGAACAAACAAAATCGGATGCCAGTCGCGCCAGAAACGAATTCGGTTTTATGCGTATGTGGAGTATTTATCCGACTCAGGTTGAAGCGATTGTTGAAGCAATGAAACCAGATTATTCCGAAGTAGAAGATGCTCAAGGTATTTTGCTAGCGGCACAAAAAGCTGATTGGGGACCGATCCAATATGATGGGGAATTACATGATCGAGCCACCTATCGCTATTTTTGGCAATTGCTGCAAAGGGCTCATGTGAGTGGATTGGAATTATCGGAACAAGTGAAAACTGCGTTCTTTTGATTGCAGCTCCTTTCCATGAGAGGAGGGGAATAGGGGGATATTTTTTTAAGATCAAAAGCGGTTTCGCAGCGCTGCGAAACACCTCCAAAAATGGAACAAAATGTAAAAATTTTCAGACATTTGTACCGATCCTTAAATTTTTTAAAACGATTCATTTTTTGAAACGTATGATGCGTTGGTGGTTGTAAAAACCCGTAAAATACGGGCTTTTATTGATGTGTAGAAAAGAGACTTTTGTAAAAGTCTAATATATGGGATAGAGTGGTTAATATCACCTAATCACCTTTATTGGAACTCATATGAAAACAATAAAAATTGCACTTCAATTTTTCTTATTTTTAGTCTTATCGCCAGTATTTTCAGCAGACTATCTACTTCATGTCGGCGGGTTGATTGACGTAGAAAAGCTTAAAGTATACAAAAATCAGTCAGTGCGTATTTCCGGTAACAAGATTATTGCTGTGGAAAAAGGATTTATCGAAAAATTGGACAATGAAATCCTACTCGATCTTAAAAGTAAAACACTAATGCCTGGCTTAATGGATATGCATGTTCATATATCCGGTGAAATCAATAAAACTTCCTACAGTGAAAGGTTCTTTATGTCTAGTGCTGATTCTGCGTTGAGAGGCAGCGTATTTGCAAAAAGAACATTAGACGCCGGTTTTACCACCGTTAGAGATTTAGGTGATTTGGCCCCTGGAGTAGTCGTTTCACTAAGAAAAGCCATTGATAAAGGCTATATTCAGGGACCAAGAATTTATGCGGCTGGAAAAAGTATTGCCACAACGGGTGGTCATGCCGATCCAACCAATGGTCTCCGTTCGGAATTAATGGGCGATCCAGGCCCTAAACAAGGAGTGATTAATGGACCTGAAGATGCGATGAAAGCCGTTCGCCAGCGATATAAAGAAGGCTCAGATGTGATTAAACTAACGGTTACTGGCGGCGTTTTAAGTCTGGCAAAAAGTGGTTCTAATCCTCAGTTTACTCAAGAAGAATTAAATGCCATTGTAAAAGCTGCCAAAGATTATGATTTTGTGGTTGCCGTTCATGCTCATGGCGCTGAAGGTATGAAGCGAGCTGTGTTGGCCGGTGTTGACTCGGTTGAGCATGGCACTTATATGACCAACGAAGTGATGCGGTTAATGAAGAAAAAAGGGACTTATTATGTACCCACTATTACCGCTGGAAAATGGGTGGCAGAGAAAGCAGCGATCGATGATTATTATCCAGCCATCGTGCAGCCAAAAGCCGCTGCGATTGGACCGGTTATTCAAAATACCTTCGGCAAGGCTTACAAAAAAGGCGTTAAGATTGCTTTTGGCACGGACGCTGCGGTATTTCCTCACGGTCTGAACGGACGTGAATTTAAATACATGAATGAAGCCGGTATGCCGGCTATTGAAACTATTCAATCAGCCACTTTGAATGCAGCAAAATTGCTAAGAATTGAAGATGAATTGGGAAGCATCAAGGTCGGTAAGTTAGCCGACCTGGTGGCGGTGGATGGCGATCCTCTTAAAGATTTAAGCTTGATGGAGAAGGTCTCTTTTGTAATGAAAGATGGGGTGATTGTTAGGCAATAGTTGGTTGATTTGTGAAGGTAAAAAGGGGAAATAATAAGACATTCTAATGGCTATCAAATAACTCCCCAGCCGTCACTTCAAAATCCAACCGATTCTGACGAGGCGGCAGTGGGCAGGTCGCAAATTCGGTAATCGCACAAGGCGGGTTGTAGGCACGGTTAAAATCAATTACTGTCATATCACCTTCTTTGGGCCATTCAACGTCTAAATATCTACCCGCTCCATAGGTACTTTCTTGACTGGTTCCATCAGCAAACATGATGGACATGGGGGTCTCTTTACCGTAAGACACAGCTTGCATGCGTATTGTTTTTCCACCATATTCAAATTCTAACCAGCCCGCTGAATTATTTTTTCTAATCGTTTCATAGACTGTTGCAATGTTAATCGTTTGCGGTTGTGTATGTCTTATTAACCGGGCAGGGAAAACCCAAGACTCTGAAAAGGGGTAAAAATGAGTTCCCTTGAATTTACCGATCGCCGGATTGCTAATATTTTTAAGTCGTATGGCAAAACCTCGTTCCCGTTTAATAATATGAAAGGAATAATCACCTAACGTCACTAGACTTTCGTTTAAGGCTAAAATTTGAGTATCGATGTCTTTACCATCGATCCTCACATCTTGCGATGAACGGGTGAAGGTAACGGTTTTTTTATCAACAAAAATATTGCCAAAATCGAGAGGTAATCCCTTTGGAAAGCGATGTTGTTTATCATTGGCGGAACCAAGGCTATTCGGTCCTTTGCTTAACCAATACAACCCGACCAATGATAACCAGCCACTATTTGATCGACGAGCTTGATCGTATTCTTTAACCCAAGATTGCCATTGTTCTTTGGTGGAATTAGCACTTGGTTTGTTTTTTGAGATAGATGGGGTAGAAACAAAGGCAATTGCAACTACGGACAGTGCACTTAGTATTAACAGAATTTTTTTCATTATTATTTTTCTCCAAGATTACAGCCGGAGAGTTATTATAGCCGGATTTTGGATAAAAATACTAGTCTGTCACCCTGTGAAGGGGGGGGACTAGTATTTTGACTTAAGGGTGAGGTCAATCTATTTCGAGATGTGATTTTGCCGTTGGTATCTTAATGTTAAAACAAACACCTTGAATATCGAGCGGTTTGAAGCTTAGTTTGTGGATATTTTTAAAAGGGGTTAGTTGTATCACCCATTGACTTCTTTGGTTCGCTTTTGGTTGCAGCCATTCGAATTGGCTGGATGCTTCTATTGGATCAGAGTCGTCTATGTTTTCATTGCTTGTTACCGGTTCAATCGATTTTACTTGAATGGAGACTATCGGAATATCGGACTGAATGGCTAATTCATTTGACCATTCGGTTTCGCTTTTTTGTTTAACGTTCATTCTCGTACCGTTAAATCGACTATTGATTGTATAGTCGATCGATTCTCCGCTGGCAAGGTCGAGTCTGAGTTGATAATCACACTCTCTATTCTCGATATTGGTCGCTTCGATAGAACCTTGATAACCTCTTACTATTTCACTGGCAAAAAATAGCCCCAGCCCTTTACCATGATGTTGTCTGTTTTTTCGGGTAGAAAAACCCAGTTTAAATATTTCATCGATTGCTTCGGGTTTGATGTGTGGCCCCCGATTGTAAATAGAAAACCGGGCGTACTTATCTTCTGTAAGTAAGCGAACAATTATTCGGTCGGTTTTTTGTTTATAGCGATTTTTACTGCTAAAAAACTGAGCATTTTTAATTAAATTTTCTAACAACAAAATAATATGATTATGGTTACCTAATAATTCCGGTGTGGCAGCTAAGTCAATACAATATCGTTCGTTTTCAAATACAAAGGGCTTGTCTAATATCGTTTCATTTATTTTCGCCAAAGCGATTAAATTTTTGATTTCAATATCATCGGCAATCATGGAAAAAGTCATCAAAATCGCTAGTTGCGGATTAAAAGTAGGAGATAGTGGTATGCTTTGAGTGATATCAAGCGCCTTCTGGCTATCCAGTTGTAACTGATAATAATGTTCTTCATTATCGATTAGTTGATTGCCAATGTGCAAAGCCATATTGTCTGCGGTGGAAAGGTCGAGTAGGTCCCAAAGATAACGCATTGCATCCAACGCGCTTTGATAATCTGTTAGGGCATTGATCGTGTGTTTATCCGGCTCGTTTTCACCTTCACTAGCTTGCTCATACATTGCTAGATATTTTTGTTGCTCTACTGCTTTATTAAGCGCGGTAATCACCTTGTCGTAACTAATGACACCGTTATGTCTAACTTCTGAAGCGATGCCTTTAAAATGAATAAATTTCTCGTCATACTCCATATATTCTAATAGTTTGTCACTGATAAAAATCTTGAGTTTTTCAGAATGATCTGAAAAGGTGTTGGCTCTTTGCTGTTGCTTTTTTTTGCTTTGAGTGAGTATCACAAGCTGTTGTTGCAATTTTTTTAGCTGGCTATTTATTTGATGACGTTTATTGATGAAAAAACGAATGTCTAGCCAATAAATCAATCCCAATAAAAAGATCAAAACTATATTTTCTTGACCGGCCATCCAACTGATTGTGATATTAAAAAAATCACTGAGTGGTTGGTTGGCGCTTAGTAACAAGAATCCAATCAATGACAGGGAAGCAACAATACTTAACCACGGAAAGTGGATGTAGATGTTTTTCGATTGTCGTGCATTTAAAATATTATTTTTAAAGTTTTCTGCTTGTTCAGGATCGTGTGTATCTTGAGAATTTGGCATTGAAGTTATTTGATCCACGAATAAGCTCCTTGATCGCCGAATGTCACAATACCTTTACCTTGTTTGCAAGAATCTAAAAAACTCGTTTGATGGTTTTTTTTTGCGGCTTGTTCAAATGAGTGTCTTAAGGTTTTGATGTGCTGTCGGTAGCTGGCATAGTTAAAACGTTCACTTTGCAATTTTTCTTCCATTTGTAAGGTGCTAATTGGGCGTGGTGATGACTCCACTAGGAATTTAAGGATTTTCCTTGGTGTGGGGGCTAAAGGGCGTTGACTGTTGGCTGGATTCATCAATCTTTCACTAAACCAGTAGACGTTCCAAGTAGCCAAATCAATGCTTAAATTCCCACTAACTAGACTATCGTCTGTGCTTATATTTTTTTGACTGTCTGAGATATTTTTATGACGAAGCAGGGCTTTTATCCGCCAGCATAAAACTTTTTCAATATTTTCTTGATGTTTTGCAATAAAATCCTGCGAGGCATTTTTATCGAATACTTTTTCTTCGATCCCCGTGCCACTGTGTTCGGAAAGAAATATAATGGGAGTTTCGGGCCATTTTTTTCTCACTAAACTGGATACGGTCAATCCAGCATCGTCATTTCCGCTCATATTGGCATCTAAGATAACAATGTCTGGTGCCGATTTCATTTGATTGATGGCCTGACAGGCTGATTCAATAAATTTGTGTACTATAATATTATTGGGAGGGGCGTCGGTATCTTTGGTATTGACTGCGATCTTGCCATCAAGTGAGAAGTCAGCATTTTTCAATACGGATATAAATTTATCTATCCAGTGAAATTGGTCCTCAACCCAGAAAATGGTGGCCATATCTAATTTTAATTCTCTTATTTGAGCTTGTTTCTTTAGTCACAGGTGCAGGTTAATGGAGCATGCCTCTGTGCTGCGAAAAAGGCTGAAGTTAACCATTTTCCCAATATCAGGACTTCCTATATAACATTTAGTATCACTTCGCAGTGAGATGTCGCTCCTACCGGAAAATAGTATTCGAATTTGTTGATCTACAGTTTAGCACGACTACAAAAATATTTTTCTCACCAATTTTTCACAATCATCATGCAGACTATATTACCTCGACACAGCAAATAACATAACCGGGAGATCCTCATGGATAATCAACTTTTGCTAATATGGTCTGATAACGCGGCCACGTCTATAGTCATCTGGTCTATCATTGTGATAATCAGTTTCTATTTAGGCAGAAAACAAGCACACCAAGTACTAAAAGTAACAGGCCGAATGATTTATTCGACAATGAGACTTTGGGATTTTAGTTTAAGTCAATTGGAAGGGCGTTTAACGAACCGAAATCGGGAAATTCTATTGGCAAATGGTACAAAAGCTGCCGAAAACTCGATTGAGCGTGAGTTTACCCGGGTTAATAATATTGTCAAAAAAGATCTTTCTAAGTACCCTAGTTTGCATCGTCAAATTGCAGAATCTATTGAGCAGATTGAGTCGGATTACCAAAAATCTGCCGAAGCTGCTCCATTACCACCAGCGTGGGGGGATGTCGTGCAAACGATTGCTGCTTTGCCGACGGGAGGCGATCCGACCGTTAATAAGATATTGGTCAATATTAAAAAAGCCGTTGAAGAGTCTCATCAACAAACTCTAAAAGCTTATAAAAAATCCAGTGCTCAGAGTCATCGATTGCTCAAAAATATGCAACCTGAATGGCGAGAAATTAGCGAAAAGCTGAGTGAGGTCGATCAAAAAATAAATGGACTGGACCAGTGTTCTAAAAAAATTGATGGTCAAATCCAAAATTATAGTGAAATGTTGGCTGATCAGGATTCGGCGGTAAATTCTTTAGCGTCCTCTTCTTTGACTCAGTTTTTTATCTCTGGTCTGGTGTTGGTGATTGCGACGCTGGGCGGCTTGATTAATTTTCAATTGATTGCTATGCCAATGGCGGAAATGGTAGGAGGTTCCAGTTATATAGGTTCATTAAAAACGTCTGATATTGCTGCGCTAGTGATTATTTTAATTGAAATCGCAATGGGATTGTTCTTGTTTGAGTCTTTACGTATCACTAATCTATTTCCCGTGATTAGCAGTATGGATGACAGAATGCGCCGTCGTATGATGTTTGTGACATTTTTTATCTTGGCGATATTGGCCACGATTGAATCATCACTGGCCTACATGCGTGACTTATTAGCACTCGATAGAGAAGCATTGCAACAATCACTGATTAACGCTGGGACCACCAGTGGGATCGTTGAAGCACAGTTTCGCTGGATCCCTTCGATAGGGCAAATGGTGATGGGATTTATTTTACCTTTTGCACTGGCTTTTATCGCTATTCCTCTTGAGTCGTTTATTCATTCGTTAAGGATCGTAGTAGGATTATTAGTGATCGGTTTGATTCGAATGTTTAGAATTTTGTTAAGAATGACGGGTGGGTTTACTCACCACCTATTCAAAATGTTTGTACATTTATTTGATTTAGTCATCATGGTGCCGCTAAGCATCGAAGGGCTATTTAAAAATAAAGCACCGTCTAAAACTGAGCAAGCAGACCTTAACTTAGAAAAATCCATTTAAATTGAGAGAGGTAAAAAAGCATGAAAAATTTAATTCAAAAATATATGATTAAAAAGGTGGCCGTGGCAATCGTTTTTACTAGTAGTTTATTGCTGACCGCTTGTGATGCCAATAAACCGGCTAACAAAGCCGTGTATCTTCTTTTGGATACTTCTGGTACGTATACACAAGAGCTTGCCAAAGCTCAAGCGATCATGAACTATCTACTTGCAACCCTTAATAGTGGCGATTCGATTGCGATCGCTAGGATTGATAGCGGCAGTTTTAGCGAAAAAGATATTATCGCTAAAACTACTTTTGATTTACGTCCGAGTACTGCTAATGATCAAAAGAGATTATTTAAACACAAGGTTGATCAATTTGTCTCTAGCGTAAAATCAGGTAGTCGTAATACGGACATTACAGGGGGGCTTATTCAAGCGTCTGATTTTGTCAATGAAACCCAGGCCGGTGAAAAATATGTATTAATTTTTTCTGATCTGGAAGAAGATCTTGTTAAAGGGCATGTGCGGAATTTTCCGATTAATGTTCAGGGAATTAATGTAGTGGCATTGAACGTGACCAAACTGCGTTCGGATAATATTGACCCGAGAGATTACAAAAAACGACTATTGGAATGGCAGGCGCGGGTAGAGCAGGGTGGTGGTTTCTGGCGTGTTCTTAATGACTTGGAACGATTGGATACGCTCATTAATTTTAGATAAATGAACGTTAGATATCAATGGTATTCGCGCTTGAAGTACAATGTAATCTGATAGGATTTTGAAAGTTTAGAGCGAAACACCATTCGATTCGATTCAAAGTCCATAAAAATTTGTTCCGTAGATGGGTAATCTTGTAGTAGGATAACAGACTACACATTTTTTATCGTTATGCTGTGCAACAGTATTTCTTCATAATAATACGGGATAAATGAGAAACATATGGACTTAATCGAACTTTTAGCTGCGATGGTGGTGCAGCAAGCATCTGATTTATTTATCAGTGTAGATTGTGAACCACTGGTCAAAGTAGAAGGTAAAATACGTCCAATAAGAGACATACGGTTGGATGAACAAAGCAATCACGAATTGATTTATTCGATATTGGATGAGTCTGATATCGTTACATTTGAGTCTGAAAAAGAGCTTAACAAATCACTAAAAATTGAGTCTTTGGGGCGCTTTAGGATCAATGTCTTTCGCCAAAGCGGTGAGCCTGCGATGGTGGTTCGTTATATCAAAAAAATAATACCATCAATTGAAGAACTCGGACTACCTGCTGGTCTAAAAGATTTAATTCAATTGGAACGCGGTTTGATTTTGTTAGTTGGTGCTACTGGTACAGGTAAATCAACCACCCTTGCATCGATGATTGATCATCGAAATAGTAATCAAACCGGTCATATCCTGACTATCGAAGATCCGATTGAGTTTACCCACAAAAATAAGAAAAGCCTAGTGAATCAGCGCGAAGTTGGAGTTGATACCGAATCCTTTGAAATTGCATTAAAGAACGCGATGAGAGAAGCGCCAGATGTTATTTTAATTGGTGAAATTAGAGATCGACAAACCATGAAACATGCGCTGACTTATGCAGAAACCGGTCATTTGTGTTTAGCCACATTACATGCCAGTAATGCTCATCAGGCGCTTGAGCGGATTTTTAATTTTTTTCCTGAAGAGGCCAAAAAACAGATTCTTCAGGATCTTGCTCTTAATTTACGAGCGATTGTCGCTCAAAGACTTTGCATCGGTATAGAAAATCATCGTGTCGCGGCAGTGGAAATGATGCAAGTCACACCTTATGTGAAGGAATTGATAGAATATGGAAAAATTGAAGAAATTAGTTTGGCAATGGAGCGGGCTGAAGACAAGGTTAATCAGACTTTCGACCAACACTTATACAAGCTAATAAAAGAAAATAAAATCACCTTAGAAGAAGGATTAAGAAAGGCTGATTCTAAAAACAATTTGTCGCTTAAATTTCGATTGCAAAAAAAGGGTAACAACAAAGAACAAGAGCAGATTAACCAGGTTGAATTTTCGATAAATAAAAAAGCACCTTTTGAGCACTATAATACTTATTCAATCAGAGCGCTAAAAGTGCGTTCGAAATCTGAAACCATTAAGCAAAAAATAAACATGGCGTTAATGATTGCTTTAGATAATAAAGGGCTTCGTTTAGTTGAAGGGGGAGCAGACTTGGAGATTCAATATGTATTAGGTATCAAGATTGAAGAAGGATTGAAACTTGAACCCATTACCGGACAACAAAACACCTTCAAATACATAGATGCTTCGGATAAAGAATTTACCATTTTAATGATTAATATTATTGATATGGATACTAGAAAACCCGTTTATCGAATTACAGCCAGCAAAAAAAAATCAAGTTATGAAGACAGTCAGGGACAGATCAATGCTGCTATTAGCTCATTATTGAAAAGTTTTCCGGTGAATGAGCCATCAAACCTTAATGATACAAAATGATATTTCAATAACCAAGTTATTGTATGAGCCTCAAAAATAACGAAATACAACTAGGCAGTCTTCGCTTGGAAATTGAAGCCAACCAAATTTATCATGGCGATCAGTGTTTTCAAGTGGAGCCAAAGGTCGTTAGTGTCATTCATTGTTTGTATAAAAATCGGAATAAGGTTGTAAGCCGCAAAGACTTGATCCGTGAAGTCTGGCAAGGTCAAATTATTAGTAACAATGCGATTAGTCGTTCTATCTCTCAGATCCGAAAGCTCTTTAGTTTATCCGATCAACCAATACCCAAGATCGAAATTATATCCAGTGTGGGTTATCGACTGGTGATTATGGAAGGAGTTAGTAGAGAGCATATGTCTAATCGGGTACCGCCTAGTAAAGGTATTGTTGGTTCAGATTCAAGCTCAAGTAACCACTCTAAACGATTGGGTTTTGATCTAGCGAGCCTTAAAGTCATTCTTTTTGTTGTTTTTACTTTGGCTATTTTTGTTAGCTATATATTGGACAAAATACAGCCTGTCAATTTACCGCCAGAATACGTTCAACATACACTAACTCATTTAGCCGGGATTGAAAAACAAGCGAAGTTTTCACCAGATGGTAAGGCGGTTGCTTTTGCACATTCAGATAAAAATTCCGGTGATGAATATATATTTTTGAGTGATCCCGTTACTCAAAAAAATACTCAATTAACGGATTTACCGGCTTATCTACTTAGGCTCGCTTGGAGTCCAGATTCAAGCAGAATTATTTATAGTTATTGGAATAATTTTTATGAGCGCCGCTGTGCGATTAATTTAGTTAGGCTTAACGAAAATAAAGAGCTACTTAGCAATCAAAAAATTATGGACTGCTCTGAACGGTCACTGGTTAATTTGGCCTGGAATGAGAGTGGTGAGGTCGTTTATTTTAATACTAGGCCATCAATCGACAGATCTTATTCCATTAATCGTTATTCGTTAATAACTAAAAGAACCATTCAATTGACATTGCCACCACAAAACGGAAATCTAAGAGGTGATTATTTTATTATTGGTAATTTATCTGGTCGCAAAATAGCGATTGCCAGATATTTAGATATCCATAAAATAGATTTGCGGATCTACGATACTCGCTCAAATAGCATTCTTGCGAGTAATATTATGACCAATCAACTAACCGGGATCACTTGGTTGGGGAATTCAGATGACCTCTTGCTCACCATTGATAACAAACTATATCGATATAACTATTTAAGCAATAGAAAACAACTTTATCATCCCGTAAGCAAAGATACTGATAGTTTTAGTACGGACAGTGATGCGAAACGGATTGTGTTTACCCGCTCTAATATTGATGTCAATTTATTTTCGATTGATTTACCAAGTGGGCGGAAAATTGCACAAATAACCAATGAAACGTCAGATGAATTTATGCCAGCCTATGCTAATACTAGTAATGAGATTGCTTATTTGTCTGATCGTTCTGGAAAAACGCAAATATGGGTGGTTGATGCACAAGGTCATAGTAGGCAAGTGTCTGATTCGCCTGTTTCTTTAGGGTTAACGCCACTCAAATGGTCGCCGGATGATCGATTTATTTTGTTTCAACATCAGGAAGAAATTTTTTTACTAGATGTCAACAGTCATTCGATAGAGCGTATTGTTGATCGTTTACATAAACCTTATGTAGCCAATTGGTCTTGGTCTGGTGAGGCTATTTTTTATTCTTCCGATAAGAATGGAGAATGGCAGATCTGGCAATATATCTTATCAACAAACGAACATTTGCAAGTGACACTTGAAGGTGGGTATAGTGCCAATCAGGATATAAATGGCGACTTATATTTTTCCAAATTTGACCAATCTGGTATGTGGAAATTGATTCCCGACAGAACGTCTAAATACGGATTCTCAGAGCCGATCAAGGTATTTGATCATTTTGATGAAAGCAATTGGATCAGTTGGCAGTTGCTTGAAAATAATATCTACTATGTTTCTGTTGAAGAGCAAGGCAAAGGTTTGTTTCGTTATGATATATCTTCAAACACTAGCCATCTTATTTTTCCTTTTGATGAAAAATACTTGCCTTATTTTTCAGTAAAGGGAAATCTAGCCATTTTTACGATCATGGAAAATCGAGAAAGTAGTATTGAAATCCTTAATCAGGTTAATTAATTTTGAGTAGTTCAATTAGTAATTCGGGTTGTGAAAAAGTATATTCCAATTAACCAATGAGTCTGAAATAGGTGGAGTCATTTAAGCTATATTTCTATACGCATCAGCATGGCGATATATTAAAAAGTAATGGATAGGGCTAACGTAATCGGTTTGCAAGCGACAGGAAAAGGGCTTCGCGGTTTTGGAATAGCTATGCTTGCAGGAGATAGACCAATGCCATTAAATATATTAAGAGACTTAATGGGGCATACCGAAACCAAGACCACTGAAATTTATTTACAAGCCGTTGGCAAAGAAAAGCGTAAATTAGTGATGCAAGCTTGGGAAAGTTAAAAATCTCGGCAGCAAGCTAGCCGAGTTTTAAAACAATCCCAACTGTCGAGCTGGCTCTTCTTTACTATCAAGAACGACTAACTGGTTTTGAACGTACTTCCTGATCGTTTTTTCATCCGCATTGCCAATAGTTTCAACAAAAAAACTCTGAGTCCATAATTTACCACCCCAAAAATATCTCTTTTTAATCTCTGGAAATATTCTAAAAAACTCCCTCGCAGAAATACTTTTGATTATTTGCATTATTTTGCTTGGTGACTGCTTTGGTAGGCCTCGAACTACCATGTGAATATGATCTTCAGGTATTTCTAGTTCAACGATATCAATCTCGTAATCATATCCAATCTTTTGAATGATGGTCTTCATTACTTCTCGTTGAGGCTCTACAAATACTTTATGCCGATACTTTGGTATCCAAACGAAATGGTACATTAACCTAAAAACATGATGCGTATTTCTCTGAAGGTCCATGAACTAAATACCGTAAACTGGAAAAACACCCAGTTTACACTATTCAGCTCGGGGGCAAGCCACCCGAGATTTACGCTATGCGGTTAAATTGACAAACATTATAATGCACATTATAATGATAATTCAATTAAAGAGGTGTTGATTATGGCTGTTAAAAACGAAAGAATAACTATATTAGCAAGTACAGAGTTTAAAGCTTTCTTGCATGGTGAAGCCACCAATGAAGGTGTTAGCGTGTCTGAATTAATCCGTGAGCGTTGCATGAAACCCGCTACAACCACTAAAGACGAGGAGCTTCTAAAGGCTTTAGTCGAGCAAGTGAATATATCGACCTCTAAAGCAAAAAACGCACTCAGCAAAGGCTTAAGTGACGCCAACAAAGTATTAAAAGAACTCAAAGCAAACAGGGTTGCATCGTGAGCGTTATTAAAGATGCTGTCAACGCAATGAAAGAAGTTATTCTTTTAACTGACAAAGTTGAAAAAACCGGTGCTGTTTTAAGCGAAATATCAAAAGAATTAAGAGAGCATGACGGGCGATTAATAAGGCTTGAAACAATGATTGAGATAGCGCAATTTCAAAGCGGTCAAAAGAAAATAGAACCAAAATAACGAGCTAGAAATCACTTAATAAAAACATAAATTAACAAAGAAAAAGGGTAACTATTCAGCGTAATTACTAAAAAAAGGGTAATAATTGCTTGACA
>CAYVSL010000058.1:0-20824 GCA_964454125.1 uncultured Kangiella sp.
CTTTGGGCCTTTAACTAAGAATATACCGATCCTGATTTTAATTGGCATCCTCTATCAAAGTCAGAATGAGAAACAAAATTACATTAGATAATCTAACAGAGTTGAATAGAAATGATCAAATTATATCAATTTCCAATTTCGCATTATTGCGAAAAAATCCGCTGGGCACTGGATTATAAAAATATTAATTATCAGCTGATTAATATGTTGCCGGGATTGCATATTAATCAAACTAAAAAAATGGGATTGGGCTCCTCGGTTCCTATTCTTCAGTACAAAGATGATTATCTACAAGGATCTGTAAAAATTATTGATTTTCTGGATAGACAATTTCCTAAAAAATTATTGACTCCAATTGACGAAAAGCAAAGGAATGAAGTTCTGGAATGGGAAAATTATCTCGACAAAGAGATCGGAGTTAATGTTCGTCTATGTGTTTATAATATTTTATTAGAATATCCTGAAATTGTTAAACCGTTTTTCTCCCACAAAGATCCATGGTATGGTAAGCTATTTTTGCTTTTCGCTTACCCTAAATTAAAAAATAAGATGCGTTTTTTTATGAATATTAGCAACGATACTTCGCTGATATCAAAACAAGCACTCAATATTGCGATCGACAGACTAGATCAACATTATCAAAATAATCGATTTCTGGTTGGCGATGGGTTTACTCGGGCGGACTTGTCCGCTGCGGCATTACTTGCTCCATTGGCAATGCCTAAGCAGTACGGTTTGGACTGGCCGGAAAATATTCCTGTAAAATTACAAAATTTGATTGATGAGTTTAGTAGTAGAATTAGCTGGGTTGATGGTATTTATAGGGATTATCGATAGGGTTAAAAAAGCATTCAGCGTTAAATATCTCGTGGATGACGGTTTTCGGTAACAACGGTTTTCGGTAAAATTGACGAATGAGTAAAGTGGCGCTAGCATGGTATTATTATTTGAGTGTTAGTCGTTTCCAGTCGGCGGCCTTTTCCTTAAATTAACCATCCGCTGAGTCGTTACAAATTTTGAAGATATTAATGCTTTATTGGCCTGTAAAAAAAATCACAAAACCGGTATATGAAAAATAATAAACTTAATTTAATCCTACATTTTTTAGTAGTGCTCTTTACTCTTTATGTGGTCTATCTTAGATTTGTCAGGTTTTTGTTGGCGGATAATGAATCGATTGCCATGGCGATGCTAAATCCAGAGCAAATGCCGACGGCACAGCCAGTGTTATTTTCAGGCCTGATGTTGCTTCTGATTGTTACTTTACTGGGCTTACTGAGAATGAGTCCATCAAGTGGCTTTATTTTTCGAGCCATGAAAGGGCTATTCGGCTACAGCGTTGTGCTTTTGTTGCTTCAACTGCTAGTTGTTATAGGAGGAAAACAATTACCCAATAGCTTAAAAAAAGTGGAGCATGAATCAAAACACTTATTTGTCAAAGTGCAAGCTGATGGGACTCGGCTGCGGGATGAGCCTTCATTACAAGCAAAAATTTTGACCAGCATTAATCGAGGCACTTTGCTTTTGCTAAATGATGTTAAACCTTCAGACAATATTACTTGGAACAGGGTTCTGTTAGCGCCCAAAAAATTCGCTTGGATTGTGCGTTCAGCACCGGGAAAAAATGGTGAAGACAAACAATTAACAAAAACGAATAAATTTTATTTTAGGGTGGCAGATCGATACAGCCTAATTGTAGCATTGCTAGGATTAGCGTGGGGGCTTTTGAGTTATCGAAAGAGATAAGATATGCCAATACCGGGTTGATCAATCATTACCGAAAACCTACCTTGCTATTAATGGATTAATTCTTGTTACATTTAGACAAACCTCTTCATCTTGCCGTGATATATACTTTCGATTCGACAAATATAAATTGGGTCGAACCGATAAACACGCTCCATTCAACGAATTAATCTGGTTTCAATACGGGGAGGATAACAATGAACATAGGTCTGCCTAACCTTAAAAATTTTAAACAAAGAGTCGTCGGAGCTTTTTCAGATGTATTTGACAGTGCTGTGGGTCGGCCAGCAAAAAAGGCCATTATAACAATCGTTGGAGTTTGTATTACCTGTTTAGGGTTAGCCTTAATCATTTTACCGGGTCCAGCTTCTTTGTTGATTCCAGCGGGACTAGCAATATTAGCCTTGGAATATCCTATTGCGCGTAAATGGCTACGAAAATTTCAGAGGATCTTATCGGTATCGGCGAAAAAGGCAGATGATTTTTTTGCAAGACGGAAGGTTAGCTAGCCCTTGACTTGATTATTTCAGGCTGAATCTGGTTATTTCGGGTTAGTAAAAATTGAAAAATGTAACTATATGACTCAAAGTTAGTCTACTGCTTCCCGGTACTGTAACGGTTATTATTGATTTGTGATGAAAAAATCAGGAATTTTTAAATTAAATATTATTTTTGTTTACCTGTTCATTCTCAGTTTGAGTGGCGCTATTTCTTATTTTGTTTATCAAGCGGGGGAAAATATTTCTGCGGTTAATCAGCAGTTAACCAAAAAACAACTCCCCTTACTCAATCATATCGCACAGCTTAAGCACTGGCTAAATGAGTATGAAAGAATATTGTATGAACATTATGCCACCGAGGATAATCTGCAAAATATACCAAAACTTGAATTCGCACAACAAAATATTAATACCAATCTGGCCAGTTTGGACTCGGCGTTTCCCGAAGATGAAAATATCCTTCAGTTGGTTTCTCTTAATCAGTTGATATCCAAGCAGGCCAATAAAATTCTGTATGTTTTAGATTTGAATACTGAAGAAAAATGGAATGAAGCAAGGCGATTGTTAGCGATTGTTTCGAAAAAGGGGCGTGATACTCAACCTCTCATTAATCATATAGATAAAAAGATTAAACAGGAAATATCTTATTCTAATAATCGTTCGAATCAACAGTTAACTCAAATGTCTTATTGGGTTGCGGGGTTTAGTATCATCGTTCTTTTAATTGCTATTTTAGTCGGCTACTATGTGGTTCAAATGGTTAAGAGTAATGCTGAGAAAAGAAGGTTAGCACTATTTATTGAAAAAAGCCCTAATGCTATAGCCTCTGTTAACTGGCAAGGAAGAGTGGGATCAGAAAACATATCGTGGAAAAAAACATTTTCAGGTAATAACGCCACTCATTTTTTTCATAAACTAAAAGAACAATTATTACAGTTGAATCAATCAAAAAATTCGTTCTTGCAATGGCATGTCCATGTAGATAGTGATGATCTTGAAGTTAGCATTCACAAAATTGCCAAGCTAGATCAAGTGATGGTTTATGTAGAAAACATCAGTGAGCGAATGGCGGCAAAAAAGGAATTAGAGTTTCTAGCTTACAATGATCCTTTGACTGGATTACCCAATTTAAAAAGGCTGGAAATGGATATTGAGTTACAATTAGTCAAAGGTAGTCACAATCATTTTTATCTTTTTACTATCGGTATGAAACAACTAAAATCAGTGACTACTACTCATGGTATATCGGTGAGTAATGCTTTGGTAAAAGCCATGGTTGAAAGGATCCAAGAGCTATTAAAACCATTGCAACTTAGATTTAAAATATGTCGACTGTATCGATTTCCAGGAGCTAAATTTAACCTGTTACTGGCCGAACCTTTGTCAGCGGAAAAACAGGGAAAACTTGTTAAACAAATCGATCAGTATTTAGTTAGGGCAATGGGCAAACCATTACAAACAGTATTTGGTAGCTTTTTTATGGATTTTCAAACTGGTTGTGTGCATCATCCTGAACATGGTTACACTGCCAGTCTTTTAATAAAAAATGCCAATGCGGCCCTCAATGAAGCGAAAAAAACAAATCAAAAACAAATCGTCTTGTTTGACCATGAAATCAGCTACAAAGAACAAAATTGGTATCGATTAGAAAATGATTTGAGATCGGCTGATTTTGATAAGGAATTTTATTTGAGCTATCAGCCAAAGATAGACCTTAATTCTAATAAAATGATCGCTGCTGAAGCATTGATTCGATGGCAACACCCCGTTAAAGGATTAATTTCGCCAATTGAATTTATTCCAATAGCAGAGGAAACCGGGCTGATCATTAGTCTTGGCAATTGGGTGTTACACAAAGCTTGTAAACAGATCAAGAGCTGGCACCAGCAAGGGTTATATCATTTGCAGATAGCAGTCAATGTGTCTCCTAGTCAATTGTTAAGTGCCAATTTTGTTAGCGATGTGATATGTTGTTTAGAGGAGAACAATTTGGCCGCTAAATATCTTGAAATAGAAATAACAGAAGAAGTTTTGGCGACTGATCAACAGACCTGTGTTGAAGTGCTTAACGAAATAAAAAAAATCGGTATTTCAATTGCCGTTGATGATTTTGGAACCGGATATTCTTCTTTAGGTTATTTGAATAAATTTCCTTTGTCAAAACTCAAGGTTGATCGATCTTTTGTGACCAATATTGACCAAGATGAAAGTAATCATGCCATTGTGAGCGCTATTATTTCTATGTCTAAGAAACTGGGTATCGAAGTGATTGCAGAAGGGATAGAGAGAATAGAAGAGCTCGCTGTATTACAGTCGTTAAGTTGTGAACAAGGTCAAGGCTATTTGTTTGACAAGCCTTTGCCAGTGGATGAGTTTGCTAAGCGTTATTGGCAACAAGAAAATAATACCGTTAGGCTTTGCACCGCTCAACCATAACAGACCATTCACAACTGTCGAAAAATCTCTACATACTACGGCGGTATTGTCCTCCAACTTCATATAAGGTATTTGAAATTTTGCCTAACGAGCAATATTTAGTTGCTTCCATCAACACTTCAAAAATATTTTTATTTTCTAGAGCGGCAGTTTGGATCGCCTGGATTTGTTCCTCTATTTTATCCGAGTTAGCTTGATCAAGGCGTTCTAGCATTTCGATTTGATATTTCTTCTCTGTATCCGTAGAGCGAATCACTTCGCTAGGGATTACGGTTGGTGAACCCTCAGCAGACAAAAAGGTATTCACGCCGATGATGGGATACTCTCCAGTATGTTTGAGCATTTCATAATGCATGGATTCTTCTTGAATTTTCGAACGTTGGTACATTGTCTCCATTGCGCCCAGTACCCCACCACGTTCACTGATCCGTTCAAATTCTATTAAGATGGCTTCTTCCACTAGATCGGTTAACTCTTCGATGATAAATGAACCTTGCAGTGGATTTTGATTTTTGTTTAAACCTAACTCTTTATTGATGATTAGCTGGATCGCCATCGCTCGGCGCACAGATGCTTCTGTTGGTGTGGTAATAGCCTCATCGTAAGCATTGGTATGTAAGGAGTTACAATTATCATAAATTGCATACAGAGCCTGTAGAGTGGTTCGAATATCGTTAAAATCAATTTCTTGAGCGTGTAATGAGCGGCCAGAAGTTTGAATATGATATTTAAGCATTTGCGCTCTGGGATTCGCTTTGTATTTATGTTTCATGGCTTTCGCCCAAATTCGTCTAGCGACTCGGCCAATGACCGCGTATTCTGGATCAACACCGTTAGAAAAAAAGAAGCTGAAATTAGGTGCAAATTTATTAATATCCATGCCGCGAGCTAGATAGTATTCGACAAAGGTAAAACCGTTGGCAAGGGTAAAAGCTAATTGTGAAATGGGATTCGCACCAGCTTCGGCGATATGGTAACCAGAAATAGAAACGGAATAAAAATTACGAACATTCTTTTCAATAAAATATTCTTGTACATCACCCATTAAGCGAAGCGCAAATTCGGTGGAAAAAATGCAAGTGTTCTGAGCCTGATCTTCTTTTAAAATATCAGCTTGTACTGTACCACGAACTTTTTGGATGGTTTCAAATTTTATTTTTGTGTAAATTTCTGCCGGTAAAACTTGGTCGCCGGTAGTGCCTAAGAGCATTAAACCGAGTCTATCATTGCCTTCTGGGATCTCTCCTTGATAGGTTGGAACGGGTAAATTTTTGGTGGCATAGATTTTGGCAATTTTATTTTTTACTTGATCCTCAAGACTATTTTTTTTGATATAAAGCTCACACTCCTGATCGATGGCAACATTCATAAAAAAACCGACCAAAATAGGCGCTGGACCATTGATGGTCATTGATACTGATGTGGTTGGTTTGGTCAATTGAAATCCGGAGTAAAGTTTTTTTGCATCATCTAAACAACAGATCGAAACGCCAGCGTTACCAATTTTCCCAAAAATGTCAGGACGGTAGTCAGGGTCGTCACCATATAAAGTAACCGAATCAAAGGCTGTTGACAGGCGGGCGGCGGGCATATCTTTGCTTACATAATGGAAACGTCGGTTAGTTCTTTCCGGACCACCTTCACCAGCGAACATTCGGGTGGGATCTTCACCTTCTCGTTTAAAAGGAAAAACACCTGCAGTATAAGGAAATTGGCCGGGAAAATTTTCCTGAAGTTTCCATTTTAACCGATCGCCCCAGCCTTTGTATTTTGGGACAGAAATCTTGGGGATTAGCTGGTCAGATAAAGATTTTGTATGGGTTGTTATTTTTATTTTTTTATCGCGTACTTTATAGATAAAAAACTCATCTTGGTATTGCTGGCATTCATCATCCCATTCATCAAGTAGTTTACTATTTTTGCGATCCAGTTTTAATTCTATTTTTTCTAGTAATTCGCTGATTGGTGAAATAAGCGCTTCTTTCCCCAATTCTTTAACACAGATTAAAGTATCTTGAATTCCCTGATATTTTTGCGCTTGTTCAGATTGCGATTCAACCCATTCATCATAAGAACGATTATTTTCGGCAATCTCTGCCAAGTACCGATTGCGCTTGGGTGGAATAATAAATAACTTGTCGGAGATGGTCATAAAAGCCTCTTCACTGGATATGACTTTGGACTTTAATTTGGTAGATGTTTTTTGCTGAAGTATTTCCATTAAACGCCGGTACAATTGGTTAGTCCCCGGATCGTTAAATTGGCTAGCGATTGTACCCTGCACTGGCATATTTTCAGTCGGTTCTTCAAAACGATTATGGTTGCGTTGGAATTGTTTTTTTACATCACGAAGAGCATCTTGAGAGCCACGTTTGTCAAACTTGTTAATGGCAATTAAATCTGCAAAGTCCAGCATGTCGATTTTTTCAAGCTGGGTGGCGGCTCCGTATTCTGGCGTCATGACATACATGGATATATCAGAATGTTCTTCTATTTCGGTATCTGATTGACCGATACCAGAAGTCTCTAAAATCACTAAATCAAAACCAGCCGCTTTCACGATATTAACGGCGTCCTGAATATGTGGGGAGAGCGCCAGATTAGATTGGCGAGTTGCGAGTGAACGCATATAAACCCGATCATTATTAATCGCATTCATTCTGATCCTGTCGCCGAGCAATGCACCGCCAGTTTTTCTTTTTGAGGGATCAACGGAAATAATGGCGATGTTTTTATCATCAAAATCCATTAAGAAGCGTCTAACGAGTTCGTCGACTAAGGATGATTTCCCCGATCCGCCAGTACCAGTAATTCCTAATACAGGAGTGGATGAAGTGTTGGCGGCTTCTCGCACCTGATCTAGCAAGTCTTTAGTTTCATCAGCAAAATTTTCTGCCGCTGAAATCAGTTGGCCTAATTCTCGGTGCTGATTAAAAACAGGGATTTCTTTGGGTGGTTGGTCTCCGGTAGCAAAATCAGAAGTTTTTATCAGATCATTAATCATTCCCTGTAAACCCATTTCACGACCGTCATCCGGAGTGTAAATTCGGGTGACACCTTGTTGGTGCAATTCTTTTATTTCATCAGGCAGAATAACGCCACCACCACCTGCAAATACTTTAATATGGCCGCAGCCTTTTTCGTTTAATAGATCGACCATATATTTTAAATATTCGACATGTCCACCTTGATAAGAGGTCATGGCTATTGCCTGAACATCTTCCTGGATCGCGCAATTAACGACTTCCTGAACACCGCGGTTATGTCCTAAATGGATTACTTCACATCCGGTCGCTTGAATAATTCGACGCATAATGTTAATTGCTGCATCATGGCCATCGAAAAGTGAGGCCGCAGTGACCATACGAATTTTGTGTTTGCTTTGGTAAGGTTTAGCGTCAGACATAAAATATCCTGAGATCAAATAAAAAGCGCAGATAAATCGGTGGTGTACTATCCTGGGATTATAACAAAAAGAGTCTCAGGAACGAAACTTGGAGAGGTATGGAATGACTCGTGCTAGCGGGATTTAGCAGCATAACGGGCTGGTTTATGGTGTAGATAAAGGAATTACTAGGCTGAACCCTTAGTTCCGTAACGTAAAGGAACTAACGATTCATATACCAATATAAACTGTAAAATATCCAAGAAATAACTAAAAGTAGCCAAGGTAACGGAGAGGCCGTTGATTTCTTTTGTCTACCGGTCAACTCAGAGTGGTTATTTTCATTACTCGACGAGTGGGGCTGCACATTTGATTTGATTGTTTTGAGTTTTTTGTCTAATTCTCTTGCCTTCGTTTTGTGTTGTTTCTTGTATTGTTCAATCCCTTTTTGAATGCCTAGGGCAATCAATTTGGTTTGCTCTTTGGTTTGGCCTGGACGCTGAGTCGCTTTAGCAATACGTTCAGATTCTTTTATTGTTTCTTTGGAAGTGCCCGTTTTATACTTGCTCATTATTTCTCGATAGCCTTTAACTTTGCAAAGGCCTTATCCGCGGCGGCCAGAGTTTTATCTAATGTTTGCTGATGGTGAGCGGCACAGACAAAGCCTGTTTCAAACGCCGAAGGAGCAAGATAAATACCTTCATCGAGCATTCCGTGAAAAAACGTTTTAAAAGCATCCTGATTGGAATTAACGACTTGAGAAAACTCAGTGATGTTTTTTTCTTCAGTAAAAAATAATCCAAACATGCTGCCAACGTGGTTAGTGGTGAAGGGGATGCTGTGTTTATCAGCCAGCTGTTGCAGGCCGATAACCAGCTTTTCACAATATAGGTAAAGAGGTTCAAAGAATCCATCTTGGGTTAATAATTCCAGTGAAGCTAATCCTGCTGCCATCGCGATGGGGTTACCTGAGAGAGTGCCCGCTTGATAAACGGGTCCGGCTGGTGCAAGACGTTGCATAATCTCTTTTTTACCACCGAAGGCACCAACAGGCATGCCGCCACCAATGATTTTTCCTAGTGTGGTTAAATCGGGTGTCACACCATAGAGTTGTTGGGCGGTACCTGGTCCGACTCGTAAACCGCACATGACTTCATCAAAAATAAGAACCGCTTTAAATTCATCACACAAATCTCGAAGCCCTTGTAAGAATCCATCAACTGGCGGAATGCAATTCATATTTCCAGCGATCGGTTCAACAATAACAGTGGCGATGTTATCTCTATTGGCTTCAAACAATGCTCTTACGCTTTGCAGATGATTAAATTTTGCGGTTAGGGTATGTTTGGCGAAATCCGCAGGTACGCCGGGTGAGGTTGGTTCGCCTAGGGTTAATGCGCCGGAACCTGCTTTCACTAGTAAACAATCAGCGTGCCCGTGATAACATCCTTCAAATTTAATTAATTTATCTTTCCCGGTAAAACCACGCGCTAGTCGAATCGCTGACATGGTTGCTTCGGTTCCAGAGCTAACCATTCTCACTTGATCGATCGATGGGATCATTTCGCAGACTTTTTTTGCCATGGTTAATTCGATTTCCGTGGGGGCACCAAAACTTAATCCGTTTTTTGCAGCGTTTATGACGGCTTGTCTGATTAAGGCATGATTATGTCCATGAATCATCGGTCCCCAAGATCCGACATAATCGACATAGGATTTTCCATCCACATCAGTCAAGTAAGCACCATCAGCTTTTTCCACAAAAACAGGCGTGCCACCAACGCCGTTAAAAGCGCGAACGGGTGAATTGACCGCGCCGGGGATAAATACTTTTGATTGATTGTACAACTCTTGTGATTTGTTCATTTTTTATTTTCCCAACCCTACCTGCCAGATAACGTCACGTTCGTATTGGGTCAATTGATTTTCTACACCCAAAATACAGGCAAACAAAGCCATTCTCACTAGTACTCCATTGTCGGTTTGACGAAATATTGCCAGTCCAGGTTCTTTATTGAGATCATTATCTAATTCATTCGCATTATTTCTGGAATCTCTTGGCAATGGATGCATGATCACCGCGTCGGGGAGACAATGTTCAGAATATATTTTTTTGTTTAAGCGAAAATAACCTTTGTAACGTTCGGCTTGCTCAATGGATGAAAATCGCTCTTCCTGAATTCTGGTTTGATAAATAATATTGGCTTGAGACAAGCCTTTTTCCAGATCGCTACCCATTTCAATTTGATGGCCTGCATTAGTTAACATATCCACGTAGCTGTCGGGAAGTTTTAGTGCTTCCGGGGAAATCAGCTGAATCTTTAACCCACGATACAAAGATAATAAATGGCATAGGGAGTGCACTGTTCGACCCTGTTTCAGGTCGCCTAATAAGGTTAGGCTTAACTGTTGTATGTTTTGACCTAGCCTTGCCAATTCATTTTTTATGGTAAACAAATCGAGTAATGCCTGAGTGGGGTGTTCATTAGGACCGTCACCGCCATTAATCACCGGTACACGACTACCTTCGGCAAATTCGGACACAGAATGAGGTTGTGGGTGACGCATAACAATGACATCACTATATCCGGATAAAACTTGCGCAGTGTCGTATAAGGATTCACCTTTGGCTAAGGCTGAATTAGACAGCCCGGTTGTTTCTCTAACTTCTCCACCGAGTAGGTTAAACGCACTACCAAAACTGACTCTGGTACGGGTGCTGGCTTCAAAAAACATATTACCGAGCACAGCGCCCTCAAGAACGCGTGTCACTTTTTTTCGAGTGGCATAAGGGCGCATCTTTTCTGCAACGCCAAATAATTCGTCGATGGCTTCGAGAGAAATGTCTTTAACGGATAAAAGGTGATGACCTCTATATGTCATGCAGTACACCTCGACTAAAATTTGTCGTCATTCTAGTCTTTTTTCGTTGTTTTGGGTACCGATTTTAATGATATTGATTAATAATTAAATCGGTTTTACCACCACAAGAATAACGACTGCCAATAAAATGAATACCGGGAATTCATTAAACCAGCGATAGAATCTGTGAGTTTTAATGGATTGCCGGTTGATAAATTGGTTTAAATATCTTCCGCAAATAAAATGATAAATGACCAGTAAAAGAACTAAAGATAATTTTATTTGCATCCAACCGGCTTTTATTAGTTCTGGATTCAAGATCAACATCCATACGCCAAATCCCAAAGTAAGGATCATAAAAGGGGTTACAAACCGGTATAGTTTTTTTGCCATGGTTAATAAATGCTGGTAGCTATCATCGGTTTCGACCATCGCCAGATTGACATAGATCCTAGGTAGATAAAACAATCCCGCAAACCAACTGGTCATAAAAATGATATGGAGGGCTTTTAGCCACAGATAGTCCAATTTATACTCTCCGACGATTAGTTTTGGATTATTTTATTTCTAAATTTTTTCTGCAATGATACTACCGGAACCATCATTAATCACCACATTTCCACCAACATTTATTAAGGTTAATGAGCCAGAACCATCTTCAATATTGACATCACCTTTTATTTGACTGAGGTTGATGCTGCTTGAGCCATCATCCAGCTTGCTGATACTTTTTTCATTTTGAATATCCTTTATTGGTTCAGTATGAGGTTAATTTTAATACCCTCAATAGGGTGAGCAACATATGTGCCAGCCATTAGTGTGCGATCTAAGTTCAATAAAAACAATAAGATAAATTCACAAGTCTATCGGTTATCAAGCCGAAACTTAGGGATTTTCGCCAAAATAGGGTAAAAAACATCTGTTTGTTCTTATTGTAGACGTAGGCAATCGAGTAAAGGTTTGATGATCAGTTGATCGGTTTTGAAAAAATTAAATGCATTCGATAATATTCGTTGGCCTGCGATAGTTGGTGTTGATTGAAGACCTTAATACCGTTTTGTCTTAACAGTCTGGTGGTGATACCTTCGCCGCTTATTTTGTTTTTGCTAAAATGACCATCATTGATCAATGATGAGCCGCAAGAAGGGCTACCTTCGGTCAGGATCGCCATTTGAATATTTTGTTGTTGGCAGGTGTTAAGGGCTAATTTTGCGCCTATTAGGAATGACTCTGTGACATCCTGATTTGAGATGCTTATGACTTTTATTGATTTGTCAGGCAAATGTTGGATCTCAGCTGGTGGTCGAGGGGTTTTCAAACCTCCAGCGATCTCAGGACAAATAGAAATCAGTGCGCCTCGTTTTACCCACTGACTGATGATTTCATCTTCAAGCAACAGATCTTTTGCGTCATAACGAACTTTCTCGCCTAATAAACAAGCGCTGATTAAAATAAACGGGGTTGTCATTTTTGTATTGTACGTTAGCTGAGTCTTTTATGGCTAACTGATTCGCATACGCTGACATAAAAAGGTAGGCTAAAATTTAACGAATCAATGGAATATATAGTCCTTTGGTTCGTCTGTATGTGAGTTTGGTGACGACTCATTTTAACCTTATCTGAAATCATTAATTATTCTAAGATAATAGAGAATCAATTTTTTTGTAAACACTGTAAGATTTATGCGTACAGAAAGACTAAATAGCTCAAATCAACACAAAAACATTCATTATCAGGAGAAAATTGAATGAAACGATATGTCGTAATAGTGCTGCTATTTACCATGCCCCAACTTATGGCGGCAACCAATGGTAAAAAGGTGATGGGTGAGTTGGAGCTAGAATTTTGCCATATTCCACATTATTCGCAGGAGGTACTTTGCGGGAGTTTTCCAGTTTTTGAAGATCGGGTGGCGGCCAAAGGCCGAAAAATTAATATAGAGTTTGCCGTTATCCCGTCAGTAACGGAAGCGAAGGAAGCTGATCCTTTGGTCTTTTTTGCCGGTGGTCCCGGTCAAGGAGCACGAGATATGGGGCAATTTGTATCCGTTGCATTTAAAGAAATTCATGAAAATCGCGATGTGGTTTTGATCGATCAACGGGGCATGGGCAACTCACATCCATTAGCTTGTGATCAGCCCGATGATAATTCTTTGTCGTTGAGCGAGGAAGAAATGGCAAAGTTAATGAGAGATATTTTAACTCAATGTTTGAACGATCTAGAGGCTGATGTAACCCAATATACCCAAGATCTGGCCAACCAGGATATTCACGACATTTTGCAAGCGTTAGGTTATGACAAGGTGAATCTTTATGGCGTCTCTTGGGGGACCCGCTCTGCTCTTTTGTATGTTAATCAATTTCCTGAGCAAGTAAGAACGGTCATTATGGATGGTGTCGCACCACTCGCCAATAAGGTCCCTTTGTATGCCA
Source organism: uncultured Kangiella sp. (assembly GCA_964454125.1). Lineage (GTDB taxonomy): Bacteria > Pseudomonadota > Gammaproteobacteria > Enterobacterales > Kangiellaceae. Next base: position 13,362 of record CAYVSL010000058.1, read on the forward strand.
ATGAAGATGCTGAACGAGCCATTCAAACACTTTTTAGAGATTGTGAAGCTGATGATGATTGCCGAGCCGCTTTTCCAGAACTAAAACAAGATTTTGACAATGTACTAACCAGCTTTGGTGAAACGGGTTATGAAATAACGATGAATGACGCCAATACCGGTAATCCTGTCACTTTTACCGTCACTCGCAATGCCTTTGTGAATGCTATCAGGAATATTCTATATGTGCCGGACTATAGCCGTCTGATTCCAATTATTATTCAGCAAGCGAAAGTTAAAGATTTTAGAGCCTTGTCGGGACTTATTTCTGCTTTTGGAGATGGTGGTATGGCCTTAGGTGCCCAAATGAGTGTTTTATGTTCAGAAGATTTTGCTCGAATTTCAGATCAGGATATTGCATTGGAAACCAATAAAGGATTTGTCGGTGATGCGTTTATTAATTTCTTTAGAAATGGCTGTAGCGTTTGGCCAAAGGCATCGTTACCAGAAATTTATAAACAATCACTATCGTCTAATGTACCAACCTTGATTCTTTCCGGTGCAGTTGACCCGGTTACGCCAGAACGATGGGGTGAAAAAATGAAAGAATTGATGATTAATTCAAAACATCTGGTCGCCGCTAATACGGGTCATAATGTTGGCCCTAAAGGATGTGCCCCAGATCTGATGACTCAGTTTGTGACTCAGGGAAATCTGGATAATATTGATGGCAGCTGTCTGGACAGTATCTCTCGACCTACCTTTTTTATCGACGGTAATGGACCCGCCAGCTTGGTAAGTTTATCCAGCAAAGAAGAAAGCAACGACAAAAAAAACAGCTTAGAAAAAGTAAGTGGAGAGAAAGATAATGATTGAAGTAAAAAATCTACATAAAAGCTTTGGAAAAGTGGTTGCCGTAGATGGCCTATCGCTTAGAGCTGAAAATGGTCACATTACCGGATTGCTTGGTCCTAACGGTGCGGGAAAAACCACTACTTTAAGAACGCTCTACGGATTGCAAAAACCGGATCAAGGGCAAGCTCTTATTGACGGAATTGATGTTAGTCGAGATATCGTTTCTGCCGCCAGCCAAATGGGAATTTTTCCCGATAGCATTGGTTTATACGATCGTTTAACCACTCGAGAACATTTAGAGTTTTACGGTGAAATGCATGGATTTTCTGGCGATGAATTAAAATCAGCCATTAAGCGAACTCAAGACTATTTTGATATTGAAGACTTGCTTGATCGCAAATGCAAAGGATTTTCCCATGGTCAACAGATGAAGGTCGCTTTATCCAGAGCCTTGATCCACGGGCCGCAAAATCTTATTTTAGATGAACCCACTAACGGGCTCGATGTAATGAGCATTCGAATGTTAAGAGAATTACTCAGGCGACTACGAGATGAAGGTAAATGCATTTTATTTTCCAGTCATGTGATGGCGGAAGTATCCGCGCTTTGTGATCATATTTATATTATGGCTGAAGGTAAAGTCGTTGCGGAGGGCACACCTGAACAGCTATGCCAGCAAGCCGGAGAAGGATCGCTAGAAGATGCATTCGTGACTTTAATTGGTACTGATGAGGGGATTGCGTTATGAGTCACATTAAAAATAAGTCTGGGAGCCTGTTAAAAAGAGGATCTTGGGATCGCGTCAAAGCAATATTTAAAAAAGAAATAAAAGACAGCATGCGCGATCGAAGGGCTTTAATGATGTCCATGTTGCCTGCATTATTGGCCCCTGTGCTAATGGCCTTTATGTTTCATATGATCGCCAAAACTAAAGTTTCAACTGAAGATCTAATCGTTCAGGTGATCGGTCAGCAAAATGCGCCGGATCTGATAGGGTATTTAAAAGATAAGGATGTGATGTTCGAAGATTATAGTGGTAAACCTAAAGAGGATATACAGTCAGAAAAAGTGCAACTGGTTTTAGAAATCCCGGATGACTATGATGAGAAGTTTTCAAAATCTGAGCCAGCAATTATTTATATACATAGTGATAAATCTTTAGATAAATCTAGAGCTGTTGAACGTCGCTTGAATCGATTGTTACAAGGTTACGGTATTTCTATTGGATCAATGCGGTTAATGGTGCGCGGTGTTAATCCCCAAATTGCAAGAGCCGTGATTGTTGAAGATAAAGACTACTCCACTGACGCCAGTCGGGCAGGGCAGATCCTAGCAGGTTTGCAAATGATCATTTTAATGGCAGCCTTTTTTGGTAGTGCGCCGACTGCCATCGATACCACCGCCGGTGAACGCGAACGAAAATCCTTAGAACCGTTATTAGTCCATCCACTATCTTCCGCCCAAATCATGTTAGGTAAATATTTTACCGTGGTCAGCTTTGGCATGTTGGCTACGGTTATTTCGGTGGTGATGACGGCAACAGCATTAAATTTTGTCTCGTTAAAATCCTTAGGGGTTGATCCAAAATTAACGATGGGAATGCAGCTTGATATTATTGTAATGTTAGTGCCAATGGCGCTGCTAGCAGCATCTTTGCAAATGCTGACTTCATTGTTTGCCAAGTCTTTCAAAGAAGCGCAAAGTTATTTAGGTTTTATTAGTTTTATTCCTATGGCAACCGTTTTTGCGACTATGATTGGTGGTGCTAAAGCGGCGGACTGGATGTATGCAATTCCTGTTTTAGGTCAACAGCAACTCTTATCCAATGTGCTAAGAGGTGAAGGAATGGATATGGTTAATTTTGCCATGACTGCTGGAGTTACAGTGATATTAACATTGGTGATTGTGACAGTATTGACCAGACTACTGCGTAGTGAACGGGTTGTTTACGGGGCTTGATCGTTGATTGTTTTAAGAGATATCTAAAAGGCCTTTTCTAAATTGTCTTTTCTAAATTAATAAAGCTAACTCAATGAAAAACAAATAATCTAACTCAAGATTATTTGTTTTTCAAAATACTCACTGATTGCCCTGGCATTAATCGTTCTCCGCCGCGTATCACAATCTGATCACCTTCGGTTAGCTTCTCTTTGATTGCCACCCAATCACCATCAACGGCTTCAATTTTGGCATCTATTTTTTCGGCTTTCATTGATTCATCAATTTTATAAATATAAACCTCGCTGCCTTTAATAACCAAAGCATCTCTTGGAATGGTCATTCTTCTTAAAGCCGGGGCATTAGGTAGATAGATAGTAACAGGCATCCCGGTTATCCAGTGGTCGATTGAAACGTCTAAACGAATTTCTACCATTCGAGATATTTCATCCCCAACGGGCACAATCGCTATCACTTTCACCTGATCTGTTTGGTAAACGGTAGAAACCTGGACGGACATTTTATTTTTTATATAGGGTAGTAATGACATCGGTGCATTTAAACTGATTTCCCGATGGAAAGTATCAACTAACCGAAGAATTTGATCGCCGGTAGATAAAAATTCACCTTTACTCGCAAGCCGAGCAGCAATAGTACCACCAAATGGGGCTCTAATTTCACTCTGTGATAGGTTATGTTTGGCTTGGGCTAAATTGGCCTCACCGGCTTTGATATCCTGCAACAACATATTACGTTTAGCGATCTCTTCCTGTAGTCGGGTTTTGGAAGTATTGTCTCGATCCGCTAAAGTCTTAAATCGTTTCACTTCTTGCTGTCTGAAATCTAAATCAGCTTGTAATCTGGCTAATCCCGCTTCGGCGGTTTGCAGATCAATGGCTAGTAATGTCGGATTAATGCGAGCGATAACATCCTCTTTTTGTACTGAACGGCCTACCGTTGCTAACCACTGCAATTCACCGGGAACCTGAGTTGATATCTTGCTGTCATTTACGCTAACCACCGATCCTGTCACTTGGGTTGTTGGCGCTAGTAGCCTTTCTTTTACTAGTACAATAGAAACCTGAGTGGGTGGTATTTGAGGCGGCTCTTGAGCAAACGCATTCATTGTCGAGCAGAATAAAAATATGGCTCCCGCAGGGGCGAAATAAGATCGTTTCATTATTATTGTTTAGTCCTTTGAGTAGTTAATTGTAATAAACTCGGTAACAACACCAAAGTGAAAATAGTCGAAACACTCATCCCGCCAACAATAGCCGCAGCCATGCCTCGATAGATTTCACTACCTGCACCAGGAAAAACCATTAAAGGTAACATACCAAACAAACTGGTCAGAGTGCTCATAAAAATGGGGCGCAAACGCAAACGTAATGCTTGATGAACTGCTTGTTGACGGGATAATCCTTGTTGCTCAGCTTTTTGAGTTTGCGCTACCAGTAATATGGCATTATTAACCACTAAGCCTAACAATATAATGAAACCAATCATACCTAAAAGATCCAGTGGTTGAAATTTGATCAAATTCATTAGTTGGATCATCATCACTCCGCCAACTGCCGCTAGCGGAATGGATACCACGATTAAAAATGCCAATTTAATGGAGCGGAACAGGACTGCCATGATCAGTAATAATAAAATAAACGCCATCAAAAAATTCATGCTAAGTGTTTTGATGGCGCGACTTAAATCTTCTGCACTTCCGGCATAATTAATTTCACCGTCATTAGGTAAACTAGCTCTTAAGCTCGGCTCAATCTTTGTTTTTAATTCATGGATCAAATCTTCCAACGACATTCCCGGTGGCGGATTAATTACTAGACTATATCCTCGTTTACGTTCAAATCTGACGATGGCACTCGGTGAGGGAACTTGTGAAATAGTGGCTAATTCTGCTAAGGGAAGGATACCGCCTTTGGGAGTCACCACCGGGATTGACTGCATGATTTCGGGTGTCTCTAACGGGATCGATTTAACAAAAATATCTAGCCTTTCCTGACCGTCAAAATACTCACCAAGCCACGCACCCTGACCAAGTTCCATCACGACGGTTGCTAGGTCCTGTCGAGTCCAACCGACTTCTGCAAGACGCACATCGTTAGGCGTGAATCTGAGTTCGGTGGCATCGGCAAATGGATCCGGTTGCGGATTGGCAGTCGCCCCTGGAATTTTCGACATGACCAATTGCATACCTTGCATTGTGACTTGTTTGGCTGCGTCTAAATTGGTCGAAGTGATTTCCATTTCAACACTATTAGCATCGCTAAATCCACCAAATAAACTGCGCCTCATGGAAAAACCAAACAGATCAGGAATATTGCTGATAATTGTATTTTGTACTGTGTTTTGTAGTTCTTGCAGATCAGCATCTTCATCGCCATTGATGGCCAGCCAGCCTCCGGAAGCGCCCGGGAATGACCAGAAAAAATAATCCCGGATCGCCGGTTGTTTTTCTCCGGTTATATGCGGTTGCAATCTGGCATCGATCACCTGAGCAATTTCTTTATCGGCGGTCTTAACGTTAGTTCCTGGTGGAAAAAATAAAAAGCTATCGATGGTATCACGTTTGACTGGCGGCATATAATTGCTACTCGGCCAAAGTAAAATAGATGCGCTAATTGAAAAGATGATTAAGCCAGCCACCCAGCTTAATCGTTTGTTTTGATTGTTAGTCATCGCCATTAATCGATCGGCTAATTTATCCCAGTTTGAATGATCGGCGACTGGCGCAGGTAGCTGGCGCAACCAGAAACGAGCAGCGGTTGGCAATATTGTGATCGCCACGACTAGCGAAACACTCACACCGATAGCAATGGTTAAAGCAAGGTCGGCAAACATTTGGCCCTCAGCATCCTCCAAAAACATGATTGGAATAAATATCGCAACAGTGGTAGCGGTGGAGGCTAATAAGGCTCCCCAAACTTGAGTGGTTCCAGTATCACTAGCTTCTTTGGCTTGCTCGCCTCGCTCTCGCAGACGAATAATATTTTCTAACACCACAATCGCCGCATCCAACACCATGCCTGTGGCAAATGCCAGACCTGCCAACGAGATGACGTTGAGCGAGCGACCAGCCAATTGTAAAACAATAAAGGTGGTCAGTAACGAAACGGGAATGGCCAACGCGATTAAAAAAGTGGCTCGCCATTGACGTAAAAATAACCATAAAATACCTATCGATAAAAAGATCCCCACCAGCAAGTTAGTGCTTAATAAACTCATTGAACGTTTTATGTAACGACTCGGATCAAAAGAGAATTGTGCCTTTAATCCACGATCTGCAAATTCGCCTGCATTGAGTTCATCGATTTTATTCTTGATGATTTCTAGGGCTTTTAAAACATTTGCTTCATTAGTTTTACCCACCGACAACCGAAAACTCTTATTACCATTTTGGTAGATAAAACCATCTTCTCTGCCGGGACCAATTTTAAACTCGGCAATATCACCCATTTTAATTGGTTTGCCTTCACGCCAATCAAGAATTAATCCGGAGAGCTGTTCAAAGTCATAACGTCCTTCAAATCGTAAAATATATTGACGACGACCAACATCCACAAAACCACTGGAAATATCGGTAGAACGACCGATTTGTTGGGTAACACGAGCGATATCAATACCTAACTCTGCGGCACGATAAGGGTCAAAAATAATTTGTAGTTGATTACCCTGGCCGTTCTGACCATCGTCAAAATCAACTTTTGAAACGCCGTATAAACTCTGTAATTCGGGTACTATTTTATCGCGAATATATTGGGAGTTGGCTGCCATTTGATCTTCTGTTCCGGGCAGTTGCTGAACAAAATATTCGATTAGAGTATCGTTGGCATCACCCCATTCGCCCATCATTACCTGAGGTTTTTGAGCGTTAGCAGGTAGAGGGCGCAATCGATTCAAGCGAGAAATTACTTCAATTAAAGCCCGAGTCATATCAGTTTCAATCGCAAATTCCATTTGCATAAAGCCAAAATTAGACATATTCCAAGCCACCAAATCGGTCATTCCCGGTGTACCGATCAATACTTCTTCAACCGGTACGGTGACTTCTGATTCAATTTCACTAGGAGATGCGCCGGGCCAAGAATTAATAATGGTGATGATCGGTTTTTCGATATTGGGCAGCAATTGCGCTGGAATTCGTAACATGGCAGCTATACCGAGCAGTAATATTACCGCGCTGACTACTGCCACAACCGCTGGATTGTTGATGCTTTGTTGGGTTAAGCGCAATGTTTTTCCTTTATTGTTGAAATTTGTCGATTGTATTTTACTCGGTGGGTAAAACAGGTCGATCCGTTGCGTATTCTACCTTAGTTCGTATGATAAGGTAAAAAGTGTGTCGCTATGGCGGTCCCCAAACTCCTATTTAGAGATTTTAACTCACTCAAAACCGCCTTAAAAGAGTCATTTTTTGTTCACAATCGGTACGAGTAGGCAACTCTCACTTAAAATGGCAGCAACACAAGCAACGTAGCGTAAAAATAGTTTGTTAAACAAATGCCGTCTTTCGGACGGAACTATCCTGTAACGAGTCAGGAAATTAATTTATCCAATCACCCTAATGGCGGATTGGAAGCTTGCTTGACTATCCCCTTGAACTTGGAATAACCCGTTGAAGTAAGATCTAGGATCTTTTATTATACGCATTTTGGCGGAAATAGACTTGTATTGGACGGA
>CAYVSL010000059.1:0-20736 GCA_964454125.1 uncultured Kangiella sp.
CGAAATAGTTGTTTTATTTCAATAAGTTATGAGTTTTCGGTCAGGCACTAAATAGAGTGTATCTATTCAGCTCAGGTTCGTTGAATAGATACAAATATTATTTATAAAAATAAACACTTTCAATACAAAAAAATCTTTAACATTACTATATTTCTCTCACTCATCACAGCTCTCATCGCTACAGCTAGCAAGAACATCTAACCATGTTTGTTTAAATAAATCCAAAGAAAAAGATAAGCAGTTGTTCCAGAACATTTGAGATGGGTGCTTATCAGAGTCCATATTTTTTTCTTGAGAATGGCGATTGTCCCACGCTGATTTAATCGCCTGCTGTAAAACATAAGTATCTGCATCTCCTTTAACAGTTAGAAAAGGGTAATCAATTCCAGCGGTTGCTGCCAACGAAGAAAATACATTATCTTTACTTTCAAAAGGCTCAAGATTAGCTGCCAACAAAGTAAGCATCTTGACCGATTCGGCCGCACTAGAACAAAATTCATACCTATCTGATTTAGCATTGACTAAAACATATTCTTCAGGCGTAGGATTTTCATTCCCTTTCTGCTCATCGTATGGATTAGGAGAACCTAAGGAAAACTTCTCATTTTCATTTATTGCGTACACTGAAAAACAAAATATTGAAACCATGTATATGAATGATTTAGATATCCTACCTAACTTAGATGCCATTTGAGATAACATATGCAAATTCTCTTAGCCAATTTCAATTATTATTAACTACGTTATTTATACGTTTTTTTTAAAACTACAAACCACTTGCGAAATCAACCGCTGCTGCTAATCTATCTGTATTGCTAGTTTCAAGCAAATGCGTTTGCCAAAATGGGTTATATAAATTACCGTACTCACGGTAACCATCATCACGTTGCCATAAATCACGAGGTCTAGAAAAATAGGTCTCTGACTTAGACAAACTATAGATTGATTGAGGTAAAGAGTTATCAGTTTCAATTTTCATTGCAGCAGAACGGTTATAAGTATTATCCGCTTCATCAATAGTCTTTTGTACTCGAATCGTACTCATCGGTTTTTTCGATATTGTGATCAAATTGGGACTTGCATCCTTCTCATCTTTCTTTAAATCATAAAATGCTCTTAGTCCTTTGACTCCTTTCACTAATATCTTGTATCGCGCGTAAATACCCTTACACCATCTACCGTATTGCGATAAAATTAGCACCTTCGATGTAACCTATTTTTTACGGTAAAGATAAAAACTGACCTTGTCAAGCTTTAGCTTTTTGATACAAGGCAAACGGGTACGGCAAGTATATGGACTTCCTCAATATTGCAAGCCGATAATATTAGAAAAATAAAAATTATCACAAAAGTATATCCGGCTTTCCTACCATTATCTGTAGTCGCCATGTAGTAGTCTGAACGATGCGAAAAGGACACCTTTAAATGTCTATTTGTGTAAGTTTAATGGTGCGGATGGGGGGACTTGAACCCCCACAACCGAAGTTAATAGCCCCTCAAGCTATCGCGTCTACCAATTCCGCCACATCCGCTGATTAAACTTAACTAAGTCATGCGATCGGCAATTTACTGATCATCTTGCTCTTTTGGGTCTTCTTCAGTTTTATCTGCGCTTAGAGTTTGTTCAACTTCTTTGATTTTTGAAGTTGTATTTTCTGAAACCGTTTTTTCTGAAGTATTTTTCACTTCTTCAGCGGCTGGTTCTTCAGTAGGTGGTAATTCGGCTTCTAAACCCGAAGTGTCGCTGTCGAATTTGGCGGGTAGGGCTGACTCTAAATCTGTTTTTTCTATTGAAGAGCTTTCATCAAAAATAGCGTCAACAACCGCTGCCGGTTTTGAATTTAAATAACTGAGGCTCATTGCGATGCCAAAGAAAAGTACCGCTAAAATAGTGGTTGCTTTGGTTAGTGCATTGCCTGAACCGGCTGCGCCAAATACCGTATTGGCACCACCCGCACCGAAAGAAGCACCCATTTCTGCGCCTTTTCCCTGTTGAAGTAAAATAATACCGACCAAAGCGATCGCCACGACTAAATAAATAATTAAGATTGTTTCTTGCATTGTGTTTATCCTGCTGCAGAATAAATTTTTAAAAAATCATCGGCTTTTAATGAAGCTCCACCGATTAAGCCACCATCAATATCTGGCTGCGCTAATAGTTCATCAGCGTTGCCAGCATTCATGCTGCCACCATATAATATCTGTAAATTTGCTGCTATTGCTTGATCTTGCTCTGCAAACCAAGCTCTAAGAGCTTGGTGAGTTTGCTGAGCTTGCTCAGGTGTTGCGGTTTGACCAGTGCCTATTGCCCATATGGGTTCATAAGCAACACAAGCAGTAGCAAAAGCCTTAATACCCACTTGTTCAACGACTGACTCACATTGAGCTTGTAAAACAGCCGCTGTGGCCCCTTTTTCTCTCTGTTCCAAAGTTTCGCCAATACATAATATAGGCGTTAGGCCATTTTTTAAAGCGGCTTCAAATTTTAAGGCCACTTTTGGGTCATCATCGGCAAACATTTGGCGCCGTTCGGAATGACCCACTAACAAATGGCTCACCTGATAATCGGTTAACATCTTAACGCTGATTTCGCCGGTATAAGCGCCTTTTTCTTGCCAAAAAGCATCTTGTGCACCGAGTAATATCGAACTATGCACCATCAAGCGGCTTATATCAGCCAAATGAATGCTCGGTACGCAGATTAACAATTGCGTATCATTCGATCCTTTTGAATCCCCCGAAGCAGCAATCACATGACTGGCCAGCTGGATCGCTTCCGATCGAGAACAGTTCATCTTCCAATTTCCGGCAATGATTTTGTTTCTTGAGTGATTCATGACCAATAAAACTGCACCACACGCAAAAGGGCGCAAATCTTACCTGAGTGATTGGTTAGATTCAACTGATATTGTTGGTGAAAATGATTAATTAGGCAATAATTTGCTTTGTCTCATCATTTTTCAGCCGATGTTGACGAACAAAGGCCTTAAAGTCTTGCTGGGGAATAGGTCTGGAAAAATAGTAGCCTTGAATATCATCGCAGTTGTTTTGTTTTAAAAACTCCAACTGTTGTTCGGTTTCAACACCTTCAGCAATGACTTCAAGACGTAAACTTTTAGCCATAGAGATAATCGCCAATGTGATCGCGGTATCATCATTATCCACCACTAGTTCATCGACAAAAGATTGGTCAATTTTAAGCGCATCCAGTGGAAAGCGTCTTAAATAGGCTAATGAGGAATAACCAGTACCAAAATCATCAATAGCAATTCTAATTTGCATTTCTTTGATTTTTTCCAGAACCTCAATCGCCTTGTTCACATCCCGCATCAGCATACTTTCGGTAATTTCAACTTCTAAGCATCTTGGCGGGACCCGATATTTTTTCAAAGTTTCGGCTATTTGAGAAGCTAGATCAGCTTGTTTGAATTGCATGGCTGACAAGTTGACTGCCAGACGGATTTCCAGACCATCTTTAAGACAGGATGCCAGCATCTTACAAGCATTCTCCAACACCCAATCACCAATTTCTCTGATTAAGCCGGTACTTTCAGCGATCGGAATAAATTCTGCAGGGCTGATAGGCCCTAATACCGGACTATTCCAACGTACCAATACTTCAGCACCGATGACGCTGTTTGTTGGTAAGTGAAGTTGCGGTTGAAAAACCAGATGCACTTCACCATTTTTGACGGCACCACGTAATTCATTGGCAAGCTGATGACGTCTATTGGCCAACTGATTTAGATCCGCTTGATAAAATTCGTAGGTATTACGCCCAAGCTCTTTAGCCTTGTACATAGCGGCATCAGCCGCTTTCATTAATGAATCCACATCAAGGCCATCGTGGGGGTACATACAAATGCCAATACTCACAGTGGTATTCACCTGATAATTGGAAAGCTTAAAAGGCTCTTCAAAGCTGGTCACGATTTTTTCCACTACATCAATGACATTTGATGTATCTTTTATATGATTAAGAATAATTACAAATTCGTCACCACCTAAGCGGGCTAAAGTATCCTCTGAGCGGATTTTTTCCAACAACCTTTGGCTGGTTGTTTTTAACAGTTGATCACCTACAGCATGACCGAGCGAATCGTTTACATCTTTAAAATGATCCAGATCGAGGAATAAAATGGCTACCATAGTGTTTGCACGAGCGGCACCTTTAAGTGCGTATTTGATCCGATCCATGCATAACGCCCGATTAGGTAGCTGAGTCAATGAATCATAGTTAGCCAAATATTGTAGATCTTTTACCGCTCGCTCTAAACGACGTCGATTTAAATGCAACGCTTCGTTGGCCTTGTCTCGTTCGAGTTGATTTTCTTCGATGGTTTCCAGCATCTGATTAAAAGAGCGCGCAAGTGATCCAATTTCATCTTCACCAGAATTGGGAACCCGAATGGAATAATTGCCGCTGTTGCCGACTTCCCGACTGATCCGATCCAGCTCAACCAAACGTTTTGAAATGCTATTTTGAAGGCGAAAGGCCGCTAAATAAATCACCACAAAAAGAACGATTAAGATAACAAAACTAGAGAGCGCATAAGTTCTAATTTTATCGTCAAATGCAGCGATCGAGATTTTTAAATACACCACTCCTAGGAAATTATCGTCTTTGCCAATTTTTTCCCAGACATAAAGGTATTGTGGACCCCAATAAAATTGACTAACACTTTTATATTCGACTTCACTAATGTAGTTAAAGCCATCATTATCCCGCATTGCCAATTTGTGACCGATCGCATCAAAAATAGCAGCACTTGAATGAATATCCATTACCGCGCTTTCCAGTATATCCAGCACGGCCTGTGGATTTTCTGAAATAACCGCAACTTCTGCATGATCAGCTAATAATCTTGCTTGGGTAATAGAATCAGCAATCATGGATTCTTTGTTCGCGTTATAGAAACTGACACCAATAGTGAACATTCCAACACACAAAGAGATCATGCAAATAGATAGGATGATGGTAATCAAACGATTTTTTATCGAACGATTCCAATACATTACCATGCTCCTGATTTTATTTGTTCGACAATCATCATATCATTATAGAAAGATTTTCCCTGTTCTGTTTATTTTCTAATCAATCATTATTCTAGAATAATACAGCGTTATAAAAACATATCATATTCACCAGTGATTACCCAGAATATAGTTCATATATATCCAAGTCTGCGATCTATGCCTGTAAGAACCATAAATTCTTACTAAAACAACCCATTTTGAGTGATTTTCTCTGGTCAATTATCCGTCGATGCTCGTATAATACGCGCGTTTAAAATCCGAGCCAATTTCAGACATATTTCGGACAAATTAAAATAAGTGCTTTGATACCGTCAAGAGAAGTTTTTGGGTTGAAGCGTTATCCAAAAAAGACCCCAAAAAATGGGTGCTTTATGCCTTTTTTATCAGTGCATTTTACACATTTTTGAGAGTCTTCAACTATAGTGATTGATTAGAACCTAATAAACTGAACCGCTGAATAATTCTATGATTAAGATAAATAAAGGCTTAGATCTCCCGATCACGGGAAATCCTGAGCAAAGCATCTATGACGGACCACCCGTTACTGAAGTGGCGTTGCTCGGTGAAGATTACCTCGATATGAAACCTTCTATGCATATTCGCCTAGAACACTCAGTGAAATGTGGTGATCTTTTATGGACCGATAAAAAAAATGAAGGGATCAAATATACCGCCCCAGCCAGTGGCACTATTAAGGCAATAAATCGTGGTGCCAAACGAAAGCTACTATCGGTGGTTATTGAAATAAAAGGGGATGAATACGTAGATTTTACTCAATATAAAGAAAGCCAATTGGCAGATTTGAGCCGCGAGCAAGTCGTCGACAATCTAATTGAATCAGGTCTTTGGCCTGCATTTCGAGTGAGACCAATGAGTAAAGTACCCGCAAAAGAGGCGGTGCCTTGCGCCCTATTTGTTACGGCAATGGATAGCAATCCGTTGGCCGCGGATCCAATGGTTATTATTTCTGAGAAAACCGAAACCTTTAATCATGGTTTAAGTGTACTCAAGCATCTTACTGAAGGTGAATTATTCGTTTGTTACGATGGCAGCCAGTCAATTGACATTGAAAAAAATAAAGTCGCCAATTATCAGGCTTTTTGCGGAATTCATCCGGTCGGTAATGTAGGTACTCACATTCATTTTTTGAAACCGGTTGATAGTGAGCGAAGTGTTTGGCACATTGGTTACCAAGATGTGATTGCGATTGGCGAGCTATTTACCACTGGTCGATTAAATTGTCACCGTGTCATCTCCATTGCTGGACCATTAGTTAACCAGCCTCGTTTAGTGCGCACTCTACAAGGCGCAAAAATTTCAGAGTTACTCACAGAGCAAATTACCCCTAAAGATGAAAGGGTGATTTCTGGTTCAGTTTTTAACGGTCATATTGCTGTACACCATCGAGATTTTCTGGGGCGTTATCATCATCAAATTAGTGTACTTGCCGAAGGGCGAGAAAAAGAACTATTTGGCTGGCTGCATGTCGGGATCGAGAAATTTTCGGTGACCCGTGCATTTATATCTCACATGAACCAAAATAAACGCTTTGACATGACCACCTCGACTCATGGTAGCGAGCGAGCCATTATGCCCATCGGTAGTTATGAAAGAGTCATGCCTTGGGATATTCTACCAACACAATTGCTTCGAGCTTTAGTGGTTGGAGATGCAGAAACAGCACAGCAGTTAGGTTGCCTAGAATTTGATGAAGAAGATTTGGCGCTGTGTACCTTTGCCTGCCCCGGTAAATATGAATATGGTCCCATCCTTCGCGATGTACTAACCACCATTGACAAGGAAGGATAATGAAGAGCTTACGCGAATATATCGATCACCTTGAACCCCATTTTGAAAAAGGGGGCAAATACGAAAAATGGTATGCACTATTTGAAGCGGCGACTACCATTTTTTATACCCCGGGCCATGTGACTCGCAGTGCCGCTCACGTTAGAGACAGTATTGATTTAAAACGCATCATGATTTTTGTTTGGGCTTGTACTTTTCCAGCGATGTTTTGGGGAATGTACAACGTGGGTTATCAGGCCGTTGATGCAATGGCAACCACCGGCGCGGTAGAACTAGAAGGATTGCGCGGATGGGTAATGAATTTATTTGGCGCAGAATATTCCAAAGATATATTCAGCTCAATGTTTATTGGCGCGTTATATTTTGTGCCAATTTACGCCACCGCTTTTATTGTAGGTGGTTTTTGGGAAGTGTTATTTGCCTCCATTAGAGGTCATGAAATCAACGAAGGCTTTTTTGTGACTTCAATCCTTTTTGCCTTGATCTTACCGGCAGAGATCCCTTTATGGCAGGTTGCTTTAGGTATTAGTTTTGGCGTGGTGATCGCCAAAGAAGTCTTTGGCGGAACCGGTAAAAACTTTCTCAATCCAGCTCTGGCCGGGCGTGCTTTTTTGTTCTTTGCTTATCCAAGCGACATGTCTGGTGATGTGTGGAACGTGATTGATGGTTATTCTGGTGCTACTCCATTGGCGGCAGGTGCCGCGGCAGCGGTCCATCAAATTGATTATGTCATTAATGAGAATTGGTGGAATGCTTTTTACGGGCTCATTCCTGGTTCTATTGGTGAAGTCTCAACCTTGATGATTCTTGTAGGGGGACTGTTGCTGGCTTATTTACGCATTGCATCACTTCGAATTATTATCGGTGTATTGGGCGGCATGGTCGTTACTTCTCTTTTACTCAACTGGATTGGTAGCGAAACCAATGCGATGTTTGAAATGCCTTGGTATTGGCATTTAGTCACTGGCGGCTTTGCCTTTGGTATGATGTTTATGGCGACCGATCCGGTGTCAGCCTCGTTAACTGATAAAGGTAAATTTTATTTTGGTTTTTTAATTGGATTAATGTGCGTACTGATCCGAGTGGTAAACCCCGCTTTTCCAGAAGGCATGATGTTAGCGATTTTATTTGCTAATTTATTTGCACCGCTAATCGATCATTTTGTGGTCCAAGCGAATATTAAGCGGAGGGCTAAGCGTTATGCCAGCTAATACCGAACTGCCAGTGAATATAGCTGACGCAAAAAATGAAATCAGCGAACAACCAACCAATACCGATTCATTTATGCGAACCATTATAGTTGCCTTGGTACTTTGCTTAGTATGTTCCATTATCGTATCGAGCGCAGCCGTTATCTTGAAGGAAAAACAAGATAATAATGCAGCACTCGATAAAAAGAAAAATGTGCTGATTGCGGCCCATTTATTAAATCCGGACACGGATATTGAAATAGCATTTGCCAATATTGAGAAAAAATTTGTCGAGCTTTCGACTGGGCTATTTGTAAGCGTGGAGAACCCCGCTAGTTTTAACCAACGTAAGGCCGCTAAAATTCTGGAAACTAGCATCGCAATCAAAAATGATCCTGCAGGTATTGGTCGGCGCTCAAAAATTGTCCCTATTTACCTGGTCAGGAACGACACTAAAGTAGAAACGATTATTTTACCTATTCACGGTAAAGGTCTTTTTTCAACTTTATATGGTTTTATCGCTTTAGAGTCGGATAAACAAACCATCGTAGGTCTTAAATTTTATGAGCAAGGTGAAACCCCGGGGCTTGGTGGTGAAGTAGAAAATCCTCGTTGGTTGGCGCTTTGGCAAGGTAAAAAATTACTCAACAACCGCGGTCAACCAGCGCTTAAGTTAGTCAAGACAATTCCCGCCAATGAGTTTGAAGTAGATGCTTTATCTGGCGCTTCCATGACCACCCGCGGTTTACAAAATATGCTCGACTACTGGCTAAGTGAGCAAGGTTTTGGCCCATTCCTAGCGCGCCTAGACGTGCAAAAAGGAGAAGCATAAATGGCTATTGATAAGCAAGAACTAAAAATGGTTATCCTAAAGCCAATCTTGGACAATAACCCGATCGCATTACAAGTTTTAGGTGTTTGTAGTGCACTAGCCGTTACCAGTAAATTGGAAACCGCGTTAGTCATGTGTATTGCTTTGACGTTAGTCACCGCTTGTTCCAATATGCTGATCAGTTTGATCCGTAAACAAATCCCATCCAGTATTCGAATTATTGTACAAATGACCATTATTGCCTCGTTGGTTATTGTGGTTGATCAGCTGTTAAAAGCTTACGCGTTTGAAACGGCAAAGCAAATGTCTGTCTTTGTTGGCCTGATCATTACTAACTGTATCGTCATGGGACGAGCGGAAGCTTACGCAATGAAAAACGGTCCTATGATGAGTTTTTTTGACGGCATTGGGAATGGTTTAGGTTATTCTGCCATTTTGATTGCGGTCGCAACCATACGAGAACTTTTTGGTTCCGGTAGCATTTTAGGTTTTACGATATTGACGCCGATCAAAGATGGCGGCTGGTATGCCACCAATGGTTTGTTATTACTTCCGCCGAGCGCATTTTTTATTATTGGTTTACTCATTTGGGCCCTGCGGACCTGGAAACCAGAACAAATTGAGGACGCAAGCTAATGGAACATTATATTAGTTTATTTATTCGTTCGGTTTTTATTGAGAATATGGCGCTTTCCGCTTTTTTAGGAATGTGTACTTTTTTAGCCGTTTCTAAAAAAGTACAAACCGCTATTGGCTTAGGGGTCGCGGTCATTGTCGTTCAGGCAATCACAGTACCAGTCAACAACCTGCTATCCACTTACTTATTACAAGAAGGTGCTTTGAGCTGGGCAGGATTGCCTAATATTGATTTGAGTTTCCTCGGTTTGATCCTTTATATCGGTGTTATCGCCGCGATTGTTCAGATCCTAGAAATGATCTTGGATAAATTTTTTCCTGCCCTCTATCAGGCGCTTGGAATATTCTTGCCATTGATTACTGTTAACTGCGCCATTTTAGGCGGTAGCTTGTTTATGATCCAACGGGAATATGATTTTGCCGAGTCAGTCGTTTACGGGATCGGAAGTGGTTTTGGTTGGGCACTGGCGATTGTCGCACTAGCGGGTATTCGGGAAAAAATGAAATACAGCGATGTACCTGAGGGCTTACGAGGTCTGGGGATTACTTTTATTACAGTTGGATTGATGGCGCTCGCATTTATGTCGTTTTCCGGCGTTCAGCTTTAATAAAAAGGATAAAGCAAAATGTTAGATACAATCATTGTTGGCGTATCCATGTTTACTTTGGTCATATTGGCCTTGGTACTTATTATACTGGCCGCCAAATCAAGCCTTGTTAGTTCGGGTGCTGTTCGTATTGGGATTAATGGTGAAAAAACAAAAGCCATTACCACCAACGCGGGTGGTAAGTTATTAGGTGCGTTAGCCGATGTTGGTGTATTTGTCCCGTCAGCTTGTGGTGGCGGAGGAACTTGTGGTCAATGTAAGTGCGTAGTTAATTCTGGTGGCGGCTCGTTATTGCCCACTGAAGAAGGGCATATCAACAAACGTGAAGCCAAACAAGGTGTCCGTTTATCTTGTCAGGTCAATGTTAGACAGGATATGGAAATTGAACTACCCGAAGAAATCTTCGGAGTGCAAAAATGGGAATGTGAAGTTATTTCCAATGATAACAAAGCAACCTTTATTAAAGAGCTGAAACTCAAATTACCAGAAGGTGAAAGCGTACCTTTTCGTGCTGGTGGTTACATTCAAATCGAATGTCCACCCTATAAATTGAGCTATAAAGAGTTTGATATCGACAAAGAATATCACCCTGATTGGAACCATTTTAAAATATGGGACGTGGTTTCTGAAGTCAAAGAGAATGTCACTCGCGCATACTCCATGGCCAACTATCCAGGAGAAGAAGGTATTATCATGTTAAACGTGAGGATCGCGTCACCGCCGCCACGCAATATGAGCCTGCCAGCGGGTAAAATGTCTTCTTATATTTTCAATTTAAAGCCTAGCGATAAAGTCACAATTTCTGGTCCTTACGGCGAGTTTTTTGCAAAAGAAACTCAAAATGAAATGGTATTTATTGGTGGTGGTGCCGGAATGGCGCCGATGCGATCGCATATTTTTGACCAATTAAAACGTCTCAATACGAACCGAAAAATTTCATTTTGGTATGGCGCAAGAAGCCGAAGAGAAATGTTCTATACCGAAGAATATGATGAGCTAGCTAATACTAATAATAATTTTGAATGGCATGTCGCACTGTCCGACCCTATGCCAGAAGATAACTGGGATGGCTACACAGGTTTTATTCATAATGTACTTCACGATGAGTATCTAAAAACTCACGAAGCACCAGAAGATTGTGAGTATTATATGTGTGGACCACCGATGATGAATGCTGCCGTGATTAAAATGCTGGAAGATTTAGGGGTTGAACGCGATAATATCTTCCTCGATGATTTTGGTGGATAAATATATACCCGTGCCACCTCAAAATACAGGTATAGATAGCGACGAGTTTGAAGATCGCTAACCTCGAATTAAAACAAAATCAACTTTACATCAAATTTGAGAAACTTAATTTTGTTATTCCGAAAATCAATCATCCTAATTGTCATTTTTATGGTTGCATCCTGCCAATCAGAGATCAACTATGTTCGACTCGATGGTTTCACAATGGGTACAACTTATCAGATCACCCTCCAATCGGATCAACAAACTGCCGTACTTATTCAACAACAAATCGATACTGAGTTGCTAAAAATCAATCATTTAATGTCCACTTATATTGATGATTCCGAGTTATCTTTGTTTAACCAGTCAACTTCTCTCGATTGTCAGCAAGTGTCAGAAGAAACTTATTATGTTATTAAAAATGCCATCGAGATTAGTAAAAAGACTCAGGGGAAATTTGACGTAACGATTGGGCCGTTAATTTCAGAATGGGGGTTTGACAAAAAGCAAACTAATGATGTGATTCCGAGCGAGCAAGCTATTCAACAACTTGTAAGACGTATCGGCTACAATAAAGTCCGGTTAGGAAATGGTTGCGTTCAAAAACGGCACCCCAAACTATCCATCAACCTCTCTGCAATTGCCAAAGGCTACAGCGTCGATCATATTGCCTCGGTTCTAAGATCGTATAACATCACAAGTTATCTGGTAGAAATAGGTGGTGAAACAGCTTCAAAAGGTGTTAATCCAAAATCCCTCCCTTGGCGGTTAGCGATCGAAGCGCCCGTGGAGCAAAAGCGGCAAATTCAACAGGTTTTTACCCCGTTGGGACTAGGAGTTGCAACATCTGGTGATTATCGAAATTATTTTGAGAAAGCGGGCATTCGATTTTCGCACACCCTTGATCCTACTACGGGCAAGCCCATCACCCATGATTTAGTCTCAGTTACCGTGCTTCATTCACAAACCATGTTAGCCGATGCCTACGCCACTGCTTTTATGGTTATGGGAATGAAACAGGCAACTATTTTTGCCGAGCAACATCAATTGCCCGTTTATTTGCTGGTAAAAAAAGAGAAAGGCTTTGAAGCAGTGTATACTAGTGCTTTCAAAAAGCATTTGCTGTAACTGTTTGGTGCTACGGGCCATGGTTTTGGACTAATTGTCCATTGATTAGAATGGTTTTACCTTGGGAGGGTAAACGGATGCCATCAGCAAGAGCGTTTTTGTTTGCTCAGGAGAAAGACAAAATCTTGATCCAGCGGGGCATTATTCTCGCCCGGATGTATTACAATTATGGGTCAATCAAGCGCGTCAAACAACGGCCGTTTTTACAGATTAGCTTTAGGCTATCAATATCATGAAAATTTTTATTATCACTTTTCTTTTAATGCTAGTCGTTGTGGCTATTATGGCCATCGGTTATATCTTTCAAAAAAAGAAAATCAAGGGTAGCTGCGGTGGTATTTCAGATTTAGGCTTGGAAAAAGTATGTGATTGCGATGAACCCTGTGATAAACGCAAAGAATTAATGCGCCGCCTAGAAGAGCAAAAAAAAGAAGAAGCTTTGATTGATATTAAGATGATAAAATGAAATCTTTGTTGTTAGAATTAATACTTGTCCCCATAAATAACGTTTAGCGAAATATTAAGATTTTAGAGAGTTGTGGTTAATGAGAACTCCATTTGTAACAAGAGAAGGATACAATAAATTAAAGGATGAGCTAGATCAGCTTTGGCGAGTAGAACGACCAGAAACAACTAGGAAGGTCACTTGGGCTGCGAGTCTAGGAGATCGAAGCGAAAATGCAGATTACCAATATAACAAGAAAAGGCTCAGAGAAATAGATCGACGAGTTAGATATCTCAGAAAATGTCTAGAAAATCTTAAAATAGTTGATTATTCATCTCAGCAGGAAGGCAAAGTTTTTTTTGGATCTTGGGTAGAAATTGAAAACGAAACCGGCGAAAAAAAGAAATTTCGTATCGCTGGTTATGACGAAATTTTTGGGCGAAAAGATTACACTTCGATTGACTCCCCAATGGCAAAGGCTCTTCTTGGAAAGGAAGTTGATGATGATGTATATGTTAAAACAGAAGCTGGTGAATTCTATTGGTTTATTACACAAATAATCTACCAAAAATAATTGCCTCTTGGTTATTTTTTAGTTAATTGCTATATAAATATCTATGTCTGTTTGATTTTTATAATATTCAAAATCTGTTTTATAAGTCCTTTTATATTCTGAATTTTCATCACCAAAGTATTGCCAAATTTTCCCCCAAGTTTCTATAACTGCCTGAATTCTTGCATTATCATCTTGTGTTTTTGCTTTGGCTTCAAATATTAAATATTTTCCTTTTTGAATGATCGCTTTATCAAGAGTTACGTTATCTTTTTCGCATCCAGCCAATACATCAAACTCACCATTTGCATCTGATTCATAATTGTAATAAACGCCATAAACTCTTTCACCATTTTGATAATCGACAGTGACTTCATTGTCAAACTTCTGCCAAGTTTGGCCTATTTTGGCAGTTTCTGGATTCATTTCATTTGTATTGGTTGTCCTTACCGATATGCCATATATAACTTTTTCTTCAATTTCTACTGTTTTCATAAATCCTCTTTTTTGCAAATTTTTGGTACATATAAACGCCACCAGCATGCGTGCAAAGCATCGTCGTGCCTTTAATTGTGTACGCCCGGCATGGGCATTAACTAATGAGGTAAAAGTCCTCTGTAGGAAAATCACCGTCGAACACTTTGATGTAATTAGACGATAACTACTAACGAATGGCAAGGGTTAATCCACGAGGTTTTGTCAGGAGGAAACCGCTAGCAAAACGATGAGCGGATGAACAAGAACATCATATGAGGCGTAGGCTGAAGGTGAGTTTGCACAACCACGTGAGCTAACGGCCACCGTCAATGATGCGGCTACTTACATAGATGTAGGTGAGGAACGCTGGGGATTAATCAAGCGATTAATGATGACTGTTTGCCTATTTGACGGTATGATTTGATAATCAGAATCTCAGCCTAATCTTTTATCACCGCCAGGATGGTTAATCTATGAACAACAAAAATTTACTCTTGCCATTATTGCTATTGCTCAATTTTTCACTCAGTGCTAAGGAAAAAGAAGTAATAATCGATACTCAGCATGTAAAAGGTGGTGTTTACATGCTTAAAGGACAGGGTGGCAATATAGGTATTTCTACCGGTAAAGATGGCTTGTTTATGATTGATGACCAATATGCACCTCTTTCGGAAAAAATAAAAGCCGCCATTAAAGAAATATCTGCCAGCCCTATCAAATTTTTGATCAACACCCATTGGCATGGCGATCATGTAGGTGGTAATCAAAATTTCGCTCATACCGGCGCGGTAATCGTCGCTCACAAGAATGTGCGTCAACGAATGAATAGTGAACAATTGATCAAGTTGTTTAATAAAAAAGTCAAACCAAGTCCTGATTCCGCTTTACCGGTGATTACTTTTGCTGATGAAATCGAGTTTCATATCAATGGAGAGGTCGCCCAGGTGGTCCATATGCCACACGGTCATACTGATGGTGATTCAATTAT
Organism: uncultured Kangiella sp.; assembly: GCA_964454125.1. Classification (GTDB taxonomy): domain Bacteria; phylum Pseudomonadota; class Gammaproteobacteria; order Enterobacterales; family Kangiellaceae. Next base: position 14,934 of record CAYVSL010000059.1, read on the forward strand.
CTGGTTTAAAGATTCTAATGTGATCCATATGGGCGACCTATATTTCGCCAGAACATTTCCTTTTATTGACCTGTCTTCAGGTGGCTCCATTGACGGTGTGATTAGCGCGGTAAACTGGGTGCTCGAAAACGCAAACCGTGATACTCATTTTATTCCTGGCCATGGACCGCTATCAACGATGGAAGATCTTTTGGCTTACCGGAATATGCTTGTGGATGCTAGAGAGCAAGTACGATTGGCAATCAAGAGGCAGGGAGATCTTGAAAGGATCAAAGGTGAAAAAGTGTTACAACATTTAGTTGACAAGTGGGGTAATGGTTTTATAAAGCAGGATGCATTTGTTGAGATTATATTTGAAAGTATAAATTAATAAGATCAATGTTTGAACCTAAATTAATCCGTTGAAGTATGAGCCTAGAAAAATCAAAGGTGACCATGCTATTTTTTCACTACGTCATGCACGCCGCAGGATAGCGCTCTTTCCACGACTTCAACTGATTATTTTAGGATGAAAAATACAAAAACACGAAAGTAAAAATTGTATTAAAGAGCTTTTCGTGTTTTTAGCACATTCCATAGTTGAGCTTCTAATCGTTAGCTTAATATTACCGCTGTTTCGTCTAGGTTATTATTGCTATTACTAACAAATTGAAACTGAGTAAATCCAATTTTTAATGAGTCACCATCGTTTAGTTTTTCTTTAACCACTGGCTTTCCGTTTAACTCCGTCCCATTGGTACTCCGGAGATCTTCGATAAAAATCAGTTTGTTATTGTCTAAAAAAGGATCGGGTTCTGTCACGATTCGGGCATGTTTAGAACTCACCGATTGATCATCAATTTGAATGTCACAATCTTTGGAGCGCCCCAAAATAATAACTTCTTCGGTGATTTCCCATTTATTAATAATAACGTCTTCGACGATTAATGCGATATATGCCATGTTGATTATTTCCAATTAGGTTTTAGTACTAAGGTTTACTTCATACTGACTAAAATACTGCCGAAAGTAATATTATCTTTGCTGCCTTCAGCAACCGCTTTATTGACTAGCTCGCTGCCGATTTCTATTCCTTTATACACTTTTTCTATGCTTGATCCGAACGATGCTAAAGTTAGACTATCATGTAATCCATCCGTTGATAACAACAAAATATCTTGATCGTTAATCGATAATTGTTTTGTATCTACTTCGATACCTTTTTTGATACCAATCGCTTTGGATAACATGTTTTTGTTATTTGAGGCGGCAGCTTCTTTTTCGCTAATAGCTCCTTTTTCTAATAATGCCTGGACCATGGTGTGGTCAGTGGTCAATTGAGTCAAACCACTTTTTCCTATTAAGTCGGATTGGTATCGGTAACACCTAGAATCACCAACCCAGCCAACAAAACACTGTTGCTGGTGAATAATTACCAAAACTGCCGTGGTTCCCATTCCTTTTTGTCCTGCATTATTTTTCGCCTGCATAAATATTTTATTATTAGCGCGATTAAGTTCTATTTCGATCCAACAAAGCCAGTCGTTTTTATCAAAATGGGTTAATTTCACAAATGCCTTTTCGATCTCACCAACTAATAGACTACTCGCTACTTCACCAGCTAGGTGCCCCCCCATACCATCCGCGATAATCATCCAGGCAAGATTACCTGAGTCAGCCAAACCGAATTTAATGGCATCTTCATTATTGGGTCTTACCGCACCTTGATCACAGATCGTTTGAAAATCATATTGGACCGTTGAGATTGATTTCATGATAGCGGCAACTTTTTATAGTCCCTCTTTAAAGCGTTGATCAGCGCCTGCTTAAATTCCTGCATCGTTTGGTAGCGCTTGTCGGCCTCTTTTTGCATCGCCTTATTAGTAATTCTTGCGGCACTGGAGGGTAATTTTTTGTTCCATTTTTTTACTGATTCATGTTTTGTTTTAGTAATATGAAAAGCGACACTCGCGATTGATTCACCGGTAAAAGGTAAGTGACCGCTTAATAACTGATAAAAGGTTACGCCTAAACTGAATATATCACTACGGCCGTCAATTTTTATCCCGAGTATTTGCTCTGGCGACATATAATAGGGACTACCCATAATGGTACCTGTTTTTGTTTTGCTATGATCAGACATATAGGCAATCCCAAAATCCGTTAGAGTACCTCTGCGCAAATCATCGTCATAAATAATATTGGCAGGTTTTATATCCCGGTGGATTACTTTTTGCCGGTGAGCATATTCAAGTGCATCAGTCATTTGGATCATCAATTGATAGACCAGCGAAGGCGGTAGGAGTTTTCCTTTTTTAATGTATTCAGATAAAGGAGCACCGGTCAAAAGGTCCATCGCAATATAGCCCAACGTTTGGTTCGAATTTGGTTGGCGTTCTTCGCCAACATCATAAATAGTGACGATATTAGCGTGGCTTAAATTACCGGCGGTTTCAGCTTCTCTGAAAAAACGTTGCTTTGTTTCGAGCAGCGATTGACCGTCCAGCTCATCACTAAGTTGTAAGGTCTTAATCGCAACATAGCGATTAATTTTTGGATCCACACCTTGAAAGACAACTCCCATAGCCCCCTTTCCAAGAATACCATCAACCTGATAGCGACCAAAATTGGTGACGTTTAAAATACTACTGACCTGAGTAGTCATTTTTTCACCGTCTGGGTCAATCACTAAAGTTTGCTCTAGTCCAAGCTCTTGATTCTCGGCTTCATGGTTTTTCGAGGGCATGAGTTCGGTCATTCTTTCCATGCTTGGAGAAAACCGTTTGTTATGGCCCAATATCCATTGGTGAAGTCTTTTGGCAAGTGAGGTATTTCGATGAGCCTCTGCTTCAATCGCTACTTGGTAAACACTATCAATCAGATTAATATCCGGTTGACTTTGCTCCAAATGAGGAAGCAAAGCTTCAATATTTTGTGTATTGTAAAAAATAGGGATCGCTTCAGCCATTAACTCATTACTACGCTGATGTTGCTCGATAAACAGGTTTGTTTCCGAGTGGTACCCTAGCTGCAAGAACCAACTGATAGTGCCTAACAATAAAATCAAACTCAAGGAGAGCCATAAGTGCTGACTAACAAAAAAGGACTGCAATAAAAATAAAATAATAATGCTGGAAAAAAATATCACCGCTTGTTTTTTCACAGATATTACTCTCATCCGCAAGATGCCAAACAATAATCCCAGTAATAATAAATACTTAAAAATCAATACTAACCAACTTGAATACAAGTATTCTCCATTAACCATACTGGATAGATTTTTAGCTATAGCATCAGAATGTTTAATCGATAAATCATCAATCAATATAATGGCATTATCTATAGTTGACCGGCTACTGATTAGTTGATGATAATTCGTTATTTCTGGCACTAACCCGTAGGAGTAGATCTCTCCTCGATAACCAAAGCTATAGCTATCGTTTGCATACCATAATTTATTTTCAGTTGATAAAATAATATTGGCCATTGACAATTGTTGCGACTTAGAATCTTCATAATTGATAATAACCTGACCAATAAAAGCCGGATAATATTTCGAACCATTTCTCCAAACCACTCGGTTAGATGAATTGAAGCCGTCGGGTTGCAATGCCAGTTTTACTTGTGACGAGGCGCGCCAATGGATACCGATTGTTTCCCGCATTGGATTGAAAAAACTGGTTTCCAATAGTTTATCGATACCTGAAGATTGTGTGGTAAGTGATGAAACGGATGTATTATTTTTCGTAGAGAACAAAACCGATCTATCTGCTAATTCGAGATATTCTGGTTGAGACAGTTGTTCGAAAAAATCCGTATTATATCGTCCCATAAAAGCAAAGGTTGCTTGAGGATACTTTATTGATAATTGTTGAATCTTGTTGAGGCCGTTAAGGTCAAATCCAATATCTAAAACACGAACCACTTTTGATTGAGCAGTATTGGCTCTATCGGTTTTTGACCATAGTTCCAAGTTTATCGATTCAAGCGGATCGAAATATTCGCGATATTCCCCCCAAATACCCATTACCACAAAAATGAGCCATAGATAGAACCAGCCAGTTTTTTTAATTGGTATTATGGGTGCTTGCATTGGTTAGTGTCTATTTAGTTGAATAGTTACAATACTTATTATAATTGTTTCGCTTTATGGCAGCCTACAAAACCTTTTAATTTTAGCCTAGTTCATAGGAAAGCGATAATAAAAATGTGGATTGTGGTGTTTTGAAAAATGACTGGCTTAAATCATAAGATAAACTATACCCCTTTCTGCGATTTTTCTGGTAGCTATTCTAAGTTTAGTGAGTGTTTATTCGATATTTTGATAATTTGGAACATCATTTCCGGGTAACAGTTGAGGCAGCCTCAGACAATCTGCGACTAAATTTAACCTGTTATGTTGATTACAAAATGAGATATTGATGATAAATACCGGAAATATAAGGGAAAAAGGTTTGACTACAGATTTCTACAGTATATAATTCAACCAGCTTGAAAGTAAGTTTTATATTTATGCACAAATTTTCGATGATTCACCTTTGGTACTTCGTTCTGTTTTTCATAAGTAATAGCAAAACTTCCAGCAAAAACGCTTTGGATCCAGTTATTTATTGGTCTGAGCATAAATTACTTTTTTAAAATAGGATACACACATGTCTGATACTACTACTGGTACAGTAAAATGGTTTAACGAGTCTAAGGGTTTTGGTTTCATCGAGCAAGAAAACGGACCTGACGTTTTTGCACATTTCAGTGCAATCACAGGTTCTGGTTTCAAAACACTTGCTGAAGGCCAAAAAGTTGAGTTCACAGTCACTCAAGGTCAAAAAGGACCTCAAGCAGAAAATATCACAGCAGTTTAATTCTTAAATGCTGTTTGCTTGCATCAATTAGTGCAAGTAAAAAATTAGGCACTACCTTTGGGTTGTGCCTTTTTTTTTCCCAAAAAACTAACAGAAAACTTTACACTAAACATACTTCAAAAAAGAATATCTCAATTTTCGTATAAAACACTCAATCAAACAAAGGACATTATTATGAAAAAGCTCGTATTAATCAGCCTATTATCAGGCTTTCTACTTGTCAATCCGTTATTGGCAGCAGATAGAGGTTTTGCAACGGTTGAAGCTAGCCTTAAAAAAGCGATGGAATCAGAGCTTAGAAGCGAAAAAGAGACAAAGCGTGATCGTAATCGCATGCCCATTCAAACCTTAAAGTTTTTTGGTTTGCGTTCTGATATGAAAGTCATCGAATTATTACCCGGTGGCGGCTGGTATACCAAGCTACTAGCACCTGTTTTGGCTGAAAATGGCGAATTTTCGGTGGCGATGGGAACCGGACGAGTGTCAAAAGCATTGATCGGCAAACCGGGAATGGATTTTCTCAATATCATCAACGATAACGCCAATATCCGTAAAGAAAAAGGCGATCGTTTTTACTCATTGGATCAATTCGACCTTGGCGAAAAAAACGTTGATATGATTTTTACTTTCCGAAATTATCATAATTTTGGTTTTGAAGGTAGACAAGTGATGAATCAAGCGGCATTTAAAGCACTTAAGTCAGGCGGTATTTATGCTGTTGTTGACCATACGAGAAGACACATGCAAAAATCGGATAATGAAAATGGTCGTCGAGTTGATCCAGTTTTGGTAATCAAGGAAATTCAAGACGCAGGTTTTGTGTTGGTGGATTATACCGATTTGCACTATCGCCCAGATGATGAATTAAAATATGAAGTGGGTCGTAAAACAGTGACTGGTAATACTGACCGATTTACTTTGAAATTTAGAAAGCCGTAAAAATCAAGTCAGGAAATAAACAT
>CAYVSL010000060.1:0-20689 GCA_964454125.1 uncultured Kangiella sp.
AGTTGTATTCTTAAACTTGGTGTGGGTGATGACTTAAAACCAACTGTCTACCCGATCATCCAGTGTTGCCTGACACCTTTTTAGTTGTATGTTATAGGTGGTTGCACGTTTTTTCACTTTGGCAGCGACTTTTTTTAGCCAAGGTTTACTCTTATAACTGCGGCGAGCATAACCGCCTCGACCTTCATGATAGGCGAGGTATTGTCCATAAGCATCCCATTTAGACAGCTTTAGTCGTTTTTGACTACCATCGGTATACCAACCAATAAAATCGATCGCATCTTCAAATTCATCACGATCAGCCCCCCAATTACCGGCTTGCTTCATATATTCTCCCCAAACGGGATCTTGTGCTTGGGCAAACCCGTATGCGGAAGAATCTCTTGGTAGTGGAATAAAACCCAAAAACCAATCTCTATCTGGTTGAGCGTCATCCACAAAACGAGATTCCTGATGCATGATGGCCATTAACACGTAAATGGGGGTCCCCCATTTATGTTGGGTATCGCGGGCCGCTTCATACCAATCGGTTTCACCGAGAAAAATATCGCAAATATTATTAGGATTGCTGGGACGATAACTAGCGCAGCTGGTCAGGTAAATAACCAATAATCCCACAACAGAAGCTTTAAACACGGTTTTTAGCATTAATCATCCTTTGTTTTTTATTGGCTTTGCAAGCATTTTACCATAGCTCTCATTGAACCGTCGGTAAGCCAGAAATTTTTATTTTGCCGACTTTGGTTTATAATCCTACCATCCTTTGATTACATTCAGGTTTAAATATTAATAATCATCCAATAGGTATTTTTGACTCAGGGGTAGGCGGACTGAGTATTCTCAAAGCCATTCATGAACTAATGCCAAACGAAAACTTGATTTACGTAGCTGACAGTGAATTTACTCCCTACGGCAATAAATCAGAACAACAGATCGCAGCAAGGGTGCTCGCGATATCTGAGTACTTAATCACTCGGAAAGTCAAAGCCATTGTGGTTGCTTGCAATACCGCGACGGCAGCAGCTATTCAAACCTTGAGGAATAAATATACAATCCCAGTGATTGGTTTAGAACCAGCATTAAAACCAGCCTCAGAACATACCGCCTGTGCCCGAGTTGGAGTATTAGCAACGCAAGCAACGCTGGACAGCCAGAAATATCAGGATTTAAAAGATAAATATGGCATCCGACTTGAATTGGTTGAAAAAGCCTCCCCGCTATTTGTAGAGCTGGTCGAAAATGCGTCAATGATCACGCCAAAGGAATTAACCTTAATCGAAAAAGAACTGCAACCTTTTATCAACGCTGGAATTGATTCGCTGGTTTTAGGGTGCACACATTATCCCTTTTTAACTAGAGCTATATCCTCCATAATGGGATCGAAGGTCACACTGTTTGAAAGCGGGCTACCGGTAGCCAAAGAAGTTCAAAGACGTTTAATCAATCAACTGAACAGGGTAAACGATCAGAGTTCAATCCATTATTATTCAAGCAATCCGACAAAATCTCAAGCGATGTTCGATTTAATACTGAATTCAAAGGTTGCTATAAAACCGTTTTAATATCTAGTGCCATCACCTTACAGAATAACGGCTCAGGTAACGGGGTTATTACCAGTAACCCTTCCATTTTTAATAGTGCCAATGTGAATAGATGAGTTACAAAAAATAAACCTCAGAATATCCAAAATGATATTATGACTACTAAACAAAGAAGGTGGATTAGGCGGCTTTAATCCACCCTTTGAAAGTCAAACCTATCGACTCAAACTAACCAATTTTACGATACTTGATCCTCACTGGTGCGTCAGCATCGGCACCTAATCGCTTCTTACGATCGATCTCATAATCTGCATAATTTCCTTCAAACCAGACTGTCTCACTGTCCCCTTCAAAAGCCAATATATGAGTCGCCACTCTATCTAAAAACCAACGATCATGAGAAATAATGACCGCACATCCCGGAAAAGCTAACACCGCTTCTTCCAACGCTCTTAGGGTTTCCACATCCAAATCATTGGTGGGTTCATCCAACAATAAAAGATTACCACCGCTTTTAAGTAGTTTAGCCAAGTGAACACGATTGCGTTCACCACCGGATAGATCCTTAATAAATTTTTGCTGATCACCCCCTTTAAAGTTAAATCGACCAACATATTGTCTTGATGACACCTGATAATTACCCACAGTGATCGTGTCTGAATCATCAGAAATTTCCTGCCAGACGGTTTTACTATCGTCCAAACTATCACGGGATTGGTCAACATGAGCAATTTTGACGGTTTCACCAACTCGCAGTTCACCATCATCGGGGGTTTCCTGATCGGTCAACATTTTAAACAAAGTCGATTTGCCAGCACCATTCGGACCAATAATACCGACAATTCCTCCTTGCGGCAGGTTAAAACTTAAATCGTTCACTAGGCATTTATCACCAAAGCTTTTTTGTAAGTGATTGGCTTCAATCACCAAGGTCCCTAAACGAGGTCCGGGCGGAATATAAAGATCATGTGTTTCATTTCTTTTTTGATAGGTCTGCGATGAGAGTTCTTCAAACCTAGCAATACGCGCTTTACTTTTAGCCTGTCGGCCTTTAGCATTGGATCGAACCCATTCTAATTCTTCTTTCATCGCTTTTTGATGGGCGGACTCTTTCTTTTCTTCCATCGCCAACCGATCCCCTTTTTGCTCAAGCCAGGAAGAATAATTGCCTTCCCAAGGAATTCCGTGGCCTCTATCAAGCTCTAAGATCCAGCCAGCCACATTATCCAGAAAATAACGATCATGGGTTATCGCAACTACCGTTCCTTTAAAATCTTGTAAAAACCGTTCTAACCAAGCGACTGATTCAGCATCTAGATGATTGGTCGGTTCATCAAGCAACAGCATATCTGGTTTGGAAAGCAATAATTGACACAAGGCGACCCGACGTTTTTCACCACCAGATAAATGTTTCACTTCAGCATCCCATGGTGGCAAACGCAGAGCATCAGCAGCTTTATCTAACATCCTGTCGACTTCCCAGCCGCCACCTGCTTCTATTTTGTCTTGCAACTCAGCTTGTTCTTTTAACAATGCATCAAAATCAGCGTCGGGATCGGCAAATGCATTATTCACTTCATCAAAACGGATGAGGATCGCTTTCATTTCACCGATACCTAATTCAACATTACCTCTAACATCTAACGATTCATCCAGCTGCGGCTCTTGAGGCAAGTAACCAATTTTAATTCCTTTGAGCGGAATTGCCTCACCTTCTATATCGGTGTCGATACCGGCCATAATCCGTAGTAATGTCGATTTACCAGAACCGTTTAACCCTAAGACACCTATTTTTGCACCGGGAAAAAAGCTAAGGGAAATATCTTTTAGTATCGTCTTTTTGGGTGGGACGACTTTACTTACCCGATTCATTGAATAAATGTACTGAGCCATTTTCGGTCCTTGGATTTATAGGTTAGGTTCTAGGTATCATACGGTTTTATTCCGCTTGATTGCTTTTAATTCCACATTATTTCATAATTCTGAATCACATTCAGCCCAAATAGAAAAACGATTACTTATGAGATGTCAAATGATAACAAAAAATCAATTATTTCCCCTCTTTCTCCTTTTTACATTAACGGTGACCGTAGAGGCCAAAGACACTCTTCGGACGGGAGCTGAACTGGCCGCTATTTTGGCATCCATCCATGAACATGTCGATCAACGAAAATTAGATACTAAGTTGTTTACTCAGGCACTGAATAGCCAACCGATTAATATTCAAGAAACCGCACTTCGTGGTCTTGGTAGAATTGGAGGAGATACAATAGCGCCATTAGTTTTACCATTTTTAAACGATGAAAATGAAGTTCTTCGAAGAGCGGCCGTTTTCGCGCTAGGTATCAGCGGGCAATCAAATGTCATTCAAAAGCTCTGGCCTGTATTGAAAAAAGAAAATGATGAAACGGTGAAGCAAGAAATCTACTTAGCGCTTGGCCTACTGGGTGGAAATAATCTGATAAGCACCTTGTTAGACAGAGTGAAAATTGAAAAAACGCCTGCAACCAAAGCAGCTATTTTTCAAGCATTGGCCATTGCTATCACTTATCATCAGGATATCAGCGCTCAACTCGTCACCGATTTAGAGCAATCAACGGATAAAAAAGAAGTTGTCGATTTTACCCACTTACTCAAATTGATGGAGCAAGACAACTCACTCAGTTATTTTGTCGGTTATTTTCTGGCGAGAGTAAAAACGATTGAACAGTACATTAATCCGCTTCAACTAGAAAAATTGACACGCAATGTAAAATCTCTTGGCAACAAAAAAGTACTAGCGAGGTTAATCGGTAAAGCAACTCAAAAAGATCACCCCTCTAACAGACAATTACTCTCTTGGTTAATAGAACAAAGTAACCTCTCCAAAGTTGATTTAGTGGTTGAAGCGATACAAGCGATGGGGAGCTTGCTAAAAATTCCTCAAGCCAGACTACAACTGGGTAAATTACACGGCTCAACTAATCCTTTAATTGCCCAGTCGGCATTGCAGGTTTTAGCCAACTCTTCTCTCAACAGTATGCAAATGACACAACTGCTCAAAAAGAATTTAAAAAATGTTCGACCAAGCATGGTGGTTGCCGCTATGAAAGGATTAGTTAAGCGTCAAGATCGGGATGACATGAGTTGGGCATTAAAGATTCTGGCGCACAAAAGTTCTTTTGTTAAGATCCGATTTGCCTTATTGATTGCTGAAAAAGATAAAAAGGGGTTTCACAATGTTTTGAAATTACTTTCCAAAGACACGGATCCTAAAGTCGCCAAGGTGGCAACCAGTCTTTTGTCGGATAAATCAGCTGGAGAACCTTCAATCAAAACCCAAACAACGTTTTATCCAAAAGCATTGAAAGCAAATGGCCGTCATGTGTTATTAAGAACCAGTGCAGGCAATATCGAATTGCTCATGAATCAAGATGCAACCTATACGTCCGCTCATTTTATCAAACTGGTCAATAGTGGCTATTACAACACCACTTATTTTAGCCGTATGCTTGGTAATTTTGTCGCTCAGGGCGGCGATAGTGTTGGTGATATGGATGGAGGAAGTGGACAGATGATCCGCGAAGAAATCTCTTATCTTTCCCACAAAATCGGCACGGTCGGAATGGCGACTTCTGGTAAAGATACTGGCGACGCGCAATTCTTCATCAATCTTGGTGATAACTTTCATCTGGATCGAAAATATACTATTTTTGCAAGCGTTGTCAGAGGAATGGAAAATGTTTATAAGCTAAGCAATGGCGATCAAATCATTTCCGCCGAAGTTATAATGGAATAGGTTCTAAGTTCTAAGTAATAGTGATTTTAGCCAATCTACATAGTATGATGGACCAATGTGAATTTTAAGTCATTAAAGGAACACAAACGATCATGGCTTTTGAATACGGTTCAGACACCCTAGGGATCAAAAATCCGTTTAAATTTGAAGGTTTTATTCTTTCTATTCGCGGATTAATCGTCACTTTATTGGGCGTTATCGCATTATTTGCAGTTAAAGATCTGGTTAATTCAGGCGCAAAGTTTGCGGGCTGGATGTCGCTCGGTATGGGCATTTTGTTGCTTAGTAATGGTTTGATTGCGATGGCTCACGGTTTATTTAAAGTGATGCGTTTTTATGTGGGCCGAGGCGTGCCCGCCAGTCTGGCTCGTAATCGAGGTAAAAGCGAATCCCATGTGCAAGAACCCTATATTGCCTATGGTGATAAAAACCTCGAACAGATGTTAATGGGTAGAAAAAATACGACTTTTCAGGAGCCGCAAGGCTGGCTTGCCAGAATGTTGCATACTCTGATGCCTCAATTATTATTTATGCCTTACCCGATCCGAAATTGGGCACAGAAATTGGGCTCCGGGTTAATTTATAGTTTGATGGCATTTCTTTGTTATGGACTAGCATGGTTTTCCGGCAATACCGGACTTACCGATATTAGTAATACGCCAGTTTTAGATTGGTTGAGCATCATTCTTGCTAGTTACCTGTTCTTGATCTGGAGCATGAGACGTACGCCGCTACAGCGCATGCTTAACATAACCTTGCAAAACGCCGGTTCGAGCGGAATGATTATGATGATTGTATTTTCAATTCTCGCTCCGGTGGCTCTCAGTCATATACACCATGAAGTAAGACCGCTTCCGACACTACCGATTGCAGCCGGAAGCTATATTATATTAATCACTTTATTAGCCTTTATTACCTCAGCCTATGGTTTATTTATAACCTATTTAAGGGTAAAGCAGGCCAATCCGAAAACAGAAGTTTCCGAATTTCGAACCAATTGGCAAGAAAGTATTCATCCTCAGGAGATTTTTATTAATTTCGAAAATATCGTGATGGCCAATCGTCGATATAAAGAAATACCCAACCGAGTCTATCGAGATTTTGATGCACATTTAATCGAACAAGGTAGCAATGACAAAGGTAAATTCTCCGGTGAAATGGTTCAAGAAACCCAGCCGGTCTATAAAACCTTGCCGATCACGCCTCTTTTTAAGTTGCTGAGAATTGTCGGCACCATTACCGGCGAATCGATGCTGGCTGTTGCCGCTATTTTGTTTTATCTTGCAATCGAACCTGTCACACTGATCAAAAGCGCCCCTGTCTCGGCGGTCAATGCGTTAGTTTTTCCGTCCATTGTCTGGATATTTGGTCAAATCATCAGCAACACTGCTCGCGTTTTTTGGTCTGAAATGCATTTTGAATCTTTAATCGTTTATTTCCAATGCCATGGCACTTATTCCGAATCAAAAGTATCAACCGGCACCAGTATTCACGACAGCACCCGATCTGAAAATGTCGTGGTCCGCTCCAGCCTGACTCCTTGGATCATTTCTAGTCGATTAGTGACCAGTTGTTTTGCCGAAAGCGGCTCGAATAATCTGGAAAATTACCGCCGCATTTTAGAAATGCATAAAGCCGATGATGACCTAGATAAAATCACTAGTGAAATGCGTGAATTTTTGGGCAATCGAGAAACCATTGCCAGTGTCAATCAAAAAGATTTGGCATCTGCCAGCACGATTTATCAAGTCAATCAGGAAACCCGTGCCAATCAATCGCAGACGGCCTTAGAGCGGAATAAACAATCACAACAGATAACCCATGAACAAGCGGAAGGAAAACTAACAACCGATTCAGCTCCGTTTGACGAAGAAGGTGGTTTAGATTTATCTGGCCAAGCTTAAACTAAATAATACCATGGGATCTGATGGATGGATGGAGTAGGATTCAATCCTGCTGAAAAAACAGGATGTTGTTAGCTCAATTGATTCAGTAGGTAGGAATACCCTTCCGACTGGTATTCTGGCAATAAATAATTCGAGTAATAAAAGAGGATAAATAAATGGAAATTTCAGAAAAAATAATTAACAACATTTTCACAAACTATGTGCTAGTTTATGGACTCAATCTAATTTTTGCGATCATGATATTCGTTATCGGTCAATGGATCGCCAATATTGTGACCAAAGTAGTAGAAAAACTGCTGACCAAAGGGAAGGTCGACCAAGTATTAATTGATTTTATTGGTGGAATGATTAAAAGTATTTTGGTCCTTTTTGTCATCATTGCCTCATTGGGTCAGTTAGGCGTTGATACCACTTCACTAGTGGCATTAATTGGTGCCGCTGGTCTTGCAATTGGTCTGTCTTTACAAAGCTCTTTACAAAACTTTGCCGCTGGTGTGATGCTGATAATGTTTCGACCTTTTACAGCGGGTGATTTTGTCGAAGTCGCCGGTATTTCCGGTGTTGTGGAAAAGATTAGTATTTTCAATACAGTGATGAGAACCGGCGATAATAAAGAAATGACCGTTCCTAATGGCGCTATTTATGGCGGCGTAATCACTAACTACTCCGCCAAGGAAACTCGCCGGGTAGACATGGTATTTGGCATTGGTTATGACGACGACATTAAACAGGCGAAAAATATAATGATCGAAATCATGAATCAAGATGAGCGGATTTTAACCGAACCTGCACCATTGGTTGCTGTATCCGAATTAGCGGACTCTTCGGTTAACTTTGTCGTACGTCCATGGGTAAAAAGTGCTGATTATTGGGATGTTTTGTTTGATTTAAATGAGAAAATTAAATTGGCTTTCGACAAAGCATCAATTTCGATCCCTTATCCTCAAATGGATATTCATATGAATAAAGCAGATTCTTAGGGATCTGCTTTTAACCTAGCATAATTGATTATCTCCGTGCCCAATTTAAGAGACGACTATTTCGAATTCAAGTTCAAAATCGATCAATCCTAATAAAATAGATCTTTTATTGGCAACTCGAATTAGCTTCTATGACCAAAGAAGTCACTTCTCTCATTTGTTTTTGTAAATTCTCACTAACATCAATTTGAGAAATATTGGGCAAAGAAAACGATTATTCTCTTCATTTTTTATTCCTGTGTAAAATGAGCCATCCTAAGAGTAACAATGCAATGCTTCCAGCCACAAATTTTTGTTTCCATTATCAAACTTTGGTGCAACAACATCTGAAACCGTTTTCGTGGATAGATTAACCTTTAATCCTAAAATTAAACAGCCTCATCAATGCCGCTTATTTAATACTCACTAAATCTTGACTAAATATTGGATTAACAATATTGATCGGCCTAGAATTATCAACGCCTAAATGGCGGAAGGCATAATTTAACGACACTTTAATCGGTTTTACTTTGCAATTGTCTGGTTTTTTACGAAAAACTTGCAGACTATTATTCTCTTTGTCCACTAATTTCAATTCAAAACTGCTGATTAAAGTGCAACCGTAAGATAAAACTTCAATATGAACGAACCGCTCATCAAAACTATAACTAATTAACTTGGCAGGCTCTTTGAAGGGCGTTGCTCCATATCCTCTAACGTCATTAAATGAGGCACAACCCGTCAAAATGACGCAAATACTCATGATTGAAAATATAATATTCTTCATACCAACAAACCTTAAAACAAACGGGAAATAAAAAGCCTCTTTCCTAACGACAAAAAGAGACCAAAGGAATACTACAGGAATAATTCTGAACCGTATGTGAACAACCTTCCAAAACTAATAAGGACCATTCAAATGATCCCAATCTCCCCACAAAGCAGAAAATATCTGATTACCATGTAAATAGAACACAGCCTCATCATGCAATTTACTGCGTCCCATACCACTATTTAACGGATGGGTACGCTCTTGGTTGACAGACTCAATGATCATTTTTCCGGAATATTCCAGCGTCATATCGTTTTCATCATTTGTGTTAATTTCAAAAAGAAACAATCCGCTTTCCTTCCATTTATTATTTATGGAACTTTCTTCTATTTGCCAAATATCAACAGGTATCGCCAATCGTTTTTGCTGTTCGTTTAGTGTCAATAAACTAATACTTCGTAAATCGTAATTGGCCTCAGTGGATGTCCATCGGTCTCCCAATACGATTTTATTTTTAACCAGAGGATTATTCATATCACGTATATCAAAGAGTTCAATTTTAACTCCCTTAAACAAACCTTGCTCTACCTCATTACCAATCCCCAGCAACCAGTCTTTTGACAGAGGATGTAAGTATCGGGAAAACCCAGGTATTTCCAATGCACCGGCTATAAACGGTAGTTCAGAATTGCTCAGATCAATGACATAAAGTGGATCGACCTGCTCAAATGTAACAATGTAAGCGCGATTATCCGAAAAACGGACCGCAAAAATATTCTCGCCGGGTTTTCCAATAGGTTCCGGATTTTCATCATTAGGCAATCTAGCAATCGTTTGCAATTGATTGCTGCCGTCTTCAGCAATAATACTCAAAATATGCTCATCAGGTCTTCCGTCTACTTGATTAAAGCTAGTCGTCACCACCCGTAACTCATTTTGATATTCACTCATTCGAAACGCAGGTTCACTCCAACCAAGCTGCCCAGGTAAAGAGGCGGAAGCGGTATACTCTATTGAGGAGCCATCGAGTTTGAATTTGTGGATTGCTGTAAATCCCGAAAAGTCAAACCAAGGTTGATCATTATTTCCTCCGATATAAAACCCGCTGGTCGAGCTGTATATTCCCTGTACATTAGCATTCAAACAAGTTGATGCCGTCACTTGCTGGGTATTCAAATCGATAGCGGATAGAGTAATAATATCTGCAAAACCTTCAAAATTTTCAGTTCCTTGGGCAACTAAACAATCATCAACATCGACTAAAGGTCGGATCGCTCCGTCATTGGTTTGAAAATGAGGAAGCAAGTCTGAAATCGGTGTGCTCAGGATCAGTTTTTCATTGCTTATTTTTTCAATCTTATCACTGGCTGCGTAGTTGATATCCACAATATTTGGCACATAGCGGGTCACCAGATACAACATATTACCAATCCTTCGACTGCCTTCCAGATTTCCTTCTATCTCAATTTTCCACTGTTCACTCGGATTTTCCGGCGTTTGAACATCATATAATTGTATTTGTATTTTACCGCTGGTCCATTGCCAATCCGCATCTATCAGACTGGCAGACCAATAAAGGTATCTCGTATTTTTAATTGAGACCAATTGTTTATTTTTCGACCGAAGAAATAAATCTGAAATTCCCAGTTCTGGTGAATCATTCGGTATTTCGCTAACCAGTTCCACCAGAGCATTGACTGGATCCGTTTTTAATATCCTAATCGTGTTTTCGTTAGAGTCGCTATTATTGGTAAATCGAGGCAAGTTGAGCTGATACAAATATTGACCATCATATTTGAGACGATCCGCCTCATCCACTCCTACTTCATGTAGATTAGTCGTTGAAAAATGACTATTATTACTTTGGCTACCTCCTTCAGTAGTGGTAGCTGCAGCAGCAAAATCAATCGAATAATTCTGTTGTACAAGACGAAGTCTTATGCCATTTTTTATGTAGTTGCTAAAATCATTATTGGTTGGATGAGACAAAACAGAATCTTTAACAGTGGATTGCTTTAAAGCGCTATAATCAATATTGACATCTTCACTAGAATGATTGCAGCCACATAGGGCCAAAAGTACGCTTGAAACTATCAGACTGGTATTCCTTAACATTTTCTGCTCCTCCCGTTAGTTATCAACATTTGTATTCTTTTACCCTGTTATAGGTTTACTATTATCTCTTCAGCAAAGTATCTGAGACTTCTAAGGCCAGTAGAATAATAAATACATTCTATTGAACCATCTGTTTGAAAAATGCTTAGTAATGTAAAATTTTGTAGACTAGTCATTTAACCTTGATCCCTAGCACACCTGTCTCAAGGAACTTGTCGACTAACCAACCAACTTTCGGTTAAACTAGCGTTTACATTTTTTCACAATTAATAACCAATAAAAGCAAGATTAATAAGCTGTTTTTAGCTCATAATCGGCTAAGTTATTTTTTTGAAGTATTCGAATCCTATTGAATCTATCTATATTCACAAGTAATAACACATTGTCGGCTCTGTGCTTGATTAGCATTTTGTTGTTTTCCAATCTGACCGAAGCCAAGGATCAAGCAGCATTACAACAGAATATTTGTGATGAACACCGTGATCAGTGTGTCGAAAGTGGCGAATGGACTTTCTCTGTTTCCATCGGTATCGGCTTAAGAACCAACCCTCTATTTGAAAGTGATAATATTCCCTTAATCATATTGCCGGAATTTAGCTATTACGGAGATCGCTTTTTCATCGACAATCTAGATCTTGGTTACACGGTGTTTAGCACAGCCAATAATAGTCTGAACCTAATTGCCACACCCAGTTTTGATAGTGTGTTTTTTGACCGTTGGGATCCGGGGAATCTATTTGTCAATCTAACATCGAATGTGGGAGATTCTCTTACACCCTCCAACCAAGTAGAATATAATCTAACCCGAATTAATCCCAATGAACTCTCGACGCGGAAATTTAGCTATTTAGCCGGACTTGAATATAGTCAGGATTTTGAAAATGGCCTGCTACAATTTAGCTTGCTCAACGATATTAGCGACACCCACTCAGGTAAAGAAATTCGATTGGCTTATGCTTATTCTTTGAGTCATTTTTTTTCAACTGCCTTTGGGTTCACCTGGAAAGATAAAAATTTGACGGATTATTATTATGGTGTAAATCCTGATGAAATAGTTGGTGATCGTGGGTCGTACCAAGCGAGCGCTAGCTTCAATCCGTTCGTAAGAATTTCTCTCAATACAGCAACAGGCCATAATGATTTTTGGCGATTATCTCTTGAAGTCCAAAAACTCGATAGTCAAATAGCCAAAAGCCCAATTATAAATGATGAATATGTAGTGACCTTTTTTGTTGGAAAAAAATTTAAATTTGATTAAAAATGAATGCGAAAATACAAACAATAACAATGATTAATATAGCCAATTAAAACATGGGAATAATGAAAAATATAAAAACTATTTTTATTGTTCTGATGATTGTGTTTATCGGCAAACTAACTGCTGAAGAGGGCCAGTCATCAGTCTACGGCTTGTTCTTGTCTCCAGAGAATTGCTTTTTACTCGGAAAATCTAAAGAATGCGACATACTAGTTAGCATTATTTGGAAAGTATCAAAATCTGGTAGCTACTGTTTATATAACAATCAGAGCTCAATAGCGATAGATTGCTGGAACAATCGAAAGCAAGCAAGTAAAGAAATAATGTTGATTTTAGAAAAAGATGTCGTTTTTGAATTACGTGATCGAAAAGCCAATAAAATAATATTTAAAACTTCATTAAAACTTTATAAAAAAGTCTCAAGCTTAAGACGAAAACGTCGTAATCCATGGAGTTTTTATTAGGTCTGTTTATCTTTCATAAAAATGTACTATCACTTAACAGAAATTAACTATGCCTCTTGCAAGAATACTCTTAGTCGAAGATGACCAAAAGCTCGCATTACTGGTACAAGAATACCTAGAAAGCGCTGATTTTTTGGTAACCACTGAAAGCGATGGCAATAGAGCAAACGAAACAATCTCTCGCTTTAAACCCGATTTAATTATTCTAGATATCATGCTACCCGGCAAAGATGGCTTAACCATCTGCAAAGAAATTAGACCGGGTTTCATAGGGCCAATTTTAATATTAACTGCACGCAATGAAGATTTTGATCAAGTTCTAGGGCTTGAATTTGGCGCTGATGATTACGTCATAAAACCAGCCGAGCCGAGAGTTCTATTAGCTCGAATAAAAGCCTTACTACGCCGAGGTAAACATACCGAAATTGAAGTGGCTGAACAACTAACTTTTGGCAGTCTGACAATCGAACCCGCATCACGAGATGTCTGGCTTGGGCAACAAAAAATAATCCTCTCCACCCACGAGTTTGAATTGCTTTTAATTATCGCAGGACAAGCGGGAAACATTCTTAGCCGCGACTACCTATTCAAAAAACTTTACAATCGAGAATACGATGGACTAGATCGAACCATGGACGTCAGAATTTCTCAATTACGTAAAAAACTAGGAGACAATGCTGAGGAAGCCTATCGTATAAAAACAATTTGGGGAAAGGGTTATCTGTTTGTTGCGGATGCCTGGTAGAAATGAATAATATTTTTCTTCGGCTCTATTTATTAATTGTTGCAACAATACTTGTTGTCGGTATCAGCCTCGACTATCTCTGGCAAAATTTTGAGCAAAAAGAAAGCCCCAGTGAAATTAATCAAACGCTGTTAAGATTGGTTTCATTACAACTTGAGGAACTAGAAAAAGACGAACTCCCCAATCGCTTGCAAAAAATCAACTCGCAATTTGAAGGCGAATTTTCGCTGCTACCACTCAAAGCCCCGCTGGCACAGTCATTAGAACAAGAATTACAAACTAGTGAATCAATATTAATGTACAGTGATTTAGAAACGCTGGGATTTATAAAACTCGCTGGGCACCCTTGGATCCTACAGTTAAAATTTTTGACAAATGACCCAATATCAACGACTAAAAATATTTTTATAACGCTATTTTATGGTCTTATTGCTTTAGTAATTTTTTATTGGATCTGGCCCCTCTCTAAAGACCTTGATCGCTTGGAAAAGGCGGTTAATCAATTTGACCAACAACAATGGCAGTCCAAAGTCGAGTTACCCGCCAGTTCATCTATCAATCATTTAGCAAAAGCGTACAACGCACTATTGGACAAAATAAAGCTATTAGTTGAAACCCAACAAGCCATGTCTCACTCAATATCACATGAATTAAGAACACCGCTTGCTAGGATTAGGTTTTCCTTACAAATGGCGGAAGAATCCAATGATATCGAGGGCATCCAAAAACAGATTGCCAGTATCGGTGATGATATTGTTGAAAT
Organism: uncultured Kangiella sp.; assembly: GCA_964454125.1. Lineage (GTDB taxonomy): Bacteria > Pseudomonadota > Gammaproteobacteria > Enterobacterales > Kangiellaceae. The sequence continues at coordinate 14,303 of CAYVSL010000060.1, forward strand.
GAATGATTTAATCAGCGAATTGCTCAATTTTGCATCGCTTGAAAGTATATACGCAGTTGCTAAATTGGAAAAAGGCGACATCAATATGCTAATTGAAACTCTGATTGAAAGACTTGAGATAAACTATCAGAACAAGAATATCATATTTTCTAAATGCTCAACTAATTCCAGAATATCCTGTGACAGCTACTTAATGGAACGCGCGGTACAAAATCTAATCATTAATGCTTGCAAATTTGCAAACAAAAATATATTAATTTCCTTTCAGCAGAGTGAGCATGCTAACCAAATATTAGTTGAAGATGATGGTCCAGGTGTACAGGAAAAATATCGAGTCAAAATTTTTGACTCATTTATTCAATTAGACAATCAGAATAAAAATAAAGGATTTGGACTAGGGCTAGCGATTGTCAAAAGAGTCATGACGCTTCATTCAGGAAGTGCGGAAGTAGAAAAATCCTCACTCGGCGGTGCTAAGTTTATTTTGTCTTGGCCAAAATAGGTCTTTTAGAAGTAAGGTTCACTTTTATCAAAGGTTCCCCCTTGGATTTTTCCTCAATTTGTCTGGAACGATCTGCTAATTTTTCACGAACCAGTTTTTCCAAAGAGTTAACTAAATCTTGATTGTTGATCTTATGACTTTTTTCTCCGTCTTTATACAATAAGCTCGACTTAAGTCCCCCCGTTAATCCCAAATCAACTTCCTTCGCTTCTCCAGGTCCATTGACCACACAACCGATGATAGCCACATCAATGGCTTCTTTAACATCTTCCAAGCGCATTTCTAATTCATTAACCGTTTTTATTACATCGAATTGTTGGCGGGAGCAAGAGGGACAAGCAATAAGGTTAATACCTCGTTGGCGAAGACTGAGTGATTTTAAAATATCATAACCAACTTTGATTTCTTCAACCGGATCGGCCGCCAGTGAAATTCGAATGGTGTCGCCAATTCCTTCTGATAGTAATAAGCCCAATCCTATCGAAGACTTGACTGCACCGGCTCTTAAACCGCCCGCTTCGGTAATGCCTAGATGAAGAGGTTGATCAATTTGACTAGCCAATTGGCGATAAGCCGAAACAGTCATAAATACATCGGATGCTTTAAGGCTGATTTTATAATTCTGAAAATCATATTTATCCAGAATATCGATATGTCTGAAGGCCGATTCAACCAAAGCATCTGGCGTAGGTTCGCCATATTTAACCTGAAGATCTTTTTCCAATGAGCCTGCGTTCACGCCAATCCTGATCGGAATATTCATATCCCGAGCTTTTTCAATTACGGCTCGAATACGATCTTCTTTACCGATATTACCGGGGTTAATTCTTAAACAATCGACACCATAGTCAGCTACTTTCAGTGCAATTTTATGATCAAAATGAATGTCGGCGACCAGAGGAATTGGTGAAGACCGTTTGATTTGTTTGAATGCTTCTGCCGCATCCATAGTAGGCACGGAGACTCTAACCAGATCAGCTCCGGCATCTGCGATTTTGCCTATTTGTTTCAGCGTAGCAACAACATCACAAGTATCGGTATTAGTCATACTTTGTACTGCAATTGGTGCATCACCACCGATTGCTACATTGCCGACCATGATTTGTCGACTTTTACGACGTACTATCCAGGATTCGCCTTTCATCTTACTTTACTCTTTATACTGCACTGAATAAATCTTAAATTTTATCTTTCAACTGATAACATGAGGTCAGTCGCTCAGCTATTCCAGAATAATCTCAGCCCGCCGTCCGGCGCGATAAGCGGAAAGATCATAATCAAGTCCTTCATAAATCATCGTCACCACAGACGGATCGCCCAAAATAACATTAAGAGGAGCGACCCCTTCAATTGGCATATGTTTGCCACTTTGTTTGACCCCCAAAGCGATGACTTCGCCGCGAGCATCAACAATTTTCACCCAACAATCCGCAGAAAAATCCAGTACCAGACTAGTCATGGTGAGGTTAGATGTATCAATTGTTTGTTGTTGAAATGATTGTACCGAACCACTATTTTGAATCAAATCTGAATCCAAAATTTTCGTATGACTAACCGATCCAATGTCATTGCTCAGGCCAGTACTAACTGGCAAATCATTTTGAATCCGCTCATCAGATCCTAGACTATTATTATTTGATGGCTCAGGCGTTTTTTCTTTCACCTTATCCTCAAACAATTTTACGCTATCATGGTTTGTATCTAGTTGTGTACTTATATCTGAATCAGTCTGATCGGTTGAGTCTGAACCATCCGGACCAGCGAGTATAAAACGATTCCACAATTCCCATCCAGCAAAGGATAAAAAGGTTAGCAATATTAAAATAGAAACAGACTTAAATAAATAGTGACTGGAGTTAATTTCTTTCCGTTTAGCACTAAATTGGGAAATCGCCTGTACACTTTTCAACGAAGGAGATTCAACACCAATCTGCTTGTCAAATGCATCCAGCATAGGTCCAGTATCTAGGCCCACTTTGGTAGCATAAGATTTGATATACCCTCTAACAAATGCAACCGGAATATCAATATCAAAATGGTTACTTTCAATTTTATCGATAATATCGAACGCTAAGTTCATTTGCGTAGCAATATCCTGACTGGATAAACCAAGATTTTCTCGCGCTTCAACCAGTAAATTACCAATATTGACAGAAATTTCTGTCTCATTATTATTTACATCCATTGGTCGCGATTATCCAGAAATTCTGCCGTTTCATCCGAATCAGGGAACATTTGTTCAAGTTTTATCGCATAACTGGCCAAAGCATCTTTGTCTTTTTGATAATGTGCTACTCGCAAGGCTAGCCACAGAGAACCCGCTGATGGTCTTGATACTTCTTCAAACCGTTTGATGTAAGAAAAAGCTCTTTTGTACCTTTTTTTGTAAAATTCTTCTTCAGCGATTTCAATCAATGCCGTCGGCAATTTATTATTTCGATTAAGTGCTTTTCGAAAATAGCTGGCCGCTTTTTCATGATTACCATCTTGTTTGGCGCAAACACCTGCATTCATAAAAGCAGATTCAATATCGGGGTATATGGGTTGATCGATTGCCTTGTTAAAATATTTATTCGCTTTTTTGAATTGACGCTGCCCACACAAAAAGGAGCCATAGCCATTTAAGAAGTCTGGATTTTTGGATTCTATCCTGAGCGCTTTTTTATAAGATCTTTCTGCTTTTTTAAATTCTTTCACTTTTTCATAATAATAAGCAATACCAAAATGCACATTGCCCGAACTAGCGCCTAACGCCAACGCTTTATCAAGATGACGTTTAGCATTTTGCAAACTGCCTACTTGCAAATATTGTAAACCAGCACTCAATCGAACCTGTGCTGCCTTTTCTTTATCATAATCACCGGACTTCACTGGCGATCCTTGCGAACCGATGGATTTAGTTGAACTGTCGCTAGTCGTTTGACAAGCTGTCACAAAAACGAGTGTGAATACGAATAAAGCCAATTTGAATTTGAGTATTTGTTTGCTCATAAATTTGGGTCCTCTCTATTTTCGGCGCTTGAAAAAGATCGCTGTATTTTTTGTTTATCACCTCAATCATACCACAGCACAACGGGATATTATGCCTACTTAATCAATAGTCTTTACTGCTATTTTGGCCTCTTTCTTTAACAACCTCTCCTCTCGCCGGGTTCGATCACTGACCTGACCAACTAATTGCCCACAAGCCGCATCAATATCTTCGCCACGAGTTCTTCTTGTGACAACAACAAACCCTTTTTTGATCAAAATTTCACCAAATTGTTCAATATCCTTGCGATAGGAGGTTTCATACCGTGTTTTTGGAAAAGGATTGAATGGGATCAAATTAATTTTACATGGCATATCTTTCAACACCCTTGCCAGTTCACGTGCATGAGCAGTAGTATCGTTGATGCCTTTTAGCATCACATATTCAATGGTGACTTTTTTGCTGGCACTGGAATCATCCAGATATCGTTTGATTGAGGGTAATAATACTTCAATTGGATACTTCTTATTCACCGGAACTAGTTCGTCTCTTAGAGAATTATTAGGTGCATGCAGCGACAATGCCAAAGCAACATCTGCCTTTTGGATCAGTTTATTCAAACTAGGGACCACGCCGGAGGTACTAATTGTCACTCGGCGTTTAGACAGTCCATAACCAAAATCATCCAGTAATATATCGCAGGAATTAACCACTGGGTCAAAATTAAGAAGCGGCTCCCCCATCCCCATAAACACTACATTACTAATTCGACGTTTACCCGTGGTTCTCAGCGCGCCAATACGGCGGGCAGCAAGCCACACCTGACCCACTATTTCAGCAGTGGTTAAATTACGATTAAATCCTTGCTGGGCAGTTGAACAAAATGAACAATTTAAAACACAACCCACCTGAGAAGAGATACACAGGGTACCTCGTTCACCATCGGGAATAAAAACTGTCTCAATGGCTTGACCATCTTTGGTCTTGAGTGCCCACTTAATAGTGCCATCATCTGAGAGTTGCTCAGTGATAATTTCAGGCCCCCTGATTTCACAGATTTGTTTAAGTTTTTCTTTAAGAGATTTAGAAATGTTAGTCATCTGATCAAAATCATCAACAACAAACTGGTGGAGCCATTTGAAAACTTGAGGGGCGCGAAATGGTTTTTCATCAATTTCTTTGAAAAATTCAACCATTTCATCACGTGTCAGGTCGAGTAGATTTAATTTATCACTCATTACAATACCTTTACGGATTTAAAGAAGCTACAAGCGACGAGCTTTGGGAAAAACTAGGACCTAACTGTAGCCCGTAGCCATTAATCTATCTAATTCGCTTGCAGATTTCGCCTTCAGAAAAGAAATAAGCAATTTCACGAGCCGCAGATTCAGGAGCGTCTGAACCATGAGCGGCATTTTCGTCAATAGAAGCGGCAAAGTCTGCCCGTAACGTACCACGGGCGGCTTCAGCGGGGTTAGTTGCTCCCATGATTTCACGATTGGCTTTGATTGCATCTTCACCTTCTAAAACTTGAACCATAACCGGACCAGAGGTCATAAAAGCGACTAAGTCATTAAAAAAAGGACGTTCTTTATGTTCTGCGTAAAAGCCTTCGGCTTTTTCTTGGCTTAATTGCATCATTTTGCTAGCAACAATTTGTAAACCAGCACTTTCAAAACGTGCATAGATTTGCCCGATAACATTTTTAGCCACTGCATCAGGTTTTACAATTGAAAAAGTACGTTCGATCGCCATTTTTTACTCCGAAATTTAAATATCAACAATTTGTTATAAATCATTAAGTTAGAAAGACTTCTGTCGCATTAGAGCGATTAGCTCGATGCCGAGGGCGCGTATTATACACGGGTATATGGAAATCGAATAGATAAAGTTCAAGGAAGTAAAAAATCGCCGTAGAAATAAAATCATCCGGTGCGCCATCTCTAACCTAGGGATTTATTGAGGTGCTCAAGGGTATTAATCCAGATCATTCTTTCGGTTCAACATCTCCGCACCTTCAAAAACACACTGATATTTCTAGCTGAAAACTATTTTATGGGGTTTCTTTAACTTTCGAGGGGATGGTGTCGGTCAAGGCACCAATACTTCTAATCCAGGTACCTTTTTAAAGTCATCCTCGTTACTGGTAAGAACCGGGTATCCATAAGCCAACGCAGTTGCAGCAATCTGTAAATCATGAACGTTGCTTCCTAACTTACTTCGCGGCTTCAAGAAAATAGCATATACGCGAGAATAGACCCTTGCTACTTCCTCAGTAAAAGGAAGAACAGGGATCGCGCTGATAATACTTTCAACAAATGCTTCTCGTCTTATTCTAGTTGCGTCATCGGATGCTAAATGAACACCTAGGTATAGTTCAGAAACAGTTACCGCTGAAATGAACGTATCGCCATATTCTGAAAACCTACCCAACTCTTCCAATTCATACCGAGCATTTTCGACATCTATAAAAACATTGGTATCGATAACTATTCCCATGGATTTTCCGGAAGCTTAGCGGCAACTCTTACCATTTTTATATTATCAGACATCTGCAATGAGTCACTGGTACTTAACCTGGGTAATGATTTAAGTAACCCAACTAGTCCGTTGACCGATAATCCATTTTTTGGTGGAGGTGACAGTTTTGCGATTACCTTCGCTCCCTTGGTAATTAAGACGCTGGTTCTGGTCATTCGTACATTATCAATAGTTTGCGCCATATTCCTCGCCAACGCAGTAGCAGTAATGCTTTCTGTTACTTCTGGTCTCATATTCATTCCACTGGTTAATACCAATCAATATTATTATACATAGTATATGTAATTTACACAAATTACATATTTTAACAAGTTCTTAGAGGCGGTAGATTTCAAGCTAGTTGTCGCCTAAAGTTAAAAAATTATGCCACCTT
>CAYVSL010000061.1:0-19576 GCA_964454125.1 uncultured Kangiella sp.
GGTAAAGTGTCATTTTAGGAATGGTGCCGACTTTGTTTTTACTTAAGGTCGGAATGATGTCATTAATGACTTCCGCCAATTCATTGACTTGCACTTTGCGGTAACTATTTTTATCGCTGCGGGTTTTGTTATCGAGAGTGGTTATACCGCGTTTTTTGAATCGATAAAGCCAAGTACTAATCGTTCGCCAGGTGAATTGATCAACACAGCCTGTTTGCTCGTCTTTAAAGTGTCGCTCGCTGACGCTTTTGATCCGAGCTCGAATACTATTGCCGGACGCATAATCAATCGCGCTAAGAACACGCAATCGTAATTCAAGGGGTATCTTTTGGGATGTCATAGTGTTTCCTTGGGTTAATTAAGATCCCTCAGACAATAACGGCTTAAAACGCGCCTCGAAATGGTCTTTTCTGTTGTGCGATAGGAGCAATTAAACCAACCCGTTAAACTGATGATGTGTTTGATGGAAAAATGAGAAAAAGTGGTCAGAAATAGTGAGTTGTACGTCATCTATTGCGTCAGAAAAATGCCTGTTGTTGGGCTATTTGAAACTCAACGCACCCGTTATTGTTGGATGTGAATAGTCGATTGAATGTGGGCAGTAAATGTTTCAAACTAACGGGTTTAAGGCGAGGGAGGGTAACACTGTCATCACAACGAACTTTCAAAAAACTTCGATATTCGCTAAGCTTTAACATTAATCGAGATAGCCACGACCACGCGTTTCGGTACTCCGTCTGACCGGTCGCTTTAATGTAAGCCTCACTAATGGAGTGATTGGCAAGCAATGCCGAAATAAAAACAAATAAATGAGCTGCGCCATATCGAAAACCAGGGATTTCTGTTGCGACATACAATTGAAACGTGCGCCCACAACCGGTTCGGCCATAGCGATTAGAGCAAAAGATTCGTTTGCCAACTTTTTCAGCAAACATACCAGAGCGTTGTTTATAGATAATGCCATGAGAAACAAACTGGTCATGTTTTGAGCAATGCTCACATTCCAGTTCATTTTGATGATAATCAAGGGAAAGCGTGAATGCATGAATGGGATCAAAATTGGGATAAAATCTTTTCATTCGCGCATTAAACGAAAATTATCAAATGGACTTCAAATGAAATTTCGAAATTATGCAGAGAAATTCACATTCCCAGATTAGCGTTATAAGGATGTGATAGGATTAGGACGTTAATTTGGTTGAAAAACGACCAAACTGACGGCTGTAATTTGGGAATTAACAGTTGTTTATCATTAGCGCTAGCTTGATTTGGCTGGAGAGAAAATATTATTCAGCAGTGTAAGTGATTCTATATTCTGATTATTCTAGGGTTAACTACCATGCGAACCAATTAAATGCCGATCTTTTAGTTTGACATAATTACTGGCAGAATATTCAAAGAATCCCACTTCTTCTTCGGTGAGTGCTCTAATTTTTCTAGCGGGTGAACCCACCCACAAAAATCCACCTTCAAGCTCCCTGCCGGGAGGCACCAAACTATTTGCTCCTAGGATAACCTGTGAATGAATAATCGCGCTGTCCATTACTACAGCCCCCATGCCAATCAAACATTTATCTTCAATGATACAGCCATGAATCATCGCTTTGTGACCAACCGTGACATCGTTACCTATTTCTAAATTATGTCCTTCCGGATCGTAGGGCCCAGCATGGGTAACGTGGAGCACACTGCCGTCTTGAATGCTGGTTCTGGCTCCAATAGAAATAGAATGTACATCACCCCTGATTGTTGCCATTGGCCATATTGAGCTGTCATCACCAATAGTGACTTGGCCGAGAACTAGCGCCGATGGATCGACAAAGACCTTGTCGCCCAGTTGCGGGTGGTGGTGCTCGAATGATCGTATACTCATAGTGGAATGATCTCGATTGATAATTATTTTATCTTGTCATAGGATTATTTTAGCTCAATAGGGTTTGTTTCCCCAACTGATTTTAACGTAAGGTCACCAACTCCTCCGATGAAGTTGGATGAATCGCCACTGTATTATCAAAATCGGCTTTCGTCGCACCCATTTTTACTGCGACCGCAAAACCCTGCAACATTTCATCTGCACCATGTCCGATAATATGAATACCAATCACTTTTTCATTTTCGCCCTGACATATCAATTTAATTTTAGTCGGTTGTCGATGTTGGGTGATGGCCGTGTACATGGCAGTAAAGCTGGAATTGTAAATAGTTATATCATCACCATATTTCTTTCTTGCCTGTGTTTCGGTCAGGCCAATCGTGCCAATAGCCGGATGGGAAAAAACGACTGTAGGAATTAACTCATAATCTAATTTTTCATCCGTTTTACCATTAAATAACCGCTCAGATAATCGCCTACCAGCTGCAACCGCAACCGGTGTAAGTTGTGCTCGTCCGGTATTGTCACCGACAGCATAAATGTTGTCGACATTGGTATTTTGATATTCATCGGTGATGATATAACCGCGAGCATCCAATTCAATACCAACGGCTTCTATTCCGATCCCAGCAGTAATGGGCGCTCGGCCAATGGCATAAATAACCGCATCAACAACGGGTATTTCTGCTTCTGAATGGGTTTTTATTTCAAACTGTTGCTGTTGGTTTTTGTTAATTTGAGTGATTTGAGTGTGGCGGTGAATGCTGATCCCTTCTTCTATCATTTGTTCTACTAGTGTCTCGCGAACCACATCATCAAATTCTCGTAAAGGATCGGCTTTGCGGACTATTAGGTGTGTTTCGCTGCCTAACGCATTTAATAATCCAGCCAATTCCACCGCAATGTAACCGGCCCCGACAACCACCACTTTTTTGGGCTGGCTTTTAAGGGCAAAAAATCCGTCAGAATCCAATATGTGTTCTTTGCCGGGTATTTCAGGAATAGAGGGTTCGCCGCCGGTAGCCATTAATATACGCTTGGCGCTGATTATGCGATCGCCTACCTTAACCCTGTGTTTGTCAACTAAGGTCGCCCAACCTTTAATTAAATCAATTTTATTTTTTTCTAGCAAGCTATCGTAAGAGGCGTGAATTCGGCCGATATAAGCTTCACGGTTATTAATAAGAGTCATCCAGTCATGGGATTTAATGGCTACATCAAAACCGTAGTCTGGCGCATATTTGAATGCATCGGCGATTTGTCCGGCAAACCACATGACTTTTTTGGGTACACAACCCACATTGACACAGGTACCACCGAGGGCTTTGGCTTCCACGATGGCGCATTTTTGGCCGTACATTGACGCGCGATTAATTGAGGCAATGCCACCACTACCGCCACCAATGGCTAGGTAGTCGTAATCGAATTGGTTGTTGGTATTTGTCATGCTATCGCCTTGTTTTATCTTGAGTTCTATCAATGAGTGATTGATTGTGTAGGTATATGCTGGTAGTTTGCCTTTATTTCAAGCCGATGACCACTTCACTATGACTATAATTAACCCCTTATTATTACAAAATCCTATCGAAAAAATCGACCAAATCAAGCCTGATCAGGTGGAACCCGCTATTTTAAAGGTTATTGAGGAAAACAATGAGGCGATCGAATCACTGGTTGAATTGGCGGCTAATCAACAAGAAAACACCCGTTGGCAGGATTTTATGTTGCCGTTGGAAAAACTCGAAGATCGTATTGGCAAAGTCTGGTCGCCGGTTTCTCACCTTAATAGTGTCTGTAATAGTGATGATTGGCGGACTGCCTATGATAAAGGTTTGGCATTATTGACTGAATATTCGACCAAGCTAGGTCAACATCAAGGTTTGTATAAGGTGACTAAGGAGTTGTCTGACTCCGCAGGCGCGAACAATTTCACCGCCACTCAGAAGCATATTTTAAAGGATTCATTGATCGGTTTTAAATTGTCGGGGCTCCACTTAAATAACAAAGATCAACAAGAATTTAGCAAAATTCAAAAACGTTTGGCAGAGTTATCTTCCAAGTACGAACAAAATTTAATGGACGCGACTATGGCCTGGACAAAGTTATTGGTGAGTCAAAGCAGCTTGGCCGGATTGCCTGATACCGAGTTGGCGATGTTAAAAGGCAATGCAGAGCTTCGGGATCGTCAAGGTTATCTGGTGACTTTAGAAATCCCCAGTTATTTGGCAATTATAACTTATGCGGATGATCGAAAGCTGCGAGAAGAAGTTTATACGGCTTATTCGACTAGGGCGTCAGATCAATCGACTGATTGTCAGTTTGATAATAGCGAGATTATGGCTGAACTGCTTAAACTCAAACAAAACAAAGCACATTTATTGGGTTTTAATAATTTTGCCGAATTATCGGTCGAAAGTAAAATGGCAGAAAGTCCAGAACAGGTTTTACAATTTTTGGCCGACCTTAATCAAGCCGCTAGAAAACAGGCTCAATGGGAATATGCGGATCTAGAAAAATTTGCCCTGACCCTAGGTGTTGATGACCTTAAAGCTTGGGATATTGCTTATTTTAGTGAAAAATTAAAACAACAAAATTTTAAAATTTCCCAATCAGAATTACGGCCTTATTTTGTGGTGGATAAAGTGATTACTGGTTTGTTTGAAATCACCGAACATCATTTTAATGTGAGTTTTGAAATGGTCGACAAACCGATTGTTTGGCACTCGGATGTTCGCCATTATAAACTACGCCGCAACGGAGTATTGGTAGCAGAATTTTACCTCGATTTATACGCGCGCCAGTTTAAGCGTGGCGGTGCGTGGATGGATGATTATCAAAGTCGTTTTAAGTTGAATGAGCAAATCACCCAAACTCCCATCGCTTATTTAACCTGCAATTTTGCACCTCCAATCAAAGGTCAACCAGCATTATTGACTCATGATGAAGTGGTTACATTATTTCATGAGTTTGGTCATGGACTTCACCATATGCTAACTCAGATAGATGAACTTTCAGCCTCCGGCATTGCTAATGTACCTTGGGACGCGGTGGAATTACCGAGTCAGTTTATGGAAAATTTTTGTTATCAGGCGGAAGTGATTGCTAAGCTTAGTCAGCATTTTGAAACGGGGAGATCACTTCCTAAAGACAAACTGGATAAACTGATCGCCGCTAAGAATTTTCAATCGGCGATGATTATGGTTCGTCAAATTGAATTTGCACTGTTTGATATGCGCATCCACAACAATGATGCGTTAGATGCAAATCAAATTCAAACCGTTCTTGATGAAACTAGAAAAGAAGTGGCTGTCATTATTCCGCCTTCATCGAACCGTTTCCAAAATGGATTTTCTCATATTTTTGCTGGGGGGTATTCTGCGGGTTATTATAGTTATAAGTGGGCCGAAGTTTTATCTGCTGATGCATTTTCTTTATTTGAAGAAAAAGGCGTGATGAATCAATCGATCGGGAAAAAATTCTTAAATAATATTTTGGAAAAAGGTGGTTCAGCTGACCCAATGGAATTGTTTGTTGCTTTTCGAGGTCGAAAACCAACCGTTGATGCATTGCTTCGCCATTCCGGAATTACGACCGATGAGATCAATAAATGATCGTCAATTTCGCCGCATTATCGGAGTCATTAAGCAAGCAACTTGGCTTAGCTGAAACTCTGTCAATCGGTCAATTGACTCCCGACAATGCGATTTTTGAACGAGTCGATAAGCAATTGATTCTTCATCTTTTTCTTGATGGAAAACCCGATATCCTAAAATTCGATTTAGGGCAAGGCGAAGTGGCGATCAGAGCGAGCAAGGTCAGCAAGTCCAATGAAGTGATAGCCAAAGCCATTGGTTGTAAATCTCACTATCGACCTAAGGTATTAGATGCGACCGCCGGAATGGGGCGGGATTCATTCATTATGGCGATGTTAGGTTGTGAGGTCATAATGCAAGAAAGAAATTTTGCTATTTATCATCTTCTAGAAAATGCGCTGACTCGTCTTAAAGCTCATTCATCTTTTAAATCGGATGTTATCGATCGGCTTAGCTTGTATCAGAAAAATAGTCTTCAGTCTCAAGTTAGTCAAAAAATCGACGTAGTCTATTTAGACCCTATGTTTCCAGAGAGAAAAAAATCAGCGCTAGTCAAAAAAGAAATGCGGCTATTTAAGCGTGTCGCAGGTGAAGATCCAGATGCAGAACAGCTCCTATTCAATGCGTTAAAGAGCGAAGTTAATAGAGTTGTGGTAAAAAGACCTAAAGGGGCACCGTCACTAGCTAAACGAAAATCTAGTCATGAAATATTGGCCAAAAAATTTCGATACGATGTCTATTTGGTTTAGATTGATGTTCAAATTAACCGAGTTTTGAGAATGAATATCAAACTTAACCTAGAAAATCATTTTGTCGATCATCTACCGGGTGAAAAATCAAAAAACGGCTCACCAAGGCAAGTCTTTAACGCTTGCTATTCTTTTGTTGAGCCAACCCTAACCAGCCACCCTTCGTTGGTTTGCGTCTCTCAAGAGGTGGCAAAATCACTTAATATTTCGAAAGCCGATCAGTCTTCAAAAGCATTTTGTAAGTTTTTTAGTGGTAACACGCTTTTGCAGGGAATGCAGCCTTATGCAATGTGCTACGGAGGGCATCAATTTGGCCAATGGGCAGGGCAGCTAGGCGATGGTCGCGTGATCAATTTGGGAGAAGTTATCGATCGAACGGGCCATAGACAAACTTTGCAATTAAAGGGAGCGGGTCTCACGCCTTATTCCAGAACTGCGGATGGTCTGGCTGTTTTAAGATCTTCAGTCAGAGAGTTCTTGTGTAGTGAGGCGATGTTCCATTTAGGTGTGCCGACTACCCGAGCCTTGAGCCTGACACTGACCGGCGACCAAATTATGCGTGATATGCTTTATGATGGTCATCCAGAGTTAGAACTGGGCGCGGTAGTTTGCCGAGTGGCTTCTTCCTTTCTTCGATTCGGCCACTTTCAAATTCATGCCTCCAGAAATGAAACGGAAGTTCTTAAACAGCTGGCTGATTTTTCGATCCGGAATTACTTTCCTCATTTGGGGGAACCCAAGGTTAAATCCTATGGCGTCGAAGTGTATGAAAAATGGTTTGAAGAAATCTGCCAATCAACGGTTGAGCTCATGGTTCACTGGATGAGAGTTGGATTTGTCCACGGGGTAATGAATACCGATAATATGTCCATTTTAGGGCAAACGATTGATTATGGTCCTTATGGTTGGTTAGAAGGTTATGAGCCCCAATGGACGCCTAATACAACTGACGCACAGGGCAAACGTTATTGTTATACTAATCAGCCGCAGGTAGCCCACTGGAATTTATTTCAATTTGCCAATGCGATCGTACCGTTGATTGGCCGAGTGGAAAATCTTGAGTCAACCCTAGCTTCTTTTGCTGATAATTATGCCGCTTTGTCTGAACAAATGTATGCCAATAAATTGGGGCTTAAAGAGTACAATGGAAAAAAAGACAAAAAATTAATCGATGAGTTGTTCGAAGTTCTGGAACTATCAGAAATCGATATGACCATTTTTTTTCGCTGTTTAGCTAAGATACAAAAGACTGACAATGATCATAATCTCAAGAGGCTATTTGAATCCGCTTTTTATAATGCAGCCATGATTGAAAGCCATCAAACGAGTTGTGCCGAAAAATTGATAGCCTGGTTGAGAAAATATTTGGACCGCATTGCAACTCAAGAAAGTAACGATAACGATCGAATTGATCGAATGAATCGGACCAATCCAAAATATATTTTAAGAAATTACTTGGTACAAATTGCAATCGATAAAGCCAATGGAGGGGATTATTCTGAAATAGAAAAACTACTAAAAATCATGAAAAATCCCTATGAAGAGCAATCAGAATATGAAGACTATGCAGCCAAAAGACCAGAGTGGGCGAGAAATAAAGCGGGTTGCTCGATGTTATCTTGTAGTTCTTAAAAAGGGCCCATCCCAGCGAATACTAGTTATCCAAACAAATTAGCGAATAGCAAAATCGGCTGGTCTTTTTCGATTTTATTACCTGCCATTGATCATTAAAATCAATGGTTGAACTCGCATTTTCTTGCTCCACATAGATTAAAGCATGTTTTGAAAGATGGGGTTTAATTTTATCCATAATTAAATCGAGCATCGCTTTGTTAAAGGGCGGATCTAAAAAGACTAGGTCAAATAATTGTTCATTATTAGTCAAGAATTGCTCTGCTTTTTGATTTACAACCTTAGCATTAATAATTGATAAGGTTTTAAGGTTTTTCCTTAAAATTTCAGTAACTTGTTGGTTGGCATCAACAAGTGTGACTGATTTTGCTCCTCTAGAAACGGCTTCAATTCCGAGCGCGCCACTACCAGCATATAAATCCAGACAATTGGCATTCTGAATATCGGCTGCTAACCAGTTAAACAAGGTTTCCCTGATCCGATCTAAAGTGGGACGCAAACCTTCTCCGGAAGAAAAATTGATTTTACGCCCGCGCATTGAACCACCAATGATCCGGATCTGATTGCTTCCAGTAGATTGTCGTTTTGTCTGGTTAGATCTTGATTGTTGCATAAAGTTATTCACGATATTCGTTTTTTCTGATGCAAGGATAGTAACTGATTGCTGTGTCTCTTGAAACCTCATTGGTTATAAGATTTACAATTTTTATAATCCCTTAAAAAATATTTTCTCGTACGGGAGTTTTTATCGGATTAACGGTTCGCAATTTTTGCCAGCTGATCTATAGTTAAAGTAACAGTCAACCTTCTAGGAAAATCAGTGAAGAGCAGTATTAGCCAAATTTAGCTGATTTATCTAGCACGATTCTTGGGGATCTATTATGCAGTTAGTTCCAGTTCTAGAAATTCGCCACGCCAAATGTGTTCACACTGAACACAAAAATAGCTTTGTTGATCATGTCGTTAGCGAAGATCCTCTTGAGACTATCGAGAATTGGGTCGAAAAAGGTATTAGCCGAATTCATTTTGTTGATGTCGATGCGATTGAAACTGGAGAGCCCTGTAACGTTGATCTATTGACTAAAATTAAACAAACCTATCCTGAGATTGAAATTCAAGTGATTGGCGGGATCAAGTGTGTTGATTCAGCATTTATCTGGATGGATGCTGGAGCGGATTTTTTGGTGTTAAATGGTAAGTCGTTTCGGCAAAAGAATTTGTTATCCGATATCTGTGTGGAGTTTCCCGACAAGGTATTGGTTGAATTAGGTAGCCGTCAGGGAACGGTTAATATGGGAAATGGTGAGCCGATTTCTCAAATAAAATCTTTGGCCAAACAATTAGAAGAAGAAGGAGTCGTGGGTTTGTTAGTGACTGAAGTACCGTCACAAGGACATGTGAATTCCTTGAATCTTTTGAGTGTTAATCAACTGTCTCAAGGGGTTGAAATACCAATATTTGCTAACGGTGGTATCAAAAAAATGGCTGACTTAAAATTATTGCTTGAGAATCACGCCGAAAAATTGACAGGCATATTAATTGGTAAAGTCGTACATCAGGACACTTTTTGTTTAGCCAAGGCGCAGAAAATGCTTGATGAATACAAGGCCTCAGAACGACAACCTGTCCCAATGGCTATTTAACTAAATTAATCAGCCACTATTTCTGAACGAGCCAAACCCCAATGTTGGAATGGCAAGATCATCAAAGCTACCAAGAATGTGGCAAGGTTTTGTGTATGGTGATACCGTCTAAATCTTGAGTAATGTAACCTCCGGAGCGTAAATCTTTTAATATTCTGGCAACCATTTCCCGAGAAGCACCCACACGGTTGGCAATATTTTGCTGAGTCATTTTTTCTGGGATCACTCTAACATCTCCTTTTTCGACCGATAAATTCAAAAAGATCACAGCGATCCGTTGATAGACATCCATTAAACCTAGCTGCCGGATAGTTTCGGTGGCATCGATTAGTCGAGTAGAGAGATTTTCAATTAGCGCTATCGAAAACGCGGGAAACGAAGATAGGCAATGTTTAAAATCGAATTCCTGCATAATCCCTATCTTGCAGTCAGAAACGGTTATAATTGAGGCCGTTCTTGGGATTGATTTGATCAGGCCCAGTTCACCAAAAAACTCACCCGTTTTGTGAGTGTTTATTATTATCTCTTTGCCAGAGGTATCATTTAAGTAGACCTTGACCTCGCCTTCTAGTAGGAAGTATAAGCTATGCGAGTCATCACCTTCGGTAATGATTTGAGTCTTCTTACGAAAAATTCGGGAATGGACATGAGACAATATATTTTCAATATCATTTTTTTCAAGGTCATTGAACAGATCGAATTTTGAAAGCTTTAGCATGCTTATCCCCTATAAATTTCTTGTTCTGTAACTCGCTGAATTATTCTAGGATTATTCTTAAATTACAGAATAGTAGCAGTTTAGCAACTAATGTAATTATTACACAGTTTTTGTGCTCAGAAATTACATTTCTTGAAGGTGATTTCACATATACTAGTACTCCTTCACAGAGATTTTGAGGTGACACGGGTATACTAGAGGAATAGGCTATTTTTCTTCTAGTTCTTACTAGGGTAGACACTGTAACCGATATAAATGGGAGCCACACTTACTATTGTGATGATAGTGTATTTGTGGAGGAGGGGTTTAATCAGTTATTATTCTAGGATTATCCTAGTATATACCTTCGCTCCCTTTAAATCGGTGCTTAACACTATTCTGGTTGGGTTGAGTTACGAGCCACGCAGGCTTAACAGGAATTAGAGCATTATCAGGTTGTGGTCTATTATTAATTGGCAGCAGCTAACTTTTATAGGAATTCTATTTGCGTCGTTTTGGCCGTATTGGGATCCACATATTCATGTTGTTTTGTTTGCTGTTTTGCCATTTTGCCAATGCAGCAAGTGATGAAGAATTTGGTATCCGAAATAATATTTATTTATCTGACTGGGCTCGACTGAAGCATCAGGCAGAATTAGGTGATCCCGCGGCTTTATTTATCCTAGGTAATTTCTATTACAAGCCTCCCAAAGGGAGTAGCTTTAGGACCAATCTTAAAATGTCAGCCGAATACTATTTCAAGTCAGGTATTCGCGGCAATGCCGCGGCTCAGTATAATCTGGCGCTAATGCTTCACAATGGATTGGGAGTGAAACCAGATACGGTTGAATCTTATGCGTGGTTTAAGCTTGCATCTCTCAACCAAAGCCCTGTTGCTAAACATATCAATCAGGTTTCGGCGAGAGCCGTGGAGTCTATTGAGACTCAAATTGATAACAAAACACTGAGCTTAGCCAAAAAACGAGTGGGTTTTTACCTTAATATTATTGATAAAAAGCTTTACCGAAAAGCGCAATTCCCTGGTTAATTTTTTTTTGAAAATTGAAAGAGCGTGTTAATCACTGAGCCGATTGCGACGATTATTGCACCGCCAATAAAAAGCTGTTGTATCAGCAAACTGCTGATAAAAGCAACCGCAATAAAATAATTAACCGCTGCAGTCAAAATAACGATCAATCCTACCAGATAAAAAATCAGTGCAGCTGTTGGGATTTTTTTAAAAACGATTTTCATCGTTCTACGTTTCCTAAGCAAAAATCTGGATCCCATTGTTCGACTGGCTGTAGAGATTTATCATTGTCGGAAAAATTGACCAGCGAGTTTAAACCTAAAAAATCAGTTGAAGCGGCCATTAGCCTTTCTGGATCCAGTACTGGTAAGGAATTTGATCAACTTGTTTTTTAATTAATTGATGATCCATAAATTCACAAAAAGTCGGTATGTCGCGCTTGGTTGATGGGTCGTCCGCGATGACTTTAAGTACTTCACCAGAATTCATTTCCCTGATTGATTTACGGATCATCATTACCGGCTCGGGGCATCTTAGTCCTTCGGCTTTGAGCAGATGCTCTGAGGTTAGATCGTTATCGTGCATTGGAATGATAGGTTATCGGTGTGGCCGGTTATTGTGCCGATTACCTTGTCGTTGGTTTGGATGCTTATTAGGACGACCTCGATGATGGCGATGAGTTTTTTCGGGTAGAGTAATTTCCGGTAACAGCTCTGATTCAACATCTGCTGTTGGTATTGGATGATCGATGTAAGTTTCGATGGCTGGTAAATTAAAGGCGTTATCTTCGCAGGCAAAAGAAATGGCTATGCCGCTAGCTCCGGCTCGGGCGGTTCGACCAATTCGGTGCACATAATCTTCTGCATCATCTGGTAAATCAAAATTAAACACATGGCTAACTGCGTCAATATGCAAACCTCTGGCGGCAACGTCGGTAGCGATCAGTATTTCAATTTTTCCTGATTTCAATTCATCTAATAATCGCATTCTTTTTTTCTGCTGTACATCACCGGTTAGTAGTCCTGCATTAAAACCGTTGCTTCTTAAGCACAACCAAACTTGCTCCGCCTGACGCTTGGTATTGGTAAAAACAATTGACTTGGTGGGTTGTTGTTGTCGCATTACGCCGATCAGTAACGCCAGCTTTTCAGTATTGCTTGGGTAATAAAGGCATTCCTCGATTTGACCCGCAGTGACCTCATCCGGCTCGACATGAATGTGCTCGGGCGAATTCATATGTTCATAAGCCAGCTCTTTCACTCGATTTGACAAGGTGGCAGAAAATAACATGTTGAGCCTTTCTTCAGGCTTAGGCATTCGTTTAAAGAAGTAACGAATATCGTCGATAAAACCTAAGTCAAACATCCTATCGGCTTCATCAAGTACCACGCAATCAAGGGCATAAAAGTTGAACACCCCTTGTTTAAAATAATCCAATAAGCGACCGGTGGTGCCAATCAAAATATCAACTCCGGTAGATATGGCTTCTTTTTGTTTAACATAGTCGGCGCCGCCAAAAGCAACTTCGACTTTTATGTCGGTAAACTCTGCTAGAGTTTTTGCATCTTCATAGATTTGAATGACTAGTTCACGAGTCGGCGCGATAATAAAGGCTCGTGGCTCATTGGGGCGACGTCCTTCAACCTCCGGTAAGACTAATAGCTCATGTAAAACGGCTAATAGGAATGCATTGGTTTTGCCGGTGCCGGTTTGTGCCTGCCCTGCGACATCTTGAGACTTTAACAATAATGGAATAGCCTGTGCTTGGATCGGTGTGGCAAACTCATAATTTAGTTTTTTTAATGATTTTAGAAGGTTAGGGTGTAACCCCATGGACTCAAACTTAGTCTGTGATAAATGGGTGACCATAATGTGGCTATCTACCTTAAGGCGGCGCAGTCAGATTGACGCATCGATTTGTTATAAAAAATACAAGACTTTTTGCCTTCTCGGGTTGCAACTTGCGCATGCAAACGGCAAAATAGGGCGAATATGTAAGTTTTGTGAAGAAAAACAAATAGTAGCATTAAAGTGGCTATACCGAAACTATGTTAGATTTCTAACGGTGTTAGCAATAATAAAGCCTATCATGGAAACGTTACCTCTTGTTTCCAAATATTTTTAACGATTGGAGAGAAAACATAATGAGCGAGCAAGTTATTCATTTAACAGATGATAGTTTTGAATCGGAAGTTTTAAAGTCGGATATTCCTGTTTTGGTTGATTTTTGGGCCGAATGGTGTGGACCCTGTAAAATGATAGCCCCTATTTTGGACGAACTTGCCACTGAATATTCCGGTAAAATAAAAGTCGCCAAATTAAACATCGATGAAAATCAGGCGACGGCTCCCCAGTACGGTGTTCGTGGTATACCCACCTTGATTCTGGTTAAGAATGGTAGTGTTGAAGCACAACAAGTTGGCGCGGTAAGTAAATCTCAGTTAGCGGCATTTATCGATAGTAATATATAACTCCTGTTTGTCATTGATCCGGTTGATTCCCGGGTCAATATTATCTCTGTACACCTCTTTTTGAGTGTATGTTCAGCAATAGATAGCAATATTTACTCAGTTTATTCTTGGAAAATGGCGAAAAGCTGGACAATATTTTAAATTAGTGCTATTTTTCATTCAGTTGCTTATTTCGAGCTGCTCCCCGACCTAGATAAAACCCTTTAGATTGTTGTTCTTAAGATTGTTAATAGATTTAAGATTGTTATTAAAAGTGATGGTCAAAATTTAAACTGTATTAAATAAATATTAAGAATCGATAAATTGGCCAATAGTTTAAAGCGATTAGTTTAAAGTCAAACATTTGGTAGCGCTAAGAAGCAAAAAATAAACCAGCAAATAAATAATCCAGAGATTGACGCACAAGCCAGAGATTGACTCATAATTATTTGACCATAAATGGCCCAAAAAGGTATACCCGAAACATTCCAGACAAAACTTTGACGTTTTTTGTTCAAATCTAACTGAAAGATTCTTTAATTCGAACCAGACAAACAATCTGAATCAACAATAATTTTAACCAACAAGTACACTCTATGAACCTATCAGAAATAAAACTACTCTCAGCCACTAAACTCACTCAAATGGCCAAAGAAGCCGGATTAGATGATGTCGCTAGGATGCGAAAGCAAGACATTATTTTTGCCATATTAAAAGGTCACGCCAAAAGTGGTGAAGATATTTTTGGTGATGGTGTCTTAGAAATTCTTCCCGACGGATTTGGTTTTTTACGAAATGCCAACTCGTCTTACTTGGCCGGACCGGATGATATTTACGTTTCTCCAAGTCAAATTAGACGCTTTAGTTTACGAACCGGTGATACTATCGCTGGAAAAATTCGCCCGCCAAAGCATGGCGAAAGATATTTTGCACTACTAAAAATTCGCGAAATTAATTTTGATAGCCCTGAAAATGCCCGCAATAAAATATTGTTCGAAAATCTGACTCCACTGCATCCTGATGAAAGAATGGTGATGGAGCGAGGCAACGGTTCAAGTGAAGATATTACCGCACGGATTATCGATTTAGCCTCACCGATTGGTAAAGGACAGCGTGGACTATTAGTTTCTCCACCAAAAGCCGGTAAAACGATGATGATGCAAAATATCGCTCAGTCGATTGCTGCGAACCATCCAGATTGTGTGTTGATTGTTTTATTGATTGATGAGCGGCCAGAAGAAGTGACTGAAATGGAGCGTTCTGTTCGAGGTGAAGTGGTTGCATCAACCTTTGATGAACCTGCTAGTCGTCATGTCCAAGTGGCAGAGATGGTCATCGAAAAAGCGAAGCGATTAGTGGAGCACAAAAAAGATGTCATTATTTTGCTTGATTCGATTACCCGTTTAGCGAGAGCTTATAACACCGTGATCCCTTCATCGGGCAAGGTTTTGACCGGTGGTGTTGATGCGAATGCGTTGCAAAGACCTAAGCGATTTTTTGGAGCAGCCAGAAATATTGAAGAAGGTGGAAGCCTAACCATTATTGCTACTGCGCTGGTTGATACCGGCTCAAAAATGGATGAAGTGATCTACGAAGAATTTAAAGGAACGGGTAATCTTGAATTACATCTTGATCGAAAAATTGCTGAAAAACGAGTTTTTCCAGCGATCAACTTTAACCGCAGTGGGACTCGTAAAGAAGATTTATTAACCTCTACAGAAGAGCTGCAAAAAATGTGGATTTTAAGAAAAATCCTGCATCCGATGCAAGAAACTGAAGCGATGGAATTTTTGATTGATAAACTGGCTATGACCAAAACCAATGATGAATTTTTCAATTCGATGAAGCAACGTGGCAAGAATTAGAATAAGATGCTAGCTTTTCTGGTCGCGAGTTGTTGCAAAATTTGCGGCTTCCAATGTTCTATTCCCAACTTGTTTTTCTTATGTTAAACCCTTCAGTCAAATACAAAGATCTTCGTGAATTTCTAGATTATCTTGAATCAAAAGGTGATCTCAAACGAATTCAATATCCGGTCGATCCTATTTTGGAAATGACCGAAATTTCGGATCGTGTGTTAAAAGCCGATGGACCTGCCTTGTTATTTGAAAATCCGGTCGGCTTCAAGACGCCTGTATTAACTAATCTATTTGGTTCTGCGCGCCGAGTGGCTGCAGCGATGGGTTGTGATGATGTTTCTCAATTAAGGGACGTCGGTAAGTTATTAGCCTTTTTGAAAGAGCCTGAGCCACCAGCAGGGTTGAAGGACGTTTGGGATAAAGCGCCATTATTCAAAAAAGTACTGAATATGGCGACTAAAGAAATTAAAAAACCTGCTTGCCAAGAAGTCGTTATAAATAAAGACCAAGTTGATTTAGGTAAACTACCGATCCAGACTTGTTGGCCTGGAGACGTTGCACCATTAATTACTTGGGGTTTGGTGATCACGAAGGGGCCACAAAAAAAACGTCAAAATCTCGGAATTTATCGGCAACAAGTGATCGGCAAAAACAAAGTGATTATGCGCTGGTTATCCCATCGGGGCGGTGCACTGGATTTTAAAGATTGGCAAGAGCAACACCCCGGTAAACCATTTCCGGTGAGTGTTGCATTAGGGGCCGACCCTGCGACCATACTAGCGGCTGTCACACCCATTCCTGATGCTTTATCGGAGTATGCTTTCGCGGGATTATTACGCGGAGAAAAAACGCGCGTTGCAGACTGCTTAAGTAACCATTTGCAGGTACCTTCTACCGCAGAATTTATTTTAGAAGGCTATATTTATCCTGATGAAAGGGCTGACGAAGGGCCTTATGGAGACCATACCGGTTATTACAATGAGGTCGAATCTTTTCCGGTTTTTACCATTGAAAAGATGACCCACCGAAAAAACCCGATTTATCATTCAACCTACACTGGTCGTCCGCCTGACGAGCCAGCAGTGTTAGGCGTGGCATTAAATGAAGTCTTTATCCCTTTATTGCAAAAACAATATCCGGAGATTGTTGATTTTTATTTGCCACCGGAAGGATGCTCTTACCGAATGGCCGTAGTAACCATCAAAAAACAGTACCCTGGTCACGCCAAGCGTATTATGATGGGCGTTTGGAGCTTTTTACGTCAGTTTATGTATACTAAGTTTGTGATCGTTACAGACGATGATGTTAATGCTCGCGATTGGAACGACGTCATCTGGGCATTGACGACTCGTGTCGACCCTACTAGAGATACGACGTTAATTGATAATACCCCAATCGACTATCTGGATTTTGCCTCGCCCGTCTCGGGATTAGGCTCCAAAATGGGGATTGATGCCACCAACAAATGGCCCGGTGAAACCTCTAGAGAGTGGGGGGTTTCGATTGAAAGGGACGAACAAGTCAAGCAAAAAATTGATCAGATCTGGGGTGAATTAGGAATATGACCGTATACCGCTGTACAACCAAAGATGTAAGCCAGTTGAATGACCAGATTTATCGGATCAGGTTAGTGCCAGACAACGTTGCATTATTAGATTTCAAAGGCGGTCAGTATATTATTTTGCACATGCCAGATGGCAAGCGAGTCCCTCTTTCTATTGCTAGTTCGCCGGAAGAAAAAGGCTTTTTAGAATTACATATTCGATTGGTGAAACAATATTCTTTAGCGGACGAAATGATCCAGTTGTTCAAAAGTACTGAACGTGTTGATATTGAAGGTGCTTTTGGTAACTGTTATTTGAAAGATAGCCAAAGAGATCTGGTCATTATTGCTGGTGGCACAGGCTTTTCACCGATGAAAAGCATGATTGAAAGTGCTTTTTCAAATAATTGCCAAAGGCAGATCGAACTGTATTTAGGTGCTCAGTTTATGAGTGATCTTTATCACCATAACTTAATCAATCAATGGCAAACCGAGGAGGATAATTTCCGTTATATACCCGTTATTTCTGGTGATGATGAGATTTGGCAAGGAGCGACAGGTTTTCCTCATGAGGTAGCCATTGAACAATGTGGACCTATTTTAACCGAAAAAGATTTTTATATCAGTGGTTCAGAAGCCATGGTGATGGCCGTATATCGGGCGCTTAGAGATAAAGACATTGAATCTTGCAACATTCATTCTGATATTTTAAATATTAAAAGAGGAAATGGTGAAATTGAATAAAAAACTAAAAGATTAAAAAATATTTTTACCACGGAGGTAAGAATGACGGAAGTATGAAAAATCTTTCAATCGTGCTTGCCATAATCCTAAAATAATTTCTTTGTTTGTTAATTTGCCAGGATCGTCCGATCTTTTGCCCAGTCCCTCAATGCCTGAACTTTTTCTGCCATCACCACTGAAATAGGGCGCGTTTGTTTGATGGTTTCTACGACTGAAATTGTCGTCATAGGGCTGCCGCCGCCATAAGCACGGTAAAGCGCCGATACGACCGCTTGCTCAATCTCGGAGCCGGTAAAACCATCACTGGCATCGGCGAGTGCCGATAAATCAAATTGTTCAGGTTTTTGTTTTCTTCTACTGAGATGAATTTTAAAAATATCCTGCCTCGATTGATGATCAGGTAAGTCGACAAAAAAGATTTCATCCAGTCGTCCTTTACGCATTAATTCTGGTGGAAGTTTACTGATATCATTGGCGGTAGCGACAATAAATACCTGATGAGTATTCTCTGCCATCCATGTCAGCAGTGTCGCTAATAGTCGTTGTGAGGTTCCGCCGTCACTCTCACCGCTGGACAAGCCTTTTTCAACTTCATCGAGCCATAAAACACAAGGTGACATCAATTCCGCCATTTTGAGTGACTCGCGTAAGTTTTTTTCGGTTTCGCCATGATATTTGTTGTATAAGGTACCAAAATCCAACCTTAATAAAGCGAGTCCCCACATACCTGCAACCGCTTTAGCCGCCAAGCTTTTTCCTCCACCTTGGATGCCAAGTAACATTAATCCCTTTGGCGGATCAATGGGGATGTCACGATCGAGAAATACAGCCTTACGTTGTTTCAGCCAATTTTTTAAATTGTTTAAGCCACCCACTTCGGAAAATTTAGAGGTTTCATATTCAAAGCTCAACACACCATCCATGTCCAATAATTCAAATTTTGCTTTGTTGACTTGAGGCAATTCTTCTTCGGTTATTGCGCCATCACTGATCACGTTTCTAATTAATGTTCTTGAATCGGCATAGGTCATTCCTCTCAGGTTTCTAACTAGTTGCTTGAGAGTCGCCGCATCTGTTTTGACTTTTTGTCCATGATGAGCTTTCGACCAGATTTTAGCTTCTTCACGGATCAGTTTCTCCAACTGAACTTCATTAGGTAGAGCCAGCTGAAACTTAGCGGAATACCGTTTGACTTCAGCGGGCAAATCGATTTTGTGAGAGATAAAAATTAATGTGTGGTTTTTATTATTATGATCAAGCGCAATTTCTCGAATTAAACGGATAATTTTGGGCTCATTTTCAAAATAAGGATGGAAATCGCACAAGATAAATATTGCTGCTCTTTGTACCGATTTGATGTGTTTTAGTGCGTCAAGCGGTTCTTTACTGTCCTCGATTTCTGCTAAATCATGAGCTAAATCGACCCGTTTGATCCCATCCACCCGATCCCAACCAAAAATCGGCTTATTAAAATGGATGGCTAATTGAGTGATCAGCTCAATCGCCCGCATCTCTTCATGGGTTTCAATGGTAATAATAGGGTTCTTTGATTTGACTAGTAGACGCAGATCATTAAATTCGGTCTTTCCGCTCATTCTTGTATTCCGTTTATGATTAACCCAACCTCTCTCCGGGAGAGGATTGGGGAGGCATGTTTTGGCTTTTATCCTGATGATGCTGCACAGATACAAAAATATCTATGATTGTTCCTAATCTATATCTAGTGGATAATAGCGCAATATTATCTTTTAGTCCCCTTAATA
>CAYVSL010000062.1:0-19503 GCA_964454125.1 uncultured Kangiella sp.
ATTATACAGCCAAGGCTTACTTGATTTTAGATTTTTCTATGATGAGATTGAGGTATTGAGTTTTACTATACGCTAAAGTTTAAAAATGATAGTTTTGTTATAGGTAATAATATAGCTAAAAAGGATACCAACATGTCACTAACTCCCGATCTTTTACAAGAACTTGAATTACTTAACCTGTTTGATCTCAACTCTACACGAGGAGGGCTAAAGGTCCACCATGATGCTGAAGTGAGTAAAGTGTCTGCCGCACAGCGACTTTTTGACAAAGGTATGACAACCCGCTCAGATGGGGGTTATTTAACCGACAGAGGTGTTGAAACAACCGAACATGTTCAAGCATTGATAAAAATGCTTCAGGCCAGTGAATCTTTATAACAACCACCTGGCTCCAATCTAACAGAGGTTTTCTATCACCATGACTTTTGAACCTGTAAGGCGGATCATTTCCACCTCTACTCTTTTATCGCTATTCTCTCTTTTGATATCTTTTAACGCTATTGCCGATAAAAAACCTTTCACGGCTGAAGATTTAGTACAATTGCAAAGAATTTCCAGCCCACAAATATCTCCAGACGATAAATCGGTAGTTTATGTTCTCCGCTCAACAGATATGGACGCGAACAAAGGCACCACCGATCTTTGGCTAACGAATATTCAAACTAGGACCGCAACCCAACTAACCAAAAATAAAGCGGCTGATCATTCACCTAAATGGTCACACGATGGCCGACATATCTATTTCTTATCTTTCCGTTCGGGTAGTTCGCAGGTATGGTCTATCGATAGAAAACGGCATAATAAAAAGAAACAGATCACCCATTTTTCAATTGATGTGAACAGCTTTAAACTTTCGCCCGATTCGAGCAGTATTTTATTTTCAGCCAACGTTTATCCCGAATGCAAAGACTTTGATTGTACCGCTGATAAACAAAAAATAAAATCAGAAAGAAAAGCCGACGGACAAATTTATAACAAAATATTTGTTCGTCATTGGGACCATTGGGTTAATGAAACACAATCGCAGCTTTTTCTAGTCAATCTGAATAAAAAAGGGATCGCTGACAAAAATAAAGTCATTAGTGTTTCAAAATCAGTGAATGCCAACGTACCATCTGAGCCATTTGGCGGCAACGAAGAGTATAATTTTTCGGCAAATGGCAGAAAAATTTATTTTTCTGCCCGATTACAAAATGCAGAAGAGCCCTCCTCTACCAATTTTGATTTATATAGCGTTAACCTAGACTCACCAGCAAAGGCTAAAAAACTGACCAAACAAAATCTGGCCGGAGATACCCAACCGGTGCTAAGCCACGATGGAAAAAAAATGGCCCATTTAGCCATGCGAAGAGCAGGCTTTGAAGCCGATCGACAGGAAGTCATATTAACCGATCTCCCATCAGGAAAATCGCAACGCCTCACTGATAAGTGGGATCGTTCATTCAGTTCTCTGGCTTTTTCAAAAAATGACCAATCTCTTTATTTAACTGGAAATAACCTTGGCACGAAAGCCTTGTGGAAACTGGATGTTGCTACCGGTAAATACCACCCGTTTAATAATGATGGATATATTTCAAACATATCGATTGGAAGTAATCAATTGATATTCAAAAAAGATAGTCTGAAAAATCCAGGCCAACTCTTTTCAGCGGATCTGGATGGCAGCAATCAAAAACAGATCACCTTTATTAATCAAAAAAAATTAGAGCAGATAGCCTTTGGCGACTATCAACAGTTCTCATTTAAAGGTTGGAATAATGAAACGGTTATGGGTTATGTGGTTAAACCGGCAAATTTTGAGACGGGTCAAAAATATCCGCTCGCCTTTCTAATCCATGGAGGCCCTCAGGGTAGTTTTGGTGATCATTTTCATTATCGTTGGAACCCACAAACCTATGCTGGCCAGGGATTTGTTGTGGTGATGATCGACTTTCACGGTTCAACCGGATACGGTCAGAATTTTACCGATAGTATTTCCCAAAACTGGGGCAGTCGGCCTCTAGAAGATTTGCAAAAAGGTTTAGCTCACGCTCTTAAAACATATCCGTTTATTGATGGAGATAATGCCTGTGCTCTGGGTGCATCCTACGGTGGATATATGATCAACTGGATCGAAGGAAACTGGCAAGATCAATTTAAATGTCTGGTTAATCATGATGGTGTTTTTGATAATCGAATGATGTATTACGCTACCGAAGAATTGTGGTTTGTCGAATGGGAAAATGGCGGAAGCTATTTTGAACAACCGCAAAAACATGAAAAATATAATCCGGTTAACTATGTCAATAACTGGAAAACTCCAATGTTAGTAATCCAAGGTGGAAAAGATTTCAGGATCCCCGAAACCCAGTCTTTAGCAACTTTTACTGCATTGCAGAAAAAAGGGATCGCCAGCCAATTACTTTATTATCCACAAGAAAATCACTGGGTATTAAAACCGGCTAACAGTATTCAGTGGCATCAGCAGGTCAATAATTGGCTACACGAGTACCTTGATCGATAATTAAATAGGCTTTTGCATTGCTTGCAAAAGCTCAAATTAGGGCTATATTGGTTTAATAGATTAGTCATTTAGGACGACCCATACATGCCGTTAAAATTTTTGATCGTCGATGATAGTAAAGCCATGAGGACCATTGTTAAACGTATATTATCAAGCGCAGGTTATGCTAATCATGATTTCCGATTTTCCAGTAACGGCAAAGACGCTATTAAACAAATTATTGATTGGCAACCCGATATGGTTCTACTTGACTGGCATATGCCTGAAGTAACAGGCATTCAAGTCTTGGAAAAAGTAAAGGAATTAAATTTAGACACCAAAATTGGATTGATAACGGCCGAAAAAAATAAAATATCAATTAAGGCAGCTAAGGATGCAGGTGCTATTTTTGTGGTAAATAAACCTTTTACTATGGAACAGCTAAAAGAGTGCCTTATTCCAGCGTTAGCAGGTGTCGCACCCATTGATGAAGATGGACACTTTAATAGTGAAAGCCTTGTGTTCCCTTCCCCATCAGCACTTAGCAGCATTTTAAGCACCATAACGGGTGTTAAAATAAAGATAAGGGTCATTGCCAAAAGAGCGCTTGGCGATTTATCTTTACCTGCACGACTCATTCTTTACAGTAATGATAACGCCCAAGTTAAAGCCATTCAGGTTCTTGATTCTGTCCTGTGCGACAGACTAGCGGAAGCTTTTTGTTCAAGTGTTTATAAGAATGAAGCGATTGACGACAAATTGCTAGCGAAAGCACTTTTGAGGGCGCTCACAATTGTAGCCGCATGTTTTTACGACGCCTCACAGCAAAAAGAACTCAATTTGTCTAAAACATTTACCATGCAAAAACTAATCGATAAAGTATTAGTATTAGACCAATTATCCGATCATAACAGGCTTGACCTCGAATTCGATTTTGACGGTGAAGAGACTTGTTACACATCACTATATTTAAATACAAACGGCGAATTTTAGAACATAAATTATTCAGTTTCTTCAATTTCATTTAAGAGTTCCAAAAACTGCTGCTCTAACAATTGATGCTCAGCCTCTAACCGTTCCAATGTCTTGCTTGATTCTAGTTCAATGTCGGCTTCAACGGACATCAACATAAACTGCTGTTCAAGCATTTCTTTTTCCAAAATCAAACGATCCATCAACTCTTCTTTAGTTTCCAGCTCCGAACGTAATGCGCCAAGTTTGTCAATTAGCTCTTCATCCTTAGTTGAACGTTTAATTTGTGAGTTCAATATTTCGTTACGGGCTTCGAGGGTTTTGAAACGGCGTGATAACTGACGGTACTCCGAACCCAGATTAGTCAAGTTACGATGCAATTGCGCCTCAGTGGACTTGTGAATTTTGATTTGTTCTTTTTGCGCCTGAAACATTCGAGCTTTGGCTATAAACGCCCGCAGCTGTGAGGATGTTTTTTCCAGATCGCTGACTAATCCATCTTTGATGTGATTGACCTTTTGTAAATCCTCGATCAACAAATCCATTTCTTCCTGAGTAAATAGTGAATTAGAACGGTCGATTTGAGTCAGGCTTTCGGCATTTTTCAGTGATTGTTGAACGCCATCAACTAACGCTTCAGCTTGCTCGATGACTTTAAGTTCTGCGTCTTCCTGATCATTTTCCTCATTGCTACCAAAAATCTCGACGTCTTCTACCATTCCAACCATCGTGCCAATCGAATTGTACCGTTCTTTTAATAGATCAACTTGCTCACTTTCAGCAACATTTCCGTTTTCTACCAATCTATCCCTCAGCAAATCGATCGCTTGTTCACCGCCAGTCATATTATAGGCAATAGAGTTTTTCAAATCGTAGTAGAGTTCTTTATAATTTTCTTTTGATGATTGAGTCTTTACCGGCTCTTTGCTTTTGTTCTTGAGTTCAGTTTCAATCCGTTTAAGATCTTTGCTAAGTGATTGATTGTCTTGTTTGGCCTTTTTGTTTTCTTGATTAAGCGCTTCAGTTTGCTGCTGTAGCATCTGATTTTGCTTTTCTATTGACAATAGTTTCTCTGTTAGCTCCTTGTCCTCCACGGCCTCTTGGCTCATTTGCTTTTCAAGACCACTAATTTTACTATGCAATTCTTGTATTTTTATCCTGAGCCCCTTGGCTCGACTCTTTGCATTTTTGAGTTTTCGAGTGAGATCTGAATTATTTTCGTTTAGATCGTTATTTAATGAGAGAAGAGAATAGACCAAGTATCCACCAACGGCGAATACCAATAGAAAAACCTCACCGATTATGATGGTTTGCAATGACAAGAAACTACCTAAACTCAACTAAGACAGTCTAATTATAGGTTAATGTATAAATTTTGCTGAATACTGAATACCGAATTTCTACCTTTGACTCATACTCAGGCATGAGATATTGCTAAGCAAAAAAAATCCCCGCTAAGTGCGAGGATAATCGATGACAACAATAGGAAAATCTTTACAAAAAAACCTACAGACTGGAAGATCTTTGGTTTTAGGCCTAACGAAGTAAAGCATGACCTCCATACAGGCGATAACTTCACAATAAAACTCCATCTCTTAAGGTATCGCCCATTTTGCTGAAAACTTTAGTCAATATAGGGTATAGCTCAAATGAAAGCTCATTTGCCAGCTATTTCTCCAGTATCGATCTTTGGCTTTTACCTTGAAGCGTTAATGCGTTAACATGTTGTTCGTAAAGATGGTTAGAATGAGTTGGGGCTTTGTTATTCATGATCTTCTCCAGATATTAAGCTCAACCTCAGAATTGAAGCTGAACTTAAAGTATGGATGACAAAGAGCTTCTCCGCGTTAGCGGCTTCGTTCAACAAGTTAGTCAAACGGAAAATTAACCGTTGACCATCGCTCCGCGATCGTGGTTTCCATCATTAGCGGAATTTTATCTCTCGCATGGATGCATGTGGTATATCGTTATCTTTTTGATTTCCTCTACGTATCAATCGCAGTTAAATCCAAGATTGACTCTTGCAGAGAATTCATTGACGGAAGATTCTGCAATATTGTAGGGTATATTTCCCTATGGCTAATGAAGGTACCTTTAGCAATATTCACTTTTACATCATATTCATTTGTTTGTTTTGTGAGCGAAAAATGGAAATTACTCCAAACAAATATGTGATTTTACCCATTTTTTTTGTTTTATTCCTTTTGTTTGATTTGTGGGGAATGAATGGAGAGGGAGATTTATCGTTTGTAACCTTTACGTCGCTTTATCACACGGTAATATTTTTATTGTTACGGTGAATCACATAACAAGAACTAACAAAATATTCATTCGAAATACGCATGAAATTTTGAAGTAAGCGTTAGGTGTTCAAAATTGCCGAGCATAATGTTGAAAATCATCAAGGAAATAAGTATTGAAAATTGAAATAGTAACAACACAAAATAAGAACTTGAAGGAAACTGGATTTGGCTCTCTCAAGGCTTGCAATAGTGTATTTGATTCTATCGAAAGGATGGGGTATGACGTAAAATTGAACATATGTGAATCTAAGCGAGACTTGGAGGGTATTGTCAAGAAAAATCCAGATTTAGTTATTTTAGCCGTAAAATATATTTCACTTCAAAATGGAAATAATATTTGGTTGAGTGAATATTTTTCTCGGCATGGAATTAATTTCACAGGCTCATCAAGAGATGTATTGAGATTTGATTCTAATAAAATCAGTGCGAAATTATATTTAGAAAATAAAGGTATTAAAACCGCACGATATTTTACAGCAATTCCCGAGCAATACCAATATGCAAGCGAACTTCCGATTAAATTTCCGTTATTTTTAAAACCGACAGACGCAGCAAATGGAAATGGAATTGACGACTTCTCTTTCGTGACAAATTTTTCGGAGTTCAAAAGTAAAATATTATCATTACATAGAAGATTTAGTATGCCTATTTTGGTAGAAGAATATTTGGATGGGCGTGAATTTACAGTCTCAATAATAAAAACACCAAATAATGAACTAACAATTTCTCCTATCGAAATAGTCCCACCAAAATCAAAGAATGGACTTAGAATTTTAGGGCAAAAGGTAAAAAGCGATAATTCAGAAGAGCTGAAATCAATTGAAGATGATGAAATAAAAAATAAAGTGATAAAACTTGCTGTTAATTCGTTCTTGACTTTAGGTGTGAGAGATTTTGGCAGAATAGATGTTAGAGCTAATAAAGCAGGAGATTGCTTTTTTATTGAAGCCAATTTGGTTCCAGGTATGGCATACGGTTCTAGCTATTTCCCTAAATCCTGTGAAATTGAGTATGCACTAACTTATGATGAAGTCATTCAACTAATGCTGGAAAGTGGACTTTGTAGAGCTAAACCAAAAATACCACCTAACAAACTCATCCAAGGGGGGGGGCTTTTAAGCTGATGAGGGCGTTAATACGCTCTAATCATTGAGTATGTATAAAAAATAACTAAAGGTTAAACTTTGGCAATCGGGCTTACAAAATGTTGTAAGTTCAAAGGGAACCAGAAAACCTCGGATGTTCGTTTAAAGCGAACATCTTAAAATATCCGTTTCTCTTTCCAAACAATAAAACTATTGAAATAATAAACGGAAAGTAATCATTTAAATTGGCCGTTTTTTAAACTAGGCGTGCAGGCGACGCGCTACACGCGATACCTGACTGCAACGTTAAATGACCGCTATCGAGAAAACTTCCATCTAAAACCTAATTGTCTGACTGGCAACTAGCAACTGGCACAAAACAGTCAAATAGTTAGATGTGGGAACTTCTGCATTTGTCCGATCCGCGCCCATAATAAAAGAATCTGAAATGTATTCTTGTAAACGTTTTAGCCTACGGAGCGACTCTCAATACGCATTTACTCGAAACGAATTAATTTGTTAGGGAGTCAATTATTTTTAAATAATCTTCTTCGCTTATAACATCAACGTTCTTACTTCTTGCCGCATTTATTTTATTAATACCAACTTTTTCGCCAGTAACAAGATAATTAGTTTTGCTCGAAACAGACGTTCCTACTTTCGCACCAAGTCCTTTAGCTTTTTTCTCCATATCACTTCGAGAACCTTGAGTCATTGTGCCAGTAAAAACTAGTATTTTTCCTGCTATTGGAGAATTGGTCATACTTTTCTCTGAAATTTTTTGTGTTATAGCAAGATTAAAACCCAACCTATAGACCTTAAAGAACTCGTTTTTTATTTTTTTGAGCCCTTCGTGAATTGCTTCGGCACTAAGTTGTGCAAAACCATCAATCTCTATCATATCTTTAATCGAAGCATCGAAAAGATACTCCAAAGTATGATGTTCAAGAAGCCTCTCACAACTACCTAATCCTAAGCGAGTTACACCAAAAGCAGCCAAAAAACGCCAATCTTCTACTTCAATGGTCTTACTGGAAAATAATTGATCTTCTAGGTTTTGAGAGATTTTATCGCCAAAACCATAGTTTATAAAGTCTCGTTGTTTTAATTCATAAACATCATGAATCTTTTTGACTCCATTCTGGTGAAGCTTCTCGATAACCTTAGGCCCAAAACCATCCACATTGCCTAGTGTCTTAAAAAAATGAACAAGTGTATTTTCGGTTTGAGCTGGGCAATTAGTCTTATTAGGACAAATTAAATGATCACCTTCCCAAATAAGTTCTGTCTCACAACTAGGACATACTTTAGGAATATCCGGTTCAACAGACTTGATAACTCTCTCTATTTTAGGAATTACCAAACCACTTCTGACTAACTCAACCACAGCCCCCTTTCCAACACCATTTGCTTTAACCATTGCGTAATGATGAACAGTCGCTCTGCTAAGGGTCGCTCCACTTAATTTAGTTGGTTTAAGCTCTGCAACCGGAGTTATTCTTCCAGTTCGTGATGTTTGAGGCGTGACTCTTAAGACTTCAACTTCAGCCGATTCTTCATTTACTTTAAAAGCAATTTGCCAACGATGGTGTTTTCGAGTGGCCCCCATATGGCTTTTCAATTCTTCAGAAGTTGTTTCCAATATAATACCATCAACGTCAAAGTCGACTTTATTCCAAATCTCTTCACATATGAATTCAAAATTACTCAATAATTCTGAGTAATGACCTTCCCAATTCTCAATTTCTGAAAATGGGTAAAAAACACAGGCCCCATCTTCAATTGCTTGTTGAATAGATTTATCTATCTTTTTCTCAGCAATAATGGCAGCTTGAATATTTCGAGAGTTCTCAAATTTATCGCTAAGATTTTCGTTAAAATAACTCTTTTTGATAACGATTTCGCCAGGTCCTGAACCACGTTTACCACCTCCAGCAACTTTGAGCCCTCTCTTAAAAGCTCTAGTAATATTCTGGCCTCTAAATCCATCACCACGGGTATACAACATATCTCCGTCGTCATAGGCAGCGAATCCATCTAGTTTAGGAGTTACCCTGATTTTTAAATTAGTAGGCTCAAAATCGACTTCATCTGCTGCTTTAAGTAATCTATCTACCCATTTTTCAATTTCTTTGACGCTATAGGCTTTATCGGTAGATAACATCTTCTGAGGTAATGCTACAGTTTTAGCACTTACAACAGGCTCTGGTTCAACCATTTCCAAATAACTATGTTCCGGCTCTCTCAGCTTCAACTCACCAATAAACACACGGTCATAGACACTATCCTCAATAATTGGAAAGCCCGCTCGATATGCTGCATTGCTAACTTTAAGTGCCAATAACAATTCTTCGGTAGTTAGTGATTTAATATTAGAGGAATTAAGCAAACGCTCAATTTCAGCAGCTGCAACATCCAAATTCGATGCTTGAATAGCTAATAATTGATCTTGGGTAACTTCAATTTTCATGATTACTAGCCTACTACTGTGTTAAACCAAAAGTTTGATAGGATGTTCTATTTGAAAAAAAAATGGTGATTTTGTTCAAGTCCAGATAACTTACGCATCGCCCGATCATATTCCGCATACCGAACCGTGGGGTCATCTAATACATAATATTGATAATTGAACTCTTCAATTTGAAGGTGTAATTGATCGATTTGTTGTTGAATATTTTGTGATTGAGAGGTTTGCTGGCTCAACTTGATGGTCCTTATTTAACCCTTTCTTTAGAGGAAGCTGAAGAACAGATCCTCTTAATTATAATCTTCTAACGTATTCCTGAATCGCATCTAAACGATGATTATGGATTTGCTCACTATACATCGCTTTGTGCTCATCGAGTATTTCTCCACCCAGTTCTGATTTTAATAATCGAATTGTTTTGACCATTGCATCATAAGCTACTTGAGCGTCATCCGGCCCTGGTAAAGTCATAAACAATGCAAAAGCTGGTGTTTCAAAAGTTTCTAGATTATTGATACCAAAAGTGCCCGGAGCGATCGCATTGGCCAGACTAAATAAAACTGGACCCGGGTTAGCACCAGCATTTTTATGGCGGTGAAAAATCCCCATATCGCCGTGTCGCAAACCCTGAGAAAGAAAAATGGGTAAGAAATCTTTACCTTTAAAGGTCTGACCATCACTCGCTTGCAAGATCAAAGAAAAAACCAGTTCAGGTTCTATTTTTAATTCACCTTCTTTTATTTGACTTTCACTCTGTTTATCCTCTTTTCTATCTGGCTGAAATAAATCTTTATTCTGTGCTTGCGGCTCAAGAATAAGTTTTTTCTTCACCTGTGGTAGGATAGATTCTTGTTGACGAGCTTCTTGAACTTCCGCTAAATACGACTCTATAGGCTGACCCCTTGTCGGCATTGCTTTATTTATGTCATCCGCTAATTCATCGCTCACCGGCCTTGCAGTCCCGACTCCATTTAAATCGAATCCAGTAGAATCAACCTGATGGTTGATGTTTCCGAATTGATGTTTTAGCTTTTGGTTTTCTTTTTGCCGTTTCTTTTTTTTACTGAAATCGTAGAATATATATCCTACCAGCACCAATCCAATCACTACCAACGCTATACGTATTTGCCAATCCATATAATTTTGTCCTTGGGGTTAATTCCTATGCACCAACCAATTTCACACACCAGCTAATTGGGCAGCTTCGTCCACATCCACCGACACCAATCTTGATGCTCCCGGTTCCTGCATAGTGACACCAGCAAGTGATTGAGCCATTTCCATAGAGACTTTGTTATGAGTGATGTAAATAAACTGTAAGTGCTCTGACATTTCTTTTACTAATTTACAAAAACGACCTACATTAGCGTCGTCTAGTGGTGCATCAACTTCATCAAGCATACAAAATGGTGCGGGATTTAGTCTGAAAATCGAAAAGACTAACGATAAGGCCGTCAGCGCTTTTTCACCACCCGATAAAAGATGAATGGTACTATTTCGTTTACCTGGTGGTCTGGCCATAACCGTTACACCTGTATCTAGTAAATCTTCGCCAGTCATTTCCAAATAGGCGTGTCCGCCACCAAATATCTTAGGGAAAAGCTCTTTCATACCAGCATTCACCTTATCGAAGGTTTCTTTAAACCGGGTTCGGGTTTCTTTGTCTATTTTTTTGATCGCGCTTTCCAGAGATTCTAGAGCTTCATCCAGATCTTCATTTTGTGCATCCAGATAAACCTTTCGTTCAGATTGCTCTTTGTGTTCGTCGATAGCCGCCAGATTGATCGCCCCTAACCGTTGAATTCGATTGGCAACCACTTCCAGCTTTGCCAGCCAAGTATCTTCTGAAGCATCTTCTGCCAGATGCTCCAAAATTGCCGCGATATCTTCATCATGGCTTGCAATATTTTCTTCCTGAGTGCTTTGTTTAGTACTGTTCTCAGACCATTGCATACGTAACCTCTCTAAACGGCTACGTACTGATTGAGCCGATTGTTCGGCCTCAGAACGTTGTTTTTCAAATACTCGAACCGATTTTTCAACTTCTTCTAACATTTCTCGGGCTTTCGCTAATTCCTGCTCAGCCAATAATCGTTTTTCTAATGCCTCTTCTAACTCAATCTGTAAATCATCATCGGGAGAATCAGCATGCTCCATGGATTTTTCAAGTAACAATTTTCGAGTTTGCAAATCAGTAATTTGTGAATGCATTCTTTGATTAGTCGACTGATTAGAATTAATTTCAGCTTTAATGTTGGCCACGCGTAATTCAAGTTCATGGCTCTTATCTTTCGCCATTCTGGCTTGATTTTTAGCTTGCTCCAATTCGTTTCGTTTATTTTCCCGGTGACGGCTGAGTGACTCTCGTTTCGCCAGATCATCGGCCATTGAATCAACTAGTTTTTCAAGGCTGATTCGGCTTTGAGAAAGCGCTTGTTCATCCACTTTAAGCTGTTGATTTAAATCTATTTTTTCTTTAATTAATGCATCTTTACGTTTGACCATTTGCTCCAACTTGGCCTGTTGTGAACCAACTTGTGCACGTAAATCACTGTATTTTTTACTTGTTGCACTTAATAAACGTTGCTTTTCATCCCAGTTATTTTCCAGATCTTTCAAGCTTTCACCGTCTTCCTCTGCCTGTGACTGTAACAATGCCATCTTGTCTTCTAGGATCTCTAGTTCAGAGGACAATACTTCAAGCTCAGACTCTCTTTCCAGTAAGCTACCCTGATCGGCTTGTTTTTTGGCAACTCTCAACCAGTTAGGCCCGATCCAATATCCGTCTTTGCTTACAACCGACTCATTTGCCGATAGTTGTGTTCTTTGTGCAAATGCCTGTTCAAGACTCTCAGCCACTCGAACCGCACTTAAAACATGTGAGACTGCATCAGCATTAGTGACCTTAGATGCCAAAGTCTGATGACTAGACTCTCCTTTGCCAGAAACCTGATTCGTCAGCAAACACATGGAACCGCTTTCGAGCTGGCTAATTTTTGTGGAAATATCATCCAGAGAGTCAAAAGTTACCGCCTCTAAATAATCACCAAGAACCATTTCAACAGCCAACTCCCACCCAGAATTTACTTTAACAACTTGCGCTAATCTTTTGTTATTAATAAGTTTATTTGACTTTAACCAATTTTCAACGCCTTTGTCGCTACTACCAAGAGCCGCCTTTTGCAACGCATTTAACGAGATGTGCCTGCTTTGTACTTTTTGTAATTCCTGTCGACAAGTATCAATTTCGGACTGTCTTTCTCGTCGCTGTTGGCGCCTTTTTGAAATGCTTTCGAATAACTCTTCGACTTCTTCCGACAACAGATTGGTTTGCTCTTCCGCCTTACTGAGTTCTACCGATGCGGCTAATACATCATCTTCAATCGGTTGTGCTTGCAGACTGATCGTTTCAGAATCATTAGTTTCGATCCTTTTTGCCAGCCTTTCGATCACCCTGTCAAAATGTTGAATGCGAGTGCGCTCCACTTCCATTTTTTGGCTATTTTGAGCAGAAATTTTATTATATTCTTCCCAATCCCTTTCCCAATCTAAAATTTCAGTTTCCAGATCAGCAAGACGTTCTTGGGAATTCTCCAAAGTTTGTTGTTGAACTTCCAGATCAGGCTCAATTTCTATTAATTGGCCATTTAAGATCTCTAAATCTTGTTCATCCTGAGTCATCTGTTCCATGGCATGACTTAAGGATCCTGTGACCTGTTGAAAATCTTGATTGAGTTGCACTAGCCTTTCTTTTTTGTGGGCGATCCCTTGCTCCAAACGGGCAATGTCAGCCCCTATTCCGTAGAATTTACCTTGAGCATGATTAAACTCATCCGATAAATCGATATGTTGTTCACGAGTTTTTTCGATTTGCGTATCGGCATGACGCTGATCGGCCATTCGCGCTTCCAGATCGGTATCTAGCTTTTGAATTTCTGAGGACAAAACCTCGACTTGTTGATTAAATTTTTTCCATTTTAGCGCTGACAATTCGCCTTTTAGACTTCTCTCTTCCTTTTTATATTCTTTATATTTAGAAGCGGCGTTTGATTGACGCTGTAAATGAGCCAACTGCTTGCCTAATTCCTCGCGAATATCAGACAAAC
Source organism: uncultured Kangiella sp. (assembly GCA_964454125.1). GTDB lineage: Bacteria > Pseudomonadota > Gammaproteobacteria > Enterobacterales > Kangiellaceae. The sequence goes on from CAYVSL010000062.1 coordinate 13,416, forward strand.
GTTCCATGTTTTCACGAGTGTGACGGATACGAGTTTCAGTTTCGCGGCGCCTCTCTTTGTATTTGGAAATACCGGCGGCTTCTTCAAGAAAAACCCTCAATTCTTGAGGTTTAGATTCTATCAAACGAGAAATCATGCCTTGTTCAATAATGGCATAACTTCGTGGCCCCAATCCAGTGCCAAGGAAAATACCCGTAATATCTTTTCTTCGGCATTTCGTGCCATTCAGATAGTAATTGGATTGGCCATCTCGGGTAACGGTCCGCCTCAATGCTATTTCTGCATAACTGGCCCATTCGCCCGTTAAAGTGCCGTCTGAATTGTCAAAAACCAACTCTATACTGGCTTGACCAACAGGTTTACGAGATGTCGAACCGTTAAAAATAACATCGGTCATCGAATCACCACGAAGGTGCTTAGCCGAAGATTCACCCATCACCCAGCGTACAGCGTCGATCAGATTTGACTTACCACAGCCATTAGGACCCACAATTGCAGTGAGATTTTCGGGAAAAGGCACGGTAGTTGGATCAACGAAGGATTTAAAGCCCGCTAGTTTTATTTGTTTTAATCGCATTAGTTTTCTATGTATTCTCAGGTATTATCTTTATCGACTCTAATTAAGAACTCAAAAAATAAGCGGTTCAAAACCGCTATAAGCACTGTTTGAGTAGAAAGTCTTACAAATTCGGACTGGTTTTATCAAACGCATTAGTTTAAATTATTTCACTGCTAATCACACTTAAAATTCTAACAAAAAGAGATAATATTTAATCAATGAACGGTCATTCATTCGCAGGTGCTCAATATTTGAGCAAAGGGTTTCATTTAGTCTGGCAGCCAGGTATCAAAAAGTTCGTTTTTATACCACTTTTTATCAATTTCGTTTTACTAGGCCTTGCGACCATTTACGCGTTTAATTTGATTGGCGATTGGTCACAAAATATGCCAATCTGGTTGGATACTCAGATAAACAGTGAACACTGGTATATCCGCTGGCCTGCCGAAGGACTTGGTTGGCTGTTTGAAACTCTTGACTGGTTACTTTGGCCTCTCATTATAATCATGGTCTTTACAAGCGTGTTTTTTCTTTTTGGTTTTCTGGCCAACTGGATTGCTGCACCTTTTAATGGGCTACTATCAGAAGCGGTAGAACGTCATCTGGAGTCTGACCAATATCAGGAAATAGAATTTCGTTGGTCGATATTTATAAAAGACATTCCTCGCCTGATCGGTCGGGAGTGGCGGAAATTGATGTATTATTTACCAAGAGCCATGGCTTGCATTATTCTCTTGTTTACCCCAATTTCCCCATTTGTACCGATTATCTGGTTTTTATTTAACGCTTGGATGTCAGCTATCCAATATATTGACTATCCAGAAGATAACCATCGCCGCTCTTTTCAACAAACATTAGATAATATCAAACAAAACAGACGCGGCCCATTTAGCTTTGGACTGTTGGTCATGTTGTTTACCATGATCCCGGTTGTAAACATCTTAGTGATGCCGGTCGCTGTGGCTGGTGCTACCCATTTGTGGTTCGATCACTATCGAAAATAGAGGGTAATGATTAATTTTCCAATTTGAGATGGTCGATTGAGGGTTGTGGATGATGTTCAGGCGTTTTTTTAGGTAATATCCTTTCTCCAACCGCAGCAAGCGATAAATCACTGGTATCCACATCGCGCTTTTCATAAACTTTATTGGGCATAATGGCTGCGCCGACCGCCGCCAAGCTCATATCCCCTTCACTGCTCACATCTTGGGTTGAATTAGCTTCAACAGGTTGACTAGTTTCGGTTTTTGTTACTGGTGGCTGCGCAATAGGAGCTTGGATTCCGGGTGAAGATACAGGTTCAGCGGTTGACGCCGTAGAACCAAAATTCGCTTTTCCCTGATTTGGCGCTAAGATCTGGCTAGTAGCGGAGTCTTGAGATTCAATTTCTTTAATCAAAGCCAGAGCACCTGCTTTTTTAAGTGCCGACTGATATTTCATCGCTGTAGTGTAATCAAGTGATTTTTTAATAGCCACTTCACTACCAGAAAATAGCTTTTCCACGGCCTCAGACGATGAATTGAATAGCCCTACAAGATTTGTTTTAACTTCATCGAGTGGCATATTTTTAATCGTTTGACCACGAAAGACTACATCAAATTTACCGTCTATCATTGTAACTCTCTCAAATTTAACGATTTATCCGTTGATAAATAATCAGTTGGATCCGTGGAAAGAGTGCTATCCTGCGGCGTGCATGGCGTAGTGAAAAATGGCACACCTTGTCGGTGATAAGCCATTTTTCGCATAGTGAGGCGCGTTGCGAGGTGGCGCTATCTCTCGTGATCCAGCGGATTAATTTAGGATAAAGTATAGAGCATAAAAGACTTTGTTGGAAATGCTGTTTTATCTAGGTTAATTTTCGGTTGCTTGCAAGGCACAGATTAGAATAAGATCCAAACTCTAAACTATCACAAACTATTTTTGTTGTATGAATCATTCAAATGAAACAAATAGCTTTCTCGGCGAAATGAAAGGAATAAAAAAGATTGATCAAGACAAGGTCTTGCCGAATACAGCGACGACAAACGAACGACAAAGTCTTGATTATCGGCGTAAGGCCGCAGAAAAACAAAGCTCAAAATTTCAGAATTTTCTAACCGATGCTGACGTTGAAACCGTTGAACCTCAAGCGATCTTAAGTTATAAAATTAGTGGTATCCAGCCTAACGTATTCAAAAATCTCAAAAAAGCCAAATACTCGTTCGACTATCACCTAGATCTACATCGAATGTCAGTCAGTCAGGCTCGTCAAGTAGTTTATAAACTGGTGAGTAGCGCACAAGTAGAAGACTTTCGTTGCTTACTGATTACCCATGGCAAAGGCGAGAGAAGCCAACATCCGGCAAAACTTAAAAGTTATCTAAACCATTGGTTAAAGCAAATTGAACAGGTTATTGCATTTCATTCTGCGCTACCAAAGCATGGCGGCGCCGGATCGGTCTATATACTGCTTAAAAAACCGAAGGAAGATAGAAAAATCAACCAGATTAAATACGAATAAAATGAATGCCCCAATTATCGCTTAATTATCGTTTAGTGCTTTTTTAATTTCTTCTTTATCCAATGCTTTTTGTGTTTCCATTTGCATGTCACCCATACGGATGACTTCATATTTGCCCTGCTTGGGCATACGCTCGCTCACGTGAACCCCCCCTTTATCATCAGTCCATCGATACATCATTCGTTCAGCGGTTTTGGCGCTTTCTAATCCCCCCTGATTAATTTTATCACCAGCAAAAATAATCAAAATATCTTCTGATAAACTGCCTAAAGTACCACCATATTGGTACTTTTCCCAAGCAACACTAACCTGACCAAAATTACGACCACCAAACATTTGTAGTCCCGCAACAATCAGAACAAACAGAATGAGTATCACAACGATTTTTTTTAACATAATTCACCTCGTGCCAATTTATCATAAACGGATCAAAATCATAATCATTTATTGATAAATGGAATTGGATTGACAACGGAAAGAGTAAGTTACCACTTTCACAGATCGAAGGAAAGCGATGCTTTAAATTGACTAGAATACACCTAGCTCAAGCAAGGTGGAAGGAATCTGCTTTATCTCCAGCAATTATTACTCCCAACAAGGAGACCTTAAATTATTTCAAAATAGTGTCTTGACAAGTTAGAAAAATTCTATTTTATAAGCTTAATTCAGCGTCATATTTTCAGGCAGGCAGGTGTCATTCTACACAATCAAGTGCATTCAATCTGCATCTCACCATAAATTAAGAGCATGCATAAATTTTGACGACATGGAATCGGTAGCGCCTCAATTCCATATTTACACAAAAGATAGCGTATCGTGGTTTAAAGTAGATGATCAACTTCCCCCGATACATTAAGGGAAGTAGATAATGAACATAATCGGGTAGCCGGAGGTCTCTAACCTCCAGCCTCCACACCATCCTGCATGCGGATCCGCACAGAGCGGTTCACTTAATATCCATTAGGATAATGAACAACGGACTGACTAATAGCCTTCAAACCTGTAATAGATGGACGTGCAAGAGGACGATCTTTATCTACTGGATTGAAAAGTGTTTGGAGTGATTCACCTTGTTCTCGGGTCAGCCCACTTTCTATATTGAGAAATAACGTGGCCAAGATCGGCACCGCCTTCAATAACGAAACCGCCATGAAATCCATCATCCTAAAACTAGGGTCTGTTGATCTTTCATATTTCATCACTGTTGCGGCTAAAATATCGCCAATTTAGGCGCGACGAGTGTAGTTTGGTTATTCCAAATGAGTGAGGAGCAACAACAAGTGGCGATATTTTAACCACCACCCGAAGGGCCGGGTGCTTTTTTCACCTCACTTCGTTATCAGTCGCTCATTTAGAATCGCTAAACAGCGCTTCTTCTGCCTCGTTAGGCACAAAAAGCACCTCGGCAGTGTTGAAATATGAAAGATCAACAGACCCTAAGCGTACTTAGCGACAAAATATTATAGTAATTTTTGATAAGAGGTGTGCGCCTGTATCGATTGCGTGCTCTACTTATAAGCAATTTTCCAGACTCCCTCAAAACGTTTTCTTAGTAGCGGCTCTGGGACATGCGGCACAAAGGGAGAATATTTTTTTACATCAATATAAATTTGCTCTTTATCTTTTCCCTTAATTTCTTTCAATATCAGTACCGCATCTTGAATATCCTTGTCGTGACGTGAGGCATGGACTTTGTGTGCCAATAGCTCTTCCCAGGAAGCAGCTTTCAATACTAGGTACGGATGTTGAAAGATAACGACTTTAGATTGAGTCTCCAGACCAAAAAAGCTAACACTGTCATTAAACCAGAGCGATTTCTTATCGACAGACAAACCATTTTCTTCCCCGACTTGTTTTATTAATCGAACGAGTAATTCCTTATTCGCTGGATTAGCAGGAAAAATGGCATCAACATCCTGTGTCATCATTCTCGACCTAAAATGCATCAGACTAATGATCCCACCACAGCACGTCATTTCAAGTCGCTTGTTTTCCTTTTTTAGTAGCTCGCCCAAGCGATTCAGTGCCTTGGTTAATAATTGGATACTAATTTGTTTACCGGTACTGGAATATTGGTACATATAATTCCCTTAGACAAAAAACATGAAGTCGCGTGGCGCAAAAATATTACGCTTACTAAAAATGGCTGAGACTAAATCACCCTCATAAAATTCTCGGTATTCATCAGGGATAACAGAGAAATCTTTCTGTACTGCGGGGACTCGCAAACACCAGGCAGGTACTGAAGTTTTCTGTGATTTTGGCGGTTCTTCCCAGACCTCGGCCATACGTTCAATAAAGCAGGCTTTAAGCGCGTATTTTAAAGTGTCTTTTTCATGTGGATCGGGAATAGACGAAAGCGGCCACTCTTTCCCCCAAAAAAGTTGAACGTCATCCATAAACGCCACAGTATCTTTTCTCAAAATGGAATCACACATTCTATCGAGCACACCTTCTGGAGTCATTACATCCAATTTCATATCATTATTAATTTCAAGAAAGAGGTTGAGCCGTAACTTGAGCGCCATATTAACCAATGCATCGATACGAAACTCGCTTGAATGGCCTTTTAGTAATGCACTGACTCTTGGCTGAGAGATCCCTAAGTGTTTGGCGGCTTCAACTTGCGTCATGCCACTTTGAGTGACAGTGTCACCAATAGCTCTCGCCAGCGTTCCTCTCAACTTTAAATTCTCAGCTCTTATCGTTTCATCATTAATTAATGGCATCACTATTTCTCCCATCAGCTTTGTTATACTTTGAAAAGTTGGTATTTTAGGTAGCTATGATATTGATATATTTCTCGGTACTATCAATATGCTATGAGGTAACTCCCCACTTCAACTAAAATTGACCATACAACATTATCTCGGCATAAACCAAATTATACATCTACTTTAATATTAATAAAAGAGTAAAATAAACGTCCGTTTTCTTTACTCATTTAAAAAATCCAGTTCCCCGACAGTAAATCAAAGTTTGTTGAGTTAATTAACTTGGTAAAGTTATCAAGGTTAATATATAGT
>CAYVSL010000063.1:0-18996 GCA_964454125.1 uncultured Kangiella sp.
GCGTGTCAAGCAATTATTACCCTTTTTTTAGTAATTACGCTGAATAGTTACAATTCATCTTGAATATATTGTGAGGACGACTGAAAAAATATAATCCACCATAACAGCTTGTCGATAGAATTAGAATTCAATTTGAGCCAAAAAGCTTTCTCAGCATTTAAAGACGGTTTGAACTTCATCATCTAATTGATTGGGTTGAAATATAAGTTAAAATGAGCGTTTAAACGTCGTTTATTGATACACCTAACGGATTAGGTGGGTATAATCCTAGAATATTAGCATTCTCGCATCTTATAGCTCTATGATGGAACAGGCAAACAGGTTTTTTTCAAAACCAGTAGAAATCTCTTTCAATCATAAAATGTGATAAAACTAAAAAACAATGGTTGGAAATAACAATTAAATTCCTATGGCGGAAATTACTTGAACGTTCGTCTCTATTTTATGTGTGGAGGAAATTCGCGCATCTGGAATATGGAAACTGGTTGTTAACTTTTGTTTTTGTGGTGTTGTGTGGCAGTCAATCTGGTAGGGTGAATGCGATGCAATCCCGAGCTAGCACTACAACAGAAGAGGCAAAAATCTTTAACTTCGATATTCCAGAACAAAGAGCTGACTTGTCATTAATTGCTTTTGCAGAACAGTCCAACATGACATTACTTTTTCCATTCGACGAAATGAAGAATAGACAAGCGAACCGATTGTTGGGCCAATATGCCATTATGGACGGATTAACTATTCTTTTGGAAAACACTGATCTAATCGCTGAAATTAATCAAAGTGGGCAACTATCTATTCTAATAAAATCAAATTTAAAGGAAGAACAACAAATGAATAAAATGCCTAAGCGTAGCATCATAGCGATGTTGCTTGCCGCTATTTTTGCGCCCACTGCCGCAACGGCTCAAGATTCCAGCGATGTTGGGGCGGACGAAACAGAAACCGTTTTAATCATCGGTTCACGTAGCCAAAAAACTCGAACCGTGGCGGATTCGCCTGTTCCCGTTGATATTCTTGATGCCAGCGATCTAAGTTCAATCGGAGGAACCGCTGATTTAACCGATAATCTAAAAATGTTGGTTCCATCTTATACTGCGACTCCTGCAACTGGAGATGGTAGTGCATTTGTACGTACTACATCTTTACGCGGTACCGCGCCGGATCAAACATTGGTTTTGATTGACGGAAAACGTCGTCATCGTTCAGCATTAATTCAGTTGTTTGCACCTGCTGCTGGTCAAGGCGCTCACGGTGCGGATGTGGGTATGATCCCTGCTATTGCCCTTAAGCGAGTAGAAGTCTTGCGCGATGGTGCAGCTTCTCAGTATGGTTCTGATGCAATTGCAGGAGTGATTAATTTTGTAACCAAAGATGCGTCCGATGGTGGACTGGTTGAACTTCAATATGGTCAACATTATGAAGGTGAATCAAACGTTAAATTTGGTTTTAATAAGGGTTTTGAATTAGGAGCTGACGGATTTGCTAATTTTAGTATGGAATATATTGACAATGAAGCGCTTTCTCGCGGAGTTATACGTCCTGATGCACAAGCTCTTATTGATGCAGGTATTCAAGGTGTTGGTGCTGATTCGCCTTTTGCTGATACCCCATTCACTCAAACTTGGGGACGTCCTGAAACTAGCGGTCTGCGAATGTTTCTTAATACTGGTATCGAGTTAGGTGGCGGAAAGAAATGGTATGGACGGCTTGGTTATGGCAGTACTGAGGGTCGTTATCGTTTTTTCTATCGAAATGATGAACATAATATTCTTAGACAGCGTGCGCAAGTTCCTGTATTTGATTCAAATGGAAACCCTACTTTTGATGATGACGGCATTGCAATAACTCAAGAAGGGCCGGGACCAAGACAACTTAGTGATATTTATCCAGATGTCAGTCCATTAGTTGGCGGTTTAGTTTTCGATGGATTAACCGGCAGTATAACTGACGTCGGGTTTACACCCTTTTTAGACGGCGAACAAACAGATATCAGTTTTATCACTGGTATTGAAGGAGAATTTGACGGTGGGACCTATTACGATTTTAGCGTTAGCTTTGGTTCGAATGAACTAGATTATTTTTTGAATAATAGCATCAACCCCGATCTTGGTTTAACGGCAGACTTGCAGATCCCTCAAATGGGTTTTGATACAGGTGGTTTAAAGCAGGAAGAAGTTAATTTAAACGCAGATTTTTCTACTCCTATGGGAAATAACTTTAATTTAGCATATGGATTTGAGTGGAGAGAAGAAACTTACACCACTATTGAAGGTGAACCTAGTTCCTATAGTGGTCCCGGAGTGAGTGGTATGAAAGGGATAACTCCAGAAGATGCTGGAGAATTTGATAGAGACAATACGGCTGTTTATGTTGATATAGAACAAGATGTTAGTAACGATTTCTTTGTGCAATATGCTTTAAGATATGAAGATTTTTCTGATTTTGGCAGTACTATCAATTGGAAAATTGCTAGTCGATATACGCTTACAGAAACAACTTCGTTACGCGGCGCTGTATCCACAGGCTTTCATGCTCCAACACCAGGACAAGCCAATTATCGTGCGACTATTACGACTTTTGATACGACTGGCACTCAAGTTGAAGAAGGTGTTATAGCGACCACGGACTCCAGAGCTATCGCCGCGGGTGGACGAGATTTAAAGGAAGAAGAGTCAACCAGTATCAGTTTTGGAATTACTTCTGACATCGGACAATCTACTTCCTTGACCGTTGATTATTACCAAATTATTGTTGATGATCGGATCTATCGAACTGGTGGGCTCGTGGCACCTGATGGTAGCGCATTCTCATTTTATACCAATGCGTTAGATGTTGAACATTCAGGAATTGATATCGTTCTAACCTCGGAAATTGAGTGGTCAGAAATGGTTTCTACCGACGTATCATTTGCTTATGGATACAACGAAATTGATGTGGTTGGTCAATCTCTTGTTGAAACAGTAAACGATGCGGGTGATCTTGTTCTGGTTGCACCAGTTTCTGATGGAAGTATTGACAATATCGAAAATAACTTCCCGAATCATCGTTTTGTATTCACTACCAATACGTTGTTGAATGACGATTGGAATCTAATGGTTCGTGCGAATTTTTATGGTGAACACTTTGATGAACGTGGTTCTTTCGACGATGGCACGAAAGCAACGATTGATTCGATTATTTACGTGGATGCTGAATTGGGTTATCAATATAGTGATGAATTGAAGTTAAAGCTTGGATTTTCCAATATCTTTGATTCGTTCATTAATAAAATCGATGCACCTTATAGCAATCGTCAAAGTGTAGGGCTTGAATACCCAAGACGAAGTGCTGCTAACTATGAAGGCGGTTCTTGGTATTTGACAGCTTCTTACGAGTTATAAGCTATTCGTAAATTTCTGGTTTGATGGTTTTTATCAACACCCGATCTGTTTTTTAAGGCCACGCTTACGTGGCTTTTTTTATGTCCATGGAGCGATGTTCCCGATAAATCCTAGCTAGCTAGATCTTTATAGGCAATGCCACAAAGAGATCTGGAAAGTTTGTCCCGCGAGTGCTGTGGGTAAGCCGATGTGGTGATTTTGGAGCCAGAAAAATGAATTTTCCACCTGAGAACTTTGAAATGCTTCGTCAATTTTTAATCATGCTACGTCAGGGTGAGATTGAGTTGGATGTAGGCAAAAAAAGCATGAAAGCATTGATCCAGATGATCAGTGATCCTGACAGTGTTGCTATCAATAATATCGTCACCTTAGCCGAACAAACTAATATTAGTCCTGCATCGATTACCCGTCTGGCTAAACTTCTTGGTTTTAGAGGTTTTAATCAATTTCAGCTGATTTTTAAGCAGAGAACCAAGATCCCAAGCGATTATTATAGCCAAAAATTGAAACGGTTAATCGAAAACAAAACAACTACACCAAAGCGCATTTTTGAGAATCAATTAACCACGACTATCGAGAATATGCGTTTTTGTATCACTCATTCGAGTGATGACGACATCGATAAAAGCGCTAAATTATTGGCCCGTTCGGCTCGTGTTTTTATTTTTGGACATAAACAATCCTCAGCAATGGCTAATGTTTTAAGATATGGATTGTGTTTACTTCGCCATAATGTACAAGTTTTGGGTCAATATGAACATGGTTTGGCAATTGCTCTTGGTCAGTTAAGAAAAAATGACCTTGTGGTTATTTTTAGCTCTGCGCCATACTCGAATCTAACCGTTGATATTGCTGCCCAGGTGAAAAATCAATTATGTAAAGTTTTGGTGGTAACTGATTCGTTCCTTTCGCCACTTAATGATCACGCGACGGTATCCATCATCGTGCCAACAGGAGGTCAATACTACACCAATAGCCTAGCGGCTAATTGTATCTTAATCGAGGGTATATTGAGCCTTACCGCCATAGAGCTTGGGCAAACAGCAGTAACTAAACTACAAATCCATGAAAAGTTAATGACCAATTTAAATGAAAATTCTTAAAATTGGTTAATGATTAAGGAAGCATTATTCTCCGTGATTCCAAGCGTTTTATTTGATACAATACTTTCCCGTCCTAAAGACATCTCTAATTTCCAGATCAAAGCGTGAACTCAAACAAAATATTGTTGTTTTGGTTATTTTGTTATGTTTGTATAAAATGCAGAGCTGTCTCTCTAATTAATTGATATATAAGACTTATTTGGTGAATTTTAATGACTAAATTTATATTTGTGACGGGTGGGGTGGTTTCTTCTCTGGGAAAAGGCATTGCAGCGGGTTCTTTGGCCGCTTTATTAGAATCTAGGGGACAAAAAGTCACCTTAATGAAGTTGGACCCGTATATTAATGTTGATCCAGGGACTATGAGTCCTTTTCAGCACGGCGAAGTCTTTGTGACCGATGATGGTGCTGAAACCGATCTTGATTTAGGTCATTATGAAAGATTTATTCGAACTCGCATGTCTCAGTCTAACAATTTCACCACTGGTCGAGTTTATGCTGACGTTCTTCGAAAAGAACGAAAAGGTGAATATCTTGGCGGCACGGTGCAAGTAATCCCTCATATTACCGATGAAATAAAAAGTAAGGTGATTAAAGGCGCGGGTGATGCCGATATTGCTTTGGTCGAAATTGGTGGCACTGTCGGTGACATCGAATCTTTGCCATTTTTGGAGGCTATTCGGCAAATGGGATTTGAATTAGGGCGTGAACACGCTCTGTTTATGCACCTTACGTTGTTACCTTATATTGCTGTTGCGGGCGAGCTTAAAACTAAACCAACTCAGCATTCTGTTAAGGAGTTACGTTCAATCGGTATTCAACCAGACATTTTGATCTGTCGATCAGATCGAAATTTACCGGCATCAGAAAAATCAAAAATTGCACTGTTTACGAATGTTGATGAAAAAGCCGTTATCTCCTTAAGAGATGTCGATAGCATCTATAAAATTCCAGCCATCCTCAATGCACAAGGCCTGGAAAGATTGATTAGCGAAAGATTTAAACTGCCGGAACAAGCGGTTGATTTGACTGAGTGGGAACAGGTTCTTTATGCCGAAGCCAATCCTAACGGTGAAGTACGAATTGCCATGGTTGGTAAGTATATGGACTTAACAGAAGCTTATAAATCCTTGATCGAGTCTTTAAAACACGCAGGGTTGCAAAATCGCTTAACAGTAAAAATTGATTTTATTGACGCGCAGGATATTGAAAAGAAAGGGGTAGGTCTATTAGATAATTCAAATGCTATTTTGGTTCCAGGTGGATTTGGTGAAAGGGGGGTAGAAGGTAAGATATTAGCCGCAGAATATGCCAGAACCAATAAAGTACCTTTTCTGGGGATTTGCCTGGGAATGCAGGTGGCGGTTATCGAGTATGCTAGAAATTGTGCTTCTCTTGAAAACGCTCATAGTTCCGAGTTTTCTAGCGAAACTAAACACCCTGTGATCGGGTTAATTACTGAGTGGATCAACAAAGATGGCTCAGTTGAACAAAGAAACCAAAATTCAGATTTAGGTGGCACCATGCGATTGGGGGCTCAACCAGCATTTTTGACAGGTGATTCCAAATTGTCAAAAATATACGCCAGCGAGGAAATTAATGAACGTCATCGTCACCGTTATGAAGTCAATGAAAATTACGTTTCCCAATTAGAGGCGTGTGGGCTCAAAATTTCCGGCCGCTCTAGCTTGAATGATTTGGTAGAAACCATCGAAATCCCTGATCATCCGTGGTATATCGGTGTTCAGTTCCATCCAGAATTTACTTCAACACCACGTGATGGTCACCCATTGTTTACCAGCTTTATTGCTGCGGCAAAAGAATTCAAGATTAAAGAAGAGGGTTAAAATGAATATTTGTGGATTTGATGTCGGCCTTGATCAGTCTTTTTTCCTGATCGCAGGCCCATGTGTGATCGAAAGTGAACAACTGGCGATAGATACAGCAGGTTACATGAAGGAAGTGACCACACGATTGGGTATTCCTTTTATTTATAAATCATCTTTTGATAAAGCCAATCGTTCCTCCCATGAAAGTTTTCGTGGGCCTGGATTAGAAAAAGGTTTGCAAATTTTACAAAAAGTGAAAGATCAGATTCAAGTGCCGGTATTAACTGACGTACATGAGAATACCCCCTTTAATGAAGTTGCCAGTGTGGTTGATGTGATGCAAACACCAGCATTCTTATGCCGACAAACTAATTTTATTCAAAAGGTTTGTGAGCAGGGAGTTCCAGTCAATATTAAAAAAGGTCAGTTTTTAGCTCCGTGGGACATGGTGCATGTAGTGAATAAAGCCAGAGCCACTGGTAACCCCAATATTATGGTTTGCGAAAGAGGTGCCTCCTTTGGTTACAACAATCTGGTTTCAGATATGCGCAGTCTTGCCGTAATGAGAGAGACGGGGGCGCCAGTGGTTTATGATGCAACTCATTCAGTACAGTTACCTGGCGGCAAAGGTACTTCCTCCGGCGGTCAAAGAGAACATATTCCTGTATTAGCGCGAGCCGCAATGGCTGCCGGGATATCGGGATTATTTATGGAAACTCACCCTGATCCGTCAGTAGCCAAGAGTGACGGGCCAAATTCATGGCCGATGTATGAAATTGATACCTTGTTATCCACTTTAAAAATGATCGATGGTGCGGTAAAAAAAGACGGTTTTGTTGAAATGACGCTTTAAAAGTAGGATGTGATCATAGATATTTTTCGGTAGGATCGTCGAGAGTAACGTTAGTGGCTAAGTACTAAATTATATAGAGGTGAATAAAAAATGGATAGCAGAAAAACAGCATCAGACTATGATTTTTTACAGAACTTAAAACTTAGAAAAGAAATTAGTTATCGTTTTAAATTAAATACAGAGGCCCAGATTAATGAGTAAGATAGTCAACATCATCGGACGAGAAATTTTAGATTCCAGAGGTAATCCCACCGTAGAAGCTGAGGTGATTTTAGAATGCGGAACCATTGGTTTAGCCTGTTCGCCTTCTGGAGCATCGACCGGATCTCGCGAAGCATTAGAGTTAAGAGATGGAGATAAATCCCGCTATCTTGGTAAAGGGGTTTTAAAAGCCGTTGCTATTATTAACCAGCAAATCAAACCTAAATTGCTTGGCATGGATGTTTCCAAGCAAGTAGAGCTCGATCAAGTGATGCTTGATCTGGACGGCACTGACAATAAAGAAAATTTAGGCGCGAATTCTATTCTGGCGGTCTCTCTTGCAGCGGCAAAAGCGTCTGCTGCGGTTCACAAATTACCTTTATTCAAGGAGATAGGTGATGGTGTGATGTTACCAGTGCCGATGATGAACATTATTAACGGTGGTGAACATGCTGATAACAATGTCGATATTCAGGAATTTATGGTACTACCGGTTGGCGCGGCTACTTTTTCAGAAGCCTTGCGATGTGGGGCTGAAATTTTTCATTCGTTAAAGTCAGTATTAAAAGCCAAAGATCTCAATACCGCTGTCGGTGATGAGGGCGGTTTTGCACCCAACCTCGGATCGAACGAAGAAGCTCTTCAAGCGATTGAAGAAGCGGTTACCAATGCGGGCTATAAATTGGGTGAAGATGTCTATTTAGGACTGGATGTTGCCAGTTCTGAATTTTATATTGATGGGAAATACGAACTAGCAGGTGAAGGTAAATCTTTAACCTCTGAAGAATTTGCCTGCTATCTGGAAGATTGGGTGAATCGTTATCCTATTATTTCCATTGAAGATGGTATGGACGAAGGTGATTGGGACGGTTGGAAAATCCTGACTGAAAAGTTGGGTCATCGGATCCAGTTAGTCGGAGATGATTTATTTGTTACCAATACTAAGATTCTAGCTGAAGGTATTGAAAAGAAAATTGCCAACTCTATATTAATTAAAGTTAACCAAATTGGTACGTTAACAGAAACATTAGCGGCCATAAAAATGGCCCATGATGCAGGATATACCGTAGTGGTTTCTCATCGAAGTGGTGAAACGGAAGATACGACCATTGCTGATTTAGCGGTAGCTATTAATGCTGGTCAGATCAAAACAGGCTCCTTATGTCGAAGCGACCGAGTGGCTAAATACAATCAATTATTACGCATTGAACAATTGTTAGGTGATAAAGCGGTTTATCCTGGAAAAAAGGCGTTTAATTGTTTTTAAATTTTATTTGTAAATAACATCAAAAATGATAGGAGGCTATTTTGACTGCGAAAATTTTTAGTAGTTTACTTATCGTTTTGATCGTCATTTTGCAATACAATATCTGGTTTGGTGGCAATGGAAAGCAAAAAATTAATCATTTGCAGATGACCATTGATCAACAACAAAAGCAGAATCAACGGTTGAGTCAGCAAAATCAAGAGCTAAAAAGAGAAATTTATCTACTGCGTAATAAGCCAGAATCGTTGGAAGAAAAAGCTAGGGAACAATTGGGCCTAATCAAAAAAGACGAATTTTTTTATCGTGTGATACCTTCTGAAATAGAATAAGGTAAGTAGAATAACTATGACACAGTTTCAATTTGATCTTTCCGGTGTGACAGGCAGCGTTGTCATTATTCCCGCTGCAGGTTCGGGTAAACGCTTTGGTGGTTCGTTACCAAAACAATATCAGTTGATTAATGGCAATAAAATATTAGATATTACTCTTTCGGTATTTATCAATTCTTCTAGAGTCGAAAAAATCCTACTTATAGTGTCTCCTGACGATAAATTATTTGAGCAGTTGGATTGTATTTTAAATGAAAAAATAGTCCTGATAGATGGCGGTGAGAAAAGGCAGGACTCAGTTAACAATGGCTTGAGGTATTTATACGATAATGGATTGCCCGAAAGAACACCAGTGTTAGTTCATGATGCAGTGAGACCTTGCCTGACTGAAAAAGATCTTAATGCTTTATTGGATTTTTACCTGAGACATCAACAGGCCTGCTTTTTAGTTGAACCTGTTGCCAACTCATTAAAGAGAATCGATCAGGATCAGTTAGTTGACGCTTCGATAGAACGAGAAAATCTGGTGAATGCTTTAACACCGCAACTAGCCGCCTTTATAGATCTTAAAAAGGCTCTGTCTCACGTTAATAAAATGGGCATAGTCGTGACTGATGACGTTGCAGCGTTGGCCGATTGCGATATTGATGTGACGGCTATTTTTGCGCAAGATTTGAATCCTAAGATAACTCATCAGAAAGATCTGCTGCTAGCAAAACAAATTTTAATTAGTCGTCAATAGAAATTGACTAACGTTACTTTGAGAAAGCGTGATGAAAGTTCCGGATCGATTGGTTGATCAGGCTCTTTGAGGGTGGCAAAAGTAATCAAGTGAAGGCGCTGCGATAGGTGATTATTGGATTGTTAAAATAATGATTAGAGGATCTTTAATATGATTAGAATAGGCCATGGTTATGATGTACATGCTTTTGGCGGTGAAAAACCTCTGGTGCTTGGTGGTGTTCATATAAATGATCATGTTGGGTTGTTAGCTCACTCTGATGGCGATGTGGTTCTCCACGCGATTTGTGATGCTATTCTCGGGGCGGCAGCGCTTGGCGATATTGGTTATCATTTCCCTGATACCAGCAGTGATTTTGAAGGTATTAATAGTCGAAATTTACTTGGTCAAGTGTTGAAATTAATTGAAAATAAAGGATTAGGCATCAACAACTTAGATATGACTATTGTTGCGCAAACTCCTCAAATGAGTTCTTACATCAAAAACATGCGATCAAATATTTCCGCTGATTTAAATCTTAAGTCCGACCAAGTTAATTTAAAAGCAACCACTACTGAAGGTTTGGGTTACATCGGCCGTAAGCAAGGCATCGCTGTTCATTGTGTTTGTCTGCTTGATACTCATTCGTCATTATAAGTTGTATTAAAAAAATGTCCGCAGAGATTGATATTACTGAAATTGAAACTGCTGAAACTGATATGACTAAGACTGATATTGTCAAAATTAACTTTGCCGAGTTGATTGATCGTTTTCCAACGGCCAGTTCTTTTCCGAAAGTAAAGGGTGATTTAAGAACCTTTTCGTCAGACTTTCAAGTGGATGAAGTACTCAGCTTTCAACCGAGCGGTGAAGGCGAACATTTATTTCTGCAGGTAAAAAAAATTGACAGCAACACCGACTGGGTCGCTCGTCAACTACAAAAAAAATCAGGATTAACCTCAAGAGATATTGGTTATGCAGGTAAAAAAGATCGACATAGCGTCTCAACTCAGTGGTTTAGTTTGCATTTGCCGGGACGGCAGATTGAACTATCAGAATTGCAAGGCGAAGGTTATCAAATTATTGCGGCGATTAGACATAATAAAAAGTTGCGTAGGGGAAGTTTATTAGAAAATAAATTTGAAATTATTATTCGAAATTTAACGGACAGTATCGATGAAGTCTTGATCGAAAAAATCAAGCATACCGGTGTTCCCAATTATTTTGGCAAGCAGCGTTTTGGTATTGGAGCTAATAATTTAATCAAAGCTGATGAGTTATTAAAAGGAAAAATAAAAATAAAAAATCGGAACAAGCGTGGGCTGATTATTTCCAGTGCTCGCTCGCTTTTATTCAATTTGCAGCTGGCGCAAAGGGTGGCGGAAAAATCTTGGTTAACGGCTGTAAAAGGGGATTGTTTAATGCTTGCCGGTACTCAGTCATTTTTTAACGTCGTTGACGTATCCTCACAAGATAGTATGAGACTGCAAGATGGTGATCTACATATCTGTGGATGGTTGCCAGGCAAGCAAGATTCCGCAGCTGATTACGAAGCAATAAATAAAGAACAGACATCGTTAAAAAATTATTCAGATTGGCTGGAAGGTTTAATGGGCTTAAATCTTGATTCCGCCAGAAGAGCCTTTCGCTGTATACCTAATCATTTAAAAGTTGAACAGCATGATGGTTATGTCAAATTTAATTTTTCTTTAGCCAAAGGTTGTTTTGCTACTTCGGTTATTAGAGAGTTTGTCGATGCAACGGAATAAAATAAACCCATTGGAAATTAATTTTGCATATTTTAATGAGTAACGATGACGGAGTGACATCTCCCGGCATTCAAATTTTAGCGGATACGATTCGAGGATCTGCCGAAATCACTGTGGTTGCGCCCGACTGTAATCGCAGTGGCATCAGTTCTGCGTTAACACTGGATAGACCGCTTAGATGTAATCAGTTAGAAAACGGTTTTTTCAGTGTGTCCGGCACGCCTTGTGATTGCGTGCATCTGGGCTCCCATCGAATAATGAAACAAAAGCCAGATATGGTCATTGCTGGAATCAACCATGGTCCTAACTTAGGCGATGATGTACTTTATTCAGGGACGGTCGCTGCTGCAATGGAAGGGCGAAGTTTAGGTTTTCCGGCGGTAGCCATATCCCTAGCCGGTCAAGAGTGTAATCATTATCAAACCGCGGCCACTGTCATGTTGCGTTTATTATTAAGGCTACGAGAACACAGTCTAGATTCCAATGTGATCCTCAATGTTAATGTGCCTGATTTACCACTGGCAGAAATCAAAGGCTATCGATTAACCAGATTGGGTTGTCGGCACAGAGCTGATACCATTGTTCCTGCCAAAGATCCTAAGGGGCAGAACATTTACTGGATTGGACCGCCAAGTAAACCACAGGATATTGGTGATGGCACTGATTTTTCAGCGGTAGAAAAGGGTCATGTCTCAATTACACCTCTAGTGATTGATTTTACGGCTTACCAGTCCTTTTCGGATGTGAGAAGCTGGATGGATGAACTGAATTAATCTTTTTTTAATTAGGAAAAATGAGTTTTAGAGAATAATAAAAATGATAAAAACTAATCTTGCCGGCATTGGCATGACATCACAGCGGACTCGGACTCGATTGGTTAATCGTTTAAGAGAAAAGGGTATTAAAGAAGAATCGGTACTTGCTGCAATTGAATCGACTCCTAGACATATCTTTATTGATGAAGCGATGGCTCATCGAGCTTATGAAGATACGGCTCTACCTATTGGTATGGGACAAACAATTTCGCAACCTTATATTGTCGCACGTATGACTGAAATCTTGGTGGATAGCGGTATTATGGGTAATGTACTTGAAATTGGTACCGGATGTGGTTACCAGACCAGTATATTGTCTCAAGTCTCTTTTCAGGTCTACACCATAGAGCGGATCGAAGCGTTACAAAAATTAGCCATCAAGCGATTCGAAGCGCTTGAACTGCACAATGTCACCTGCCAATTTGGTGATGGATTTTTAGGATGGTCACAGCACGCGCCATTTGATGCAATTATTGTTACCGCTGCACCAGATGATATTCCTAAAGCATTGATAGGACAATTGGCTATTGGTGGTCGCATGATTATCCCGGTCAGCCAACCCGACGGTGATCAACATCTGATTTTAGTTGAAAAAACGGAGGATGGAATGGCCCAGCAAAATGTTGAAACCGTGCGATTTGTCCCATTGTTGAGTGGTACTGTTTAAATCTCTTCGGGATTTATTCCCCGCAGTTTGTTGATTTTCAAGTTCGGTCGGTGTTTTTTAGTGTAATTTGGCTATCAGAAAATGGCTAAGTGAAAAAATTTAATTTTGAGAGTTTAATGAAAATATTTACCAAAATGTATGAAGTTTGTTTAGTTTGGGCAAAACACAAACACGCCGTTTATTATTTGGGGGTGATGAGTTTTTTTGAATCTATTATTTTTCCAATACCGGTTGATGTGATGTTAGCGCCTATGTGTTTGTCTAGGTTGGATAAAGCTTGGCATTACGCTATGGTCGCAACGATAACCAGCGTTATCGGTGGCGTTTTTGGATATTTCTTAGGCGTATTATTGGGCGAATCCGTGGTCGAGCCATTGATGATTGATTGGGGCTTTGGTGATGCGTTTGCTACGACACAAGTCTGGTTTGCCCAATATGGTGTGTTGATGGTGTTTATTGCCGGGTTTGCTCCGATACCCTACAAAATTTTTACTGTCAGCGCGGGTGCTTTGAGTGTTAGTCCAATGACGGATTTACTGCCTTTTGTGATGGCATCGGGATTTGGCCGGGCTGGTCGTTTTTATCTGGTGGCGTTTTTATTACGCTTAGGTGGTGAAAAGATGGAAAAAAAGCTTCATCAAATCATTGATTATATTGGTTGGGGGATTGTAATAGTTGCTTTTGTTGGCTTTTTGATGTACAAATACATTTAATAGTCCTCTAAAACAGAGAGTTAGAGTGGTTAGTTAAAGTTAAATCTTAGGTTAAAGTTAAATTTTGGGTTTAAATTTAGATTTTAGGTTTAAAGTTAGCGATTAATTTTGAATGTAGTCTCGATGTTAATTGAACAATTACGGCAGACATTAAAAAAACCACACAGAGAATAGAATGCAAAAAGATAAGCAAAATATTATTCTCCCTATCGCTGCGGCAACGCTGCTTTTCTCTTGCTCGCATAATGCGCCCGCTCCAGTCATTGACATAAGTTCTGTAAACGCTAACAGCAAAGCAGGCAAATATGTTAGCCGCCATAAGTATAGTCGTAAATCTGCTGGCCGAAAAATATCTAATCAGAAAACCGCCAGCCATGGAAATCAACTTTATCAGGTGAGACCCGGTGATACCTTGTTTTCAATCGCATGGCGATATTCTCTTGATTTTGAGTCGCTGGCTAAAGCCAATCAATTAAACAACTATCGCATTTATCCCGGCCAACAGCTTAGCTTAACGCCATTAAACGAAGAGCCTGTATTTTTATCGGAATCATTGATTGCTGCAATCAATACAGAAATACTGCATAAGCCGAATAACCGTCGAACTCAGAATCAGATTAAAGTTAAAAGCAACTCAAAGGCCTCTACAATGAATCGTCGAGTTGCTCGACAGAAGGCCCCGAAGAAACGAGCTAGCGGTGTTACCCGTAGTCGTAAAAACAATAAAATCGCTGTCAGTTCTTCAATAAAGCGTTGGATATGGCCTGTTAATGGCAAAATAATTAATCGCTTTTCAGTTAGATCTAGTCAAAACAAGGGCCTCGATATCGCTGGCAAAACAGGGTCTCCAGTAAGAGCCACAGCCAAAGGAAAAGTTGTTTATAGTGGAAGCGGCTTGCGTGGTTACGGTCATTTGATTATTATTAAACATAACGACAATTACTTAAGTGCTTATGCACACAACAAAAAGCTTCATGTAGAGGAAAATGAATTTGTAAAAGCTGGCCAAAGGATCGCTGATTTAGGGAGTAGTGGTTCCGATCGAGAAAAACTGCATTTTGAGATCCGGTACAAAGGCAAACCAGTTGATCCGCTCAACTATTTGCCTAAATCAGGTCTCTTATAAGACTATTTTGCAGGTTTTATAAAAATAATTTTATAAAACCTAAAGTTATATTTAATATTGACGATAACGTTATAGACCTCACTATAAAGCATATCGAAATAATAAAACATGATAGCAAAAATAATAGTGGGTTTTACAAGGGATTGCTGAGAGCTGTACTTCAGTGGTTTCGTTTTTTAGGGACGTCAGTCCCCACGGCAGAGAGAAGCGAAATGATAAAAACTAACGTAGCAAAAAAAGACGTGTGCGAAATTCGCACAGATAAAACAAGCGATTCAATAAAAGAACCAAAGTCTTCTGAATTGCGTAAGATATCAAAACAAGAACCCCTCACTCGAAAAAGATCTCCAAAAGATAAAAATTTTGATGCCACTCAGATGTATCTGGGAGAAATTGGCGCGTCACCTTTGCTGACTGCAGAGGAAGAAGTTTATTTCACCCGTAAAGCCCGTAAAGGTTGTGAAAAGTCACGAGCGAGAATGATAGAAAGTAACTTGCGTTTGGTGGTAAAAATCGCAAGACGTTACTCAAACAGAGGTTTGGCTCTGCTTGACTTAATTGAAGAAGGAAATTTAGGGTTGATTAGAGCCGTCGAAAAATTTGATCCTGAGCGAGGCTTCAGATTTTCAACCTATGCCACTTGGTGGATCCGTCAGACCATCGAACGCGGTATTATGAACCAGACCAGAACCATTCGATTGCCGATCCATGTTGTGAAAGAGCTTAACGTGTATTTAAGGGCTTCAAGAGAGCTCGCACAAAAATTGGATCATGAGCCAACCGCAGAAGATATAGCCAACAAGTTGGATAAGCCGGTTGCAACGGTGGCTAGGATGTTGGGACTCAATGAGCGAATTGCCTCAGTTGATTGTCCGGTTGGTAAAGATAACGATAAGCCATTGCTTGAAACGATTGCAGATGAGCGAGAATGTGGGCCTTCCAATAAGCTTCAGGAACAAGATCTCAAGCAGAGCATTGAATATTGGCTTGACCAACTCGGTGAAAAGCAAAAAGAAGTACTCGCCCGAAGATTTGGATTATTGAGCTACGAGGCGGCGACTTTAGAAGATGTGGGGCATGAAATTGGGTTGACTCGTGAGCGAGTACGACAAATTCAAGTTGAAGCGTTAAGACGATTGAGATTTATGCTTGAAAGACAAGGGTTATCCTTGGCGAGTATTTTTAACGTTTAGCTCTATTGCTATTTCTGCCACAAAAAGTGCGTTTATTAACGCGCTTTTTTTTGTCCAGAGACCGCCTCTTTTACACAAAACTCAGGTAGCCTTGATTGTCAAAGCATGAATATCCGTTTTCATCATATCACCTAGCGCTTGATAAACTAATTGATGGCGTTTGAGTGGAAGTATGCCTTCAAATTTTTCGCTCTTAATCGTTACGGTGAAATGCCCCATACCTGATTGAGAACCTGCATGACCTGCGTGTAAATGGCTATCGTCCTGAATGAACAATTTGGTGGGCGACAGAGAGCTATCGAGCAACGCCTTCATTTTGCTCATTCTTTGTTCATTGATAGCGCTTGGATCAGACATTAAGGAAGTACTTTGTTGAATGGCTTGACGATCATTGAATGGTAGACGCCAGCGGTGACATAAGGATCTTCATCTGCCCAAGTTTGTGCTTCCTTCAGGTTTTCAAATTCTGCAACGACTAGACTGCCGGTAAATCCAGCAGGGCCCGGATCGCTATTATCAATTGCGGGGTGAGGCCCAGCGATGATCAGTCGTCCTTGTTGTTTAAGTTGTTGTAATCGTTCCACATGAGCCGGACGAGCATTGAGCCGTGCAGCCAGACTATTTTCAATATCTTGAGAAATAAAAGCGTATAGCATTAGTCTTCCTTATTTTCTATAGTATTCACTGATTCATTTGTGGTGACGGGAGAATCATCCGTTGCCCGTGTGGTTTCATTATTACTTGTTGTTGATTCTTCTTCAATTGGCAAATAAGGGTATATTTTTGTCATGATATAGCCCAGCAGTAGAATATTAAGTCCCATCAGCCCAAATAATTTAAATTTGACCCAAAAAGCTTCTGAAAAATTATAGGCAATGTATAAATTGATAAAACCGAACAATCCGTAAAAAAATGCCCAGATGTGATTTAATTTGGACCACAAAGCTTTGGGCGCCATTATTTCATCATCAATGGCCTTGCTTAGCATCTCCTGCAGCAGGATTTTTCCAAGAATGTGTTGGCGATATAAAAAGATGGCGGCGGTGACCCATAAAACGACACTGGCTTTCCAGAAGATAAATGCTGGATCTCTAAATACCAGAGTCATGCTACCAAACACCAGAGTAATTCCTAGTGTCCATAGGTGAAGTTTTTCAAATTTACCTGTTAGCAGTTTGGTACCGATATTTTGCACTATGGTGCCTGCCATTAATGCCATAACCGCAGGATACATTGGCTGTTCAGCACCCGAGTATGCGTATACGCCTACAAAAATGATTATCGGGAAATAGTCGAGGAAAAACTTCATTAAGTGCTTACCGAAGATGAGCGATTTGAAAAAAGTGAATGATACGCGTTATTTGTCCAATAAACTATTCTAAATAGTACCCATTTTTCAGTATATAATATCAAAATATTGATAATCCTAGATCTCAATTGAACATGGGGTATTCCGTGCGTTACGATTTTCATAGCCATACTCATTTTTCAGACGGTGTTTTATCGCCCGAACAATTGGTCGCGCGAGCTGAAGAAATGGAAATCGATTTACTAGCCATCAGTGACCATGATTCCATTAGTGGGATTGAACAAGCCAAAGCATACATTATAGCTAACAATCTAAACCTGAATCTGGTCAATGCTATTGAGATCTCCGCTCAATCAGATTTTGGTGAAATCCATATTGTTGGGTTAAATATTGATATTAAGTCTTCTAAATTGTTAAGTTTAATTGCTGAGCAGCAGGATAAGCGTTGGCAAAGGGCTCGGGCATATGAGCTAAAATTTCAGAAACTCAATATTCAAGGGGTTTTATCAGAGCTGGAAACTAGCTGCAAGCAAGTGGTAACTCGAAGTCATATTGCAAGAGCTTTGGTTTCTTTAGGGTGGGTTAAAGACAATAACCAAGCGTTTAAAAAATATATTGGAAAAAAAGGGCGAGTAAGGATCGCGACCGACTGGATACCCATGGAACAAGCTATCTTGACTATTCAGTATGCTGGCGGATTGGCTATTTTGGCACATCCTACGAGATATCCTATGTCGGTCAGAAGGTTAGGATATTTAATAGAAGAATTCAAAATTGCCAATGGCGACGCGGTAGAATTGGCTTACCCTAGTTTAACCCCCGATAAAAGAGGCTGGTTAGAAGTTCAGCGTAAAAAAAATGATTTAATGGCTTCAGGTGGTTCAGATTTTCACTATCCTCATTTAAAATGGTCAGATTTAGGACGGTTTCCAATGATCGAAAAAAATATCCCCCATGTGTTAGATCAGATTAAAGATAGACTACAATCATAACTGGAACCCCTTCATAGGGGCTATCAAATAAGGAAAGCCATCAATGACCCAATACTTTGAATTACACCCGGAAAACCCTCAAAGGAGACTAATCTCACAAGCGGTGGCGATTATCAGATCCGGAGGGTTAATTATTTACCCGACAGATTCTGGTTATGCATTAGGTTGTCATATTGGCGATAAAAAAGCGCTGGATAGAGTTCGACAAATAAGAAAACTGGACAACAAACATAATTTCACATTGGTTTGTAGAGACCTATCAGAGTTGGCTAATTTTGCCAGAGTGGATAATAGCTCTTTTCGAGTGATTAAAAATCATACTCCCGGGCCTTATACCTTTATTTTGCGAGCTTCACCTGAAGTTCCCAAACGCTTACAACATCCTAAACGTAAAACCATCGGCATACGAGTACCAGATAATGAAATCGCATTGGCATTATTGGAAGAGCTTGGAGAGCCTCTAATGAGTACCAGTTTGATAATGCCGGGAGAAAGTATCCCGTTGGTGGATGAAGATGACATTTACAAGCAACTAAATGGACGTGTTGAGTTGATTATTCATGGTGGACATGTCAACGATGTTCCTACGACAGTCGTTGATATGATGGATGGATTTCCTCAGGTGATCAGGTTTGGCGCGGGTAACCCAGAGGAATTTAAATCTTAATGACTTTTAGAGATTGCAATCAAATCAGCTTTGTATATAATTGCCCGCTCCGGTTGAGGCAA
>CAYVSL010000064.1:0-18947 GCA_964454125.1 uncultured Kangiella sp.
CATCCAATAAGGATCACCTAACAATCAGGCCATCATAAACCTAGAATAATCAGTAACATTTCATTTTAACCAACCTTATAAACTTGTACACTGCCAAATGCGGTGTCACAATGTTTGCTTGGGTAAGTGCGCTTTTTGCGGGTTAATTTGGACTAAACTATGGTTAAAATATCTTCTCTTTCAGAAAAAGAGATTTTAAAGCGATTGCTTGATGGAGATGAAGCTATCTTTAACCAAGTATTCACTACTTATTATAGCTCGATGCAAGCGGTGGCATATGCCATAGCAGGACCAATTATCGCCGATGAGGTCGTTCAGGAAGCTTGGCTTTCAGCGCTCAAAGCGTTGCCTAAATTTGAGGGGCGTTCGTCACTTAAAAGCTGGTTGATACGTATCGTTGCTAATGAAGCAAAAACTCGTAGACGCAAAGAAAACCGTTCTGTTTCGCTGGAAGCTATTCAAGATACTTGGTCAACGGATCCCCGCTTTACTGAAAACTCCCACTGGAAAAATCCTAGCTCACAATGGCATGCCGATACGCCAGAAGATTTACTTTCAGCAGAAGAACTAAAAGATTGCATAGAAAAAAATATGCAAAAATTACCTGAAAATCAATTGGCTGCGTTAAGGCTGAGAGACGCGGGCGGGCTATCCATGGATGAGTTGTGTAACATCCTTGATGTCAGCTCTTCTAATGTGAGAGTCCTACTACATCGAGCCAGAGACAAAGTCTTACGCGTGATTGACCATTTCCAAATAACGGGAGAGTGCTGATGCTACCTAATTGTAAACAGGTTGCAGAACAAGTCTCTGAGAATATTGACCAGCCTTTAACCGGTGTTCGTTGGTTAAAGTTTAAGATGCATCTACTTTTGTGTGCCTATTGTCGTCGCTACAATCAACAACTCGGCATTGCCGTCAAAACAGTAGGATCTCCAGAAGTGGGTGATCAACCCAGTGAAGAGCTGCGGGAAAATGTCACCAGAAGCTATAAAGAGTTTCACTGTAAACACAAATAAGCTTCTAAATAAATCCTTTGACTGCTTGTCGATTTTAACCGTTTGTTAATCAAGGTTTCGCTTTTTGTAGCTCTTTGGGAATTTCAAAATCACCTTCTGCAGCGACCAGTTTTTCATTTTCGAAATATAAAATCAATTTTTGAGTTTTGTCCTGCTGATCATTTCGACTTTCGTACGAATAAAAATAAATCCATTTATCATCGGAAAAACTATCATCAACCACTGCATTACCTAAAACAAATACCACTTGATTCTTGGTCAGATCGAGACGTAACTTATCAACATCCTCTTGATCAAGAATATTTCCCTGCTGTATATTCAGAGTATAAACACACGAAGATAAAAAAATAACTAAAACTATCAGAAACTGCCGTATCATGAAAATACCTGTAAAAAAACTTTTGAAAACTCAGTAGCTGTTTAACACCTGAAAAACCCAAAGTTCCAGAACATAAAGGAAGCCACAAATAACATGGGGCGTATTCTATATGAATTTGTGCAAAACGGGGTAAAAAAAGCTTATAATGCGTGCAAATACCCAAAGAACTTATAACATAGTCACTAGAAATTCAAAATAATTCCATTTAGTGGCCATTTTTTTATCAGGAGCTAATCATTGAGCAACCAACAACTTAAAGATGCCGGTTTAAAAGTCACTATGCCGCGAGTCAAAATACTTAAGATGTTAGAGCGTTCTGAAGAGCGTCATTTAAGTGCGGAGGAGGTATATAAGCTACTTTTGACCTCAGGTGAGGATGTTGGATTAGCCACCGTTTACCGTGTTTTAACTCAATTTGAATCAGCAGGCCTAGTTTCTCGTCACAATTTTGAAGAAGGGCATGCCGTCTTCGAGCTCAGTAGCGAACATCATCACGACCATATGATTTGTGTTGAAACCAATGAAGTTATTGAGTTTATCAACAAGGAAATTGAAGTGTTGCAGCAAAAAATAGCCGACGAACATGGGTACGAATTAATCGACCATAACTTAGTGTTATATGTAAAAAAGAAAAAATAAACCTAGGCTAATTGGATTGACGAAGTTTTTACCGTAACCATTATCCTAGAAAAATCAGCAGACTCTAATGAACCAATCTAAAAAAAATTCAAATTCCAACAGTACCTCAATGGCCATGAGTGAAACTATTACAGATATTCGTGAAACAATTACTCAAATAGATAATGAGTTGTTGTCATTATTAGCCAAAAGGCGACAATGCAGTGAGGCTGTAGCAAAACAAAAACAGCACATCAACAAACCTCTTAGGGATCATCTTAGAGAAAGGGAGCTAATTGAGCGATTGGTTAAAAAAGCCAATCAACTAAACCTTAACCCTCATTATGTCACTCGCATCTTCAATACTATTATTGAAGATTCTGTACAGTTTCAGCAAGATTATTTGCAACGGTGTGAGCATCCAGAGTTGAAAACAACCGAGCAAAAGTCGCTCGCTGTTCTCGGCGGTAAAGGCGCTTATTCTTATTTAGCCGCCAAGCAGTTTTTTAGTCATAGTGGAAATGATTACGTTGCTTGTTCATCGTTCGAACAAGTGTTGCAAAAGGTAGAAAAAGGGAGCGTTGATTATGGAGTGATCCCAATTGAAAATACCACTTCTGGTGGGATCACCGAGGTCTATGATTTGTTGCTTGACTCAAATTTAAATATTGTGGGTGATCAGAAATATGCTGTGACTCATTGTTTAGTGGCTGCACCAGGAGCAAAACTGGAGGACATTACTCAAATAGTTGCCCATCCTGAAGCAAGTCGCCAGTGCAACAAAAACCTCAAAGAATTGACTTCTGCTAATCTTTGTTTGGTGCAAAGTACTGCACATGCGTTAGAGTTAGTCGTTAATCAAACTCAATCGAATGTTGCGGCGGTGGCAAGCGAAGCTGCAGCACAACTATTTAGTTTAGATGTTCTTAAGTTCAATATCGCCAATCAAAGTGAAAATATAACTCGTTTTCTAGTCTTGTCCCGCAATCCGGTGAAAGTCTCTTCACTGGCAGAATGTAAAACCTCAATTGCGCTGTCTACCGGTCAAAAAGCCGGTTCATTAGCAGAGGTTTTGGGCTTGTTTCATCAAGCCAATATCCCTTTGACAAGATTAGAATCCAGACCAATACCTAATAAGCCTTGGGAGCAAATGTTTTATATTGATTTGTTGGGGAATATTAATGACAAAAATGTGGAAAAAACTATTCAATCTTTAACCAAGTCTTGCCGATTTTTACGAGTACTTGGTAGTTATCAAATTGAAACCGTTTCTGCTTGCAAGTAAATTGGCATCGACTCATACCCGTACGATTTATAACGAAATGGTTTAGACCAAAATATTGCTATTTTCAAGAATGGTGACCGTTTCGTCACTGGCTAATAATGATCGCATGCCTTCTAGTGCTGCCAACCGTTCTTCAGATACCGCCCATGCATCCCAAGCTTGATGATTCTCCCAACTTGAAATGATGATGGCATGGTGGCTGTTATCTTTTTCTTGCAATAGCTCACCAGCAATAAATCCTTCGACAGTATTCGCCTGCTTTCGTGCTCGCCGGATAAGCTCCAAATACTTGTCCAAGCAACCATTTTTAATTTTTCTTTCAATGATGACTCTTATCATTTTATTGCCTTTTTCTTGATAGGGCTTAAAGCGTGAGGGGAGGCGCGGTTGAATTTAGCAATGAAATTTACCTAGACAATTGGGATTTAGTCAGCTAATCGACTTATTAATGCTTAGTTTTGAGTGTATCAATCAGGTCGTCTTCTAAATCAGCTCTTTTTGCAATAGCCTCACCCAGTGTTGATAAATCAGTATCAAATCTAGACATGTGATCGCCTTCGATATTAGGTTTTTTAGAATATTTTTCGTTGAAATCGACCACAATGTCTGTTGTTTTTGATATACGTGGGTAAAGTTCGTTTAATAATTCGATACTAGATGGGCCATGAACGTCACAATCATTCACAATTTGCTCGTAAACTTCAAAGTGCCCCGCTGAAACATAATCAATTAAAATATCGCAAAATAAGTTTATTTGGTCGGTTTCCGGTAATTCTGCTTGGTTTCTATAGCCTGATAATTTGCAAAATAAAACGATCACCTGGCTTCTTTCCGCTAGCCAGTTTTGAACTGCAGTATTCTTGCATTTTCGTTGCTGTTTTGCTTCGATTTGGCTTTCCAACATAATACGAGGATTCTCTTAATTAACCCGCTAACATTCTAAACAGCTTACCACATAAGTTACAACTGAATCAGTCAAAATCCCAATGTAGAAAGTGCTAACTACATTTTTACCATAATCTGGCCGTAGAAAAAACTTTATTTTGATTAATTTGTCAGAAATATTTTACAAAATCACTAATAAGCATTAAGGTTTTTTAATAGCACCTGTTGATATCTAATAAATCAGCGGTCCTGACGACTGATCGATCATAAATTTCGTTAATCGCAAAGGTTCACCGATGCCCCCAAGCTATCAAAGTAAAAATCACGCTAGCACACAATTTGCCAAGTATTGGTCAATACGTGGTTTTACCGCAACCTTGATTATTATTGCAGCACTTTTGCCAGCCGCTAGCGCGTTGAGTATCAATTTCTGGTTAGATGGTTATTTCAACTGGAACGAAGTCGTTCTGGAGCTTGGGGTCGCTTGTATGACTTTAGCATTGATCGCTTATCCCGCCTTTTACCTATTACGTTGGGAAGCCGAGCAAGCCCATCGCTGGGATGAAACCAAACAGGATTTTCTACTGCTAATGGATCAAGCGGTTGATATGGTGATATTAAGTACACCACAAGGCTTGATCAAGGAAGTGAATCAACGCGCCTGCGATACTTTAGGTTTTAGCAAAAACGAATTACTTAGAATGTCCACCCTCGATCTCGATATTGATTGCTACTTACATCGAAGCCCTGAATTGCAAAGAGCCTTGGATGACGGCAAAGATGTATACTATGAAACTATTTTCAGAAAACAAAATGGTGAAAAAATACCGGTAGAAAGCCGTGCACGTATAACTGGATTGCTGGGCCCCCCTCATTATATTGAATTTATTTCTGATATATCACATCGACGTGAAGCGGAAAAACGCCTGTATCAATCAAACCAAGCACTTGAGAAAACACGTAATTTGCTAGAAATAAAAATCGCCGAACATTCTAGTGAAATCAAAAAGCAAAAACATGGCCGAAAAATTGCGGAACAACAGTTTGGTGCGATCCAAAACTACCTGACAAAGCTGATCGATTCGATGCCATCGGTAATCATCGCTCTCGATACCGATAATATTGTGATGCAATGGAACCGGGAAGCGGAGCAAATGACCGCTATCCAATCAGAATCTGCCATTGGTAAAAAATTGTTAGATCTTTATCCTACCCTCGATCAAAAAATCAAAATTGCTGAACAAGATGGTGATCTTTTAACACAAACTCTAACATTTCGGTTTGATCAAGAGATCAGCTTGTCAATGCGAACGCTTGAGGTGATGATCTACACTATTTTTGCGGAGCAAGCTCAAGATCAAGGCAAAGTCATTCGTATTGATGATGTCACTGATAAAGTTAAGATTGATGAAACATTGGTACAAACTGAAAAGATGCTCTCTCTTGGTGGACTGGCTGCCGGTATGGCGCATGAAATCAATAATCCACTCGGCGCCATCATGCAGAGCGCACAAAATATTAAACGTCGACTCAGCACAGAGTTGAGCAGAAACCACACCATCGCAGAGCAAAATAACTTTAAAATTGAGCAATTAATTGGTTTTATCCAACAACAAAGCATCGACACTTTTCTCGATGGTATTTTGGCATCCGGAGAAAGAGCAGCAGACATCGTGGGTGATATGTTAAATTTTGCCAAACCCACAACCTTGGAGTCTAGTCATGTCGATTTGATTGAAGTTCTTGATGCTGCAGTCAGGCTTTCTGCTAACGATTACAATCAGAAGAAACAATTTGATTTCAGAAATATACAAATTCGAAAAACCTATTCACCCAATATTGGTCAGGTATTGGCGCAAAAAAACCAACTAGAGCAAGTTTTTCTGAATTTATTGATTAATGCCGCACAAGCACTTGCAACCGCAACCATTGATGGTCAAACGCCCTTAATTGAGCTGATTATCAGATGCGAAGGAAGTATGGCGGTAATCGAAGTCATCGACAATGGTCCGGGCATGAGCGAAAGTGTTAGAAAACGTGTTTTTGAACCATTTTTCACCACCAAAGATGAAAAAACAGGCACGGGATTAGGCTTATCTGTTTCCTATTTCATCATTAGCGAACAACTGGGTGGTAAATTATCAGTAGAGTCCCAACTTGGTAAAGGTTGCCGTTTTAGCATTAGACTACCCTTAGTCAATATCAATAACGATCCTGAACTACCTCACGATGAACAGATTGAACTGCCGCTTTGAGCTAAAAAATGCTACGACTCGGTTTGATATCACGATAAATCCGCCAGATTAGCAACCCACCACAGCCGATAAAAAAGAATAACAGCCACATTGGCATACTGAATCCCATCATACTCCAACTAACCTTGGCGCACTCACCGGAACCTTTAAGCACCACATCAAGAACTTCAGTGAAGGGCAGCATATCAACCAGATAGCCCAACGAAGGCCCACATGCTGGAACCAGATCCGCGGGAAGACTTTGTAAATAAGCGTGACGAGCCGAAATACCACCACCAATGACCACACTAAACAACCCGCCGATGTTATACATCAGATGCCAGCGACTACCAACCAGTGGTTTATGGATGCCATGCAATAAAAACCATATTGCTAAAATAAACACTGCCACTCGTTGAAAAATACATAAAGGGCAAGGCTCCATTCCATCCACATATTGAAAATAAAAAGCGGCGATCAGCAACTGATGACAAACAAACGCCATAAACAAATTAATACCGCGAGATTCGAGCATGAACGGTTCCTGAAATTAAGAGAGTCATTTTGGAATAGAAGACTATCAGAAAAAACTAAATTAAGCATTAGCTCGCAAGTGGTTATTCTTATGATTATTGGGGGATGATTAATGCACTAATCAATGCGAGTAAAGCGAACAAGAAATAGACATAAAAAAGCCTCGGTTAAGAGGCTTATAAAGTTTTCCAGTCTGCAGGTCCCGTGATTTCGGGCTTCTATTATTCGCTAGCGAACATACTTATAACAAACTGATATAATTCTTGCAACATTTTTTTACATAATTAGCAGAACTTTTAACCGAAATAACAAAGATCAATGACTTAGCTCTGTTTTGTCCCCCTAGGCGATTAACGACGAAGGGTTTTAGAGTTAATGGATGAATTTGCTCTGGTTCTCTCGTTTCTGCGTGATAACCAATAGGGATGTAAAGTAAAATATGCATTCCCATACAGGCGCATGGGAACGAGCAAAATGGGGAGATTGGCAACAAGAACAGAGTCGTCTTTCACCGATTGAGTGTTAGTTTTTGTTTTTAAAAGCATCCGCTAACGCCATACCAAATGCAGAATTAACGGGTTGTGTTTTTGGTTTGACAGATTTTGCTTTGAAAGATTTTTGGCTGCCTCCGCTCTTCTGCTCTGTTTCTTCTTGCGGTCCTACCATCGATAAACTCACTCGCTTTCTCTGTACATCTACAGAAATCACATGAACTTTAACAATATCGCCAGTTTTGACGACTTCTCGCGGGTTAGAAATAAATTTATCACTCATTAGGGAAATATGTACTAATCCATCCTGATGAACACCAATATCAACAAAAGCGCCAAAATCGGTCACATTGGTCACCGTGCCTTCCAGCATCATTTTGGCTTTTAAATCGCCCAATGTTTCGACACCTTGCTTAAACTTGGCGGTTTTAAATTGACCTCGCGGATCCCGGCCAGGTTTTTCCAGCTCTTTTAGAATATCGTTTATGGTCGGCAAACCAAAATGGTCTGACACATAATCTTTGGCATTTAGCTGTTTCAGTTCATCGCTTCGCCCCATTAGTGCGCCTATGCCGCCGGTTATTTTGGCCAACATTTTTTCAACAATGGGGTAGGTTTCCGGATGAACACCAGAGCGGTCTAACACATTATCACCATCGGTAATTCGTAAAAAACCGGCAGCTTGTTCAAACGCTTTGGGTCCAAGCCTATCGACTTGCGTTAATTGTTGGCGATTAACAAATCGGCCATTGCTTTCACGATGTTTGATAATGTTTTGTGCCAGCGTTTTATTAAGCCCGGACACATGGGCCAACAAGGGCGCAGAGGCAGTATTCAAGTCCACACCCACCGCATTCACACAATCTTCCACCACGCTACCCAGACTCTTGCTCAACTGGCTCTGACTAACATCATGCTGATACTGACCGACACCTATCGCTTTAGGTTCGATTTTGACTAGCTCCGCTAATGGATCTTGTAATCGTCTGGCGATCGATACTGAGCCACGATAGGTCACGTCCAAATCAGGAAATTCTTCGGCAGCCAGTCGTGAGGCTGAATAAACCGAAGCGCCCGCTTCACTCACCACAATTCTTCGTAGCGCTAATTCCGGATGACGTTTTTCTAACTCTAACACCAGATTATCCGTCTCCCTGGAGGCTGTGCCATTGCCAATGCTGACTAGTTTAACTTTATGCTGTTGACACATGGTTGCCAGTTTTTTCAAGGATTGCTCCCACTGTTTTTGTGGTGCGTGAGGAAATATAGTTGTTTGAGTGAGTAATTTTCCAGTACCATCCACAATTACAACCTTGGTTCCAGTTCTCAAACCGGGATCCAGTCCCATGGTGACAAAATCACCCGCTGGCGCGGCCATCATCAGGTCACGCATATTATTAGCAAATACACCAATCGCGTGAGTTTCTGCTTTTTCTCTTAATTTACCCAATAACTCAGTCTCAAAAAAACTGTGCAGCTTAACTCGCCAAGCCCACAAAACAACGGTTTGCAACCAGTCATCTGCGGCCCTGTCCTGATGTTTAATGTTGGCGTGTTTAGCAATCAAATATTGAGCGTAATTACTGGATTTATCATCCTTCAAGAGTTTTTCATCTACGACTAATTCAATGCTCAAAACACCCTCGTTCCTTCCTCTAAAAATCGCCAACGCTCGGTGCGATGGAATTTTGCTGAGCTTTTCTGAATATTCGAAATAATCAGTAAATTTTTGTCCTTGAGTTTCTTGCCCTTTAACGACCGCAGAGCGAACAAATGCGTTTTCGACCAGATAGGCACGAATTTCGGATAATAACAGCGCATTTTCGGCAAATTCTTCCATTAGTATTTGTTTAGCACCATCCAGCGCATCTTTAGTGGTTTCAATTTTTGCCTCAGGGTTTAAATACTCAGCCGCTTTCACTTCAGGGTTTTGTTCAGGCTCCTCCAGCAGACTAATCGCCAACGGTTGTAATCCTGCCTCACGGGCGATCTGTGCCTTTGTACGACGCTTTGGCTTATAAGGTAGATAAAAATCTTCTAATTCACTTTTTGTGGCAGCAGACAATATGTTGTTTTTAAGTTCAGGAGTTAATTTTTGCTGCTCTTCAATACTTTTTAAGATCACCACCCGGCGATCTTCGAGTTCACGCAAGTAGCCTAACCGTTCTTCCAGATCACGCATTTGGGTATCATCAAGTCCCCCCGTCACTTCTTTACGATAGCGAGAAATAAAGGGTACACTGGCACCTTCATCCAAAAGGCTTATTGCGGCTGAAACCTGTTTTTCATTAACGGAAAGTTCTTTGGCTATTTGTTGTGAGATATTAAGCATTCATCATCCTGTGTTTTTGTTCTCAATGATATCCATGTCACCTCAAAATGCAGGCTTTAGCATTTTGAGGTGACACGGAGATGAAGCACTAACAAAGCACTTCAATTGCCGCGATTATAACGACTTTAATAGGAAATTCAGCCTTTATTGGTCACAAATCAGGAATAAATACGAAAATCGACTAACCTCAAATGATTGCTGTAAAAATTGAGTTATACTCTGTAACAATTAGGCAATAAAATTACTTTGCTTTTCAACTGGTTATTGGCTGACAATGACGCTCTTGTTGAAATTGGGTCGCTTCAGCCTAGACTAACAAGTTAAGTTGGGTATTAGAGGGGAAAATGGATGAATGAAGAAACAAAAAAAATATTAGTGGTAGACGATGATTTACGTCTGCGCAGTTTATTAGAACGATACTTCAAAGAACAGGGATACATAGTTAAAGCCGCTGCTGATTCGGGGCAGATGGACCGGTTTCTGGAGCGGGAAAACTATCACTTGATGATACTCGACTTGATGCTACCAGGTGAAGACGGTTTATCTATTTGTCGTCGATTGCGCGGCGCTGACAACTCTATACCGATCATCATGTTAACCGCCAAAGGAGATGATGTGGATCGCATCATTGGTCTGGAACTGGGCGCCGATGATTATTTGGCTAAACCCTTTAATCCCAGAGAATTGCTAGCAAGGGTCAAAGCGGTTTTAAGACGTAATACCAAAGAGTTACCCGGCGCTCCAAGCGGCGAGGAAAAAATCATTACCTTTGGTCAATTTAAATTGAATCTAGCCACCCGGGAGATGGACAAAAACGGCGAGCCGATGACCTTAACCAGTGGTGAGTTTGCGGTTTTAAAATCACTGGTCACCAACCCCCGTCAACCACTTTCCCGAGACAAATTAATGAACCTTGCCCGAGGCCGCGATTATAGCGCTCTGGAAAGAAGCATCGATGTGCAAGTTTCACGACTACGCAGAATGATCGAAGAAGATCCCGCCAAACCCCGTTATTTACAAACCGTATGGGGCATTGGTTATGTATTTGTACCCGATGCAGAAAAAAGCTGACAACTGCCCGGGATAAATTTTAAAAAAAACATCTTTCTTCTTAGAAAGTGGATGTTTTTTACCGGCCAAACCCGTCAGTCCAAATTAAATTAATACTCGATGCTTAAACAAAAATAGTGCTCTATTTAGTGTATCATCAAAAGCAATAGTAGCCATGCCGAGTATCAATCCAATGCAGAATAAGGATTATTCAATCGAGCACTTTATTGACTGGATTGTTGATCACCCAAAGAGCATTCTAACCGCTACTATTTTTATGGTATTAGTCTTTGCCATTGGCCTTAAGAATCTATCCATCAGCAATGACTTTAGAGTGTACCTGAGCAAGGATAATCCGCAACTACTGGCTTTCGAATCTTTTGAAAACAATTATGTCAAATCCGATTCGGCGACTTTGGTTGTTACCGCCAAAAAAGGGGACTTGTTCACATCTGCCGGATTACGGTTAATTGAACAACTTACCGAACAAGCTTGGCTTGTTGATTCAGCGTATCGTGTAGCTTCGCTGACCAACTATCAATATAGCCATTCTCGACAGGACGAAATTACCACAGACTATTTGGTCGAAGATGCTAGCCAACTTTCAGAACAGAAAATAACCAATATTCGCCAAATCGCGCTAACAGAGCGAAGATTGGTTCACTCACTGATCACCGCCGATGGTCAATTAACGGTGATCGTAATCAACTTAAGACTGGATAGAAAAAAAGCCAACGCTTCAATTGCTATCACCGAACAGGTTGAATCAATCCGTGATCAGTATCGATTACTCTACCCAGAATTTCAAATCGACAATGGCGGCTCAACCGCTTTTAACACTACTTTAGCGAGGGCTGTCGCCCAAGATCTATCAACCTTGATGCCTCTCAGCTATTTGATTATTTTTGTCGGGCTATTTTTATTTCTTAGAAGTTTATTAGGTACCTTAGCCATCTTTGTTTTGATTACGACCTGTCTTATTTGTACTTTTGGTTTATTCGGTTGGGTAGCTCCGATATTAACTCCAATAGCGGGTTTCGCGCCAAGCATATTATTATCGATAATGGTAGCAGACAGCGTGCATGTGTTGGTCAGTTATTTTCATCAAATGAAATTGGGTGATTCTAAAAAGGTCGCTATCGCCACAAGTTTAAAACTCAATTTTATGCCGATATTAGTCACCAGCATCACGACAATCATTGGATTTATAAGCCTGAATTTTAGTGCTTCACCACCCTATCAAGCTTTAGGTAACATGGTTGCTTTTGGTGTATTGATTGCTTTGATACTCAGCCTTTTTTTTCTTCCCACCTTATTGTTATTAATGCCGATAAAAGGGGCACAACATAAAGCGATCCAATCAATTTTCCATCCATTTTCTAATTTTGTGATCCGTAGAAAAGCTCAATTAATGGTCATTGTTTCTTTGGTAGTGATGGGCCTAACAATTTTTATTCCCAATAACAAAATTAGTGATAATTGGTCAAATTATTTTGATGATTCTTTCCCAATGATTAAGTTGGTCAATCGTATTGATGGCTATTTAACCGGGGTTAACAACCTTGAATATTCTCTAGCCCCGACATCTGAATATGGGATTTTTGATCCCGCATACCTCAAACAAATGGATCAGTTTGAACAATGGTATCTCGAACAAAATAAAATTATGAATGTTAAATCCTTAAGCCGCCTGATGAAGGATCTCAATCAAGTAATGCATGATGACGATCCTGCTTGGTATCGAGTACCAGAAAATAGCAAACTTGCCGCGCAATATTTACTGTTTCATGAATTTGGTTTGCCAGAAGGCATGGGGCTTAATAACCTGATCACCATCCATAAAACGGCATCGCGATTTTCCGTGTCAATGACCAATGCAGGCTCTGATGAGCTATTGGCAATGGATAATAAAGCGCTAGACTGGCTGAAAAAAAATGCGCCCGCGATCAAAGCTGATCCGGCTACTGGCTTAGGTATTGTTTTCGCTCATATCGCCCAGCGAAATATTACAAATTTGTTGATGGGAACATTATTTGCGTTAGTTGGAATTTCGATTGTATTGATGCTAGTACTCAAATCCTTTAAGTATGGTTTGATTAGCTTAATTCCCAATATTATTCCGGCAGCCATGGCATATGGACTATGGGGGTTAACCTATGGTTATGTTGATATTTCACTATCTATTGTCGCTTGTTCCACTTTAGGTATCGTGGTTGATGATACCGTGCATTTTTTGCATAAATATATTCGCGCCAGAAAATCTGGTAAAAATCCCGTTGAATCAATCAGAGAGTCATTTTCCAGAGTAGGCATCGCTTTGCTAACGACCTCAGTTGTACTCGCCAGTGGCTTCTTAATTTTGGCAGTATCCCATATGAACACCTCTGCAACGATCGGCATATTAATGGCAATTACTTTAATCTTTGCGCTAATTGTGGACTTTCTTTTATTACCACCTTTATTACTATATTTAGACAAAGACAAACCTAGCTCGGTAGGAGCGCGCATCCCGGCCGCGAAAAGAACCTAGACATAAAAAGGGTTAATAATGATATCCATTTTTAGTGTTCTGTAAACCGTAAAAAGCCGATAATATTATCGGCTTTTTGGCCTAGCATTTCGCACTAATCACTTAGTACTCAAAAACTTATGCCTACAAACTATAATACATCTCAAATTCAACCGGGTGAGTGGTCATATTCAAATGAGTAATATCTTCAGACTTTAACTCGATGTATGAATTAATAAAATCATCACTAAAAACACCACCACGAGTCAAAAACTCACGATCTTTATCCAGCGCTTCTAATGCTTGCTCTAAGGATGAAGCAACCGTTGGGATTTCTGCGGCTTCTTCAGCTGGCAAATCATACAAATCTTTATCCATTGGGTCGCCTGGATGAATTTTGTTCTGGATGCCATCCAGTCCTGCCATCATCATTGCAGTAAACGCCAAATAGGGGTTGCCTGTTGGGTCTGGGAACCTTACTTCGATACGACGACCTCTTTCACTCGGAACATGAGGAATTCGAATTGAAGCACTTCGATTTTTGGCTGAATAAGCAAGCATCACCGGCGCTTCAAAACCTGGAATGAGTCGCTTGTAAGAATTAGTCGAAGCGTTTGCAAAGGCGTTGATAGCACGGGCATGCTTAATAATACCGCCGATATAAAACAGTGCCTCTTCTGATAAACCACCGTATTTATTTCCTGCAAAGATATTAACCCCCTCTTTTGCTAAAGATTGATGAACATGCATGCCACTACCGTTATCGCCCACCACTGGCTTAGGCATAAAGGTTGCCGTTTTACCGTAAGCGTGTGCAACATTGTGGACCACATACTTGAGGATTTGCGTTTCGTCAGCTTTTCTGACTAAAGTGTTAAACAGTGTTGCGATTTCATTTTGGTTTGCTGTTGCGACCTCATGGTGATGCGCTTCGGTCATAACGCCCATCTCTTCAAGAACTAAGCACATTTGAGAACGAATATCTTGAGATGAATCAACGGGTGGGACAGGGAAATATCCGCCTTTAACACCAGGGCGATGGCCCATGTTGCCTTCATCATAACGGCGATCAGAATTCCATGCGGCTTCATTTGAGTCAATCTTATAAGAAGCCCCTTTCATATCAATGTTATAGCGAACATCATCAAAAAGGAAAAATTCTGGCTCTGGCCCAAAATAAGCCGTGTCGGCAATCCCAGTTGATTTTAAGTAAGCTTCTCCGCGACGAGCAACGGAGCGTGGATCGCGATCATAACCTTGCATCGTAGCAGGCTCTAAAATGTCGCAACGAACATTTAAGGTTGAATCTTCACAAAAAGGATCCATTACTGCAGAATCGACGTCAGGCATTAACACCATGTCTGAATCATTGATGCCTTTCCAACCGGAAATTGACGATCCATCAAACATTTTACCTTCTTCCAGAAAAT
Source organism: uncultured Kangiella sp. (assembly GCA_964454125.1). Lineage (GTDB taxonomy): Bacteria > Pseudomonadota > Gammaproteobacteria > Enterobacterales > Kangiellaceae. Next base: position 14,767 of record CAYVSL010000064.1, read on the forward strand.
CTTCATCGATACAACGGGCTGGCAAGCTCACATGCTGTTCTTTACCTTTGGTATCGGTAAATCGAAGATCGACGAAAACAACATCGTTTTCTTCCATCATGGAAAGTATTTTGTTTTCTGACATAAGCGTTTCCTCAAACTTTGATATTAGAATTAGTGCGAACTACGAATGCAAACTCAGTGCCAACTTATCTACTAAAAGGCAGGCTTCAACCTAGAAAAACCAGTTAAAGCGCGAAAAAGAGCGCCACCCCGCAACACGCCTGACGATGCGAAAAATGGGCTCATCACCAGTAAAGTGACAATGCCATTTTTCACTAGGTCATGCACACCGCAAGATAGCACTCTTTCCACGACTTCAACGGATTATTCTAAGATGAAAGGGTGTCAACTCAAGCTTACCAACATGTTGCACAATTATGATGCAAATGTTGACAATAAGCACCATTTTAGTGCAATAAAGTTTATGAATTATTTCAACGAAGACAAAGAATTCTGCAATTGCAGTTAATTTGAGTATAAACTCGGTGCTGGTTTCAATTGATCACTTAATTAAGGATTATCATTTTGAAGATGCAAAGCAACCTGCATGTCATTGAAAGTGTTTTAAATTGGTTACAGCGAGGTGAAGATGTCTGGTTGTGTTCGATCACCCAAACCTGGGGTTCTTCACCCATGCCCGCTGGCACTTTAATGGCTTACTGTTCGAACCATGGAATTGTCGGTTCTTTGTCTGGAGGTTGCATTGAAGAGGATCTGCTAGAAAAAATGGAAACCGGATTATTACTCACCGATGAAGGTGCAAAATCATACCCCGTTGAATTAATTTACGGCGATTCGGAACAACAACAAAAACGATTTTTACTACCTTGTGGCGGGCAACTTCATCTACTCGTTGAGTACCTGAAACCTCAAATATCGGTGATTAAACATTTTGAGCAACTGAGCAAAATACTCTCTCAGAGAAGGCTCGTGGCACGAAGGATCTCTCTTAAAAATGGTCATTTAAGTATCTTTTCAAAAGGCATCAAACGTGGCATTAAACGCATCGAAATGAAGGCTGTCGATTACATAGAACATTGTATGGGACCTGCTTATCAGATGCTTCTAATTGGTGCCAGCGAGGTCGCGCGTTGTGTCGCAGAGCTCGCCCAACCATTAGATTTTAAAGTCTTTGTCTGGGATCATCGCGAAGAATTTATACGTAATTGGCGAGTTAATAATGTTGAAGTTTTTACCGGTTCACCAGAAAAACTCATCAATCAATATTTTAAAGACGAAAATAATGCCATCATTGCTTTAGCTCACGATCCCAGAGTAGATGATTTTGCTTTGGTCGACGCTTTGGCGAGCAACGCATTTTATATTGGGGCGATAGGTTCGACTAAAACCTGCAATAATCGAAACCAACGACTACACCATTATCTGGAAGACACAAGTCAATTAGACAAATTGCTCTCACCTGTCGGAATGGATATTGGTAGCAAAACACCCTATGAAATTGCAATCTCAATATTAGCCGAAGTGGTGATGAAGCGGAGTCAATTAGAAAAGGTGTGAAATCACCTGTTGCCAAATTTAATGGACTTCGTCGCCATCGCCCGTTTAAAACGGGTATTCCGATTGCACGAGTCATCTGCTGGCTGAAGAAATAGAAACTGCTTTCCCATCATGGCAATTTAACTCCTTTGGAGCAGCAAGTTCAAGTCCATTCGATATTTTGAGCGTAATTGGGGTTTAGGCCCCAGAACCCCAAAATCGTCAAATCTTATGATGAATAATTTTGGAAGTCTTACGATATTAAAGTGGACGGCTACAATTACTGTAGGGCAGGATTACGTAACGCCTATTCTTATTGATGCCGTCACTGACACATTAAATGGAATTTTTGTAGATAGCGAAGGTTGTCATAATGCGGTTCATATTGGCTACTGCTGTGATGATGCGTTGGTTGGTTCAGTGCTGGTGGTAGGTTAATCCGTCATAAGTACGCTTCATCAATATTGTAAATGGTGTTTCACCTTACGTACAAAGCTAGCTAAATAACCAATCATCATAAAAAACTGTAAAATCAGTCGGATAAAGCTTATTATTCAATAAATCGACACAATATACTACTCAATGACAACGCAAGCGTTAGTAAATCCGGAATTACTAAGTTGGGCCAGAATTCGTTCTGACCTGAGCGAAGGTGCGCTCGCAAAGAAAATAAATGTCAAGATAGATAAAGTAATGGATTGGGAGCTTGGGAAGATGAAGCCAACTTTCCGTCAAGCCCAGAACATTGCGAGAGTGACAAACACTCCTTTTGGTTACCTTTTTTTACCGAAGCCTCCAGTAGAGACTCTAGTTATACCTGATTTACGCACTGTAGGTGGAAATCAGGCTGGTACATTTACAACTGAGCTCAGAGATATTATTGAACAAGTACTTCATAAACAAGACTGGTATCGAGACTACCTTACATCTCATGGTGAGGAAGAACTAAGCTTTGTTGGTAAATTCACAGTTGATTCTTCCGTTAGCGATGTTGTTGAGGATATTCGAAAAACGCTTTATATAGGGTTGCCGCAACATGGTAGTTGGGAAGATTACCAGAGAGATTTAATTGGAGCATCTGAAGCTGCTGGAATCATCGTTATGCGAAGTGGCATCGTCGGAAACAATACTCGTAGGAAGTTGCAAGTATCCGAGTTTAGAGGTTTTGCAATCAGCGATTCTCTTGCTCCCATTGTTTTTATTAATAGTTCCGATGCACCAAAAACTCGTCTTTTTACTCTCATTCATGAACTGGCGCATATTTGGTTGGGTGAAAGCGGCATATCTGACGGTTTACAGTCTCACGTAAAAGAAGAAGTTTTTTGCAATGCTGTGGCTGGAGAGTTTTTAGTACCTGAAAAACCTTTTGCACAGATGTGGCAAGAAAATACACCCTTAATACAGAACCTTACACTTATTGCATCTAGATTTCATGTCAGTAGACTGGTGGTTGCACGAAGGGCTTTGGATATTGGTTTTATTTCCCAAGAAACATATCAAAAATTTTATCAGGGTGAGCTTGATGCTTTCAGAAATCAAACCGGAGGTGGTGGTGATTTTTATAGGACCGCAGGTGCGAAAAATAGTATCGCTTTATCTGGTGCGATAGTTTCCGAGGCGTTAAGCGGAAGAATGCTGCTCAGGGATGCGGGGAGATTGCTAGGTGTAGCTCCACACTCAATTAAAACTTATGCGAGAAAAATAGGCTTATGAAGTACTTGCTGGATGCGAACACTTTTATTGAAGCTAAGAACAGATACTACGGAATGGTAATTTGTCCAGCCTATTGGCATTGGATTTTAAAATCTAATGAAGAGAATGAAGTTTGTAGCATTGATTCTGTAAAAACGGAACTAGTGAATTATGGTGATGAACTCAGTGATTGGGTGAAAGATAATCATCATATATTCCACCCAGAAAGTGATGAAGAAACACAGCTAGCTTTTCAAAATGTAGTAGCCCATGTCATGAGCATTACCGGCATGAAAAATGGAGTACATGAAGAATTTCTTCGAGGTGCCGACCCATGGTTAATCGCTAGAGCATTGGTTACAGGAGCGACTATAGTTACTCATGAACAATTTAATGCGGGAATTAAGAAAAAGATACTAATTCCAAATGTTTGTAAAGATTTAGGTGTGAACTATATGGATACATTTGAATTGCTTCATCATCTTGATGCAGAGTTTGTCCTACCTGCACCCTTGCCTGCGTAACTTAAAAGACAAATCAATCATCAATCCAACTTCAGTGTAGTAAGTGTAGTTTCGACCCTCTATTACCAAAACTACACTAGCTAAAGAATTTATGGGGACACGTCTTTCTATGCTCTTCATATCTTTTTAGCCAACGACTAACGGTACTATAATGATGTCCCCAATAATCACCAATCTCCCGCTGACTATATCCCCCAGAATAATACGCATCATAAATCGCGGCTGATCTATCTTTGTTTCTAAAGTAGGTACTTAAAGCATAAATTTTTCGACGCTGTTTCTTAGGGATTTCTGAAAGATCCTTTTGACTCTCTTTCGGTAGTTTTGCCAGTACCTTAGTCACGAATTTATCGCTACCTAATGCAAGCGGTCCTTGCAGATCATTGTAAATCCCCTCTTCAACGAATTCACTGTATTTTTCAATCG
>CAYVSL010000065.1:0-18566 GCA_964454125.1 uncultured Kangiella sp.
ATCTAAGCCAATTAAAAACATGCCAAGAAGCTGCACATTCCTTCCTTATTTCTGAGCAAACTGCGCGCGCAATTTTTGAAAAACAGAAGGAAGCTATAGAAACTAACTGGGATTCGGTATGTGACGAAGCCCAGCTTAGCGTAATCGATAGAAAATTATTTTGGGGACGGCAATTCTTAAATCCATACTCTATTCAAGAATAACGGTAATCATGAAAAATGATTATCGTTTGTGAATTTTGATTATATTTCGGTGTTTTTGTGAAAAACGATTATATGGTTCTTATGTACTATAGCGGATGTTTTAGTACATGTTTTTTTAAATCCCTAAAAATCACTTCTCCCGAATAGAGTCTTTTTCTAGCATTTTCAGAAAGCCTCTCAAATTCACTGCGAATAATATGGCCTATGGTTTCTGCCTGTTGTTCATACAACTTTGTCATATCATCAAGAGCATCGATCAGAAGCGCATATACATCTGCGTTCATTAATAGAGAAAACTGTTCTCACGCCAAATCCTGAACTAGGAGAGCTATCCATTGATTTATATGGGGATTTGGCAGGCATTCTAACAATAGCTTCACAGGAGAACCCTATGAATATTAGTGCAGGCATAAAAAACGGCTTAGACAACAAATAGCTGCAAATGACAACCACTTATCTGAACCGTCTCTAGAATTGGTAGCGGGAACTGGATTTGAACCAACGACCTTCGGCGTTAAGAGTCTTGAGCCCGATGCTTTTGTCGGGCTCAAAAGCCGAAGTTTGAAACGACCAACTAAGATCTCTATTCCGAACTTAAAATTGGTAGCGGGAACTGGATTTGAACCAACGACCTTCGGCGTTAAGAGTCTTGAGCCCGATGCTTTTGTCGGGCTCAAAAGCCGAAGTTTGAAACGATCGACTAAGATCTCTATTCCGAACTTAAAATTGGTAGCGGGGGCTGGATTTGAACCAACGACCTTCGGCGTTAAAAGTCTTGAGCCCGATGCTTTTGTCGGGCTCAAAAGCCGAAGTTTGAAACGATCGACTAAGATCTCTATTCCGAACTTAAAATTGGTAGCGGGGGCTGGATTTGAACCAACGACCTTCGGGTTATGAGCCCGACGAGCTACCAGGCTGCTCCACCCCGCATCAATGTGGACCGCATTCTATAGGAAGGTCATACCCTTGACAAGTATTATTATTTAATCTTTGCAAGAAATCGCTTAAAAATTCAATCTTCTTCAAAATGTATATTAATCTACAATGATTTGTGCTGGTCAATAATGATATATTGACGAATAAAATTTGATAATGAAACGGTTATTCAATGATTTTAAGAATCAATTTACTATTAATATTGGTTATCATAGCGCTTCCTTGCAACGCGGAAATTGATACGATAAGGCATATTAATTTGCGTCAGGTCGCTGTAGCAAACGGCCTCAGCCAAAACACCGTGAATCACTTTTACGAAGATAATCAAGGATTCATCTGGATTTCGACTCAGGCTGGACTCAACCGTTTTGATGGTGAGTCAATATTTCAAATAAATGCATTAAAAAATAAACTAACGACCTCTGCGGTAAATTCACTATTTCAGGACAAACAGCAAAATCTATGGATTAGTACTGATCAAGGTTTAATTTTTATCGATCAAGATCAAAGTGTCAGTCATCTCTCCCATTTCCCGTCTCAGCAAAAATATCAATCAAGTGCCAACATGTTAATAGGTACCTCAGAAGAAGATGCCGAAAATATGTGGATATTTAGCTGGAACGGTATTTATAGCTATCATTTACGAGGACGCGATATTACCCAACCCGAATCAATGAGTATTTTTCACTCCCAGCAAAACAACCTACTATCTTTTGAGAAAGATAACGGCCAATTTTGGCTAGGTTCCACTCAAGGACTATATCTGTTTAATCCGAAAGATCTAAGCCTAAAAAAGGTCAATCTATCAGCCGAAAATTCCAAACAGGAACAGTTTTCAAATCTAGCCATTAACGCCATTAAGAAACTAGATGCAAACCAACTGGTTATCAGTACCAATCTGGGATTATATCGGTTGGACATAACAGACATAACTAACGTGCAATTAAATCTGCTTGCCACTGGTTACACTAGCAATATATCGGTCGATAACCATTTAGTCTATTTTTCAAATTCACAAGATATCAAAACTTATCATTCTATTTCACGACAAGTAACGACTCTTTTTTCACTATCAGATGTTTTACCAAAATATTCAACCTACAAAATAAAAACGCTTTTTGTGGATAGCCAGCATTTACTCTGGATAGGCACTTACAGCCAAGGTGCTTTTGTGTGGGATACTCAGAGTTTTTCTTTTGAATCTTGGAGCAGTCAAAACAAAAATAGTCACTTAAGACTTAACCATGATTTTGTCTGGAGCATTGACGAAGATAATCAAGGTAATTTTTGGATTGGTACAGAAACCGGACTCAACTATTTCGCGCCTGAAAAACAAATAATTGATTCGATTATCGACGTTAAAACGACCGGTGCAACCACTGAAAACCTTAAAATATATGATTTATTAGAAACCAAAAATAGTTTATGGATAGCAAGTGGAGACGGTTTACTTAACTATAATTTAAACCATAAAACTCTGCGTTCATTTTTTCCGAAATTTAAGAAAAAAAATAGCCTATTCACCATTTTCTCTTTAGTTTCAATTCAACCAGATCAGATTTGGTTAGCCACCAATATCGGAATACTTAAGTTTGATACCAACACAAAACATTTTTCCTATGATAAACACATCATGCCTAGGATCAATGCAAAACCAACTCGCTTATTAGAATATCATAATGGCTTATTATGGATTGGCTTAGCAGATAGATTAATCACTTACTCAATCATTGAAAAGCAAGCCAACACAATCTTTAAATCAGAAAAAAATACTAAAGATAATCATGCACTTTTGATGGATTTGGCTCTTCATAATAACAAACTATGGTTAACCTATAAGGAAGATGGTATCTATATTATCGATTTGAAAGACGATAATAAGGTTATTAAGCATTTGCATAGCTCTATTGGTTTTCCTGACAATACGATCTACTCTTTGCTAAACAGTGATGGTTATATTTGGGCAAGTAGCACTCAAGGTTTAATTAGAGTCGCTACCGAGAACTACCAACATGTCATTTTTGACCATCAAGATGGATTGATCAGCAATGAATTCAATGAAGGAGCAGCCTTACGGACAAAAAATGGATATTTTCTTTATGGAGGACCAACAGGACTTACGCGGATAAATCCAAGTGAACTTAAAGAATCAATTCGTCAACGTACCACTAAAATTACATCGGTAGATATATTTTCACCGCTCTCTTCCAAAATATGGTCGTTTACAAATAGCAATGAAATCAACCTGAACAATAGCCAAGATGCGATCAATGTTTCATTTTCAAGTTTTGATTTTATAAATCCTAAAGACTGGCAGTATGAGTATTGGTTAGAAGGTGCCAAACAATCAGAGCCGAGAATTACAAAATACCCACAACTTCTTCTGTCCGACTTCCCAAGTGGTGAAACGATCTTTAATGTTCGTGCAATATTAATTGAAGATGGTAGTCCATCCAAACGATCAAAACTAAAAATTATTGGTAATGAAACACCAACATTTACCATTCCTAAAACCATTAGCACCTATCTGGTTATATTTTTGATCGTTAGCTGGTTCACTTATCGTCGCTATTTAACGAAAAAAAAATCACAGTTGCTTTACAAGCAACTCGAAGAAAATGAAAAGCGATTAGAGCTGGCATTATTTGATGATCGTCGAGGTGTATGGGATTGTTTAATCGATCAAGATAATCTAGAAAATTCATCCTTTATTGTTTATCAAAATAAACATGAACCACTCCATTTGACTCTAAAAAAATATTTTACTTTGGTGCATACCGAAGATATTGCACAAGCAAGAAAGTCTTGGATAGAATTTTTATCAGGTAAAAAGTCTTCTTTTTTTGAGACTTACCGTAGTTTTTTTGATCAACGATGGATATGGAATCGGATCTATGGAAAAGTCAATGATTATTACGCATCTGGCCATCCTAAGAGAGCCACTGGCATCTGGACAGACATTAATCAGGAGAAAAAAATAGAAGATAAATTAAACCTCTACAGCCACGCCTTTCAAAGTACCCAAGATATTGTTTTTATACTTGACAATGATTTAATCATCACCGTAGTCAATCAGGCATACGAAAATACTACAGGTTTCTCAGGGGATGCAATGATTGGGAAAAGCATGGTCGACGTGGCCTTTTCCCGGTTCACAGAAAAAGAAACGAAAAATATCAAAAAACAAGTACAAGAAAATAAACGTTGGCACGGTGAAAGTTCCGTACCTAGACGAAATGCACCCAGTTTTTCTGCCAGTATCCGTATCAATGTGATAACAAAAGATAATAAAGATAGTGGCTACGTGGTAGTAATGAGTGATATCAGCCAGCTTGAACAGTCAAAAAAACCAACTTTTGATGTCAATTTTTACGACAAAATCACAGGCCTCCCCAATAAAGCTTTAGCCTTCGATAGACTTCGACAACTACTCAAACAGTGTAAAACTAACCAACAAAAACTATCAATTATTTTCTTAAGCATTGATCATTTAGAAAAAATTAAAACGATGTTTGATAGTGATACTGTCAACGCTTTACTAATTAGAGTGAGCAATCGATTATTACCTTATATTAAAAAAAATGACGTGCTTGCCATCTACGAACAAGATACATTCATCATAATTCTCAGACATGTATTCGATGACGATGACATACTGCACACGGTTAACCAACTTCTAAAAGAAACATCTAAAACTTTTATCATCAATGATCACTCGATCGATATTACTGCCTGTGCTGGTATTTCAAGTTATCCCGATGATGGTGGAAATTGGAGCGAACTAATCACAAAATCGGAAACAGCTTTGGCTCAAACAAGACAACAAGGTAAAAATTTATTCAAGTACTACGATGAAGGAAGCAACCAAAAAGCGCTTGATAGGGTCAATTTTGAGAATAGCCTCAATCAAGCAGTACAATCAAGAGAGTTATTTCTTGTCTATCAACCTTTACTAAAACTGAAAACAATGAAGACCATCGAACTAGATGTTAATCTACGTTGGGGAATGGAAGATAATCGAATAGTCTATCCCTCTCAATTTTTGCCGATAGCGGAAGAAACAGGCATGTTGGATAGTATTTGTGACTGGCAAATTAACGCTTTATTTAGTTCGTTAAGTCGCTGGAATCAAGAAGGATTAAAATTATATATCAATATCAATCTACCGGTTGCCTATTTGATGGCGCAGAATACGGTGAATTTTATTAAGGAAAAGCTATCGTTTTATCGCATCGATCCTGCGGATATTTTTATCGCTATTCATGAAAATAATATTAAAAATAATATTTCAGAACTGGTAGACACAATGTCAGAACTCAATTCTATCGGTGTTCAGCTTGTACTTGATGGTTTTGGAAAAAGCAGCGCATCATTGCAAAATTTACAAAAAATTCAATTTCATTCGATAAAGCTGGATCGGAACTTGATTAGAAATATTGGTAAAAACAAATTTAATGACCGAGTTCTTCAGGGGATCATATCTTTACTCAACGACCTCCGTTTAGGTTCGGTTGCCAAAGGAATTGAAACTGAGCAACAACTTGAATTTCTACTCCAACACAAATGCCGCTACGGACAAGGCTATCTATTTTCCGATCCCCTTAATGAAAATCAAATGCGCCAATATCTACTCAATCATCCTTAATTAGTTTAAATTAAGAAAAATTTATTCAGCTAAATTTTTGATGCCACTTATTAATGTCGGTATTTTTATTATCATTGAGTTCTAAACCAGCGACAAATTCATTCTCGGTCGTTTCGGTAACCCATTTGACGCAACCTGACAGGTTATATTTTGCATGATCCGCTTCAAACTCAACCATGAAATCGAGCGTTGCGTTTTTTTCCAATGGATGTTTTCCATGTAGACGGATCCCATTGTGGGAGATATCTTTCATTCGTCCTTCATAACGAATACGAGTATCAATTTCTTCATTTGAAGCCTTTATAATGTCCACATAAACCTGTTCACTTTGTGCTTGACGGGGATGATTTCTTTTTTCTTCAACCATAATAAAACCTTTTTTAAATTCTAGCTCATGACTCATATTTAAGTATAGACTGTAAACTAGAAAACAAGCCGATTTTGTCGATATTTTTTTAGTCAATCCAGTGGATTATTGAATTTTGATAGTATCCAAGTATCTCGCTAGCATCATCATACATTTGATAGCCTTGACTATCGAACCTGACTAAGTGCCTTAAACAGAGCATATCAATAGCGGCTTCCAAGTTAACCTGTTTATCTTTGTTAGGAAAAAGTATTTGCCCACCTTTTATTTCTATGGACTCCATCAGTTCTCTAGCATTTGATAATGCTTGCTGCTTAGAAATTGGATGTGCTCTTAATTGAATAAAAACACTCGCCAACAAGACCATCGGTACGATGGGTATCGTTTTTTCAATGTCTTTCATCAACCCATCGGCAAGATGGGCTACTTGTTTAAATCTCGCCTCGGACGCTAAACGAGAAAAATCAATGTTGTTTTTTTTGCAATATTCTCTAGTTGACACCGGATGAGCGAAACTCACGCTAGCATAACCAAAACGTTGCCACTGATGACGTCGTGCAAGTCGTAAGTTATGTAACCAAAATTTTAGAGTTGTTTTTATCGCAAACCAGCGAGAACGACGCTTGGCATTTGGATCAAGCGAACGAAGTAAAGTTCGATCTTCGAGTACTCTGTCGTAGTTAATTCCTACTGGAATAAAAACCACATCTCTATCTTCTTTGTGATTATAATTTCGTAGCATATAGTCTAAAAAACCTAACTTTGGCGCCCGTATTTTACCATCACGAGTGAGTCCTCCTTCAGGAAATACCGCTTGGCATACGCCTTCTTTGGTCGCCATTGCGATATATCGTTCAAGTACTTTTCGATAAAGTGGGTTACGAGAATTTCGTCGGACAAAGTATGCGCCCATCGATTTAATTAACCCTTGCAGAGGCCATACCCTCGCCCACTCGCCTACGGCATAAGACATGGTCATTTTTTCGGAAACCAAAAACGACACCAGTATATAGTCCATATTGCTGCGATGATTCATCACAAATACTACCGTGGCATTCTCATCCACTTGACTTAAATGGTGCTTGGTAGCCGTTTTGACTCTGACCTTGTACAACATCATAGCTATTTTTTTAGACACCCAAAAACCAAATCGATAGTAGATATAAGCATTAAAAGAAGGCACGATTTCTCTGGCGTAAGTATGTACTTTTTCCATTAATACTTCACGCGGGACTTCATCTTCAATAGATTGTGTTTGAACGAGTTCTAATACTTGGGGATCATGGATTAATCGGTCTAACAAAACCTGTCTTTTGGTAAGTTGAAAAGGTCTCAATCTGAAATTAAGTCGCTCATTTAATTCTTTGATCGCCAAGTTGATTTTTTTTCTGAAAAACCAGCGAATGCCAGGGAATAAGAATTTTTGTACAATGACAAACGCCGTAATTAACGACAATAGAATAAATAACCAAAAGGGGATGGTGATCAAAGTATTCATAATCGGCGTTTATAAGTTTTACTAGGTATTCAGACTAACATCATCTAGCTTGTTTAGCCAAAAAACTAATGGAATGAGATTGGCCTTTTTTAGTTTAATCGCCCCAACCTCATGCGTGGTGGTTGCTCCAGAGAGTTAGAAGGTTGAAAATTATCGAACGTGACAACCTCGGATGATACAACCCGTTTTTGTATTTGTACCAAGACTTCGGGATTATTTTTCTCCTTGCGATAAACGAGCATATGATGACAAGTACAAGCGATGTTTTCTTCACAAACACCTCATTGATAAACTATATTTTATTTTTTAACTAAAATGCTTGTATGTTAGGCGCATATCAACTTATGATTGCTTTATAAACAGGATTTTTTCGGTCAATAAAATGGATACCAATAGTTGGTCAACCATCCAAAAAACCTTTGAAAAAGCGCTCCAGTTGAAAGGCGTTGCTCGCAATCGCTATGTCCATCAACAATGTTGTGATGATAAAAAACTAATCCAGCAAGTTAACCAATTGCTTAGTGCGGATGATAACTCTGATCAATACCTCAACCATCTATCTGAAAACCTCTACCCATTGATCAATGAACAATTTAGTGAAGGGCGCATTGGCCGTTACCAATTGCAAGAACGCTTAGGTGAAGGTGGAATGGGTATCGTCTATCGCGGTTTTGATGAAGAATTGCAACGTTTGGTAGCGATTAAATTCTTACCCATTCTTCAAGCTAATAATCCTAAGGCCAAAGAGCGTTTTATTCAAGAAGCAAAAGCCGCCGCTCAACTTAATCATCCCAATGTCTGCGACGTTTTTGAGATCAATGAAAAGGAAGATGGTCAACTCTATATAGTATCAGCATTTTGTGAAGGTAATAATTTAAACCTTGGTATTGAAAATAATCATTTTACTCTGGCTGAAGTATTAAAAATATTGATACAACTTTGCGATGCGCTTAGCGCGACTCATGCCAAACAAATTTATCATCGAGATTTAAAGCCAGCCAATGTGATTGTGGATCATTCTTTGTTAGTAAAGCTGGTTGATTTTGGGATCGCTAAGATCGCGGGTGACAACTTGTCTCAAACCGGTGAGGTGGTTGGTACGGTTGCTTACATGTCACCAGAACAATTTAGTGCTGGCAACGTCGATCAACGAACCGATATCTGGTCAATGGGTATCATGTTGTTCGAAATGCTAACTGGTCAACGACCGTTCCATGGCGATAATCCCGCAGCGATCATGTATGAAGTTTTTAACGGTAAAACGCCACTGCTACCAATAACAGATTTTCCTCTCAGTGATCAATTTAATCAGATCTTGCGCCGCTGTCTGAGTATTGATAAACAAGGACGTTTTCAAACCACGGCGTTATTAAAGACTGAATTCAAAAACCTTCAACAACAATTACAACAACATCAACTTAATGAGTATCCGTTACGAGATTTTGCAAAAAAAAGAGCAACTCCATTAGCCACTCGCAGCTATTCTGAATGTCGGCAAGTGATCGCAATGGCGGTTATTTTTCAAACTGAAAAAAACGCCCCTTCCCACTCAGATAAAATTGACGGAAATAAATTTTCAGACCAGATAAAAACAGTCATTGGAAATTACCAAGGTCAAATAACCAACCATTCAAACGGCCAGCTATTTGCCTATTTTGGTTACCCAAAACTACAAGAAGGAGCGGCCGATAATGCACTGAACTGTGCATTTAAACTTCAACAAAACTGGCCAAATATCCAGCAAAAATTTCCAACCATTACTCAAGTCATATTAAACGGAGTGAGAGTTATTCTCAGCGCGAACAAACACACCGATAACATCGAACTATGCGGCGATTTACCTCTCAGTTTTGATGAGCTGATCAAGTTGTCTCCGCCACACCCTATTCTAGTAAGCCAGGCAGTCAACCGACGACTTCGGAAACCGCTTTCATTAGCCACTCGATGGCATTATCAGAGCAACCTAAACGATAAATTACCTACCACTTTTTTTTCTCTGACTGAACAATTGCATCACCAATTTTTGACGAATCACCCTAAGCGCTACCCCGTACCCATGTTAGGACGGGAGCATGAACTTGGACTGTTAAACTCAGCCTGGTCTCATACGATTGAGGGAGACACTAGGGCAATGCTAATCAGCGGCGAAGCAGGTATCGGAAAAACTCGTTTGGTAGCAGCATTTAAAGAGAGTATTTGCCAAAATATAAATACGAAAGCCTCCCTTTCGATACCTCAAATCATAGAATGCAGTTGTGACCCCAACCAAAGCGATAATGCTTTTTATCCCATTGCAAAAAGTATCAAAGAAAAATTAGTCCATAACAAATACTATTTTTCCGAGGACAATAATGTATCTAATTTGGAACATTGGCTAAAAGACTTAAATATAAACACTGCCAATGCATTACCGGTAATGAATCGCTTATTAGACTTTGATAGCGATCAAACTAATCGTTTACTTCTATCAGAATCACCTCAAGCACTTAAAGATAAGACTTTAAAATTGTTGCAGATTTTCTTTGAGCAACAAGCGCAAAAAATACCACTGCTATTGATTCTTGAGGATCTACATTGGGCCGACACGAACACATTGGAATGGATTGACCAACTACTGAGCGAATCACCACTACACAATATAATGTTAGTTCTCACCGGCCGTCCCGAAATGTTTGAACGTTGGCGCTGCTACAAACCGCTTACCCAACTTGCCCTCGGAAAATTAGCCCAATTGGAAACCCAAAAATTAATCGGTTATATATGCCAACAAAATAAACATAGTATTGTAGAATTGACGGAACGGTGGCGTCAAAAAATATCACAAAAAACCGCCGGAAACCCATTATTTATCGAAGAGTATACCAGCATGTTGCTCGGCAGAAATTTATCCATAGACGATAAAATGAGTAACAGAGATATACCCGATAGTTTAGAAGATATTTTGTATTCGCGTTTTGATCGACTGGGCGCGGTAAAAATTGTAGCTCAAAACGCCGCCGTGATCGGTAGAGTTTTTGATTGCTGCTTAGTCGCATCTTTGATGAAAGTAGACACAAAATTAATGAGCCGTTATTTATCAGAATTGGTGGAAAGCGACATCATTTATAATACAAATGTGGAAGGAGAACAATATGTCTTTAAACATGCCCTCATTCGTGACGCTTTGTACAATTCATTACCTGCTGAGCAACAATGTTCAAATCATCTGGTATTAGCTAAACTATTCGAAAAACAGCAAAAGCCGGTGCCAGATTTGATCGCCCGCCATTTTTCTGCCGCTGAACAAGCCAACTTGGCAGCCCCTTGGTGGTTAAAAGCAGCGAAAAAAGCATTACAAAATCATGCTGTCCGGGCAGCTATTACATCAGCGAGAAAGGGGTTGAGCGAACTTGAAAAATGCCCAACGAACTTGGCCAATCTAGGGTTGCAATTTTCATTGTACATGACTTTAGGACCCGCGCTCAGTGCCGACATCGGTTATTCTGATCCAAAGGTTGGTTCGACCTACCAACATGCATTGAGATTATCGGAAAAATTAGGTGACCAATCGCAAATTGGCCCTTTATTGCTTGGATTATGGGCGAGTTACTGCGGACCGGCTAAACACAACAAAGCCCTGCAGATAGCTGAACGTCTCATCTGCATCGCTGAAGAAGACAATTCCGATGATTTGCGAGTTGAAGCCTATATGATGAAAGGCGTTACTTTATATTTTTTTGGCAAAATTGAACAAGCTAGTTCCAGCCTACAGATCGCACTAAATTGTTACCGTGCAGAAATGGCCGAACCACATATCCGTCAGTTTGGGCAAAACCCAGCAATGAATATTTTGACCTTTCAAGCATTGATCGCAGATTATGAAAAAAATCCTGATAAGGCGAAAGCATTAAGTCAAAGAGCAGTGTCGGTGGCCAGAGAAATAGAACATCCACTGACTTTGAGTTATGCGCTGGCTTTTGCTGGTCACTTATATATCCGCCTTGGATTATACAACGAGGCCGAAATAATTCTCGAAGAAAATCAATTGCTTTGTGATACACATGGTATTCATTTTTTTCGTTTTTTAGGTAATATGCAAAAAGGGGTCATGTTATTGAATACCCGTCAGGTCAAAAAAGGCGTCGAAGTGGTTTTGCAAAGCATTGATAACTATACCCGTATGGGCGGAGGTACTTTTCTACCATCATGGCATGGGTTATTAGCCGCTACTTATATTAAGCTAGGCGAAATTGAAAAAGCCAGAGCAGAACTATATACTGCTAAACAGATTATGCAAAAAAATCACGAATGGCTTCATCAACCAATGTTGAAAAAAATAACTCAACTATTGGAAAGTATTGCTAAGGAGGAATGCTAGTAGGATATCAATACACTCTCACCGAACCCCGTTTTATCGGATAACTTTGAGAAACGATAAAAACAAGAGGATATAATGAATAAAAAAGAAGAAAAACCAACCTCAAAAACGACTAAAAAATTAGGGAGCACTGGCGATACGAACCAATGTATTGCTGAAGAAGAAAAGGATATCTGGCATTTTTTTCGTAATAACTTTTCTGATTACAGCGATCAGTTGTTATACGATAGTCGTGGCCCTTGGCCGTCCCCTTCACCAGGGCGACCTCTATCAGAGGCGGCTGAAGTGGCGCTCATGCCCAAAGAAGAATCTGATGACTGGACTCGTAATGTGCGTCCGACCTATTTGAAAATCCTTTTTTTAAAATGGCCTATTGGATTGTGGTACGCCTACGTCACTCATCGCTCGGGGTATGTATCGTATGAAGGCAATCATTTTGAACAGTTTATTTCACAGAAAATGTATAGCAAATTTTTATGCCCTTTAGATGAAGGGGATAAAAAAATCTTTTCCATCCATATGGAGCAAGATAAAGAATACATAAAAATGGACTTTAGTAGCATGGAATACACGATTAAAAAAAACTATCTTGGCGTTTACACCTGTCCTAGTATCACGTTATTTGAAAAAATTAAAACCGATGATCAACGGATATTTAAGCACCGGCCAATATGTATTTATCTTAATGATTCTATCAATGAAAATAAAACAACTTTATTGTCTGAAAAGGATGATGATCGCTGGGAACTGGCAAAATATTATGTTGTACAAGGAGCGGTTCATCGGGTAAACCTCACCGAGCATGGCCGATTACATTTTCCCTTCGACGCAGTCAACGCAATCACCAAATCGATATTGCCAATGCGTCATCCTTTGTTTAAGTTGCTGATCCCCTTTTTACGACTTTCCTTACCAGTCAATAATTCGGTTCTCGAAAGTAATTATTCGATGCTTAGCCGAGCTAACTGGGTGGTCTATTCACCTTTTTGTGCACCAGGAAAAAATATTCGCGAACTGATTAAAGATGGTTACGTTGGTCGAAAAAATAAACCTTATGCATTTCCACGATACATTTTTCCAGCAGGTAAACGTTGGCAGAAATGGAAGAAAAAATACTACTTAAATATAAAAGATAGCAAACCACTATTTCCAGAAACTAGTTTTGGTGTTTTTCTATCCAGCTACTATGATATTTTTTATAATTTTGTCGATCAGTTCCTGCAACTGACCATGGTGAAAGAATATCACTCTGACAATGATGAAGCCGGAAAACGTAACTGGGAATTGATTGCATTATGGGCTGAATGTATTTCTGAATGGGTTCCAGGATTTCCAGACAGATTGGAACTACTCGATGAAAAAAATCCCGCTAAAAAAGTAGTCCCTAATACGAAACTGTTAACTCAAATAATCACCTTAATCATGTGGAACCTTAGTATTGCTCACGCTGCCGATCATGATGGTTTTGGACACGCAGGACCTACTCGCAATGTGTTCAGAATAAGAATCCCCCCTCCGTTTGAGGATAATCCGGTCCCCAAAGATTATCGCCGTAAACTCGTTAACCGCTGGGATATTTTTCAATCTTGGTTAACCCACGAGATGTTTTATAAACCCCATAACGTCACCTATTTAAAGGATGTTCAGTTCGATTTTGACTTCGAATATAAGAAAAAACTCGATGCGCTTGCTGATCAATTTCGTCAGGACTTAAAGAACTGTGATAAAAAACTTTACCAACAATATGGTGACCAGCTGACTCGACTTGATTCGATCACGCCCAGTATTCAATATTGAGTGATTATTTTAGGAATATGGTTATTCGGTTTGATGGATTTCGCTATAGATCCATGCTTTGGCAAAACGTAAATCTCGATCAACAGTGGCTTCAGAAATATCCAGCACGGTGGCTATTTCTTTGTAGGTCAGGCCACCAAAAAAATGCAATTCCAGCACTTCGCTTTTTCTTGGATCTTTTGAGTTTAATTGCTCCAATGCATAGTGGAGATCAAGCAATTCTTTTTCGGGGGTGTCGGCGGCAAGTCGCTCAATATCTGTATCGACTTGCTTAAATTCCCCACCTCTTTTTTGCCGTTGTTTTGCGCGAGCACGATCGATCAACATACGTCGGATTAAACGTGACGCCACCGCAAAAAAATGAGCGCGATTTTGCCAGTCGATCTCAACATCGATAAGATTAAGATAAGCTTCATGAACCAATTCCGTGGCCTGAATGCTAAGATTTTTTTCACCACTAAGATGTTTTGCACTCAGACGTCGCAAGCTATTGTAGATGACTGGCGTCAACTGCTGGAGTGCTTGTTCGTCTCCTGATCGCCAGGCCGCCAATAGTTCTGTAACAGGCGCGTTTTTATTCATGAATTAACTTTGAACGCTTTTTTCTCAGAGCGCTTTCGTATAGTGATTATTGCTTTTATAATACTCCTTTAATACTGTTTAGGCTATTTGGATAACTTTAGCAGTAATTCTCGATCAAATAGACTACAAACAATTGCCTTGTCACTTTGTTAGAGGAGAGAGTCAATTTTTTGCATCGCTAGGCGTGCTATGGATTGACTCGATGAAGGTTTGCTACAGGGAAACTTTTTCCTTAAAATCCACGCCTCAGGTTAAGCATTAATTAGCCCTGAGACGTTCGACTCCGTTTTCTCTACAAATTTGTTGCTGCTGCAGGCGCGGCGTCATTACCTTCACTACCAATATCAAAGGTATTGCCGGTCTCTTTGGCAATGATACTACTCTCGACAAAAATGCCGTAATTCCAACCGCCTTGACCTCTATTTGAGTTGCTGCCATTGCCTGACAAACGGGTGGTAATCTGAGAGTCTGTAATTTCCAGCTCGCTACCATTCAATAATAATATAGCCGCAACAGAACCACCAGCGCCACCACCACCACCAGCGCCGTGACCGCCAGGGCTCCCCGTTCCGCCAGTGCCACCTTTACGGGATCTGGAATCGGCTCCAGTACCGCCTAAGCCGCCGTAACCACCCGTACCACCGAGACCACCCGCGCCACCGGTTCCGCCATCACTGCTTACAATTTCACTGTTAGTTATCGAAACAAAGTTCACTGAGGATAGTGACAGTGCGAATGAACCACCACCACCTCGGCCAACATTACCACCGTAACCGCCTTCGCCGCCCTCTCCGCCGCCGCCGCCGCCGCCGCCATCATTAAAATCAGCTCCCGGTCCGCCACCGCCACCACCACCACCAGCGCCACCTCGACCTTGTTGGCCGACCGTCTTTCCATTGGCGGGTATAACCAGACCGTCAGAAAATGATTCTGAGTTTTCAGCGCCAATACCTTGCGCTCTGGTTTCAGCACGAGTGGTAGGAGAACCGCCTTTACCGGCATATCCTTCTAAAATGCAAATCAGTAGGAACTTGACGTCTCCTCCACCACCGCCACCACCGCCAGTAATGGAACCGCTATTACTGGTGCTATTGGCACCTTTATTACCCGCGCTACCATCAGCACAGAGTGCTGCTTTTGCTGCGGCCCCTCCTCTTCCTCCATTGCCGCCATTGTGACCACTGCCGCCAGCGCCACCTGATCTTCCTGAACCGTTACTGCCTGTGTCACCTGGTGCACCATTGTTACCTTTTCGGCCTCGTACACCATTGGCCCCTCTGCCCGCTTTAATGGTGCTGTCTATGACATCAAGTCGTTCCAAATCGAGGGCGTACACTCCGTAACTTGAACCCGTTATAAAGTCTTTGATATCGTCGATTTGGGGCTGTACGGTTGTTAAATCGGACCCTTGTGCAATAACATGTTTAAGGGTTAAATTATTACCCGAAGCTGCCGCAATTGCCCAAGAATTTTCTTGGCCATCTTCGGGCGCACTAGCTTCAATGCTAATACCACTGATTATTTTGTCGCTAAAATCATTTGTCGACAATGCCACTGCCTGATTCACAATAATAGGTGTAGGCTCGGTGGCAGGACTATAGTTCCAATCAACATCAAATCCGCCATAGAGATTAGCGCTGGCGGGTAAGACTATCGTCTCACTCAGCTCAAAGGTACCATTGTCAGGAGTATTCAAGTAGATGTCTGATCCGGAAAAACTGGATTCCAATGCTCGCGGGATCGTTTTTAGGGAGCTATCCGGTGTACGGCCGCTATTGTCAAAATCGTGACCTGTGTCGGGATCAATAAATACCGCATTAGTTTTGTCTCGCAAAACAAAGACGGAAACCGTATCTGTCGCCGAAACATCCATTTTATCCATATCCGTTACTGTAACCTGGAATTCTAATTTATCTACCTCAGCAGGGGCGTTAAAACTGATGGAAGCGTTATTGGCAAGCTGTCCAACCAAAGTCCCTGCAGTTTGTTTCCAAAAATAACGTAACGATGAACTGTTCTGGAAATTAGAGGCTTGCGCTTGCAAGGTGACCGTTGAGGAGATATCGGTTAACTGCATATCTCCTATCTCAACGACTAACTCACCCTGTGGATTACTACAATTTTCAAATTCTAGCCCGTCTTTGATCCCGTCACCATCGCTATCCCATTTCAAAGGATTAGAAAAGACCAACGCTAAATCATCACCTTGATCACAAGGTTGTTGCGCCAAGTTGGTATACCATCCGTAAACTTCCATCGCGTCATCCAGTCCATCATCATCACTATCGTTCAGATTAATGTTGGTGCCTTTTAGAACTTCAAGCCGATCGCTTAAGCCATCAAGATCGGTATCGGTAATATAGACCAGATGCAATACGTCACCTTTACGCAATAAAATATCACCGGCAGCGTAGTCGTTCTTTAAAATATTATACAATCGGGTAGTGGTGGTACCCTGAGGACTTCCAACGGGTGTAAATGTATGCGCCACCAGCCAATAACTTTTGGTTTCGGTGTTCATCGCCAACGAACGAACCGATGATAATCCCGTATGGCTTTGGTTTGATCCGGGAAAAGACTCAGATGAAAACACATAATCAAAATTTAGTCGGTCATTCATGAGCTCTTCAAAACTTATATTTTCACCATTTCCATTATCCACTGCGACCCTATATCGTTCGGTTTTAATCAATTGACTATCACCAAAATCGATAATAACTTCGGCAGTTCGAGCACGAGTATTTTGGACGGCTTGACCAAGATCCACATCAGAACGTTGACCTGTGAGTGATAAATTGGTTGGTTTTAAAACCAACTGATTAGAGTTTTCTAATATCCGGCTTATTTCTTCGGGATTACCCACTGCGGTGTAGACAAAGTTAAAAAGTGTGTAATCACCACTGGTCGGCTCAACACCAGTCCCTAAGGGAGATGGTGTAAATGTCATGTCTCCTTTGTAAACCAAAGTGCCCACCGAAATTAAATCACCAGGCCTTTTGGGGTTTTCCATGTAAGCCGTTAAGTCCATGTTATTGAGTGTATAACTTACATCACCATCATTAAGTATCCCCATTAAAATTTTGATCTCGCCACCTTTGGTATCAATCGACTCGCTGCGAAGTATTTCATAAAAATCTGAACTTGATCGACGATTGGTTTCCACCGTTTGTTCGTTCCAGTAATTAGTATTGGTGGTGGTGTCAGAGTGTTGGTAATCATAAGATACTGCAATACTACCGGAAGTCACCGGCCCTATTTGTTCAACTTTTGGATTAACATTGACCGCATGTTGCTCTTCGATTACGTTAGTATTAATACGCCCCCGATTATTGGTGACCGTCACTTCATCCAGACTCGCATTTGTCATGCCTTTATAAATAGATTCAGTTTCATTGTAAGTCGCATACAATTGGATCACAGGCGCGCCTAACGGCTCAATTCGTATTCTGGGAACATCGGCAACTAGGGGATTAAAACGCAGATGAGTTCCACTGAATCGATCCCAGTTATCCACTTCTTCTTTGTCGAGAAAACCATCACCATCGGTATCAGTCACATTGGGATGAGTGCCGTAGGTCGCTTCTTCTTCATCAGTAAGTCCATCGCCATCAGTATCAAGGGATACAGTTCCCTCACCGGAATTTCCGTTTCCATTGCTATTGTCGGTATCTCCACTACTACCACCGCCACCACAAGCTATCAAACTCAACAGCAATATTGGTATTATATTTTTAGATATTGCACTCGATAAATTTCTCATTTTTACTCTCCTTAAGCTGAACCTGTCAAAATTTTGCGATATTCTTTAAAAAAAGGATTTCCTTAACATCAATATCGGAAAATTCACTATCAACGGGCAACAGGTTGTTTAATTTTTACTTTGTCATTGGTATATAGCGAGAAAAGAATTCTAATCACCTCACACAAAATGAAGTTAATTGAACTTGATCGAAAAATCAGTTGAAGCAGGAGAAATAGCACCATCCCTCAGCAAATCGAGCCATGCAAGAAATTATTGTCACTTTCCATGCGACAATAATTTTTGTGAAGTTAAGAATTTTTGATAAAGCGATACTGAGAAGAATATTAGATGCCCAGCTACATGCCATTGAGAACTATAGGCTGTAGTTGTATTCTTAAACTTGGTGTGGGTGATGACTTAAAACCAACTGTCTACCCGA
>CAYVSL010000066.1:0-18527 GCA_964454125.1 uncultured Kangiella sp.
GTTCAGGGTGAGGATATTAAATGGGTTATGGTGGGCGAATGATCCCCCTAAAATGGTATTAAGAAGTTATATCACTAAACATATTACGCCAAACCACAAAATCAGAGTGTTCCGCTTCAATTAACTCAAACCCCGCCAAATATTCATCATCAGATAATCGTTCAAACCATTTGACCTGTCCAGTAAGAAGAAATTTGTAACCACCGCTTTCAAAAGAAATCAATAATTCGAGTATCGAATCAACAATAAAGGGATACTTGGCATAAATTTTTAATCCGTCCTTTGAAATGTCTTTGGTTGTACATTCTAAAATAAGATTATCATTTACAGATGGGTCACTGGCGGCAAGCACTTCAATAAAGATACTCTCTTCTCTGTCATGCCGGGTCTGTCTTCGTTTTTCATTGCTCATCAGGCGTAATTAGCGACTTGCATTCCTTAAAGTAGATTAACGTGGATCATCCTACAACTATCAAAGTTACAGTTCTAATAGTATTTTGCAGGGTATTCAAAGTTTTTCAATGAATTTTTTCCAGACTTGACGATTAGATTTTTCGATATCGACTAGTTTTATTCCAATATAATAAGTTGGAGTGTCGTCAATCTCCAAGCACCATTTGACTTGTGCTCGTACGTTAATTACGGCCCACATGCTGCCAAGATCAATTTCCATGGCCATTTCACTGCCAAGGGTTAGCGGGCAATGAGAAACGATTTTAAGTCCACCAGCCGATATATCCTGAGAACGACATGAATGTGTCTCTTCTTGGTCATTTTGTGTTTGATTCACGTAACGAACGATGACCATTTCTTCTGAGAATTTTCTATTTTCACGTCTTAAATCATCCAGATTAACTGACATAAATTCTTCCTCGGTACCTACTATTATATTTTGAGATAGCTTAGTCTAGGTTTAAGTATAGATTAGCTTTACAAATTTTGCAGAAATCGTCACCTAAATGGTTTTTGAATGAATCTCGGTCAATAAAAAATACCCCTCAGACACTTTTTATTGGTTTCTAAGATTGATTCAAAGTGTCAGATATATAGTTATCAATAAAAACCTCTAGAATGTCTAGGGGAACGGCACCATTTTTTAAAACGACATCGTGGAAATCACGGATATCAAATTGTTTACCCAGTGCTTGTTTGGCTTTTGCTCGTAATTCTAGTATTTTCATCATGCCTATCTTATAAGCACAAGCTTGTCCTGGCATGACTATATATCGCTCTATTTCAGAAACTACATCAGATTTAGCCATACCCGTGTTAGTCAGCATATATTCTATTGCCTGTTCACGGGTCCAACGTTTTGCGTGAATGCCAGTATCAACGACTAAACGAACTCCCCGAAATAACTCCGCTTGAAGGCGTCCAATATTGTCGAAGGGATTGTCCTGAAAACCAAGCTCCCAAGCAACTCTTTCGGCATAAAGCGCCCATCCTTCTACATAGGCGGTGAATGGTGCAAACTTGCGAAACAGTAACATATCTTCTAATTCCTGAGCAACACTGATCTGAAAATGGTGGCCGGGAACCGCTTCATGGTAGGCCAATGTACGCATTCCATATTTTGGGGTGGCCTTTATGTCAAAAAGATTGGCATAAAATATTCCAGGACGTGATCCGTCAATGGCTGGCCCATTATAATAGGCGCCAGGGCTTGTTTCTTCCTTAAATTGAGGGATACGTTTTACTTCCACCCCTGCTTTTGCCCTTATTCTAAAAGCTTTGTCTAATCCGGCATCTATTTCATTGATGATTTTCTGATAATCAAGCAAAATTTGTTGCCGACCTTCATCAGTGTCCGGATAATAAAAACGTTGATCTTCAGCCATTATTTCGATCGACTTGGCAAATCCCAAGCTTGTATCAATGCCTTCAGAGGACAGTATTTGCAAGATTTCTGTCTGGATCCGATCAACTTCTTGTAATCCCACATTGTGAATATAGTCGGGAGAATAATCGGTGGTGGTAAAAAACTTGAGGGCCAATCTATATGCGTTATCTCCCTCAGGATGCTTCCAGAATCCGTCGTCAGAATTAGCCTTGTCGCTCAGCCCTTCGAAATATCGAGTCAGCCCTACGTACGCTGGATAGACATCCTTTACAATCGCATTTTTGGTCTGATTGAGTATTTGTTGTTTTTGCTCTACGGTTAACTCCTCAACCTTGTCGAGCTTATCCTTTAGAGAAACGTAGAGGATGTTATCTTCTGGACTGGTTTCGACAAACTGAGTCATTTCCTCTACAACCCTTGCAATAACAAACTTCGGTGGAATGATACCTTGTTCAGTTCTTATTTTTAGCCCATCTAAAACTTGTGAGAACTTTCGTGGCAACTTTTCAAGGCGAGAAATATAATATTCAGCGTCTTCTAAACGGTGTATCTGATGCATTGATTCCATAAAGGTCGGAAAGCCGTTTTGCACTCCAAATAACTGATTAACGGGGTAATTGTGATTGCGAAATTTCTTGGCATCTTGGGCCAATTCTAACAAGTACAAGGCGATACGCTTCGACATTAATTCATCTTTTGAAAGTGAGGAATCATCGTAAGATTTTAATACCTTCATTTCAGATTCAAGAAATTCAAAAAGCTCGGTAGTTGATTGTGGGCTAGCATCATCTAATTCAGCATTATGGCCATCAATTCCCACAGACTCTAAGAAATGCAAAGAGGTCAGAGTTTCCGGACTATACAATACCATTTTCAATGCAAACCGATTAAAGAAATTTTTGATCATGAAGGGTTTTCCATACCATTCGTGTGCACCAAAACTGCCTACTACTAAAATCAACATTAATAGTATCGTCAACCCCCAGAGTAATGTTTTTTTGAGCATTTTATTCTCCATTGTTTTTCATTCTTACTTAGAGGCTTTTTGCCAAACCTTTTGTCTTTACCCCAATTATACGGGTCGAGTCATTTCGACTCTAGTGGGAATTTCATTCGAACGGTAACAAAAACCTCATTTTCGGAACCATATATTTTTTATGTATAACCACTGAGAAAACATTTTATCTCAATTTAACCTTAATAAGTTGCATTAGCAATAGTTTATATCCATTTGTTTTTATTACTTTTTATACTATCTAATGATGCACTTTTCAAAAATGTGATCTTGGTCACATAAGTCATCAGTCATTTATAGGTATTCTGGTCTTCCATTAGCTTGTCTCTATTTTTAGTGGATTTTTTCATTTCAATAAAAATGCGATGCAAGACTTAATACCGACAAACGTGGTTTAGATGAGGGTTTGAGGAAAATTATGAAATGGTATACACAAGATAACGGCGTCTTATGTTTGGGCACTGAAGAAGCCCTTTCGATAAATTTTCATGTTGCAACAGAAGTAGTGAGTAAAGCAAAAATTAACACCGCTTTGAGCAGATCCCATATTGAGTTAATAGGTTCATTCCCGGAGGACTGGAGTACCGACAGCTAGATCGATCAAAAGATCAATGATACCGCTAAACATTTTTTTGGCTTTTCGGAAAATGTTAGCTCGACCGCTTTTGCCTGAATGAATCATCAAAAAAAATTCCAGCAACTCGAACAGCAATAATTCTAGAATAATAGAACAAAACATTTTAGAGGCACCAATGCACAAAAACAAGAAAGATAATAAAAATCAGATCAATGATCGCGCAATTAAAGAAGAAAGGTTAGAAGTTAGCCTAGAAAGAGCGGTAAAAGCGATAAAACATCAGGCCAATGACTATCGCCACGCTGGTCTTACCCATATTTCATCATTACTCGAATAAAAACTGCAACAATCAAACTCATTTCGATTATCCTAAATTATTCAGGCTAAGTAACAAACATCACTTTAAACTCTGATTTATTGTTCATAAATAGTGGTAAATAAAAATCCTCCACTTGCTGCCGTCTGATCTTTAGAGTCGGAGTCATCTTATCATTACAGGTTGTCCATTTTGTCGATGAAATAAGCAACGCATCTAGTTGTTCATGCTTTTCTAGAGATGCGTTGAGCTGTTCCATTTTTACCATACATTGAATAATAAAATCTTTATTATCAGACTGTTCAGCCATTTTTATATCAACGATCACTGCTATTGGCTGGGATAATTGGCTACCAAACACACAGACTTGATCAACTGAAAACAAAGATCCCAATTTTAACTCGATCGGTACCGGTGAAATATACTTCCCTTTACTGGTTTTAAATATTTCTTTTATCCTGCCCTTAATACTTAGAAAACCAGCCTCATCAACATATCCTAAATCACCAGTCCGAAACCAGCCATCCTGAATAGCGACAGCTGATAGCTCTGGCTCTTTGTAATAACCATCCATTAAGCAAGGGCTACGCAGTAATATTTCACCATTTTCTGCAACCAACATTTCACAACCATTCACTAGTTTGCCAACACTACCAATTGATCTTTGTGTTGGTAGGTTGAGGTTTGAAATACCCAATGTTTCGCTTAAACCATAACCTTCACAAATCACCAACCCAAATTCTTGCCACCAGTTAAGTATATCAGTCGAAATGGCCGCCGCTCCCGTCAGACAATACCTAATTTTCGAAAACCCTAGTTTTTTTAACAAAAATCGGGCGATAAAACGGCCAACAAATGGCAAGTTGATTAGTTTTTTGAAACGAGCTTCTCCCCCCAGCCTCGCTTCAATGCCTTGTTTTAACTTGACCCATATTCTTGGCACAGCAATAAAGATACTTGGTTGAGTGTCGGCAAGATTTTTAGAAAAAGTAGTCCGATCTCCAACAAAGGAAACCTGACATCCATATACGATGCTCAAAATTTCGACAGCGATCCTTTCCATGATATGTGCGAGTGGTAAGTAAGAGAAAAATGTATCATCCGATGTGATTTTCAAAGTATTTTTAATACACTCTATCCCGCCAGAAAGCGTTCGATAAGCAACAACCACGCCTTTGGGGATACCGGTAGTACCAGAAGTATAAACAATGGTGGCAATGTCCTTATCATCGGGTTGAAAAAATTCTTGTAAAGGTTTCTGTTGTTTGATCAAGTCAAGCCAGAAAGGCATCGCATCCCGTTTTTCATGAATAGCTATAACATCCGCCTGTTTAGCAATTCCTCCTATATTAGAGGGATCGGACAAACAACCAATAAAAACCAAACAGGTTTCGCTATGAGATATTATTTGTGAAATCGTTTTAGCGCTGGCTGACGGGTATATGGGGACACTCACCAACCCGGCAGCAAAGATTGCCATATCTGCCAAAAACCAATCTCGACAATTATTGGAATAAATACCGATCTTGCTATTTTTGGGATATTTTTTTAAAAAATTCGCCAGTCTGGCAATTTTATCATAGGCCTCTGCCCAGCTAGTGCTTTGCCAACGACTGCCGATGGGCTGCTTAAGAAAGCAAGCATTCGGTTTTTCGTGTGCCCAATGCTTAATATAGTTTGCCGGAGAGAAAACCTTTGAAGTCATAGTCCCGCCTTGTTCTTTTTATTATTTTATCCCGGCCTTGCTGTCCGGGACAATTCTTAAATAATAATATTGGTCATTAGCTTAGTCTCTGTAAAGAGCCTTAAAACGACACTCAAAGACTTCGAGGCAAAAATGGGGAGGTTACGTAGCCTCAATGAGTGGTTGCAATTCTTCATTCTGATGCATTTCCATAACAATATCGCACCCTCCAATTAATTCACCATTGATCCACAATTGCGGAAAAGTTGGCCAATTGGCATAATTGGGAAGCTCGGCCCTAATATCAGGATTTTGTAAAATATCGACATAGGCAAACTCTTTTCCACAGGACATGAGTGCTTGAACTGTTTGGGCCGAAAATCCACACTGTGGCGCTTCAGGTGAACCTTTCATATAAATAATAATTTTATTGTCAGCTATTTGGGATTTAATTCTATCTAATGTTTCCATGGAGTTACTCGTTTGTGAATAAAAAATTGCAGTTTAATCTGGAATGGGAGATACAAGCTTGGAATTGTAACGATTTAGCTATACAAAGGCTAGCAGAATAGCAATGTTTGGTAACACGAATATACTGACTCTATCACAAAGGCTAGCCATTGAGTGCTTGCATCATTTGCTGGATCTCCTGATTAGATTGTTTAACAAACATTAAACTCTCACCAGCATCCAACTCGGACATAGAATGATTCTTAAAGTAACCCATTGTTTGCAAAGAAGGCAACTGCTTGAATTCTGTTCGCCCTAAATAGCTGTGCCAGATCGCCAGATTAATTAAGTCAACCAAGGGCTCTTTATGACAAATAGACCAATCACCGACGCCTTTGGTGACGGCCTTGATTTCCTCGCCTAGTCCCCAAAAAGCAATGACTCTAACGCTAATTTTGCGGGAAAATCTGCTGATTTCGGCCCATTGCTCAATAATATTCTGCTCAGATTCTCCCTGTTCAACTAGTTTCATTAGTACCGGAATAAGACCAACATTATGCAAAAGTCCAGCTATTGATGCTTTTTCTGGATCTGAAATTTTAAGGTTTTTAGCAATTACATAGGATAATGCCGATACTCGACAAGACTGTTCCCAGACAATATTGAGCAGTTTTTTACACAGTTGATTTTTCGTTTTAAACAACGAACGGATAGCAAAAAGCATAGCAGAATTGCGGGTAGACTCCATTCCCATACGACCTAAAGCCAAAGGTATCGAGTCAATAGAGGCCACTCCTCGATAGATGGGAGAATTGGCTAAATTAATTAAATATGCGGTAAAAGAAGGATCTAAACTAACTAGTTTCGCCAATTTAGATAAATCCATTAGTGGATCTCTGACCGCTTTTCTCACTTGTATTGCAATCGCAGGCAGCGCAGGTAAAGTAAACTTACCCGCTACAATGGCTTTTTCTACCTGCAAGAGAATTTGGATCAACTTCATCCCTTAAGAATAGACAAAAAATACTAAATAGCCAATTTCCTAGCGAGTCTAACGGAGATCGCTTACATCAATAGACTATATTTCCCCTGTCGTTAACTAAAATATCCACTTAAAATAAACCACAAGATAATCACAAAAACAATACACGGACCGTAAATGAAATTTTCTCCCTTAAGCATTACTATTCTGTTGACGTTATTTTTACAAAACAATCCATTAGCGGCAAAAACAATCTATCAATGGGTCGATGAAAGCGGCAAAAAGCATTATAGCGATAGAACCCCTACATCGAATAACGTCATTGAGTTTCAAGGTCATTCTCTGATCAGTATCGATATGGTCCGATCAAAATCGATCAAAATCTCTAAATCAGGATCACGCAAAAAAAAATCTGCTAAACGGAAAAACAGATCTTTAACGAGCAAATCAAATCGCTGCACAAAAATCAAAACAAAAATTAAATCGCTCGAAAATAAACTCAAACGGCATTTAGTGGCAGAAAAATCGGACCAATATGGAGAAGAATTAAGAAACTTAAGATGGCAGAAAATAAAATCCTGTTAACTCAATTTACGTTATACTAGCGTTCTATCATATCTCGTAAATCACCGCTGCTGATGAATGTATCCCGCAATCACTTTCGACGTACCACTTTAATCGCTGATAGCCAAGAAAATATCGCGGTTCACCTGTCTAAATACTCACCTTCATTAAATATTTTATACGTCGGTGAAAATCATGACAAGTTTCAGGGCCAGCAAACTGTCATTGCCATTGCGCCGGATCAGATCAACCGTTTTCTTGGGCAGGAATTCGACTGCATTTTATTTGACGCAAGTGATCACTTCAATGTAAACGCCTTTACCGCGATAATAGGAACGCTTGTTGGTGGAGGGGAATTGATTTTGAATCTACCTTTAAAGCTTGAGCATGAAATCAAAAAGGGGCAACCACGCAGACAGGAAATAAGTCCTCTGCTTTACCGATTTGTAAAGGGGGTCCATTTTTCTCTAAACACGCCAGATCAATCACCTTTAAAATCAAATTCCGAATTCCTAGTCGAACAACAACGGTTAATAGAAAAAATAAATCGATGTGCACTTGGTCATGCTAAACGCCCTTTAGTTATAACGGCAAATCGAGGTCGCGGAAAATCAGCCAGCTTAGGTATGGCTGCGGCAGACTTAGCCAATCAACAAGATAAGCGGATCATTATAACAGCCCCGAGGAAAGCCAACCTTGAGGTTTTCTTTCAATATGTTATTCAAAAAACAAATTCAAACCATCCTCAAACAAAACGGAAAGCAAAACCAATAAAAGATGGCGTCACCAACAAACTGAACAATATCTTATACATCCCTCCCGATCGGCTACTCAAAGAAAAACCTCTGGCAGATTTACTAATAGTCGATGAAGCCGGAGCGATCCCTGTACAAATGTTGCAACAGATGGTGAGCCAATATAACCGAGTGGTACTTTCTACTACGGTAGATGGATATGAAGGTAATGGTCGTGGATTTGACATTCGGTTTAAATCAACTCTAATAAAAAAATTTCCCCAATGGCGAAATGCCACTCTAGAACAACCAATGCGTTGGCCGGTAAATGATCCTCTCGAAAAAATAACCAATACTGCATTTTTACTCAATAGCTTAGTAGAGGATATGCCCTCCCCTGCAAATATAAAAGACCTTATTTTCCAATCTGTAGCAAAATCTAAATTGCTTAGCGATGAATCGCTATTAAAACAAATTTATGGTTTATTAGTTGATGCTCATTACCAAACTAGGCCTGGCGATCTGGATAGAATACTATCGGATGATTCGCTAATTGTTTTTATCGCCTTATGTAAAAAACAAGTCGTTGCGACAGCACTTATTAGTATTGAGGGTGATCTATCTATCCAGCAATGCCATAAAATAGAGCGAAGTGAGATCCGATTACCCGGTCATTTATTACCGCAATCATTAATGGCCTATCAAGGTATCCAGAAAGCTGGAGAATTTAAATTCTGGCGTATTATGCGCATTGCAGTTAGCCCAGAGTGCCAAAGAAAAAAAATAGCGAGTCGATTGATTAGCTACATAGAACGACAAGCAGCAAGCAAAAAGGTGGATATTTTAGGTAGTAGTTTTTCACTTTACCCCGATGTCATTCAATTCTGGTATCAGTTGGGGTTCAGCTGCAATCGAATAGCCTTACGTAAAGACTCCTCTACTGGAAGCCCCCCTGGAGAATTCATAAAACTGATTGATAACGCCAGATCCAAAGCAAAAATAAACATAAATGCTGCAATTTCACGTTTTGAAATTTCTTTTTATTATTCCATGTCAGCAAGTTATTCAGAAATTCAACCTGAGATTTTATTGTGTATCATAAAAAATCAATGTCATGGCGATAATGCAAAACTTTCAACAAAAACGAAAGCTGACATAACGAGATATATTGAAAAGGCCAGAAGTTTTGAAATGATTGAATGGCAACTAAGCCAGCTTACGAAATTATATTTTGCCGAAGATCTTGCTGAGCAAAACTTGTCTCACTCAGCGGAATGCCTATTAGTCGCAAGGATACTACAGAAAAAACCTTGGAAAACACTTGTAGAAGATTTTGAATTTGACGGAAAAAAAACAGCACAACAAGCTATTCGTCATGCCATAACAGAGTTAGCATGGCTACTAACTCCCCAATAAATAACTGAAAATTAGAAATTATAAACTAATGTAAAGCCGGTTACCGTGTCCAATTGTTCGGCGTCACCACGTACATCGGATTGATGGGTTGCGGTAAAGGACAGTTTTAACGCCAAACTTTCCGCCACATTGGCACTTAAACCAGCGTAAAATTTAGTCACCGTATTGTCTTTACCAACATCTGTTGCTAATTTCTGTTCAAATTTAGAGTTTTTACTAATATCCCAAACGAAGTGCTCTGCCAATCTAAAAATAGTTTCATCAATAATTTCTTCTTCAAGCAATAAAGTGGCTTTCTTTTTGGTTTTTCGATAACCGACACCAAGTTCAAGATCCAGCTTAGACGTTTCCCCGAAGAGCAAACTAAAACCACGCCCAGCAGAAACTAATGCCTGATAATCATTATCCGAAAATCGGTCATCATCGTAATTGGCTAACAAAAAACCATAACTTGTCTCAGAATACTTATAATCAGTCTTCCCCTGAATAAAATAACGTTCTGCATTGGTCTCCACCTGATCAGTGGTATCATTTTCAGCAGAGCCGAAGATCGAAACAATTTCCAGAGAATTTCGCCATTTTTCAACCTCGTAAACGACCGAGATCCCGGTATTGACGGTTGTTGTATCTGTATTACCGGTGGTGGCGACATATCCTAACTCAATATTCGCCTTCCATTCCGATCCCGTTTTTTCATCATTTTGATCTGAGATTGGTTGCTCTTCGGCAAAAGCAGATTGGCTGAAATTTGTCAGCAGTATTGCCAGCATAAAAAGGGGGATTATTTTCATATTGACTCTTGCACCTGTATAGTCCAACATTGAATTTTTAGCGCATATTAACAGCCAAGCTAAAAAATTTAAAGCAAATTTTAGAGTTTTATAACTTTAGAGTTTTACATTTGCCAAGCATAGGAAAATTTCATAAACAGGGTCCGATCAACTTTTCGCAAGTGGTTGAGCTCTGTAGTCTGAAATCCCTGATCAGAATAGCCCAAATAAAACAATGTGAAAGGGTTTACCCGATAAGAATAAAGCCATTGACTAGCCAATGATTGATCACTTTGAACACTATTAGCTTGTATTGTTAGGCGTATAAAACTATTAACGTTTAATTGATAGGCAGCGCGAAAATTATACAGATTAATATCAAATACGGTCTGTTCCAAGACCTGTAGACGTTTATCAATATATTCCACGGTGAATTTGATATGTTGGTCAAACTGATAATCGATATTGGCAACCAATGTATTGACATCCCCTTTGCGTGGTTTAAGCCGATCCGAACTATCAGAGAAGTCGATTTCATTGCCCCATACATAGTCTAATATAAGATCAAGACCCGGCAAAGGTGTTACTTCCAAATAGGCATTGTAACTATCTAACGGATAAATACGCTGCAAGAACTCTTCTTCATTTCTTGAGATGCTGGCCGAAATCAACGATTGATATTGACTGAATACTTCAAACTGAACGATGCGTTCTTTTTTTAGTAATTTGTCGGCCAGATCACCGTCTCGTTGCCAACGACCAGACAATCTCATATTGGTCCACCATTGATTTTGAACTTCAGGGTACCATCGGCGGGTAAATGTGCCAGCGTTGCTTGTCCAGTTACTACGGCTGACAAATCCGCTATCGGCCCGGAATCCCTCACCAAATCGATGATGAGTTAACTGCCACTCCCAATCTCTCGCTGCATGCTTGTAATTAACCGAGAAAGCATTACCCGAAGTATCTTTATCTTGTTCAAAACCTTGAGTTTGCTGTACTTCAAGGGGATACAAATTCTCTGATGACATTAATTGAAATTTGAAAAAATCGGATTGACCGAACCAATATTTGCCATCGATCGCGAACATTTTATTAGAATAATCAGTCGCATTTCTATCAGTATAAGTCATTCCTATATTGCCTTGTTTACCAAGATCATATCGATATCGCAACATCTGGTTTTCACTTTTTCGCCCTGCAAGACTGACCAAACGAGAGCCTTGATTGCCAGGGAGAAGAAATGTGGTGTCTTTATCGGTTAGACTCATAACACCAAAACTATGCTTATCCTGTTTTCCGGTCACTTTTAGGCCGTACTCCGGCTCAGCAAAAAGTTTGGTATGAATAAAACGACTCCAGTTAGAAAAATAATCAGCCCCATCTAAAAAAAAGGCTCTTTTTTCAGGGACAAATACCGCAAAGCGCTTATTGGCCTCTAATTGAATTTCATCAGCTTCTACCTGCGAAAAATCTGGATTGATCGTCGCATTCAAAAACAGATTTTGATTGATCCCCCAACGCAAGTCCAGACTCTCGCGAATATCAAAGCTTCCATCGTTCCAATCGCCACCATTCAGTAAGTCACGGCTATCGTTTCGAGTTGCGGTCATCGCAGGAATTAAGGTGAGGTTATGGGCTGGAATAGTCTTTTCAAAACCTGCAAAGGTGGAAAATTGACAGAGTTGACAGTCATTATCTCTATCATCGGGCACGTTTGAAAATTCAAATCGAAGATTGCGATTAAGAATTCGGGAAAACCGGATCCCCCACCGTTTAACTTGATCATTATCTTCAAATCTCAAAGATTTGAGGGGAATGCTCATTTCAACTACGTAGCCTTTTGAGTTCACTTTTCCCATGCTCTGCCAAATAGTATCCCAGCCAAAATCATTTCCCGAGGTAATTTCATCAATAATGGAATCAGCCTGAACTCCTGCAGCATTCACATAAAATTTAAAGGCTTTTCTGGAGTCATTAAAAGTATCAAATGCGATCGTTACATAATCACTGTTAAATAATTCATCGCGGTCAGATAGGTAAGCGCGGACATTTTTGGGGGAGTCATCTCGGGCATCAAAACCCACATAAATATTTTCGCCATCTTCAAATATGTAGGCAGTTGTGCTTACAATAGCTGGAATATTTTCTGCTGGTTTGATTTCATAGGACAAGGATATTTTTAAGGCTTTAGACCAAACGGTCTCGTTTAACACGCCATCTACAGAAATTGACTGTTCAATATAGGGTATATTAAGGTATTTTGGATCAGTCTCCGCTTCTGCCTTGAGTGATACTAGGACAAAGCACAAAAACATTATCAGGCATCCTGCCTGTTTATTTTCATTCATTAAGGATAAACTTCTGTTAGGTATTGATTACTATTATTTTACTAAACGATATAACATACCGCCGACGACCTAAACTAACAAAATTCTACATTAAATCAATACGCTATTGCACAAAAACATCAAAAATTGATTGTTTTCATTATCATTTAACTCACATTGAGATAAATAATGCGGGCCAGCCTCTGAGCAGTGCCAAAAATCTACGACCTCCGTCCGTAAAGTCTATTTTCAATCAAATCTGTGACATTCCTTACCCATCCAAACATGAACTCATGTTTAATCCATCGTGCTGTGGCATTTTATTTCAATGGTCAAATTGTTCTATCTAGCCCTCAAGAATTAAAAATTCAAGAATCTTATTCATATCCAAATCAAAATCATCAGCTCGAACTCCTTTTTCGATATTTTCCTGATCTTCATTCGACAAATCGATACCTTTTGCCGCTATAAAATGATTCTGATTGAGACTATAAAAGGCTTTTACTCTAGGTCTTATAGGGTCATCCAGATTGCGCGATTCTACCACCGCCAACTGGTTAGATTCTAGCTTGACCAACGACCCAACCGGATAAACCC
Source organism: uncultured Kangiella sp. (assembly GCA_964454125.1). Taxonomy (GTDB): domain Bacteria; phylum Pseudomonadota; class Gammaproteobacteria; order Enterobacterales; family Kangiellaceae. Next base: position 13,276 of record CAYVSL010000066.1, read on the forward strand.
CCATACACTTAATGAAACGAATGACTAAATCATTGTCCAGCACCTTTTGTCCAGCCATGTTTCTCAGTATTGCGAAAGCTTTAACTTGTGCCATACCATTTTTGTAAACTCGGTTTGCCGTTAATGCATCAAAAATATCGCAGATAGTGATCATACGACCGTATTGAGAAATTTTGTCACCAACCAGCCCCATCGGATAACCACTAGAATCCAGCTTTTCATGATGAAGTGCAGCGACTTCCAAGCTAAGTTTTGATATTTCAGGAATTTTGTTAATAATGTTAACTGAGTGCAGTACATGAGTCTTCATGATTTCAAATTCATTTTCAGTCAACTTTCCAGGTTTATTAAGAATATTGTCTGGAATTTTTATTTTTCCCACATCATGTAAAAAAGCACCAATAGAAAGCTTCTTAGTAGTCTCCATATCGATTTGCATATAATGGCAAAAAATAGACATTAATATTGAAACAGCTGTCGAATGCTCCAACAGATATTCATCTTTTTCTCGTATATTAATAATACAGGCAACGGCATCAGGGTTTTCAAATATGGTTTCGGTAGTATGGCGAGTAATTTCGATAATCGGTTCTAGTTCAATTTGGCGGTCACATACTACGTCATTGAATAGTTTTTTTTGGATTTGTTTGGACTCGTCAAAAATTTCTTTCGCTTTGTTGATAGATTCTGCAAAATTTTTATTACTTGAATAGTTAGCAGACCTAAGAGTATTTGCTAATGGTATGTTGGGTTTTAGCTCCTTACTGATATTTCGGGCGGTTTCAATTGGATTTTCGCTTTCAAGCTGCTTACTGGTATCGACAATAACTCGTTCAACGCCTTTATCAATCAATATTTCGATCGCGTGTAAACTGTTTATTCGACCTTTATGTTTAAGCGTGTAAGAGCCCGTTTGCTCGGCAATGCTATCCACAAAGTTACCAACACTTAATCTAGCAACATCTTTTTCAATCAGCATAAAAATTTCCGCAGAAAAGAAGACTAATTGATATAACGTTAGTAAAAATTAGGACAAAACGCCAGTATTTGTTATTTGAAACGAATACCAACTCAGAGATGATTTTTTTTGAATAGAATAATCAGTTGAAAGAACAGGAAGCGAAACTTAGCTTTCAGCCTGAATTTTTTCTATCTCGTAAACCTCCACCCAATCGCCCGCTAGTTTAGATCCAATACTTTTTTTTAGCTGAGATTTTCTCGGAGAAAAACGAAAGTTGTTGACCTGCTGTTCTGCATAATGTTTTACTTTTTCTGAAACAAGAATTTGTCCAGGTTCTGCCATCGACTCCAAACGGGATGCCATACTGACTGCGATCCCTTCAAGATCAGATTGTTCAGTGACTTCGTTATGAACAATAGTTACTTCACCTAAATCAATCCCTATACGTAATTCAAATTCAGCCGCCATCAAAACGTGCCTTGTCATCCAAGCACACTCAACGGCGGATTTGGCACTACGAAAAGTCGCTCTTAATGAATCACCTTCCATATTGGGATAGCTAGCATTCCACTTGGCTAATATAGGTTTTAATAACCCTCTGAACAGTGACATACGTTCCGAAATAGTATCATCACTCCATTGGGTAAAACCTTTTAAATCGATAAACAACACGCAAAAATTTCGAACCTGATCAACTTCATACTCTGCTGCTAGTTCTAATAATCTTGGCCAAAACTTGTCTTTAATTCCAGCGACGGCCTCTTTTAACTCCTTTTGCATATTTCGATCGCCACGCATAGCTAGTTGAGCATTTTGAATTCGACTTGCCTCTTCTTTTAAAGATAATTCCAATTCATTGATCGAGTAATGGCCAATATCATCTACAACTAGCTCGACTAAAGCACCACCAGGTACATCTTTGACCGATTTCAAGCGCAATGCGACTCCCCAATGACAAGCTTGTAAATGTTCGATCAAAATAGGCAAAGTTGCAATTTCATTGGCGGTTAGTCGAAACTCGTATTTTAGGTCGATGGTGAGTGATTCGGAATACAGGCGTTCAAATTCATTTTCTACATAAGAAGTTTTGTTAGTCGCTCCTTGATCCCAATATGCAAAATCACAAAATATCCCACTGATATCCCAGCCGATACTATTAATATTAAACAGAATGGTATCGGTAATATTAGCCTTTGATAAGTTGGCATCGGATAAATTAACTCCGCTCAGGTTGCAACCTCTCAGGTTAGCAGAATCCAAATTAGCAGCAGAGAGATCTAACGAAGATAAATTAACATCGCTCAAATTAGCATGCTTGAATTGGCTTTTATTGATGACAGCCGCCGCGAGTAATGCTGATGATAAATTCGCATGATTAAAAATGGCTCTACTCAAGTTAGCACCGCGCAAATCAACTCTTTTTAAACTAGCGTTACTAAGATCTTTGCCTGCCAGATTTTGTTGCCGCAAATCACATCCATCTAGCGTTATCCCTTTTAAATCAATAGATTGAAGATCAATATGACTTAAATCAGTATTCACAATGACCGTTTTCTTAAATTGTGCGGTCAAAAAATTGACATTGTCTAGCTGACATTTTCGAAAAGCCGTATTTTCAAGGATCGCCGCAATCAATTTAGCATGACTAAAGTCACAATTAATAAAACCCGAATCAGTCAGATTTGATGAAATCAAGTTAGTGGCTTCAAGTTTACAGTAATGGAAATGGCACCGGATAAATTGCACATTGGAAAAATCCAATCTGGATAAATCCAGATTATGGAATTCTTGATCTTCAAATATAATGTCTTTTATCCCGTTAGAGCCTCTCCATTGCGGCCAAATAGCAGGATCCAGCAAACAAAGTGCGTCATTTGTGGCTATTGGCTCAGCAACACTCGACCTCTCTGTCTTATTACTCCGAATACTTGTTAAATGATTGTAGCTCATTAATTTTGAATATTCTTGTTGTTAATATTTCCCAAAAGACTCATTTCCAGCCATTAGACTAACACAATCGATTAGATGCCATTAAAAACTTATCACTATTTTTTATGTTAAAACCAAGCTATTGAAACATTTTATTGTAGTAATATCAAATAGTAACGAGAGTTATTTAACTTAAAATCTAGGATAGGACAGATTTTTGACTCACTGATTTAGGTTAAAGGTGTCCATTACACTGGTTTAAAAATTATCTCACGCAATAAACTGATCGCATCCCTAATTTTAGCAGCCTGTTCAAACTCCAGATTTTTTGCTGCTTCTAACATCTCTCCTTCTAACTTGTTAATCGCCTTACTCGCTTGTGTCGGCGTTTTAACGTGATACTTTGCCGCGTGTTCTGCAACTCGACGCTCTTTGGTTAAATTGGATACACTAAATTTTTCACCGGTTTGCATTATGTCCGAAATTGATTTGACGACACCTCTTGGCGTAATACCCTTTTCAATATTGAATTGATGCTGAATTTTCCGACGACGATTGGTTTCGTCAATCGCTCTTTGCATTGAGCCGGTTATTTTATCAGCATATAAAATAGCCTTGCCTTTCAGGTTTCTTGCTGCCCGGCCGATTGTTTGGATTAACGATCTTTCCGAACGCAAAAATCCTTCTTTATCGGCATCCAAGATTGCCACTAGGGAAACCTCCGGCATATCCAAACCTTCTCTTAGCAAATTGATCCCCACCAAAACATCAAATAGACCTTTACGTAGATCCTGAATGATCTCAATCCTTTCAACAGTATCAATATCCGAGTGTAAATATCTCACTCTAGCGCCATGTTCTGTCAAATATTCTGTCAAATCTTCCGCCATTCGCTTGGTTAATGTTGTTACCAAGACTCTTTCGTTTACTGCAACACGCAAATTAATTTCGGATAATAAATCATCAACCTGAGTCGCAACTGGCCTTACTTCGACTTCAGGATCCAGTAAACCCGTCGGCCTGACGACTTGTTGTACGACTTCACCGGAATGTTCAATTTCGTAATTTGCAGGGGTTGCGGAGACGAAGATGGTTTGAGGTGCCAATCTCTCAAACTCTTCAAACCTGAGTGGACGGTTATCGAGTGCCGATGGTAACCTAAACCCATATTCAACCAGATTTTCTTTACGTGATCGATCACCTTTATACATCGCGCCTATTTGAGAAACCATGACGTGTGATTCGTCAATAATCAATAATGCATTGTCAGGCAGATAGTCAAATAATGTTGGTGGATGCTCCCCCTGTGCCCTCCCCGATATGAATCGTGAGTAATTTTCAATCCCTGAGCAATAACCCAGTTCTTGCATCATTTCAATATCAAATTTAATTCGTTGCTCTAATCGCTGATATTCAACCAACTTATTCATTTTCTTAAATTGAGAAAGACGATCCACCAATTCCAGTTTAATGTCATCGATCGCATCTAATATGGTTTGTCTGGCGGTTACATAGTGAGATTTGGGATAAATAGTTACTCTGCTTAGCTTTTTGTAAACCTCGCCGGTAAGTGGATCAAAGGCACGTAAATTATCAACCTCGTCATCAAACAACTCTATTCTGATCGCATTTCGCTCCGACTCTGCCGGAAATATATCAATCACATCTCCTCGTACCCGATAAGTTCCTCGCTGCAAGTCAACATCATTTCGAGTAAATTGCAATTCGGCTAATTTAGTCAATATCTCTCTTTGTTTAATTTCATCGCTTGGTTTTAAATGCATCACCATACTATGAAACTGTTTCGGATCACCTAACCCATAGATCGCAGAAACGGAGGCGACAATGATAGAATCGGTTCTTTCCAATAGCGCTCTGGTTGCCGACAACCGCATTTGTTCAATATGATCATTGATAGATGCATCTTTCTCAATAAAGGTGTCGCTACTGGCTACGTAAGCTTCCGGCTGATAATAATCATAATATGAAACAAAATACTCCACGGCGTTATCAGGAAAAAATCCTTTCATTTCACCGTAAAGCTGTGCCGCCAAAGTTTTGTTAGGTGCCAGAATAATCGTCGGACGACCACTATTCTGAATAACATTGGCGACTGTAAAGGTCTTTCCTGATCCGGTTACCCCGAGTAGAGTTTGATGGCTAAGACCATCCTCCAAACCTTCCATCAGTTTTTCAATCGCTTGGGGTTGGTCGCCAGCAGGCACGAAAGGAGAATGGAGTTTGAAATTTTGTTTTATCAATGGTTGAACCTATATTGTTCAGCTGAAAGAGCCCTTACCAAGTCGTAAAAAACATCCACCTTCTTAGAAGGTGGTTTTGATTTGCCCCTTGAAGGGGCTTG
>CAYVSL010000067.1:0-17588 GCA_964454125.1 uncultured Kangiella sp.
ACCTCAGTCGTAGCATAGTCGCAATGACAGTGAGATGGTATCGGTGCAACACCGAGAACGCTATTGTACAATGAATTCCATCTTCAATTCAATGCTGTTTGGGAATCGAACCCGCGCGGATTGGGTTTAGGTTGTTCGCCAACGAGCAGAACCTTAAATCTTTCCATTAATTGGCTGATCCAGCTTGATTATTACACGGATAACCCTTATCTATATTGGATTATGTTAGAAAGGTCGATCATGACCTTTAATAGAAACTAGCTCGATATAGGTTATCAATCATATAATGGATGAAAACGAGAAAAAATTTATCGTTTTTGTAGATACTTCGTATCTGACCTATATGCCTGCGGCTGAAAAAGCAGATTGGAATAGATTATTGGAACACGCGAAGAGATGCGTGGAAAATTTAGATACTTCACCACGATTAGACATACATATCTCAGAAATTTCCCTACGAGAATATCGAGGAAAAATGAGAGATGACTTAATATCAAAAATTTCCAAGGTAAACGCTCGAATTAGCGATCTTCAGAAAGAGTGGCAAGGAAATAATATTGCCAAGGAGCTAGCCCTGCCATTTACATGGGAAGAAAGCATTTTTCCCCAAACGGAGGAGATTGAATTTGCTGCTGATCGCGTTATAGCCACACTACTTCGCAATGGTATTAATCAGCTTGATATACAAAAACATCACAACGAAGAGGTCTTAGAAAAATATTTTAACTGGGAGCCTCCATTCAATGTCTCAAGCGATTCTGATAAAGACGATCCTAATGTTAGAATGAAACGACGTACACACATACCCGATGCATGGATTCTTGAAGCTGCAATTGATGAAACCAAATCAGGCAATGCAATGTTATGTTTGTGCAAAGATACCAACCTTTCTAAAGCTTTAGAAATTCATGGTCACCAAGCATTCAAGTTTTCTAATGATGTACTAGACATTTTGTTCCCACCAGAACCAACGATCAAACCCTCTATAATAGCTGAGGGAAATATCGAACTTGATCAACTAAGTTCGTTGGACGGATTACTCTCTCAAACTCATAGTAAAACAGTTGGAGAAATATATCTCAGACTGCTCGGATTTGTTGTCGCACTCGATACACCATCACACGATTCTCTCATTAACGCTGTAGTATCTAAAGGTTTTACCCACAAATTAACAGAGGCTTGCGCAGTTATATTATCCGATAGTTCAGAGCCATATATTAAAGATACTGGAAGTCACTATGTTGTAGGAAATAAAGAAGTTTGTGAAGATGCGGCTGAACGGCTTACACCAGAGATCATAGATTTGTTGGAGCAAACATAGTGGATATCAGCCAAAAGAAAAGTATACTTACTCATCTAGCGAAAAAAGCCGAGCCAGACTCGGCAGCACTGCAAGCAATACAAAAAGAGTGTAACAGCATCACTAGTTCGCTTCAAAATGAAACTAGATGCGATGATATTTCTCACCAAATCGAACTACTACAGATTATTGCCTACCGAGTTTATAAAGAAGCAGTTGATACTATTCGCAATCTATTAAACAGGCTGGAAACACTGGAGCTTACCTATGAAGAAACACCCGACTATCCTGCCAGAGAATTAAGCAAGTATCAAAATAATCATACACTAATGATCAAAGCAATCGAGACTCTGGAGCGAATTCGATATCACCAATCTTCGGATATCCTAGACATATTTTTTAAGTATTCCTGTCATGAGAATGAAGGTATCTCCAAACAAGCAAAATTTGGCATAGAAAAACTTGCTGAATATAATCTTGATATTTTCTATGGTGACGGAAAAAATTGGGCTGGTCTTGGATGGGAACCACAAGAAAAGGTTCTGGAATTTATTTCATCTTTTAGCGTGGAGAATAAGCAAAAATACTTCTCCGGTATTATAGCTGCCTGTCAGAAAATACTTTCTCCCACTATCTCAGGAACAAGCTCTACCTATAAAACGGTAACATGGCGAACCGGTACCGTACCTGCAAAAGAAGGCATGAATGAAATCAGGAAAAAAACCCTAGAAGAACTTCAGAAACTTTATGAAGTAGCGGAAGATATTGAACAAAAAAAGTCTGTGCTAAATGCTATGGATACTGCAACACGCACACCTCATATGGGCGAATATGGAGATGACGTTTTGGCAATGGTTGTAGTTAACACTATTACTGTGACAGAATTCATGAAGAAAGTTGCCTTAACTGAAGATATGCCAATAATGCAAAAAATTGAACATAATGCTTACTGGATGCTATATCACAAAGGCAAACTTGATAATAGGATTCACAAAATTTGTTTAGAAATTCGTGACCAACTTTATGCTCATGATGAATACCAAAAATTTCGATTCCTAATTGGATTTGAAAGCATCTTCCATGATTGGGAAAATGATCGTAATGATATCGAACAGGAAAATAAATTCCGGGAAGAAGAAGTCCTTAAATTAGCAGAAAATATCAATACTGTAACCTATGAGGAATGGAAAGGCCGTATCATTCAATATGCAGGTATTAAATCAAACGATATGGCAACATTTCCTTACTTTGGAAAGTTTCTAGAACATTTCGGTGAGACTTCACCGATTTTAGCTCTCCGATTGCTATCTGAAAGTTCAGAACAGCTTGAGAATTTCCTCGTAGCATTATTTTGTGGAATTGCTAAAACTGAACATAAGAATGATGCATATGCTCTAATTGATCGCTGGTGCGATGAAGGAAAATATTTATTCAGCCTCGCCCGATTCTTTGAATATTCTTCGGAAGTAAATGAAGGGCTGCTAACAAAAATACTGGATAAAGCTAAGACATCAAATGAATTGAACACATTAAACCAAATTATTTCTTCTATTTCAGCACAATACAGTGAAAATAACAAACACCTAATTAAAACGCTCTTTATGCCTGCACTAGAAGTACTAACCACACACACAAATACCAATTGGATTTTTGGTTTCTGGTTTCGCAAACAGCGCAGCGATATTCTTGCTGACATGGAACTTGTGGAGCATAGAGCAATCCTAAACAATTTGTTCTGGCTAAAAGAAATTGATTACCATGCAGAGGAAATATTATGCGAAATAGCAAATCAATCAGCAGAAATGGTAATACAGTTTTTTGTTGATCGCCTCTCAAAGGAAAAGGACGAAGAAGAACCAGAAAAATATGATGCTATTCCATTCAGCTTTCATAAATTATCGGAGCCTTTATCGAAACATCCAGATCTAGCTGTTGAAATAATTCAGAAAAACTATGACGGTAATTACGGTATGTTTATTTACCGTGGAGCGAAGCTATTGAAAAATATGTTTCCAAATTTTCCATCAGAATTTCAACAAAAACTTCTGAAAGTTACCCAATCAGAAGATGAAAAAGATATCCTTTTTGTAATGGCCATTCTCAGAAATTACGATGGAGAGAACGTAATTCTTGACCTGTGTAAGGAATTAGTGAAAATCATACCTGAGAATAGCAGTCTTACAAATGAATTAAGCGTCATTCTTCAAAGTACCGGTGTAGTGAGCGGGGAATACGGATTTGTAGAAGCCTATAAGAGAAAGATTGTTGAAATACAATCTTGGCTTGAAGATGAAAATACTAGCGTTAAGGAATTTGCCAAGAAATATATAGAAAATCTTGGCAAACAGATTGAGTATGAGCAAAAACGAAGCGATGAAGATATTGCTATACGTAAGCATCAGTATGGCTCAGACGAGGATTGAGCCAAGTTTCTTATGGCAAATAAGCATCCCTGCTCACAATATTTATTAATCAGGCTGGCAGGAAGTACCGATCACATCGCTTGTACCGCTTGCTCCACTCATCGTACCGATAAAGCCGGAAGTCGTACCCAGCGCAAGATCATTGCTGCTATCTGTACCATCAGCATCAAAGGCTAATTCAAGCTCATTACCACCACCGGATACGGTAATGACATTAGCGGTTAATGACCCACTAAGCGTAGTTTCATCACCACGTAATGTCACCATTATTCCTGTTACAGAATTATCCGCCATAATATCCAGAGCAAGTAGTCCTGAACCATCCGCACTAAAGGGGAAACCTTGAAGGTTAAAAAAACCGGCAAGCCGGTGGTTAGCATTTTCATCCCCTCCTACCCGCTCACCAATGAATGTACCCGATTCATTAGAAAGCCCATTATTCCAAACTCCATTGGTGATGCTTTGGTAATTTTCCAGATCACCACTAAATTCCGCACCCGTAGACACCACACCAGAGATAAACTGTTTATCGCTGTCGAATGATAGTCCTCGTTGTGGAGCTACACCAGATACAAGATTTTCATCGGTACTAAACACCAAGGCACTCGTTACACCAACTCTTGGTGTATTGTCACCAAAAGCAAATGGGTCAAAGCGTTGATGTTGAATCCATAACAAAAATGTTCCATTATCCCCGCCACTAAACGATCCTTTAAATACACCAGATGACAGACAGGATAAGGTTCCCTCAAGATGGTCTTGTGCCACCAAAGTGGTAGGCAGAATTGGAGTACGACTATCAACAACTGATACATCAGAAATGATGCTTGCCAGATCTGCCTCAAAATCCGAGCTGGTGAAATCCACCTGTACCCAGTTTGCAGCAATCTCCCTCACCTCACTGGATATGGTAATTCCGTTACTGCTATCACCATCAAAGTCGAGCATAAGCAAAAAACGGACTATATTTTGAGTATTAGCCAGTGAAGTATCAGAACCGGTGAGATCAACCGGTGTAATGATTGCGTTGCCTGTTACCGTACCCAAAGTAATAGCACCTACGGTAAAAGTCACATCGGCAGGATCACCATTTGTTGCTAACTCGTAGATAAATGTACCGGAATCGCTGGTAATACCACTTTGCTCACCAGAGCTATATTCAAGCCCTTCTACCACGCTATCAATAAAATTTCCTTCTGCGGTTTGTACTACGGGAGGTGGTGGTTTGGGAGTATCACTCCCTCCACCACAAGCTGTTAAAAGACATAAAAAACTTATTAATATTATATTTAAAACACGCATAAACACTCTCCAGTTTCATAGTAGAAATAGAGGTAGTGTTACATAGCTTTTTCGGGCTGAGTATCACGTATTCGCGTGATATTGGTAATACTGTATTAGGTAGGCTAAATTTGAATGAGTCCGAGATTAATGGCCTTTACGACTGTGGAAGTAATATTTTTTGCATCAAGTTTTCTCATGGAATTACGAATGTGACTATCTATAGTATGTATGGACAAATTTAGGCGATCAGCAATATTGGCTTTAGTGAAACCTCTGGCAGACCATTTTAATACTTCCTGCTCTCTATCTGTAAGTAAAACTGGTAGAGAAAATACATCTTTTCCCATTAATCGCCAAAAGCAGGTATAAAATTGATGCGCCATAAGGTTTACTTTATCGAGAATAAACTGATTAGTCTCGACGCCCTTTTCTGAGCTGGCTGCCCCAAGTGCTGCCACTGCACCACCGCCACCATGTAATGCCACCCCAACACCACTATATAGTTTAGCTTCTGACGCTTGATTAAACATAAGATTTTGCTTTTCCGTTAGCGTCTTTGATTCTATTATTTCATCCCAAGTATATGCCCCTGTTCTTGCAAATGACAATGTTCTAACAGGGTCAATTTCATCATATTCCTGCGATAGATAGTAATTCACCCAATCATCAGGGTAGTTCTTTACTACTCCGTGTTCAGCTTCTTTTTTCAATGTAGGATGATCATTCATTAACGCCAACAGAAGTCGATCAAATCCTAACTCACCCATTGCTGTTTCAAAACATTGAAACAGCATATCAACGTTATCAGCTTTGTTTGTGTTGTAAATAAACTCTTCAACATTCAAGTTAAGTTCCCTCATGACAGAGGAATGATATCAGACTACAGGCATTATACGTTCTTCTTTTGCTTACTTGCATGGTGAATAAGCCATGCTCCTTGTGTTTTTTTATCCAGATTTGTTCCCACGAAAACTCCATCCTTTGTCGGTTTATTGTAGTCTGATTGGCCATTAGCTAAAAAAGCCTATTTGAATAGCCCCAATATTTAGTGATTATACAGAAGAATTTAAGTTGCAGCTCTTAAATATCCTGCTTGCCTAATCAAGCGAGATTATTATTTATAGTAGCGTCTGGATTAGAGCAGAAAATATCCACTTAAACAAATCAGGTCATGGTCAGTCGCCCATTCTCTTAGAATATCAATTCGATGCAAATAATCGGAAAGGGGACATCACGACTTGAGCTGTATTTCTAGTCCTGCAAGTCACTTTAAAACATTATCCTATTTTTTCTGTTAGCGTTATATTATCGGCAGATGAATGGTTGATGAAATCAACGGATAGATCGTTACTATACTGCTTAGCGAGTTTTCTTGAGCGTTCCTGCTGAAACTGAATTTCGCCTAATGTTTTGATAGGCCGTTTGCGCGAAACATCATATGACCGGCGCTTTAAAATAGTCTCTGGATTTTCATACAAGAATACTATTCGTGACGGATTTAATTTTTTAAATATCTCTGAAGGTATTTCAATCAATTCTTTATCTGTATCTATGATCATATGAGCATCAAATAGAATATGGGCGTTAATATCGACGCCTTCTTTTTCAATATTGAGTTGATCGATGAGTAAATGCTGATTTTGCAAAATTTCACTTGAATCAAGAAGCCTTAGCTCGTCATGACTAATATTTTCTCGGCGTTTTCTTATTAAAGAACCCGCTGAAAAATGGGTATATTTACTATCTCCCTTCATAATTTTATTGATTAAAAATGTTTTTCCAACACCAGATAATCCGGCAATCACAGTTAGGTTATAATAAAGTTTTGACATCTAGTTTAATATCCTTTTCTAACGCTATGTAATGCTCATGAGATATCCTTCGGATTGATTGAACCGGACCTTTTATCCCGATTTCATCCAATCGAGCCATTAGGATTGCTGGACTGATATGCCCCGCTAAGAGAAAATTTACAACTTTAACCTGCTTTTTTCCTCCGCTCGTCAAACCAGTTAGTTCTTCTTGACTAAATGCAGAGCGCTTTGCCGTAAGCCGCAGCAACTCTTCATGACTACTCGTAACGTCAAAGCCATCAACAATCCCAACACTCACTAGTGATTGAGAATGAAACGAAAAATTATTTTTCAAGTGAAAAAATAATAAAATGTCACCTTTTTTTATGGCTTTGATTTTCGCATTACAAACATAAACTTTACGTATTGTATTGCCGGGGATTTTATTACTGGACAAACCCGTCGCATCAAATAAACCCGCTTGACGGTTATTAATATTCTCAGGGAAAAGAGTTTCATAGTACGCTGACTTGATGGGTATCAGAAATTTACCAACAGGCTCACCACTTAAAAAGGCAGGGTAAAATTGACGATGATACTGAAGAGGATCTTTATTAGCACAAGTTTTAAATACGCCAACTGAAAATGTTTTCCCTAAATAAAGTTCTCCCTTTGTTCGACCTATTACTTCAAAACCATACTGCAAGAGTAAATCGATTAAATTCTTATGTTTTGGATACACCGTTAAATATATGAAATCATATCGATTTTTATACGACCACCAAAGAACCTGCTTAATCAATTGCTCGCCAAATTTTTCACCTCGATATTCTTCACGAATTTTGAAGGTGCAAATTTTTAATATCTTATCCGGCTTAGTCTGGAAATGCTCTTCTGCTGTATGTATATTCTTTATAAGTTCATCGAAGTTCTCTTCTTTCCGAATAGCTATTCCTGCAATTTCATTATCAAAATGAATAGTCCAGCAATATCGATGACCCCGAACACAACTATTTTGAAACCATGCATCGAACTCCCCATAGTCAGAGCTGAGCGAGGCAAATATACCATCTTTTCTATTGATTTGATGACATTGCTTTTCTTCGATATATGGTAACGCCACCTTGGTTCGATCATATTTTTCTCGAAGCCAGACCAGAGCATCTTCAACCCTAAAAACTCGGTCAGAAATACCAATTTTAGAGGCACGCTTATGTAGTCCCCGATCTTGTGTTACCAAAAAATCAACGGCATCAATATCATGCAGGGTATAGAGCAAAATTACATCTATATAATCATTAGCTTTGCTAATTTTTCCATAAGTATGTTCTAACTGATCTTGCTCAGGTATGGGAATATTTTCAAGCAGTAGAAATTTTTCAATCTTCGATAGGATAATATTTTGACGTTCAAGGTCTTTATCTCGTTTAATGTCCTGCTTTGATGCCTCATGAACAAAAACCTGTACACCATGTTGAAGGCATTTTTGAAAAAGCGAGGAATACACCTCTGTTATTTTTCTATTGTCCTCAAGTCCGATTAAAATATTTGTGTCTATCAGTATTTTCAGCCCGTTCATGCTGCCACACAGTCTAATACCTTATCTGGTGCGTAACGAAAAGATTGCGGAGCAGATACAAAAAACTCTTCTTCCATTCGCCGTATATCAAGAGGTTTTCTTAATTTAACAGGCTCACTCATCTCAAGTGCAAAACCATATTCTAGACCCTCAAAATAGGAATAAAAGAACTCTTTAGTAACACATGCCCTTTTCCCACATGTTTTCCACAAGTAGCTAATTGAAAGTCGCTTCACCTTCGCTATAATTGTATACCCAATAATTTCCTGTATTGGACTGGATGCATAAATAAGAGCAATACCACCCTCAATATCATCTGTTGGAAACCTGCGGCGAAGTTCTATCGTTTTTTCTCCCGAAATAATTTTTAATGCGTATTCAGGCTTAATACTAATAATTACATTCTTGGGTTTGGCTATCATTGTGGACATTCCCTATAAATACTGCTTACCGAAGGCAAAGTAAATTCGCATTCTATCTTCATTCGTACCACTTTTTTGCAATAATTAAAAAACAAAAGAGAATTTCTCCTATAAATTGAACTAAAGTTCAACAAGACTGTAGTAATTAAATATTTGCGGCAATGCCCGTACTGTCTATAAATCCTCAACTTATACCACCTTATGTTTTTCTTTAAGACGCTTCTTGATCTTGGATATTGTATGACGAGAACAACCTACTTAGATGTTCAATTTTGCCATAACTTTTGCCATCAAGTAAAAGGCTTTCTATCTTACCATGTAAAACTTTATCTTCTCTACGGCCTTTATATTTCCCTTCTTATTTGGCGCGCTGTACTCCTTGCGCTTGTCGTCTTCTCCTGTCGTCATAATCTTTTCGAGCGACCGCTGCCAGCATATCTAACATCATCGCATTAAGTGCCGTAAGCATCCGCTCAGTAAACTCATCGCCTTGATGCTATGGGATGCCAAGAGAAAATAGCTCAGCAAATCATCCATCAAAAAGCGGACTTTATACTCGCACTTAAAGGCAATCATTCTGGTATGCAAGCGGAGTTAGAAGCTTGGTGGCACAAGGTTGAACGAGAAGGAATATCGAAGGAAAACGATGATGAACATACTGATATTAGTAGTGGTCACGGTCGTATTGAAACTCGAAAGTGTCAGCAAATGCTGATTAATTTATCTTGGCTAGCGAAAGATTATCGTTGGAAAGGGCTGAAAAGTATTATAACGATTTCATCGGAAACCCTTGAAAAAACAACGGGAAAAATGATCCAAGAAGAGCGATGGTATATCAGCTCACTGGAACTCAATGCAGACCAAGCCTTGAATGCCGTTCGCAGTCACTGGCAAGTTGAAAGTATGCATTGGATATTAGATATGACGTTTAGAGAAGATGAGTCGCGCATACGAAAAGGACGTGGGGCTTTAGTTTTTAATGTCATGCGAAAAATAGCTTTGGATCTGTTTAAGCAGGACAAAAGTAAGTCAGCGAGTATTGCTCGTAAGAAAAAAATGGCAACGCTGGACGATGAATTTCGATCAAGCCTATGGAACAAGGGATTAAAATGCGCTAGCCGTGTCCGATTATATGAGAGGCAAAAATTTGGTTTCAGAACCGGATAAAATCGGGTATTATCAGATAAGGTATTGGGTAAATTAAATGATTGAGATCAAATGCAAGAACCGAAAATTATTATCGGGCAGGAGATACTTAAATTCATAGCAGAGATTGATGAGTTTAAGGGAAGGTGGACGTTGTTAAAAACGATGTCTCCCGACCGATTGAGTCAGTTACGTAAGGTTGCTACCATTGAAAGTATCGGATCATCCACTCGCATTGAAGGTGCGAAGCTCTCTGACATTCAAGTAGAAACACTTTTATCCAACCTCACAACCTCATCTTTTAAAAATCGTGATGAGCAGGAAGTCGCAGGTTATGCCGAAGCCATGGATTTAGTGTTTCAAGCATTTGAAGACTTGAGACTCACAGAAAACCATATTCGTCAGTTACACCAAACACTCTTGCGTCATAGCGATAAAGACGAACGCCATCGAGGGGACTACAAAACATTCCCAAATCATGTGGTTGCAAAAGACCCGTACGGCAAAGAGATTGGTGTGGTCTTTGAAACGGCAACACCTTTTGATACACCCAGAGAAATGGAAGAATTGGTCAAATGGGCATCCAAAGCAACGGATGAGGAGGCAATGCACCCGCTCTTGATCGTTGCTGTATTCAATGTGGTATTTCTTGCCATACATCCATTTCAAGATGGAAATGGTCGGTTATCTCGTATTCTCACGACCTTGATGCTGTTAAGAATGGGGTACGACTATGTGCCTTATGCTTCCCTTGAACATGTCATTGAAGATAACAAAGACCTGTATTACAAGGCGCTTCGTCGAACACAAACAAGCTTGAAATCCGATAAACCTAATTGGGAGTCATGGCTTGGATTTTTCTTAAGGTGTCTTAAAAAACAAAAAGACAATCTTGAGGTAAAAATTCAGGAACATACGCCACAAGATGACAGTGAACTGCCATTATTGTCCGTACAAGTTTTAAAGTTATTTAATGAGCATGACAGACTGACGATTAAAGAAATCATTGCGCTGACTGGAGCGAACCAAAGCACGTTGAAGTTACGTTTAAGGGAATTGGTCAATGGCGGGCTTCTCATGCGGCATGGAAAAGCGCGCGCGACTTGGTATAGCAGAAGTGATAGCTAAAAGCCCTAGCTTGTGGTTAGAATTTTGTTTGTTTTTGCAGCTGGGTGCAATTTTTTCTTTAATTCTGCCACAGCCATATCCAGCTTCCTCACTTTATAATAAATGACCGAGGTATGATGATCACGCTCTTCTCCTTGTAAAGTTGTCAACATAATCCGCACACCGCCACACTGCAAAAAAGCCAGATTAGGCGGTGCTTAAAATAACAGTTTAAAACCAAGAGTATTATTGTAAAAATCCAGAGAATTTTGAATATCTGAAGTAGTAATTGCAATTTGTCCAATGGATTCAATCATTCTGTTTTGGCCTTTCAATGTTGTAGTGGTAGTAGTTTGAGTCATATTGTTGCATCCATGTACCATTCAAAAGATAGTTTACTTGCCTATGGCGACTAACTAACCTCAACTCGGGATAAGAGCAACCATCCAGCACCAGTATTTTAGCGACTCTCCGCGTTAAAATTGTTTTCAATAGCCAGCTATTAATGCACAACCTTGCTTTGATAGTCACTAAAAACTGACACTGGTCTTTGAGCCATTGTTTAATCAGGTATTCCGAGGGCTACTCTTAGCCCGAGTTGGATTAACTAAAAATAGCCATTTTGGCTCCGCAAATCTAGTATTTATGTAGATATTCAAAGGGCAAATGATATAATCCCGACCCAAAAGAACGCTCTATCCAAAAATTAACTATGACAGATTTTGCAATCGGCCAACGTTGGCTCAGTGAAAATGAAACAGAACTAGGCCTTGGTATCATCGAAAGAGTTGATCATCGATTAGTCTCTGTTTTCTTTCCTGCCACAGAAGAACAAAGAACTTATGCCAGTGACAATGCTCCGCTAGCCAGAGTTGCCTATGCTGCCGGTGATAATATTGAAACTCAGCACGGTGATTGGTTCATCATAGAAAAAGTAGAGCCTCACAATAGTACGCTGGTTTATATGGTGAAAGCCACAGAAGACAGTGATCAACTGATCCCATTGCCAGAAACCCAGATCAACCATTATTTGAAACTGGATCAAGCCAGTGATCGGTTATTTTCCGGCCAGATTGACTCCAGAAAATGGTTTGAACTTCGCTACTCGGCAATGAAGGCCAGAGAAAAACAACAGAGTTCCCCAATAATCGGGCTACAAGGTCCACGTGTTGATCTCATTGGTCATCAACTTCATATTGCTTTTGAAGTAGGAAATCGTTTTGCGCCCAGAGTGCTTTTGTCTGATGAAGTGGGACTAGGTAAAACCATTGAAGCGGGCATGATTATTCATCAACAGCTTTTAAGTCAGCGAGCCCAACGAGTTTTAATCGTTGTCCCTCAAACATTGATTCATCAATGGTTTGTTGAAATGGTTCGTCGCTTTAATCTGCATTTTAGTATTTTCGATCAATCGAGAATTGAAGCACTTACCCAATTTGATGAAGCCGATTTAGTAGAAATGGGACTTGATGAAAATACAAGCCTTGACTCTTTAGAATTAGAAAATCCCTATCTAAGCGAGCAATTAGTGCTTTGCTCGACCGAGTTTATGGCACATTGTGATATTGACTTAATGGCAAGCGGTGAATGGGATTTACTGATCGTGGACGAGGCTCATCATTTAGAGTGGCATCCCTCAAAACCCAGTAATGAATATATAAGAATTGAGAAAGTAGCCAAAAGTACGCCGGGCTTATTACTTCTTTCGGCAACGCCGGAACAACTGGGTCAGGACGGTCATTTTGCCCGCCTAAAACTTCTTGACCCCAATCGTTTTTTTGACCTGAGCACTTTTGTCAGTGAGCAAAAGGATTACCAACCAATCGCCGAATTAATATCCGAATTAGACGAAAATGATACTTGGTCGAGCGCGCTAAAAGCCAAAGTCTCGACCATTATCACCGATTGTGAAGTATTAGAAAGTAACAAAAAAACGATATTAACTGAATTGCTTGACAGAAATGGCACCGGCCGGGTGATTTATAGAAATACGCGTAAAAATATATCAGGTTTTCCTAAGCGCATTTTAATTGCCCATCCTTTGGGACAATGTCCAGAATATGAAGCGGCTAAACTAGATTTACCCGAAAAACCCGCTGAAGCCGTGTTGCAACTCATCCATCCAGAATCTCAATTTAAAGACAGTCGTTGGTGTGAGTTTGATCCAAGAATTGACTGGCTAAAAGATTTCTTGAAATCTTATCGCCAGGAAAAAGTGGTCATTATTTGTGCTAATAAAGATACCGCCATTAATTTAGACCTACATTGTCGTTTTAAGCTCGGTATTAACTGTTGCACTTTCCATGAAGATTTAGATCTCATTAGTCGTGACCGGGCAGCCGCTCATTTTGCCGATATGGAAGATGGTGCACAAGCCATGTTCTGTTCAGAAATTGGTAGTGAGGGTCGTAATTTTCAGTTTAGTCATCATCTAGTGTTAATGGATTTACCGCTTAATCCTGATCTTTTAGAGCAACGAATTGGCAGACTGGATCGAATTGGACAGTCCGAAGATATTAAAATACATGTGCCCTATATGCAAAACACGGCGCAACAAGTATTATTTGATTGGTACCAACTAGGTATGCACGCATTTGAAAAGACTAACGCTGCAGGTGGTAAAGTCTTTAATGTTACCCAGAAATTATTAGTCGAGTCATTGATCAACGCTAACAACAATCAATTGAGTGATCAATTAATCAGTACAACCGCAAAGTTGACCAAACAGATTAATAAAGATTTACAACAAGGTAAAGATCGCTTATTAGAACTATCTTCTTTTGATCAACAAAATGCCAACCATTTGATAGAACAAGTTAAACAAATGGATGAAAAATCGCCGCAAATGTTTATGCAAAAAACTTGGGATCGTTTTGGCGTTGAATTCGAAGATCATTCTGAAAAGGCTTTTGTTATTAGGCCCGGCAACCATATGTACATTGGCGCTTTTCCCGGTCTTTCAGAAGATGGAATAACCGCCACCTATGATAGAAAAACGGCGTTAAGTCGTGACGATATGCACTTTTTAACTTGGGAACATCCCATGATTACAGGTGCCATTGATTTAGTCTTAGGTGAAAATAAAGGTAGCGCCAGTGTTTGTATTCTAGAGAATAAGGCAATCAAAACCGGAACTTTGCTGATTGAAACACTTTACAAATTAGAATGTATTGCCCCCCAATATTTACAAGCTCAACGATTCTTACCATATCAATGCTTCCGCCTGTTAACAGATATAAATGGTTCAGATTTAGCGGCCAAGGTAGGACACACAGGATTAAGTCGCCAATGTTCAAAACTTGATAAAAAAAATGCGCGCTTAGTATTAAAAAGTGAAGAAAAAGCATTAAAGAATATTTTAGCTAAAACAGATAAATTAGCTGAAAAACAAGCAAATGATGTACTATTGAATGTGGTTGAAAAAATGCAAACATCTCAACAACAGGAGCTTAATCGTTTAACCTCATTAAAGAAGAAGAACCCGAACATTCGTGACGAAGAAATTGCCTTTGTAAAAAAGCAAACAAAACTATTAACAAAATATCTTGAGAAAACTCATCTTCAACTAGAGGCAATCCGGGTAATTGTGGCGGTTTAACTATAATATTTTTACTAACACCAACTAGCGTGCCCTTCAACGCCATTGGCCAGTAATTCTGCCACGTTAGCTTCCAATATTTTGTAACCTACATTACCGAATAATTTTTGTCGCTCATTATTAAAAAGATAAGTTGGACTACCATCAAGCTTATAGGTTTCCTTCATCGCTAGCTCACTGCAGAATTGTGCCATTGCGCTACCATCATTTAAGTAAGGTTCAATATCCTTCCTACTAATTGAAAACTGGTCTGCAATATCAAACAATATATCCGTGTGACTAATATCTCGGGCATCTTTAAAAAATGCCACACGAATGGCCCATTCAACTTTTTTTACTAATTTAAAACGCTCCCAGTTTTTATTGGAATCGGAATGACTATCCTGCTCAAAGAGATCAATTGCTTTTAAAAATAAATGAGCATTTCCCGATGTAGTTGGTTTACAGGTTTTCCAGACATCGAAGTTTATTTCTAGATGAGGAAACTGACTACCAACCTCCAACACATGGTTTGAAAATCCGTCGTAACCGCCTCGTTCGCTCCAACCGTCGCCTATTCTTTTCTGAGTATCGCCGAAAAGTGTGACATGATAAGGAGTAATCTCAATTTTTTCCTCAAAGTTCGCTTTTAGTTCGTCCAATCGGATTTGAGACACGTAAGCCCAAACACATAAAACATCCGAGTAGTATGCAATATCGAGAGGTTCGATTGAATCGGTCATAATTAACTCCATTAGTCGAGAAATCGTTAAATTTGAGGATCAAAACCAGAACGGCCATCCGCTCCACCAATTCTCCATTTTTATCACAATACAAGCTTAACCTTATGATCTAGGACAATTTCAGTTTTAGTTATTTTCGCACCATAGGCAATAATCTGCACGCCAGCATTCATCGCCCGTTTAATCAGCGATGCATATTCAGCATCAATATGTTCCGCAATTTTCATTTGAAAAATTCCGGTATGTTGTACCACAAAAAATAATGTTGCTCGATGTCCAGCCTCGACACAGGTGATTAATTCACGAATATGTTTTTGTCCACGAGTCGTCACCGCATCGGGAAAGTAACCAAAACCATCTTGCTCTTTTAAAGTCACACTTTTTACTTCTATATAATTTTTGACCCCATCTTGATGTTTAAGCAAAAGGTCGACACGGCTATTTTCCTTACCATACTTAACTTCTTTATTTATCTCGATAATATCATCAATTTCACTGATGATATTATCACTAAGGGCTTGATAAACCAACTGATTGGCAATATGAGTATTAATACCAATAAATTCTCCCTGTTCATTTTTGGCAAGTACCCAAGTATAAGGATATTTTCGTTTTGGGTTATCGCTTTTTTGCAACCAGACATCCCATCCCGATTGCCAACAGTTTTTCATTGACCCCGTGTTAGGGCAATGGACTGTGATTTCGCCTAGCTCGGAATGGTGGGTATCGGCAAGAAAACGCTTGTAGCGTTTGATAAGTATTGCATGTTCTAAGATTGGTTTATATATCATGGTAAGCCAATGTAACGATTCGAATAAGGCCTTCCTCCACTACGAAGAGGAACTAAAGAGCAACCGTTAAAAGATGTTTTTTATTCCGCATACTTAGTCCGATCAGGCAATAAAAAGCTAAAGGTCGACCCCTTAGCCATTTCCGACTGTAACATTAGTTCAACCCCATGTAGTTCAATAATTTCTTTGCAAATTGATAAGCCTAATCCAACCCCGCCCTGATTTCGAGTACTACTACCATCGACCTGAGTAAAGGACATAAAAATACTCTTTTGTTTGCTCTGCTCGATCCCAACACCTTGGTCGACTACCGACACTTCAATATTCTGATCAATCTTTTTAATACAAATCTTTATAATTCCTTTATCGCTAAATTTGATTGCATTATTGAGTAAGTTATAAAGCACCTGTCTTATTCGATTTTTATCTGCATAGACCATTATATCTAAACGGCTCATATCAATTTCAATTTTAAGTGATTGCTCGAATAACATCGGTTGGAGCAGGTGCATTATTTCCTCAAACAACGGTCGAACAGAAAAAACAGTTCGGTTCAGCCTAATACGTTTATTATGAAACTGAGAAAAATCCAGTAAGTCGTTAACGAGGTCATTCAGTTGAACACCGCATTCTTGGATGGCCGCCAATGATTTTTGAGATTCCTCAATTGAAATATTTTTGGGTTCTGTCTGCAACATTTCACTAAGACCAATGATCCCATTCAGTGGCGTTCTAAGCTCGTGAGATGTATTGGCCAAAAACTGATCTTTTAGCGTATTTAAGCTTCGTAGTTCCTGGGAAATCTTTTTCTCATTCTCTGCTAGCATTTTTTGCATTTGTAATTTATCTTTGTGCTTTTTTATAAAATAACCAATAACAGACAGCAGTATTAATGCATAAACAACAAAAGCCCAGCGACTTAACCAAGGCGCGGGGGCAATACTAAAACGGACTGTTTTTGCAATAGGGTTGCAGGTATTTTCACTATTACAGGAAGTCACTTCAAAAATATAATCTCCAGCTGGCAGCTGTAATAAGTTAATGGTTCGATTATTACCGAGAGCTTGCCATTGATCCGATTGACCGACTAAGCGGTAGGAATAATGAATGCCATCAGGATTTAATAAATCAATCGCGCCAATTTTAAAACTAAGAGAGTTTGATTGATAGTCCAGTTCTCCAAGAGAATCTTGAGAAAGCGTCAGCCGTTTTAAACCATCATTTGTAAAAAGTGATGCACTATGAATATAGGTTTTCGGAATATGTTGATTAAGGGTAAAGGTATTCTCATCGATAACCGTAATTCCATTGATACCGCCAAAAAACAGCAATCCTGTCTCGCTTCGAAAGGCTGACTTTCCGTTAAACTCATTACTCTGAATACCGTCTGCTACCGTAAAATTTTGAATTTTTTGAGTACTCA
>CAYVSL010000068.1:0-17486 GCA_964454125.1 uncultured Kangiella sp.
AAAATTAAAGGAAGCGTTTGATAAAATACATAAAAATCATGACTGGTTAGAGTTAAAAAATGAGGGGCATGGATATAATAATAACGAAAATCGAAAAATAGTTTTTCAAAAAATATTAGATTTTCTAGATAATAATATTGGAAAAAATCGATAGACTCTCAAACAGTTCACTAAATATACCACTAGTTAAATTATCGTTCCGACTTAGACTAACTCACAAGTAATGGTATTACATTTGGGTTACGGCAAAAAGAGATAGTCTACCATAAATTAGCCGTTATTTATTAGCCACAAACCTTTTCATCACCCGATTAAGTTTTTCTTCAATTCGCCGTTTGTGACCTAACGATTCAATCAAAGAAATTTTTGAGTGAATACCAGACATATCCAAATCAGTCAGGAAAATCGGATACTCCAAAGAAAGACTTCGCATCGCCAATAAGGCTTTAACTAATTTAGCATAGACCTGTTCGCCCCATTCAGAATATAAATAGCTTTTATCAGATGTGAACAAATCAAAACCGATTAAGCGAAAATTATGATAGACCGCTATCGCCTGCACTAGGGCAAATTGTTGAAATAAACTAGACGGCTTAATATCAATTTTTTTAAATGATCCTTTATCGTCTGAGCGACCACTGAATTGATGATAATTGACGATTTGCTGGATACCACTTTCTAACGCCAGTCGATTTTGTACTTTGCCAAAGTACTGCTGATAATGGCCGATAATTTGTTCTAAGTTGATATTCTTGTGAGATTGAAAATGTACATTACCATTTACAGATTTAATTGCCACTTCGATCTGCTTTTCATTTTTTTGATAGATAAAACAATCCAGATTATCGGATAAACGACGATTAAAAACTGACCTAGCAAATGGGGGCAATTCCAACCAAGGATCAACGTCAATATAGGTTTTAAGATCAAATGATTCGCATTTTTGATTGAGATTAGCTAGCAATAAATTTAGAGATGAATAACTTTGATATTCAATAATCTTGCCTAAAAAATAGATTATGCAGTATTTTTTCCCGATTAATATCAGGTAACATTGACAATTTTTATTACGTTGCGCTTTTAGTCTTAGTCGTTCTAGCTCGGTTAATAAAGAAGTAACTCTTTGAATAATGCTATTATTTTGAATTAAGCCGCGACAATAAACCGGAATGGAATCCATAAATTTTGGCAGTATATTTTGATACTGGTTAAAAAATTCTATCCAGGCAGTATCGCCGGAAAAATACTGGGTGGTAATTTCTCCCCAGCTATTTACCGCAATCATATCAAAATGACCTGCCAGATTGATTTTTTTATCGGTTAAAGATAAACAATCTGATTTGGTAACCACTCGGTAGAGGTTTTGTTGTTTATCGTCCTTGAGTGGATCGGAGCGGCTGTTGAGAAAAAGTCCAAAATAAATAATTTTTGCTCCCTTTTCAAAATTGATTTTATTTTCACAGCCAGTAAAATGAGCTAGCAACCGTGTAATATCTTTTATAATTTCACTGGCGAGATTGTGATTCAAAAATTCAGAATTTGAATATATTTGACACTGGGTTTTAACGGTAATTATGCCATTGATACAACCCCAGCATAAACAATCAAATAAAGATTGACCAACGAAAATAGGCAGGTTGATAGCCAGCTTATTTTTGTTTAAATGCTTTAGGTATAGTTGCCAACCTTGAACCTCACTAAAATTGATGGTCACTGCAACTTCAAAAACATCTTTCGCAATACCATTATTTAATCTTTCAATTTTCCCGGGCCTTCTTTCAAACGCAGCGTAGAGACGCCTTCCAAGAGATAATAATTCGGTTTTAGTTAATTGATTAATCACGCCTTGAACTCGCGCAAAATTAGATAAGAAATGGTAGGAATGCGTCAACTCTCGCACCAGATCCTTTCGCTCTTCAATCACCCGACTGATGGTCCATTGATGACGGCTATTGAGATAATTAAGTCGACTCTGATTCCATCCCCATCCTTGCACCAAACTCGCTATCATTTTATATCGCCAATGGGGTTTAGTTTTTTTACCCAGTTTAATTTTAACATTGGCTTTTAAGTAGAATGCCCGTCTTAAAAATTCCAGCCTCCTCGGATTGTCTATTAACGCTTTTTCTGTAAATAAAAGAACTAATAAATAAGGATCGAGCTCTCCTGCATTATCCAAACCCTGATAAACACGCCGTTTAAATTCGTTTGATAATACTCCACCTCCGGGATATAGTCGGGCGTAAACTTCAAGCACTAATAACTTAACTGATGATTTGTAAGGTGAATCAATCGCTTTGTATAATTGCCACAATGCCGCACTAAAATATTCATTGGCCGGTATTTGCTGGACTTCACCAAAATCAATCCAGTCTGCCGAATCAACGTGTTTTTGCTCGATTAAACGATTAGAAAATTGTGCATAGTCCGTTTCAGCTGGAACTAACCACCATAATGGCCAACGCCCTGCAAACCATACCGCAGTACGATAAAATTCATCCAACAAAAGAAAGTTTTGAGTATTGCCACAACTATCCACTTTAATTTGTTTACTCTTGTTACGAGAAAAATCATCTAAATTAACTAAATAATAATTAAGTTCGATGCCAACGGTAGCCAACCATTGTTTAATTTTATTTCCTTTGCCTTCCAGTTTTGCCTGAAGGCTTTTTTCTAGCGGTTCAGCCAAGCATATCCACAGATCAATATCACTAGTATTAGATTGGCCCAGCGTACCCATACTACCCATAAGAAACAAACTGGAAATTCGATATTTAAGGTGAGCGCGAGGTTTATATTCAAAACTCTGACTAACCGTTTTGGCGATTTGTTTTTGCAGCATTGACGGCTTGTAATTCGGCAAACCACAAGGTGTAAACTTATCAATGTATCCGGGTAGCATTGGATGATTAACATGGAATAGTAACGGTAATAATTTTAGTGCATCGGCTTGAGTGGGTGAGAGGCTCGTTTCCATCCTAGTAAACCGTTGCTCACTCAAGGTGATGAAATCCTGACGTATGGCTTTTAATTGTTTCTGGTCGATTTCGTCAATATTCACTACAAACTCTTAAATAGGTAATTTTAGTCAGATGCTCTAGCTAAATTGCATCTATACTTAGGGTATACTCTAAATTCATATCATTAGTGTAGTAGGCTTTTCGCGAATTCAGCACCCATTGGACAAGAAACATGCAAATTGAACAATCTGAAATACTCGAACAATCCCCATTAGGGGTCTTGGTATGTGACTCGGATCAACGAGTATTGTGGAGCAACAATCGATTCAACGTGGAAACCGGCCTTAATCAACAGGATATTATCGGTCGCTTATATGCTTCTATACCACTTGAAGCCATCGACAAATATGCCCATCTTGTTCAATTATTTGATGATAATTCAAAAAATCCTAAGAAATTTGCTTATTGGCAAGCCAATCTCAGAGATCCTGCCGGAGCAGTCGCTCACTATTTTGCTTTAGAACGCGACCAGACGACCAAACATGCTTATGCTGATGGGTCTAAATTGCCCAAAAGGGCCAGTTGGCTGGAATTTTTAGACTACGAAGTTAGCCGCAGTAGGCGATATGATAACCCTCTATCATTATTGAAACTCCACGTTTTATTGACAAATAAACCAGACAATATTACTGACATGATCATATGTCAAACGATTAAGGACACCTTAATGGATGTACTACGATGGGCTGATATGATTGGCAATACCAGCCAAGACTGCTACCTAATGGTACTACCAGAAACACCGTATAATGCCTTAAAACAACTGGAAAATAAAATATCTGCCGCAATTGAAACCCAGTTGAAATGCTTATCCGCCGATCTTAAATGTCAAATTATTTTTGGCAGCGCGCACTGGCAAAAACATGACGATGGCCAAAAGATGCTAAAAAGGGCGCGGGAAAATCTAGTCGAAAATCTGGAACATATCAGCTCTCAATCAAAGTAATAGGTTATATTTCACCTTAATCTCATTCTTTTGCATTAGCGCTCCCTGACGGAGGTTTTGATTAACTCAATCAATTGGGTAAATGGTCAGAGGTGTCGGTTAATCTGTTGAATTAATACTGTTATGTTTCTCGATTTTTCAGTTTTGCGGTGAAACTGGTATTTTTAGCCTGTTTCGTTCTAATGAAATACTCAAGAATTTTGCCCATTTGCCGATCTAATAAGTATATCTTTTTTAAACACCCGAGAATTAGCTAGATCTTGAGGTGATCGACTGATTAAATTGTTGAATTTGAACGTGCGACCCAGCAGGTGGAGGTAACTAATGAAAAATCAACCACTAGCTACTCAACGATCTCGACTGGGTAATATTCTGGTAAAAGGTGCCTATATTCGCCGATTGCAGTTGACGAATGCCTTAAATGACCAAGCCAAACAACTCTATTTTACGCTACGACGCCAAAACTGGACTCGAACCGTTGTTACTACCATTGCATTGGCCTGCACATCATTTACATCGGTGTTCGCATCTGAGAAACCTAATACCATTATGTTAACTAAAGAAAAAACGATACCCATCAAGTCAGCGACTTTCAATAATCTGAAGAATCCCTACAGCAGCAATTTATTTGTTTCACCGATTAATTTGGACCATCAGTCAAAGGAGTTTTATTACACTGGAAAGCATAGTATTGGTTTTACCAAATCGATTTCCAATAGCAGTGGTTTTCAAGTTAGCCTGTTCAGCGAGCAAGCAACCGGTTATGGCTCTCAGATCAGCTACGAATTTGCTCCACAAATTTCATTATTTAAATCATCCTCCACCAATCTCTTACCAAAATTTAGCTATAGCGACACAAAAATAGGCGATCGCGGCAATCACAACTCAAACTCTATTCCTATTGTTTATATGTTGACCCTTAAAGGGCGTTGTTTGTTGGAAAACTCAGTTAATGGTACCAAAATGTGCAGTCTAGATTCCGCAAAAAAGGGTGTACAACGAAAAGCTCAGTTAATGTTTTCGGTCACCAAGCAGTTTTAATCCAAACCTAATTTTTCAATTTTCTATTACGGCAAAGAGGCTCTATTAACTAAATAATTCCAAGCGGCTTATCATCTCTGCTACAATCCTTATTTAAACCTAGAAAATTAAGGATATCACGTGAGAAGAATCAGCATATTTGTGCTTATTTTAAACCTAATGGCATGCCAACAAGCCGCAGATGACCGTCAAACATCGCAACCAACAGAAAATTCAGCTGTTACCGAAACAATCACGACCTCAAAAATTAGCCAGCCAACTCCCAATATTGCACCGAAAACAGAAGAAAAATTTTCTCTTTTACTTGAACTTCCTTATGACACGGTTGAATCCGATGAGGTTTGTACCGCTCCGGTGGTGATTGAGTTTTTTGCCTATCAATGCCCACATTGCTACAAACTGGAAGAATTTGCAGCCAACTGGAGAAAAAACAACGCTGGTAAAATCCAGTTTCGGCCGATCCCCACAGATCTTGGAAACAAAAAATTTGGCTCCTTTTTGATCGTTCACCATGCCGCAGAAAAAATAGGCATGATCGAGGTGGTGATCCCGGCATTATTTGAGCGATTACATGAACAGAAAAAAGGATTTTCATCTTTAGATGATGCTATCGCGTTTTTAGTTTCACTAGGCGCATCCGAGCAAGATGCCAAGCAAGCTATCGAAGATCAAAAAGCGATAGAAAAAGCCGTTAAAGAAGATTTTCGTTTACTGTCAAAATATAAAATCTCCGGTGTTCCAACGGTTCTGGTGAATCACCACTATCAATTTAGTGTGACCAAAGCAGGTGGATACGACAAAGTGTTTGAAGTGGTTGATGAAACTTTAAAATTAACATCTCACTGCTCGAAAAAGTAATGACGGACTCTATTTCGTGGGATGATTTTCAAAAAATCGAGTTCAGAATTGGCACTATTATCAATGCCGAGGACTTCCCCAAAGCGCGTAATCCCGCTTATATTTTACAAGTTGATTTTGGTGAAGAGGTGGGCGTCAAGAAATCTAGCGCTCAACTTACTGAAAATTATACTAAAGAGGAATTAATCGACAAACAGGTTATGGCGGTCGTTAATTTTCCCGCCAAACAAATTGGTCCGATTATGTCGGAATGTTTGGTCACTGGATTTTATCAAAATGATGGTAGCGTGATTTTAGCAGTACCAGAGCGGCCTCTTCATAATGGTGCTAAATTGGGGTAAGTTTACTTCCCAATTCAATAAACAGATAACAAAAGACAAAAAAAGTACTAAGCTTTCTTTTCTTCAATAGTATGTTTCAATTTTGACAGTTGATCTAATTGAATAAAGGTAAGAATTTTTTTATGTTCTATTTGATGATTAACCATTTCAATTAGCTCTTCTAACGGCAATTCTTTGAGTTTTTCTTTAAGTTCCAGCTCTCGATAGGATTCTTGAAGTTTCGTTTGTCTTTCAATTTCAGCTTCTTTAGCTTTAATTTCTGCTTGCTCGTTTTGTTCTATAATTCTTAATTTTATGGACTCTTTTTCAGCGAGCTGGCGATTTTTTTCTTCAATAATCGCTAGTCGCTTTTCTTTAATTTTTACCGCCTCCATCATTTTAGCTTTTGCTACTGAGGCAGCTTTATCAGCGTCGGCTTGCGCCAAATGGGCTATCTGTTGCTGTTTATCAGTCTCAATTTTTTGTCTTTCTAGAGACTGTTGTTCAACAATTTTTTGTTGCAGTTCCTGATACATGTCCTTGACCCTTTGTTGAATATCTTCTAGTTGATAGATGGAATGAAATTCATCGGACTGACCGATAAATTTTAACTCATTCATCGCCTGCTGAAGTTGCTTGATATCGAATTTGTTTTTTTCTTTAAGTGTTTTATCAAAAACTTCCAGCTTGTTATGAGCATCGGTATACCAATATACATGACCCAAGTCCTCTTCCGGTATGACAAAATCTGAAAATATCTTTTCAACGGATAACAAACAGGTTTGCTCCTGAGCAAGTTCGTTGCGCAGATCGGCTAAAGCAATTTTGAATTCATCTTGTTGTTGGTGAGATTTAAACCACCAGGCAATACCAGGAAAACCAAATCGATTAATGCAGTCAAGTAAATAGGCGAATTTACGCCTTACAACATCAATAAATACCGATATTTGTTGTTTTAGTTTTTCAAAATCGATTGATTTACTCACTTTTACTCTTTTTAATTGTATTAAGCAGTTGATTTGGTTATTGTTTTACTTAACAGAGTATAGCCTATATTGCCCATTTTGGTAAATCAACCTGAATAACCCGTTGAAGTCGTGAAAAGAACGCTAAACCAAAATGCGACTAGCTACATTTGATTAGAAATGGCCTTTGGAAAGTGGAGAAATCAGTGAATCGATGTAGTTGGGTAGGTAAAGAAGCGATATATCAGCAATACCACGACACGGAGTGGGGGGTTCCTGTGTATGACAGTGAGCTTCTATTTCAACACCTGTTGTTAGACGGTGTCCAAGCGGGCCTAAGCTGGATTACTATTTTAAAGAAACGAGAAAACTACCGGGAAATATTTTATCAGTTTGATGCCAACAAAATGGCTAAAATGAGCAATAAAAACCTCGAAAAAATTCTGAAAAACCCTGCGATTATTCGTAATCGTCTCAAAGTCTATGGCTTTCGAAAAAATGCTCTAGCTTATTTGGAAATCAGTAAAAAGCAGTCTTTTTCTAACTTTCTTTGGGCGTTTGTTGACGGTCAGCCAACTATTAATCATTGGAAGGCGCATAGCGAAATTCCAACCAATGATGACGTTTCATTGGCAATGTCCAAGGCACTAAAAAAAGCGGGGTTTACCTTTGTTGGCACCACGATTTGTTATGCCTTTATGGAAGCCGTTGGTATGATCAATAATCACACGACCGATTGTTTTCGATATGTCACCGATCTGGGAAATAAAGAGAGCTAAGATCGAGCTCCAATTATTTTACCGGAGTCTCAAGTCATTTACTTTTTTTAACTTTTAAATCCAGTGCAAGGTCTTTTGCTGCTTTAACGCTCATCATTTCGATTAGAGTCATTGCGTTATTACCGCCATTGCTTGAAGCTCCCATTTGAACCTCTGGAACCCACTTTTGTTTTTCTATTGCTTGCGCGAACCGGCTCATGACTCTTTCATAGGTCACCAATTTTTGCGCTAGCGCACCATCAGCTTCCATGACTAATCGCTTATATGCTCCATCACCTTCACCACGCAGGATTTGTTCTTGCTTGTACTCAGCGGCTGCTAGTTTTTTTTGTTCGGCTTCAAGTTTTTGCTGACGCGCAACTTCTACATTTTTTTCAGCGGCAATCATTGCCACCTGTTTTTCTCTCTGGGCATCAACAACCGCTTGCTCTTTAATCACTTCTTTTTCATATTTTGCTGTCATAACATTGGCTTTACCTTGCTCTTCCGAAGTAATAGCGTCTTGCTTTGCTCTTTCAGCGTTGGCGATTGCTGTAATAATAGCCATGGTAGCTTCTCGTTTAGTGGCAATTTGTTGGAGAGTTTTAGGCTCAAAATCCCAGTCGGTTATTTGGTATCCATTAACGTCAATACCATAATTGGCCAGATCGCTGTTCAAATGAATAGGCAAGCCATCCTCACCATAGCTAATAACAGGAATATTCTTGGTCACGGTTTTTCCAGTGCTTTCATCAACTGTTTTTATTTTTTCCAGCTTGGTTTGAAATTTACCGTTAGAAATTTGCTGGCTTGACCATTGAGTATAAATACTTCGTTTTTCAGCATAAGCCTCTTCGGAACTCATCAAGCCAGCGGTAAGATTCATGCCTTCTTCTGTAACGGATTTAATCAACTTTTGTGAAACACCTCGATTTGATCGGAAAGCTTTATGTAAATGAAGCATTGTTTCCTCATCGCCAGGTAGTGAAAACCTTGCTTTTCCGTAAACCGTACCCGTTCCACCATCTTGGTAACGTACAGAAATTCCTTTTTGATCGATCGATGAATCAACAGAAGCGGCTGATTTATCAAAATCAAAAGTGATAACATCGTTATATATTTCAGCGGTACCAAACCACTGAGGATATATACCTGGAGAGAATTTCACATATAGAGTACCCGTTGGGTATTGCACAACGGTTCTATGGCCTGCATTGTTAATTCCAAATGCCATAGCAAGAACACCCAGTATTATTGCCGTAAAAAAAACGATCCCAACCAGTTTATTAGATATTTTATTCATTGAGAATTTCCTTTTTAGTTAACTTCACGACTATTTTAGGCTTTTTGATCACTCGAAGATAGTCATCTGACAACATTGTTGATGCAAGTTAACAGCTAAAACGAATCTAGCCGCAAAAAATTCCAAATTCCATTTCTTGTAATATCCCGTATGATAGGCAGCATACATTTACACAGGTTTTATTCAATGCTAAAAAGCCAAATCAACATTAACCGATTTAAAGTGAGAAAAGGTGAGCATCTCCTTCAATCAGACCCAATAGCCGTTGAAGAACCGTTGCAAATAAGTCTTTCCAGAGGGGAATTACAAGAAATATTCAGTATTACCCTGAGAACCCCAGGAAATGACCAAAATTTAGCTTTTGGATTACTTTTTTCCGAAGGGGTAATAACCTCAGCAGCCGATATCGAATCATTTGCGTTAGAGCGGATTAAAGGTGAAATATCTATCAACCTCCTAACAGCAAAATTATCCGCCTCTATTGATCTTGACTTAAAAGATAATATTCGCCGCCATCCCAGTTATTCGGGTTGCGGACTTTGCGGCAAAACCAGTTTAAAAGCATTAGAATTAAAACAATCCAAACCAACAAAGGTAATCCAAAGCAAAATAGATCATCAAATAGTCAAATCACTTCAACAGTCGTTAGCCAAGCAACCATTATTTTCTCAAACTGGCGGCTCGCATGTGGCAGCATTGATTTATGAAAATAACGGCATATTGGATATTAATCATTCTCCCTTTTTTGAAGATGTGGGCCGACATAACGCATTGGATAAGCTTATAGGCTATGAACTACAAAAAAATGACCTTGGTCAGACCGGTATCCTAGTTTTATCCGGTAGAATAGGTTTCGAATTAGTGCAAAAAGCGGTGATGGCGGGTTTTTCTGTCATTATCGCCCTAGGAGCGCCAAGCAATCTGGCGATTCAGGCAGCGAACCAATTTAATATGACGTTAATTGGTTTTGCTAAAGATGATAGTTTTAATCTTTATACAGCGAAAATCTGAACGATTATGCCCATTTTTAGAGAATCAATTTATGTCTGAAAACCTATCACTATTATCGGCTCGAAAAGGTTTAACCGAAAACCTGTTTGAAGACTTGGTTAGAGCCAAAGGGGAGCCGTTCGCGCTGAAAAAATTGGCGGAAAAATATAAAATCGGGGAAGCAAATCTTTACGCAGCATCTAGCGCTTATGATTTTATTATGGGTGACAATGCTAATAAAAAAGCCTATCTGTGCGACGGTTCATCCTGCCTGTGCGCTGGAACTCAAGACAAAGTAAAAGATAAACTCCTCTCTCACTTCAGCGAAAAAGAAATCGGACATGTCACTTGTTTAGGTCGATGCCATGAAAATGCCTCGTTTCAAATGAAGGGTAAAAACTATTCTGGAAAGGATTACTTGGCTCTATCAGAACTGATAAACCAATCAATAAGTTCACAAGAAAACTACCCAATACAATGTACTCTAGAAAAACCAATACTTACAGAAGATATCAATGATGTTAGTGCTTACTATGCACTATTTTCAAAGTTAATCATCGATAAAAACAAGACACAAATTATTGAGGAGGTGATCGCTTCTGGGCTAAGAGGGCGAGGCGGAGCGGGGTTTCCAACCGGAATAAAATGGCAGTCCTGCGCTAATGAGTCTGCTACCAGTCAATCTGGCGATGAAAAATACATTGTTTGCAATGCCGATGAGGGCGACCCTGGGGCTTTTAGTGATCGATACCTGATGGAACAACGCCCCCATTCGGTTTTGTTTGGCATGTTGATGGCGGGGTATCTGGCGGGGGCGGAGTGGGGCGTGTTGTATATTCGCGATGAATACCCTGACTCGGTGAAAAAAATCCAACAAGCAATATCGCAATTTAAAGCGCTACCTATTTTACCGGATACCTTTAAGTTTCAATTTAAGATTATTCGCGGTGCGGGCGCTTATATTTGTGGTGAAGAAACCGCTTTACTACGCTCCATTGAAGGTCAAAAACCAATGGTTTCCGTTCGCCCACCTTTTCCAACAGTTAAAGGCTTGTTTGGCAAACCAACCATTGTGAATAATGTCGAAACTTTTTCTGCTATTCATTGGATTTTAGAAAACTCACCACAAGCTTACGCTTCGCTCAATAATTCCGCTGAACAAAATGGCAAATCAACCGGCTCCAAATTACTTTCTTTAGATAGCTGTTTTAAAAAACCGGGTATTTATGAAGTCGCCATGGGTGAAACACTTTCAAACGTGATCGATCTGGCTGGCGGCTTTTGTAAACCCATTAAAGCTTTGCAAATTGGTGGGCCTTTGGGCGGGATCGTTCCTAAAGAAATGTTCTCGCAACTCACCATTGATTTTGAGTCTTTCGCTAATGCAGGTTTTTTATTGGGCCATGCTAGTTTAGTCGGTATTCCAGAATCTTTTAGCATGCCGAAATATGTGCAGCACTTATTTGAATTTACCGCCGCTGAGTCCTGCGGAAAATGTTTTCCATGTCGATTAGGCGCGACTCGTGGCAAAGAAATGTTTACAAATGCACTCCAAAAAAATGATCCGTTAAATCGTGAATTACTGTTTGATTTGTTAGAAACAATGGAAAAAGGCTCCTTATGCGCTTTAGGGGGAGGCGTACCATTACCGGTTAAAAACTTGCTTGAACATTTTGGCGATGAATTTGAATCGTTATTTAGTCGCTTCACCAATCAAATTCCTGTGTTGGAGAAAAACTAATGACCAGAACAGGTGAAAAAGTGGCGTTTTTAGATGGGCAAGCTTTCCCCATTCGACCCGGTGAATCCATATTAGAATTTTCCAAACGAGCCAATATTTCGATCCCAACCCTGTGTGACGACTCTCGCTTAGAGTCATTTGGTAGCTGTCGTATTTGCTCTGTAGAGGTTGCTCTAAAAACCGATGGTCCCAGCAAAACCATAGCTTCTTGTCACACACCTGTTGCAGAAGGCATGGTGATTCAAACTCAATCCAAATCGATCCAAAAACTTCGAAAAAATATTATTGAACTGGTATTGACTGACCACCCATTAGACTGTCTCACTTGTGAGTCCAACGGCAATTGTGAACTGCAAGATGTTGCAGCACAGGTCGGTATCAGAAAAATTCGCTATAAAAGTGCTATCGATCATTCTGAATACAAAAAAGATAGCCGTCACCCCTTTATGCGCAGTGACCTTTCCAAATGCATCAATTGTTATCGTTGCGTCAGGGCCTGCGATGAAATTCAGGGCGAATTTGTATTAGACATTCAAGGTCGGGGATTCGATAGCAAAATAGTCAAAGGCCAAAATTTATCTTTTGAGGATTCGGCCTGTGTTTCTTGCGGGGCTTGCGCACAAACCTGCCCGACGGCTGCAATAAGTGATGTATTTCAAAGTAAATCTGTCGAAGCCGAAAGAAAAGTCCGTACAATCTGCTCTTATTGTGGCGTTGGTTGTAATTTAGAAGTATCGGTCAAAAATAACAAGGTTCTTTCGATCCGCGCACCTAATGATGCCGAAGTTAATGCGGGACATACCTGTTTAAAAGGTCGATATGCTTGGCGTTTCTACAACCATCCCGATCGTTTGAATAGTCCGTTAATTCGCAAAAATGGAGAGTTGGTTAAAGCCAATTGGGATGAAGCTTATTCCTATATTACCGAAAAATTAAATGCTATCAAAAATGAATCAGGTCCAGATGCCATTGCCGGGATCTCATCGTCTCGCTGTACCAATGAAGAAAATTATTTGATGCAAAAAATGCTGCGTGCAGCGATTGGCACTAACAATATTGATTGCTGCGCAAGGGTGTGTCATTCACCAACCGCTTATGGCATGCAGCAATCTTTTGGTACCGGTGCCGCGACCAATTCGATTAAAGATCTCGCCAAAACCGATTTTATTATGGTGATTGGAGCCAACCCTACGGCAGCTCACCCTGTTACCGGCGCCAAAATCAAACAAAAACTGATGAAAGGAATGCCTTCAATCGTTATCGATCCGGTCAGAACGGAAGTGGCAAAATATGCCACCTATCACCTTCAATTGCGCCCAGGAACCAACGTTGCACTGCTTAATATGATGAGTTACTTCATCATTCAATCAAATTTAGTGGACCTGAAATTTATCGAACAACGATGTGAAGATTGGCTACTATTTAAAACCAATATTTTGGCACTGAATATCGATGAACTCGCAACCATTACCGGCGTCAATCAAAACCTCGTTAAAGACGCGGCGCTCGCTTATGCTGCAGCGAATTCGGCGATGAGCTTTCATGGTTTAGGGGTAACGGAACATTCTCAAGGCAGCCGCACGGTGATGAATATTGCCAATCTCGCTATGATGACCGGAAATATCGGCCGTGAAGGAGTGGGGGTCAACCCACTGCGTGGTCAGAACAATGTTCAGGGGGCGGCTGATATGGGTTGTCAACCGCATCAGGGGGCGGGTTATTACCCCATTGATAGTTTGGAAAACAATCAAAAATATCAGCAACATTATGGGGTCCCCATCCCGATAGGCGCAGGTCTTAAGATCCCTCAAATGTTTGACGCAGCGATCGATGGTCGACTTAAAGCATTATGGATCATGGGTGAGGATGTCGCGCAAACCGATCCCAGTCAAAATCATGTTCTTAAAGCATTAAAAAATTTGGACTTGCTGATAGTACAAGAAATTTTTATGTCGGAAACGGCCAAACTGGCAGATGTCGTTTTACCGGGCACTTCTTTTCTGGAAAAATCCGGCACATTCACTAATGGTGAAAGGCGAATTCAAGCGGTGCATGCAGCCATTAAACCACATCAAGGATGCAAAACGGATGGTCAAATTCTGATGGATATGATTAACCGGCTAGGGTATCAACAAACAAGTGCAGATCCTGATATTCTATTGCAGGAAATCTCCAAGATCGTACCTTTTTTCGCTGGTGTAAAATGGCAAGAATTGAAAAACAATGGAAAACAATGGCCCGTTTTACAGGATGGTCAGGATACAGAAATTCTGCATTTAGAAGAGTTTAGACGTGGCAAAGGCAAATTTCATTATTTTGACTGGCAGGAAAGCCAAGAATTAATTGACAACAGCAAGGAATTTCCCTTTATATTAACCACCAGTCGAATACTCGAACACTATAACGCGGCCACCATGACTCGCCGAAGTGGTAACGAATTGATTGTCGACCAAGATATTTTGTTGATCAATCCAAAGGACGCTAAAGCTAAAAATATATCACACCAAGCAAACGTTAAACTCTCCAGTGAGCGGGGAGAAATAGAGTTACAAGTTGCGATCAGTTCAAAAATCGCTCCCGGCGTTTTGTTTACCACCTTTCATTTTCCCGAATTAATGGTTAACAGAATAACTGGAGATGCTTGTGATAAGGAAACCATGTGTCCTGAATATAAAGTAGTCGCCGTTGATGTAGAGCCTGTATAAATAAATTATTTTTCAATCAAAATAAAAAAAACCGCACCAATAAGTGCGGTTTTTTTGTCTAGCGGTTTAACTTAGTCAAACGAGTACTGAGCTTTCACATACCAGAATCCACCATTAAATCCATAAGGTGAAGTTACTGGGTATTTGGCACCAACGATACCAGACCATGGATTATCTTTTGGATACTCATCAAACAAGTTTTGAGCTCCAATGGCTAATCTTAGATCTTCATTGATGTTATAAGCCACTTCAGCATCTACCGTGAACGCCGAATCAGCGTCTATAGGTAAACTGCCTGCGTCTAAGTGAGCTTCATAATAATCACCATAGTAATTAATCCGGAAGAAGCTATCCCAATCACCTTGCTCATGAGCAATGGTAAAAGTGAACTTATCTTCTGGTAAATTTTCTTCTAACTGTTTAACGCGTGTCGCACCGATAATGGCAGGATTGAACGAATCTACTTCGGTTGTTGTGTGATTGTAAGCGAAGTTAAACTTGGTGTCCGTTCCTGATATGATTTCCGCTGTATAACTGATCACTAAATCCAAACCTTTAGTAGTCGTATCAAAATCATTGGTGAAGAATTTGATGCTAGTGAAATTGGCTGCGTCAGTAATTCCTTGCGCCAACAATACATCAATATCCGCTGGAGATACGGCAAGATCGGAAGTTTGTGCGATGCGATCAGTGACTTCAATATGAAAGAAGTCGGCGGTAATAAACAAACCATCTTCACTTTCATACACTAAACCAAGAGAGTAGCTTTTTGAATCTTCCGGTTGCAATTGCCTGCCACCTAACTGGACTGAAATAGGATTGGTCGGTGGAAGTGTTGCCTGATCTACTAGTCGTAAACTCGAATCGAAAGCCGTTGTCACATTAGTCACATTCGATTGACCGATGGTTGGTGCACGAAAACCGGTACTAATGCCGCCACGTAATGAGAAATCTTCATTAAACGAGTAGATACTACTTAACTTGAAATTAGTGGTAGTACCAAAATCACTGAAGTCTTCAAATCGAATGGCAAAGTCGACTAAAAGGTCATCGGTAAACTCCGTTTCAATGTCAAAGTAAGCACTGACATTGTGACGGCTGAATGAACCTTGAGAACGAGTAGAGAATCCATTAAAGCCATTGGAGCCTGAGCTAAAGCCCTGAGTCGCTAATGGTCCAATTTCAAACGAAGCTGCATCACCTGCGCCAATTTCAAAGGTATCCTGCCTCCATTCCACACCCCACGCAAGAGTGGTGACATCAAGCGCTTTAACAAAATCAGCATTCACTGCTTTTTCACGCTGAGTATAGCTACCGGCTTTGAAGCTAGTGGGAGTATTAGGCCCTAGGGAAGCGTTAACCGTGTTGTTGATCTGGAACTGGGATGAATTTTCACCAATATAAGCGCTCACATCATAGCTGATATCATTGCTAAATACGCCTTTAGTTCCAGTCGTCAAGGATACATCAACTACCTTACCACCAAAAAACGGAGTAAAACCACCGGGAAAGTCAATGTTAAATGTATAACAATTATCATCTGCGGCTACTTGTGCATAGGCAGCTTGATCTAAAATGCTCTGGCCTACTGGTGTGAATATTGCCGGACAAGCACCACTCATATCTCCTGTCATGTCGCCAACCAATGCATCATAACCCAATAGAACATCATCACTAGTATCATCGGGTGTACCATTGTCATCAACTCTATCAGACCCAAAAACACCACCTCGATTATGGGGATTACGGAAGAAGAAGCCGCCTTCAACAGTACGTTCTGCCCAGTTGGCAAACATATAAGCTTCTTTTTCATTACCGAGATCTAATCCAGCATTCACCCAGACTTTAAAATCGTCATTGACTTCCGGAGTACCCCAAACTTGAGCGGCAGGTGTACGAACCTTATCATTTCCTGCGGCAATCAAACCTAAGGCATCGTCCCGTTGAACACTACGGCTGGTCGGATCTTGCTCTTTCCACTCGAAACTGAAGTTGGCAAAGCCCGCTTCGGTTAATGGCACACCAACGTTGGCAGAAAATTGAACGGTATTACCGTCCCCTTCATAGAATTCGCCATATTTAGCTTCAAACATACCGCCGCTAGGCGCATCTTTTAAGACAAAGTTGATTACACCCGCAATTGCATCTGAACCATATTGTGCTGCCGCGCCGTCACGCAGTATTTCAACTTGTTTTAATGCAATGGTTGGAATAACAGAAACATCTGGACCTTGCGAGCCATCAGAAATACCGCCACCCAAAAATGCAATAACGGATGCGCGATGACGTCTTTTACCATTGACAAGGATTAATGTGTTATCGGGTGGCAATCCGCGTAAATTAGCTGGGCGGATAAGTGTGGCTGCATCGGAGATTGGCTGAGCGTTCACGTTAAACGATGGCACCACGCTAGCAAGCATGGAAACCATGTCCTGCGCACCATTCTTTACAAATTCATCACCTGAAATAACGTCAACAGGAACCGGAGAGTCTCCAACTGAACGAGGGGCTGCACGAGAACCTATGACGACCATTACTTGTGCATCGTCGTCATCACCCGTAGCTTCATCTGCAGCGTATACGGGAGTTGAAGCAAATACGACTCCCATCGCCAAGATAAAGCTCTTTACCTTAAATTGATTTGTCATGTTTAGATAGTTAGTTTAATTCTAGTTTTTATTTTCTACTACTTATTTTAGCCAAAACCCACGGACCTATTTCTGTCTCTTATACTTTATTACAGGTTATGCCTTTTCCCGTTATAAATTATCTAAAATTTAATTACAAGTTTTTATTGAACCCCCAATCCGCCTCAGGCACTTCATTTTTTGTCCATTAA
>CAYVSL010000069.1:0-17481 GCA_964454125.1 uncultured Kangiella sp.
CTCGATAACGGCTAATGACCGAATGATCCTTTGAGTTTTTTTGGTCTTGTTTAGTTTGTTCAGCTAGCCCACTGAGCGATTTTTGATCGGGATGATAGTCTTGAGTATTGATTTGTAAGCGACTGTAATCAAAGTCCTTTTCTTCGATGATGCTTTGAGACACCTCATTGTCTTCAGAACACAAATACAGATAGGTATTTCGATTGTCGGCTCGCTTAAAAACAGCAGATAAAATGTAGGTGTTGTCATAGTCGCCACACTTTTTATATAACCCTCGGTAGGTTCTTGCGGTAC
The DNA here is from genome assembly GCA_964454125.1 of uncultured Kangiella sp. Lineage (GTDB taxonomy): Bacteria > Pseudomonadota > Gammaproteobacteria > Enterobacterales > Kangiellaceae. Next base: position 295 of record CAYVSL010000069.1, read on the forward strand.
TAGCAAGCTTCAACATATCCTTGCCACAGACGCTATCTCTAATGTCACTGCCAGAATTACATTCAAAAAGAATTTCAAATCCCGATCGCTTGATTTGATGATGAAAACTTTTTAGAAACTCATATTGAGATACTTTATCCGCTAAATAGTAGTGAGTAAAAGTGCCTTTACCTTCTATTTTTAGAATATTTTTTAAATCTTTCGCGTTATCAATAACACCAACAGGGATCTCAAGATCAATATAGTCAAAAACCGTTTTCCTGAAATCTTTTGATTTTAAAAAACGAGAAATAAGCGGATGACTTGATTGATTTATTGCGCCAATATAACCCGAGTACAAAATGACAAAGCCGAAAATTAACAAAAATATTTTTTTATATTACTTTTGTTTATTTCCTTATGCATTCCTTTAACTTTCCTTTATCTCAAAAAAACAAACATTCGTTATTTTTATGACGACATTGTATATAGGTGTCATTTTTTTGTCTATCCAATACACGGAATATTTCGTCTTTTGTTTGACAAAAGAGAACTGCATCACAAAAAGGTTATATGATTTTAATATTCAATATAATTTCTTACTGTTAGAAATAAATATTTTATTTCACATTGATATACGAATAAAACAAACCTAGATCCATCTACCAATTAATGTTTCATCGACCCGGTTAACAGAGTTGATAAGCGGACTGATGGTGTTGATAGAGCCCGTGATTGTTGTGATTTCTATTTAACTAACCAGTTATTTATTACCATACGATTACTAAAAGTCTGCCGAAAGGCACATTAAATTCTAGTTTTCTTCGGAAGAGCTTTTCACTTGAGTGCATTTAATAAGTGCATATTTTCTAGCGAAAGTAAAAACTCTTGTTAAGTTTGTGCAAAGCTGAAGTGTAATTTAAATTTATATAAATTAAAGGAACTTAATTTGAGGGGGGGGTCATCATATTATTAATATGAACCATTTTGGCTGACAGTCTTGAATACCATCCTATTACCAGGCGTGAATAACATATGACGCTTAGGTCATAATTTGGTTTATTTATTGGGCTAATTTTTCACTTAAGTTTTGTTATTTTAGACAAAAAAACTAGCCATCCGGCTAGTTTTTTTATTACAACTTCACTGTCTTATAACTTGGCGGCATTCTTCTTTTGATTTTTCGCAAAACCAGACCACTGAACGGCTTGTCTACGCCATTTTTTATACTTGCTGGCTTTATCGAGGGCTCCAATAGCGCTGTTATATTGTTTCAAACCAAGATAAGCCAGTGCTTTACGAAAATGGGCTTTGCCCGTATCTTTTAACGAACCTTTTTTCAATGCCATATTAAATGCAGCAATGGCTTTCTTAAATTGCTCGTCATCCGCCAATAGCTCAGCCTGTTTAAGATCGTTCTCGCCGGAACTTGTCTTGTCAGCCGACTTTCCATAAGCATGAATGGCCTTTTTCAATTCACTTGCTACATGAAAATTAGATGCAATATTTTTCCAGTTTTTTTCGGTATTTTTTACCAAACCTTTATCAATACCTTCTTTTAAAATGATGGCTGTTCTATAAGGGATATCATTAAATGCAAACATCGATGATAACTGCTTATAATCATTCTCTGTCTCCATATATCCCAATACATAAAACATTTCCATAACAGCCAAAGCTTCATCTAATTGATCTTGTTGGCTGTACATCGCTACCAGATTACGCCAAAAGCGTTTTTCAATAGGAAAATCCAAAATAAGTTGTTTAAGTATCGCTATTGTTCCATCGTATTCTTTAAATTCGAAATGTGCATTCAACATTAAACCGAAAGCGTTTTTGTTTGGTTTTTTAGAAATTTTGGCAGCCCAATAAGCCGGACAAACTGATTTTCTCATCTTACCTGAATCAGATAATATTGCCGCATAAAGCAGATAAATATTTTCATTATCTACATTAGAGTTTTTCATCCACCTTTCTAAATACTCAAGAGACTTAGCTTTTTCATCATTAGTGTAAAGCATGGTTGCAACATTCTGGGTTAAATCTTGCAGTTCTCTAGGTTGAAGAAATCCTCTACCTAAATCTAACGCTTGGCTAAAGTATTTTGTCGCTTCAATCGTTTTGCTTTGCTGCGCATAAGTAATACCTATATATTTTGCAACCGTCGCTTTGATATATTGATTATCGGTTGATGAAAGTAACTTATTAAATAATTCTATCGCTTCAGCGTAATTTTCTTCAGCAAGTCTTTCCAGAGCCCTTGAAATTCGTTTGTGGCTTCGTTCAGGTAAAGCTCTAATGGCAACCTTAGGAATCTTCAGGTTCTTATTAATCATTGGTTTACAGTTTTTTGTCAGGCTGGTAATCGGTACGTTATTGACCGCTCCAACAGACAATATCCCCGTCATCATTAAAACAGGAACATAAAATAGTGATCTTTTTTTCATATCTTAAATTCTCTTGCTATTATTCGGCGGCTAACTGAAATTGCATGGTATAAACCATGTTCTTTTGTTCCATGGCTTTACCGTCAACCACTTTTGGCTTGAACTTCCACTTATAGATGGCACGACGTGCATCCCGCTCAAAAACACGGCGAGGTTGGGCATCGATTAATTCAACATCTTTTGGAGTACCATCGGGAGAGATCGTAAACTTAAATTTCACCCATCCCTCAATACCTTCCATTGCCGCTTTACGCGGATATCGAGGTTGAATAATAACCATAGGTATAGCTTCCCCATCTCCCATTGCGCCGCCCGGAGGCCCTAAATATAATCCGCTACCCGCTAGACCGACATCGACTTTTCCCAAATTAAAGTTCATGCTTTGAACCTTAGGACGTTCCACTTTCGCAACACGGCGAGTTCGTGGTGGTGGTGGGTTTTTAGGTGGTTGTGGTTTCTTAGGTAATCGTCTTACTCTCAAGTTAATATCGTCATCTGGCTCAACCATGCTGATTTGAATAGTGACCGCTTCTTCTTTTAGAGGCGGTCTAACGTCAGCTTTTATTAAATAAGCCATAAGAATAAAAAGTGAAAAAGTAACCACACCACCCATTCCGAGACCAATAATAATTCTTTGCATATTATAGCTCCGCCGCAACTGAGATATTACTGACACCAGCGGCTTTAGCTGCATCAAGAACATTTAAAAGAACACCCGCATCTGCACGACTGTCTGCTTGGATAACCACGGTACTCTCCGGATTTTCAAGTAACATTTCTTCTAAACCTGCCTTTACAGCATCTTTATCGACCTTATTCTTGAGCATGTAGATATCGCCACGATTATCGATACCAATAAATATATTTGCTTTGGGTCTTTTAGTAGCCGTTTCAGCAAGTGGTTTATCAACCGTAATGCCGGATTCCTTTACAAATGAGGCCGTCACGATAAAGAAAATTAACATAATAAACACAATGTCAAGCATCGGCGTCATGTCAATTTGAGTATCATCCTGAGCAGGTTTTAGTTTTTTCCTCGCCATAATTCTTTGTTCCTAATAAATCAGATCCCAATAGAAGAAAGGATCCCGCTATACAAAATAGCCCGTAATTTTTACCTGACACACTATTGACTTTTGTGACAGGCTGTCGAGCTTTGATTATTTTCACCCAACCCAAAAATCAATCTGATATTCCCGGTTGGATCTATACGACAGGATGTAAAATCCTGTGTTGCGATAAATGCTTAATGATGCGGCATATGGTCAGCTAGTTCTTGCGCTCTCACATTAGCCGAATATTCCAATCGCGCACTCACAAACAGTCCTGAAAGCGCTGCGACCATTCCAGCCATAGTAGGAACCGTCGCTTTAGAAATACCCGCGGCTAGCAATCTAGCACTACCTGTACCTTGAAGCGCCATCAACTCGAACACTTGAACCATACCGGTTACTGTACCTAACAAACCAATCATTGGACAAATGGTTACAATGGTTTTAATAACCAACAAACCTGAGTTCAGCTCTTCAGTCATTTGAGAAATCCAAGATTCTCGAATTCGATGAGCGCGCCAAGATGTAGTATCCGATCTTGCTTCCCATTTGGCAATCAGCAAACGTGCTCGCTTGGGATAGGTACGACTATAAAACCACATTCTCTCAATAATCATTGTCCACATTGCGATTAGCGCTGCAGCAATAAACCATAAGACTCCACCACCGACATCAATAAACTTGGAAACAGTATCAATTAGCTCCTCAAGAAATAGCATAGATTATGCTCCTGCTTCTTCTTCATGTTGAGCGATTAAACCAGTGCTCTGCTCTTCCAGCATATGATTAAGACCTTTAGCAATACCGGAAACAACACTGTGTAAAAGAATCAAAGGCAGCGCCGCCACAATACCTAAAACGGTTGTAATCAATGCTGATGAAATACCGCCAGCCATAACTTTAGGGTCACCTGCACCGTATAACGTAATACTTTGGAAAGTTTCAATCATACCAGTCACCGTACCAAGTAGCCCCATTAATGGAGCAACGGCTGCGAAAACCTTAATGATAGTAATTCCACGCTCAATACGTGGTGTTTCTTTCAATACCGCCTCATCAAGTTTCAATTCTAGATTTTCAGTATTATCATCTTTATTGGCCAGATAAACAGCCATAATACGTCCCAGTGGATTGTTACCTGGAGTACTGGACTTAGCTTGTGCACGCATTTTTCCGCGCAAAGTCACCAATGTAAACATTCTTTCTAATACAATTAATAGACCAACACCCAATACAACAAAAATAGAATAACCAACAACCCCTGCATATTTTTCGACTCTTTCAGGCCATGACTCACGTTGAACTTCGATGGTTAAAATGCTTCCTCTGGAAGGGTCAATGGCTAATCGTTCAACACCAGAAGTGGTTGCCTGATATGGATCAATGGTGTCAACAAAATCTCCTTTCGGCTGACTCAACAATTGATTGACATCTTGTGTACTGTCATTGAATACCAAGTACTCTCCATCAGAAACCAAGTTAAAACCACCAATACGATTAATCGTTCGCTGTTCTTTACGACCATCGCGATTAACAATTTCCCTTGTAAATTTAACCACTTTTGACTGTTCGGTCATTTCATTCTGAATTTCTACCCAAAGCTTTCGAATTTCTGGAATTTCAGGGAAAACTTTTGCTTGTGCGAGGTTTTCCAAAAAGGCATGACGACCTGGAAATTGAGCGGTGACCACCGAACGCTTAAATCTCGCGGCAGAATCACCAGCGACCTGACGTACTACACCGATCATTTCGCCTAAAGAGCCTGCTTTTAACATTTTAGCCGCTTCCAATTCCGCTAGCGTCTTATCATTTTTTTCATACTGAGCTTTGAGACGATCCGTTCGATCTTCCTCTCGTTTTTGCTCAGCTTTGGCTCTATTTAGTAATGCTCGCTGTTTGTTTCTTTCTTTTCGAAATTCAGCAATACGCTTAGAATTAGTTTTTGATTGACGGATTTTGTCCGCTTTTACCAATTTTAATAACTCGCTCAAAGTATCAGCAGCTGGTGTTTCAACAGCCCCGGTATTTTTTGCTTGTTCTGCAGATGAGACGTTAAAGGTAATGCTTGCCAATACAATAGCCGCTAATATGTTTTTAATTTTCATTATTCAGCCCTCTTCGCTGCAGGGATTGGTAGCTCAATAAGGTTCATTGTGGCTTGTTTGTTGGCCATTTTGATCCCGTTCTCAATGGATCGTATATAAGAGTCATCTAACTCTTCATAACGTTTCTTTTCAATATTCCAAAAACCAGCATTCAGACCATCTAAGGTTAAGTAAACTAAAGCGACTCGGCCGACTTGCAAGAAATCAACTCTGACTTCGTCAGTGCCATCCATAATTTTATCTTCATAAGCGCTAATGCTCTCGCCGTAACCGATTTCAGCCTGATAGGCTTCTAAAATTTTACGGTATTTTTCAGAGTTTGGGATATCGGCTCGAATCATGTAGTTTTTCAACCTATTGATTCTTTCAAGGCGAGCCTCTTTTTTAAAAGGAATATCAATTTGAACAAAGCGATCAATAGATGCAATCATTTCATTCATTAACGGGATAACACCACGCTCAGTCGCATCAATGGTATCCATTTCCCGTTGGATCGAAACCATTTCAGCTTCTTGGGACTTAATTAGCAGTTCTAGTTGGTTGTTGTAGATACGTAAACTATCAATCAACTGAAGAGTTGCTTTGTATTCCGCACTCAAATCAATCGCCTGATCAGCAAATCGGTCAACCTGTTGTTGTGCCTTAGTAGTATCTTTATTGATTTTTTTCTCAATTTTGACAGACGAATCGTAAGGACCTGCTGCAAAAGCATTCCCTGCCATGAATAAGGCAATCAGCGATAATGCTGCGACCTTAAGTAGATTTTTTCTATTGCGACTATGCATGTGGCTTCCTAATTATTTTTTTAGGGTTGAAATAAATTTGATCAGTTGAATAACCATTTATGAAAAATTTCAAGAGATTGATGAGAAATCTATAGAAACTCGCATAAATGATGGACTAACGCCAATTTTGGTCAAAAAACCAAAATGACAAAATCAGATCCATATTTTTACCAACAACTGCTACTTACTTACTTAGTTACTTAGTTACTTAGTTACTTAGTTACTTAGTTACTTAGTTACTTAATGTAATTATTGTCAAAGTAGTCGAAACTTTTACTTACAAAGTGCAATGCAAAATTTACATGTGCACAATGTGCCGACTATAAACAGAATTTTTCGACGAGTCAAACGTTCTCGGCCAAGAATTTGTTGTTTTAGTTGTTTATCCTAGAATAATCAGTTGAAGTCGTGGAAAGAGTGCTAGACCAGAGTACGCATGGTGTCGTTAAAAAATGGTGCTATCACCTTATTGGTGATGAGTCAATTTTTTGCATTATCAGGCGCGCTTTGGATTGGCACTATTTCTCGTGTTTTGACTGTTTTTTCTAGGTTTATTAGTCCAGTTGCCACCGTAAGTTTATTTAACGCGTCATTTATAAACAATACCAAGGCTTACAAACAATCAATGAATAATATATCACTCTTTATTTCAGAGTGATTCAGTGTAATAATCGGAATGAAGCATACACAAATATAACCATTACGTTACAACTGTACCAAATAATATGCTTTTATTCAAGGTTAAATTTTAATCGAGGGATGTTTGAATTAGTAGAGCAGGTTTTTCTAGCTAAAATCATTTTTAAAATAATAAATACTAGCGAGATTTAATATGACTAAAAAATCTGGTCTATGGTTTTACTGACAGAAATTTGAGTAACATCTTAGTATTGAAAAGGGCAAGCCATATAAATGCCAGCTTGCCCTAGATTTACTACTTTTTAGCTATATTTTAGGATCTTCTTCTAAACAACAGAGGAATGCCTAAGAACAACAGTAAGAAGCCCATAGAGCCGGAGGAGCCATTATTCTTCTCTACAACATTAACACTGATCGTCGCTGTAGCTGTCAGTACACCATCACTAACGGTTACTTCAAAAGTCAAAATAGCCGTTTCTGCGTTAGCATTACTAACGGTAGCGTTTGCAGATGATGAATCAGTAATCGAGACACTAGGCCCAGAAGTCTGAGACCAAGAGTAAGTTAAATCATCACCATCTACATCACTCGCAACAGCCGTTAGAGCAAGAGTACTCACACCACTATTAAAACTTTGTGATGCAGTTGCATCCGTTACTGGTGCGTCATTCACTGCAGTAACAGCAACGGTGAAGTTAGTCGACACACTATCAGCGGGTTTTTCATTATCGGTCACTGTAACAGTCACAATCATATCACCGTTGAAGTCTAGATTCGGGGTAATATCAAAGGTTGCACCTGATTCATTACCGCTAATATTTGACGCAGTGCCATTATCAGAAGTCACTGTTATGGTGTTGCCAACAGCATCGTTATCAGTGTACTCAACCACTATACCACTGACGGTACCTTCTTCTGCAACAGTCGCGTCTTCAATAGCGGAAACCATTAAATTGCTCTGTACATTAACGTCAATAGAAGACGTTTCCGTTTGTGCATCGATATTTGTAGAGTCACTTTCAACCATTGCTGTCAAAGTTGCTCCAGCAGCTGCTTCTGTTACTACACCTGAAAATGTCACTGTTGCCGGTGAAAAATCTGGCGCTTGCAACCTGTTACAAATAATAAGACCCGTTGTGATATCTGCAACAGTACCGATTAAACCCTGACTACCAGAATAAATAATATTCGCACCGGAAGTACCAGTAGCATTTTCCCAACCGATAGTCTGCCGTAAAGCGTCACCAACATTATGGGTTACGTTGTTGTATCCGTACATAATGTCACCATTAACTCTGTTAATCACGACCTCAAAATTAAGTACATCATCAGCTGCAGGCGTTCCGTTGTAGAATGCCCAATGCCGCATATTTGTAAACTCAATTAATACAAAAGGTCCACCAGTTGCAACATAAGCCGCTGATCCATTAGCTGTATCTAATTGCATGTCTCGCCAGAACGGAGCCACCAAATTATTAGGTTGTGCACCGGTTGGAAGCAATTGGTTAATCCAAGGCCTCCCTCCGTAACCACCATCAAAAGCAACAAAACCATCATCGTTAATAGTAAAGGTCGAATAAGTCTTCCCTAGAAACGGAGTTGCTATATTAAAGGTTGCTTTAACGCTATCCCCATCAAGAGGCTGAGCATTTATACCCAAGCCAGGTAAGTCAATATAACCGCTCCCCTGACCAAAGTCTGGCATAACACAACTTGCATCAATACCATTATCTGACACAACATATGTCGGCTCTACACCTAATAATCCTTCCCTTACGCCGGACCAATTAATATTCACCCCGTCAATACCGCCAGAAATAATAGAAGCAGTTCCACTGGATGCAACCAAGCTTGCAGGGTCTATTTGGATCCCGCTTGGAATGTTGGTTTCGACCGTGTAAGCAACATCTTCATCCGTCATATTAGCAAGCACATTCACTGTATAGGTAACAGTATCACCAACGGCTGGATTATCATTATCTACACTCAACCAAACATCATCTTCTTTTCGTGTCATTACGACGATAGTAGAGCCAAGATTGCCAGCATTTTCTTCACTTGCATCTGTTGCAACATCAAATGCACCAATAAAGATATCACCTTCTTCCATTTCATCCGACCATGCTAAACGAATGTCAAAGGATGCTGGAGCGTCACTGCTTTCTTCTGCAGCCAAACTGAAATTATCCGTGGATTCTGTAGGTACATAACCGTTGACCAATGTAAAACCATCAATTGCTTCCGGCGCAGAAGCCGTAACATTTTGCACGGTAACCCAATATTCACCCGCATCAACTTCCGGTATTTCACAGACTTCATTACTGGCAGATGACGATGCCTGACAAAGCACTTCATCACTACTTGGAAGTCCGTCACCATCAGCATCGATACCAACACGAAGGTCGAAATCTGTCGCTTCAGCGTTAGAAATTGCGACATATAAAAACTGTGAAGCTTCTGCTAATGTGAACCAGGTGGTCGAGATCCCATCAGTTAAATCATCTTCCCAATCACCAACATCGCTATCTTGACCTACAGACAAGTCAGTAGTTGTTGCTTTAGACAAACCAAATAAACGAGCCGAAAATTCCGAAACTTCCATAGCGAGAGTATTTCTAAATACAATTGAACCAGCGTCTCGATGAACTTCCAAGTCAAATTTTTCTGGCAAATCAATGCTATTAACGGTCAAAAACAGTGGCAAATTTGCGGTTGGCACGGTTTCATCTGCTGGAGTTAAAGTCACAACACCGGCTGCTTGGTATCCAGTATTTAAACCATTTATTTGAGCTGTAATGGTTACTGTTTGAGAATCACCAGCCAATATTGAAAAATTCTCTGGCGTAATACTTACGCTAATATCGGAAGAATCTATTACTGCAGAGGTCGTCCAAGTGCCATCTTTAGTTGCGGTAAATGTCCGCTCCCAAACACAACTGCCAGCACAGGTAGTATTACCCATACTAGGAATATTCAAAGTTTTAGGATCGCCGCCGCTGCTGGGGTTTGCCGCTTGATAATTTGCTTCGGTTTCATCCATGAGCAAACCTGTCGCTGCAGCTAAATCAACTCTAATACGTCCAGAACCCATATCAAAAATATCAGCTGGTGTTTCACCATTTTCTTTTTTCATATCGGAAGTAGCGGTTAGCATCAACGCAGAGCGAATATTATCAGGCGTCCAAGTTGGGTGAGCTGACTTTAACAACGCTCCAGCTCCGGCAACATGAGGGCTTGACATTGAAGTCCCTTGTAAGAACGCATAATCCGATGGCGCTGGTCCTGTCACATCATGGCCAAAATGTTGATCAGCATATGCTGCATAGATCGAAACACCAGGCGCAGAAACAGAAGGTACCATAATATCGGGAACCGTAGTATTAGGACCGCGAGATGAGAAACTGGCTAAATCATCAGCTTGACCGGTAACCAGTTCACCACTAGCCGCACTAATTGTTGCTGTATGACCGGTTCCGCTTGCAAGCCAAGTCTTTAGCACATCACCATCATCTGCACTAATATGGACCCTGGTATAATGAACACATCATTATTTACACTGCTAGCAGCGTCTTGCAAGTTAGCCAATACGTAACCGCCAGCTCCACCTGCAGCGACATTCGCTGCCTTTTGCACACGTGCTATCGCACCACGATCACAGACCACAATTTCACCGTTAAATGTTCCGCTAGGAAAACCAGTCAGACATTGCGCTGAATCATCACCTGCCGCGTCGTTTGGATTATCAAAATCACCTGCATATACAATCGTCGCAGTAACGCCTTCAGTCGCACTTGAACCATTAATGGTTGTCGGAACGGTAGTATCACCCCCCGTGAAATCACCTATTGTTTTGGCAAACTCAACAGTTCGACCATGGGTCGATGCCGCAACAGCAGTATACCAAGGTGCGTGTTTTGGTGAGGTTTCAGGGTTTGGACCACTATTTCCTGCCGAAGTAGCAACAAATATTCCGGCATCTTGCGCCGCCAAATAAGCCAGTTCAGTATTGCTATTCCAAGGAAAGCCTCCACCGCTAATTGAATAGTTAATGACATCTACACCATCGGTGATAGCATCATTAATAGCCATAAGAATCGGAACGCCCGGGCATGATGCATACGTATCACCTTTATTGCCTGGCCGGCAAATTTGATAAGCGACAATATTAGCATGTGGCGCAACTCCAGAAATTTGACTAAATGCAAATCCCGTTGAATTGACTCCATCACTTTCTTCTACACCAAATTCAGGATCCAGCATTGGTACGTTCATAAGAACATTGCCGCCTGCGGTACTTGCAGTATGGGAGCCATGCCCATTATAATCTTCACCATTTTTAGCCGGTGGTGTTGCACCAAAAATAGCTGCATCATCATAAATATCAGTTATTAAAGCATAAGAATGTATACCGATTAACTTGTCATTACAAAGTGAGGAAAACGCACCAGCGCAGTCACCCACATAGACTCCCGCGCCCCATGGATTGGTATGATCATATCCGTCACCACCGACATCAGCAAAGGATGGATGATCTGAATTAATACCTGTGTCGATGACTCCGACAATAGTACCTTCACCCATTGCGCCTACACCGGTTGCAGTTCCATCCCATACATTAGGAGAGCCGATTAATATTGGTCCAGTATCCGTATCTAAGGTATAAACTTGCTCTCGTTCGACATAAGCAACCTCTTTTAATTTAGCAATTTCAATCGCTTGTTTCTGTGTCAAAGAAAGAACTACACCGTTAAATGCCGTTTTCATTTGTCCTAGAGGTTGGATTTGCTTACCCAATAACTGATTAGTCTTTGACAAAAAGCTCGATTGCTTACCACTCAAGTATTGTGAGTAGTTTTTAACTTCAGGCTTATTGAAATCAAGCTTTAAGCTATTTCTCTTTTCTGCCGAAGTCTTTCCTTTGACATGCAAGTTTCTTTCTTTAAAGCTTTTAGAATATGTCGGGCTAGTCGCAGCAAAACCCTTAATATCACCTCGATAGCTAGCGATTGGGGCATCAACTAGTCTGATGATATAATTGTATGTTCCTGACAATCCATCTTCGATATGGATTTTCTTGCTTAATTTTGATCTTACAAAGCTAGTTGATTTCTTCGCAGCTATTTCTGTCTTTAGTGTAAGCGGATCATAGGTTTTATCTGGCACAACACCACTGAAAGCAATTGCTCCCAGCGACGCACAGTAAAGTGCTGATGATACAGCTATCGTTAATTTTTTATTCAATTTAGTTCTCCCTGATTGTCATGGAGGTTATGGTTAAGCGTTAACTGCCCTTTGTTATATTCAAAGAGTCCAATAATCGCCCTATTTAGACCATTTGGCCTAGTCTACCACCCGTGATATTAACTGGTAAGAAAGATGCAGGTCAACACAAAATAATCGGTAACATGTGTGAATATTTACGTAGACATTTCATTTTAGTAGCCGTCCAGTATGGTTTTTGTTGTACGATGATAATTTTAGCTGTAATTTCAATGGCTTAAATAAGTAATTAGCAACAGATTCAAGCGTAAAACATGTAGTTAACCCTGTCATAGGCTTATCAAATAGTAATTGATTACTTTATTTGCGCTTGTTTTCCACACTAAATTTTTCTGTCTGAAAATTATATTCTGTGAATTCATTAAAGTACCTGAGATCTGGTTAACTTAGATCAACATCAGGTAAAAGCAGAAAAAGAAACGCTTCCTAATCAAAACAAGAAGCAAATAAGTAACCCGACATTACGTTGGACTTTCTAAATGTTGTAGCACACCATCATTGCGTCTTATCTTGGGCAACCCGATCAGGTAATGGGTTTAAATGATAATCAAAGAAAAATCATTCACTTGTTTGGCCATGAAACATTAAGCAACCTCAGAACTGCATAAGTTGAGTCTCTTCAGAGCGCGAAATTCTGATACTTGGTTTTTTTGATTGAAAAGTATAAGCAATTAATCCAGCCAATAAATGTACCGCAAAACTAATAGGGCTGCGGTGCCTTGTATGTTCGATTTGCGATATGTTCTTTAGTTGATCAATAATATATCACTTTCTTAACATTTAACGATCCCATAAAGACATCGTTTTCTTTTTCATATTTTTTCGTGCACCTGTTACCAATTTAACTCACATTCCGTACCAAAATTAATTTTTGAAATGTTTTATTCGATTCATATCGACATATTTAGCAACAAAAAAATTTCACAAGAAAATTATTATCTGAATAAAGTAGCCGGATTCTGTTATTTAACAGTAAGTTACTGTGGTTTCTAGCATTCAGCTTTTTGATTGAATACCCATTTTGTGCGGGCTGTAGTAAACACAAAAAAAGATATGCTCAGAGCTTGAAGGAAAGTGAAAATAATAAGCAAAACTTGAATATGGGAACCGTTTTATTACTAGGGTAAAGTGTAATATCCGGAATAGGAACCATAGGAGTATTTATTTTAAAATAAACACCGCTAACAAATTAGCGGTATTCATTTAACTAATTAGAAAGAATGATTCAAACGTACAAACCAGCTTCGCCCAAATAAACGATAGTTACTTTCATCCGTGTTAGCATTGAAAGCAGGCTCGATATACGGAGGTAATTCGTCTGTTAAGTTAGTAACACCAACAGATACTTTTGAGATGAGTGGGAGATGAGTGGGGACACGTCTTTCGCTGCCGTATTACGTCGCTGTCGCTTACAGTCGTTGTTTTTATTTTATGACGAGTAAGTGATATCGATCCGCTTTTGTGTCGAATATCGCCTGCTGTGCGTTGCCACGTGATGTGGTAAATCGCTCCGGGATATTCTATGCGAATTTGTCTAGCCATAAAGTCGCTTTATCCTAAGCCTATAGATAGAGTAAAGAAAGACGCGTCCCTATTCCATTAAATATAATTGTTTCAGATTAGAACCTGTGTTACTAAAATGCTGAACTTCCAAATATTACCACACTAATTGTTTCAAGCGGGCATTTTGTTTGGCTAAACTGTTCTCAATAAAAAGATATAAAGAGCAAAGAAAGACGTGACCCCATAAATTCTTACGGTTTAAGGCTCTTTGTCATTTTTTCATAGTGCTCTGGATATCCTGTAACCTCAAATACGAGCTTCAATCCATCCCTGAAATCATCGTAATTAAACTCTTTAAAGTCAAATATGTTTTGCCCTAAAGAATGTGACTCTCTATTAATATAACGGCAAAATGACTGGAGATTATTGCTTTGTAGCTCAGGCTTTTGAACAACATTACTTAAATCAGCTTTTTGGACAAAGTTAAAAAAGTACTCAATTATATTTCGCATGCAATTTGCTATTAGTGCTGGCGGCTGTGTCTTGTCGTTTACAATCATCCAATAAGAGTGATAATCATTTTGTACTTCTTCATACTTCATGTTTTTTATATTCGTACCATCATTATTTTTTGATATCCGATATAACCTCTGAGTTTCTTTACGACGCTTGTGATTAGAATCAACTAGTTCATAGAAAAAATAAAGGCTATGGGTTAAAACAAATACTTGTTCAAATTTAGTAGAAGAGAAAAATTCGCTTTTAAGTAGTTGCCCAACATTATATACATAGAAGATGAATGGGGACACGTCTTTCGCTGCCGTATTACGCCGCTGTCGCTTACAGTCGTTGTTTTTATTTTATGACGAGTAAGTGATATCGATCCGCTTTTGTGTCGAATATCGCCTGCTGTGCGTTGCCACGTGATGTGGTAAATCGCTCCGGGATATTCTATGCGAATTTGTCTAGCCATAAAGTCGCTTTATCCTAAGCCTATAGATAGAGCAAAGAAAGACGCGTCCTCATTCCACTGTTATGTTGTCGCTCACCCTCAAACGGTACTATTAGCCCCTCTGACTTCCAATAAAGCCGAATTTAATGTCGCTATTCGCTTATATAAATTCGTTAGTGTGGCATCACCACGATAATGGATCTCCCGTCCTGCACCTCTTATCTTCAACAACATGCCACTCGTATAACCCCGAAGGATCCTAACAATCTATCCCATTGTCGCAGCTTTATTGCGGCTGCTCGATTGAAAGGTGACAGTTTTCCCCATCACATCAAAGGGTCAACATCCTTAATTGGTTGACGAAGCTAATACCGATCCACTTGCGTTGCGGCCTGCTGTCTCGCCCTTGCAAAACTTACAACCACCCATTACTCAATGGCTGCTTTGCGGTACTACCGAGTGAATGAGATAATTACTCGGACGGGACTTTAACCCGCTAGATAAAATGCCGGTAACGGCGTACGACGTGTCCCCATTCCATGCTAGCGGCTTCCTCCGGACAACGCCTCGCGGATATGCCCTTGCCATTTGCTAGTAGTTGTCGTTTAATACAATCATTAAACGGTGAACCTCCTACAGAGGACTTTCACCTCATTAGTTAATGCCCATGCTGGGCGTACACCATTGCGTGCAATCGAAGGCGCGAAAAGATGCGCCTCAATTGACGCAGGCGTTAAGATCCTGAAGGATAGCAAATGAACAAGGAGCAAAAGTTACTCTGTGAAAAATATAGTTCTGAATATTACGGGATTGATTTAGAGGGAAAAGTCGGAATAGCATTACAAACGATAAAAACTGAACCGTTACACGCTGTTAGATATTTAGATGAAAAAGGGACAACTGGCTGGTATATTTGGGGTGGCGAGTTTAATGATGAACCGGAGTTTTTTCAGCCTTTGTGTGTAGTACACTTACACAAATATTGCCCACACATTCTCAAGTATTTGGCTTTAAAGCCCGGCTACAGAATAATGATTGATCGCAAAGGCTTTGAGGATGTATGGTTTGACAACGAACTTATATCTTAACCAAATTGTATTGGTGCGGTAGCTATTCTGAAAATTGTAATATTAAATTGAACATTTTTGGAATGTACAAGATTAAAAGCGCAAACAATAAAAGCAGTCGTATCAACTGACCGCTTTTTTAACCATTTTCGCCAACGGGCGACGTTACGTAACAAAGGATTGTCAATGACTAAAGACGATGCTGAAAAATTAAGCATACTTATGATGCAAATCAATTCAATGATGAATGACAGTGTTGCATTTGTTCGAGATAACGATAAAGACGAAATATTTGATGGTTATGCAAGAACAGCAGGAAAAATCATGGGAAGTCTATTTTTAGATATTGAAGAGAAATTATGGAATAAATATCCAGAACTTCGGCCGGAACAAATGGATGGTGACTATAAGGTGGATCCAAAAATATTTCAGCCTAGGTTTTACGAATGGAAATAATAAGTAATCACACGCCGGCAGCCGAAAATTAACAGTTTACACCTACGGCGTAAAAAGTTATTTTCGGCTGCGGCGAAACGTTAAAATCCAATAAAACATGTGCAAGCCAACGAAAAGGTATTTAATTTAAGATGAAAGCCATCATGATATTCGCTATTATATTTTTCGTATTACTTGCATCCTTTGTAGAGGCAAAAGCAAAAAAAGTTTTCCATATTCAACGCGAAGACAATTCATTTATAGACTACTATATTCTGAAATATTCAGAGAGGACTGCTTCTGATACCTTGTTATTGATACTCCAAGGCTCTAGTTGTAATAACGTCATTCACAAGAAAAAAATGAAGGAAGTTGCGTTGGCATGGCCGAAAGCTGATATTCTATTAGTTGAGAAATACGGCATAGGCGCAGAATTATTACAACAAAAAGGTGCTGAGCGTAAAAGTTGTCCAGCTGCATTCCTTGAAATGGATAGCCCAGAGCAACGTGTTTCTGACATATTACAAGTCCTCAGTAAAGTAAGTGTTTTAACCGAATATAAAAACTACCTTATGATCGTAGGGAGCGAGGGGGCCGTTGTTTCAAATATGTCGCTTCTCGCACTAGTTTGATTGATGCAACAGTTTCTTTTAACGGCGGCGGGCGGTAGTTTTTAGACGATGTTGTTCACAATATTAAATATGGAAAAGATGATTCTCCAGAGCTTCGAGCAGAAATTGAAGGGTTTTCTAAACTAGCATCTAATATCATAAATAGTACAGAACTAGATATAGAAATGAGTAATCATGGGTTTAAGTGGTGGCAGAATATGTTGAAAATAGACCAGCTAAAAATTTTGCGACAAGTAAATTCACCACTCTTGATTATACGTAACTATTCAGCGTAATTACTAAAAAAAGGGTAATAATTGCTTG
Organism: uncultured Kangiella sp.; assembly: GCA_964454125.1. GTDB lineage: Bacteria > Pseudomonadota > Gammaproteobacteria > Enterobacterales > Kangiellaceae. The sequence goes on from CAYVSL010000069.1 coordinate 17,474, forward strand.
ACACGCTT
>CAYVSL010000070.1:0-17338 GCA_964454125.1 uncultured Kangiella sp.
ATTTAAAAGTCAGAATGCTTTGTTGGTAGGGTGAACTGATTTTTTTAGGTTTATTGAACTACTGGGCGCCGTTTTAGGTGCATTATCTGGATTAGCGCTGATTGATATGGGAGTTTTTGCGCTTTTGGCTGGCCTATTTTCCAGCTATTATTTGGCAGATAATTTTTTTACCAAACGAATAAAACAAAATCCCCGAGTAACTTCTTAGTTAACTAAATCCACAAATACAAACTGGCGATCCTTGTCGTAATATATATCTGGACCATCAGTAAACTACCGTCAAAGAGGTTGACTGAATTTGTTTGAAACATTTACTGTTTCAAGTTGTCCATATAGTTAGCCACTAAGAGGGGTTAGTCATGACTTTAATCAGCCGTCTGTTATTTGCAATTCTTATTTTATCTGGTTGTACCCATAATGCCCTAACCGACATCGAAAGATCCGCGCTTTATCAAACCTACATTTCAGACAACCATTTGGAACAGGTTAAATCGATTACAACGTTTAGATACGATGGATGGCGCGAACTTGGCAAAGAGCACCTAATCATTTTCACCTCAATTAGAAAACCCTATTTAATTACCTTAAAAAGCCGTTGCGTTGGCCTCCGTTTTTCCAATACTTTAGGCATCAATCATACCGGCAGTCGATTACATACCCGTTTTGACTCGATTTTTGTGACTAGCTTTCCTGAACAAAAATGTTTTATTAAGAGTATTCACAAATTAACTCGTGAACAAGCAGATCAAATGAGTGATTTAGATGAGCCTGATAAAAAACCATTCAATTGAAAAACAAACGACAAAAAGCACCGATAAATAATTGGGAATATTGGCATTGTTTGCAATAACCAGCACCGCCCTAATCGCCCATATATCTGTTTGACGATAATTAAAGGAGCGCGTAAATTCGCAAATACTTAATTCATTTCTTTCTTCTGCTAGAGCAAAGATCCGTTACTAGGGTGTATATATTTAGGCATAAATCTACTAGCTTGTTTCATAACTTTTCACACATAACACCAAATTTTGCAGATTTTAACAGGAGTGAAGTGACTGTTGAAAATCTGTAACAATGATAGATTAGGGCAATTGCTGACTTGTAAGTAGTTTAACTCCCAAGAACGTGATTTTGCCATCGCCGTTTGAGCAACCAAAATAAAGCTTGGCCCAGGACTCATTACACCTAACAATAAAAAGATCAATATCGGTAAAAGAAATAGATACTCATTCATTACTTATGATTCTCTCTTGTAGCCTCAACGTTTTGCGCTGGCGAACCGTGTGTAGCTAACTAATGAGATGAAAATTCTCTGTAGGAGGCTCACCATTTGATAGATAGCCATTAAACGACAACTACTATCAAATGGCAAGGGCATATCCGAAGGAAATCGCTAGTATTAAAATATCAATAGCATCTCCTTAGATCTATAAATCAACGGTGGTAAATATTTTCACTCGCCTTGCTTCTAATTTTACTCTTTCCGATTTATCTATAAAACCAATCTCAACCCAACCATTAAGCATCTTCAGTACTTCGTCTCGTTTATCAATTTTTGATTGAGCTTGACCCATACCTTGTTGTAGTTGTTCTAGTTGTGCTTGCATTCTTTGTTGTTTAAAACAATCTGGAGAATTAATGCCCAACATTATTTCAGTTTTGAGGATTAACTCTAACAATTCGTTTAATCCGGTTTGATTTTTTTTAGGGCAAAGCAACGATTGTAAGCGGAAGTTCAAATTAGCTTTAGTTTGTTCATCGCAGGACAGTTGAGAAATTTTATTTTTCAACTTATCTAAATCATCTTGACCGATTTTGGCTAAATCAGAGTCCAGTATTTTTTCTTCTGCATGAGATAATAACTCAGCGCCTAGCAAAAGATCTTCAACGGCTAATTTTTGTTGTCTTTTTTTAAGACCAGAAAAATGTTCTTGATATTTTTGACATGCTTTTTCGAAAGCCATTAAGCTTTGTTTTTGTTTCGTTTTTGGCAGTTCAGTTTCTGGATCCCAATTTTGTTTGATAGTTTCATATTGCTCATAACTTGTTTTCAGTTGGCTGTCTTTCAGATTACATAACTGAAGTATTTGTTGACTAATTTCTGATATTTTTTGGTGATTATTATTAAGCTCGTCTTTATGTGATTGGTTTAACGAATCTCTTTTTTCAAAAATCTTATCCAAAGCACTTCGAAATAGTTTCCATTGTTTACGATCTGCTTTATAAAACGTAAAACCTAACGCCTTCCATCGTTTTTGCAAATGAATTGCACCTCTAATCGATTGACTAATATCAGCCAAATCAAGTAATTTTATCGTCTTTTCAACCAACTCACATCGTGCATCCAAATTGCGTTGTTTTTCTTCTTTGAGCTTATCATTAACAATCTTTAATACCTGATTAAAATATTTTTGTACTGATTGATATTCATTTTCGGGTATCGGCTGATATTTTTTCCATTGTGAATTTGTCTGCTGTAGAAAAGATTCAATTTTCTTCCAATCGATATCCACTTTATTTTTTACGTTATCAGGGCTCTGAATGGCGCCATCAAAAACAGGTTGTTTTTCTTCTACTTGCACCATTTTACTAACGGACTTATTCCATCCTGATTCAATAATTAGTTGTTCAACTGACGTACATATTCTAAGTTTTTGTTTAAGGTTTTCAGCCTTAACTTTATCCTTTTCTGCATAATAAACTAAACAAGGCTCGTATGCCGTATCACTAGATTTTTTAAAACGTTCCCAAAGCTCGTCATCGGCCTTTGCGTCCGATACATTTAATTCGCGCCACTGATGTTGAAGCTCTCGCACTGTTATCGCTTTGTCAAGCGGATCCATTGTCTCCTTAATTAGACTTTCCATTTTTTCGCAAAGATGTTGTTTCTTTGGACTAGTCGCAAAGGAATGCCAGTCTCTTAGTTCATCTAATTGTTCCTGAATTCGTTCGCGTTTTTTTAAAAAATTAGTATAAAAATCGCCCGTTAACTCCTTCGACCGAATTTTCAGGTAATGCTCTAGCTTGTTCGCTGCGATTAGATTACGTTGCTGGCAATGTTTTTCCAATAGAGCCAATTTTTGATTTAAAACTCTGGCCTTTTTCTTTTGTGAGGCTAAATGATTATTATATCTTACTTGAATATCAGAGACTTCCGAAATCCAGTGATTGAGTAACTCCGGGCGAGCCGCTTCTTTTGGCCATCCTAAATCCTTTTCCATTTTTTTCCATTTTTCTAACCACTCATCTAAACCTTCGTGACCGGAATCAGGTTTATTATCAAATAACTGTTCGATCTCAAACTGATTCTCAATTAAATGATTCCAACGCTTGAAACAATTTTTTAATTGTTGTTGCAACCTTTGATAATTCTTGTTGATATTAGGGTCTGGTTGACTGATATCAACAGTTTGCAACCAGTTTTCATTTAGAATATTCCAAGCATTTTGTATTGCATGAAATGATGAACTCGATTGTGAGGATGGTTCATTCATTTCTTCAATTAATTGATTCAATTGAGCGCACAGTCCAGATTGCTTGTTTTGTGCATCTTTCACTAGTGCTGCTCGCTCCGTTTCTTGCCTATAACCGCTTATAATCTTCTGGCAAGCTGCAAGAAAAATCGTAAATTCTTTTTCATCATTTTGTAGTGACTGTTGTTTTGAGGGAGATGATTGTTCTAACAAGGACTGATCTAGTTCTTGCCAGTGTTTGAACAACGCATTCACTTTGGCTTCATATTGAGCGTCAAACCAAGTTTGTTTGCTCAACTTACCAATGCTTTGAGTGAGGCTTTTGGCATTCTCTAGCGTTTCATCAATTCTGTTTTGTTGCTCCTTAACGTTTTTCAGCTTTAAACGAACCAACTGAACGACTCGTTTGTTAGTCGCTTTTTTTGATAAACGATGCAATAAATCATAATCATCGATTTTTGCTAAAACTTTTAATCGAAAATCGATAGATTTTGCCTGAGTGACAATATTAAAGATGACATCTGGATCGTCGCTGGCGACCATTAAAGCTTCAGCAAGGGTGGTGTCTACACAGGAGGCGATAGCCTTACTGACAGCATTTTTATCCCAGGCAGACTTCGCTTTACCGAAGGTTTGTACTAGATTATCAATTTGAGCGGATATTTGATTGATCCTTACCGCAAATCGACACCATTCTTCAGCGGTTGATGCGCTATTTAGTAAATTTTGTAAGGTTTTAGTATCAGTGATTTTGGCCAACGCTAGATCACGCAATTCACTCGCTGGGTCCTCAATAGCTAATTTTTGGATGATTTCTAAGTCAATGACAGAATCCAGATCCACAATAGCTTGTTGTCTGATCTGTGAATCCTGGTGTTGCCATTTTGGTTTGAATAGACTTTTTAGCATTTTGTTATTTGATTGCCTAAAATGATTACTGGAGTATATCAATTTTATATCAATCAAAGAATGGGAATTTTTTTTCCTTAAAAAACACTACCCTCCTTCAATATCCAATATCTTTTTTTTAACCGCTTCAATCTGGCCATTCAACACCAAAACTTGACTCGTCTCATTGCTCGTTGCCTGCTCAATTTGCTTCGCTCTCTGCGTCACCGTTTCCGCACTAGGCGGAGCAACATCATTACCAATCATCGGCTGCCAACTCGATTCCAGTTGTTTTTTCTTGGAAGCAATATTATTCTTTAATGTCTGTTTTTGACTTTCATAACCAACTAATTCCTGCTTGAGAGAGATCAACTTTGGATTGGCTGTATTGGGTGAAGGTTTGCTAACCAGAGAGACTGATTTAGCCGCCAATAGCTTGTCAGTCAGTTCTTTCACTTTGACTTTAAATCGCCTGTTTTCCTTACTTAACCAAGAGGCTCTTTCTTCCGCTTTAGTTGCTCTTAATTCCATTTGTTTGAGTTTTAGCTTTTCTTCAACGGCATTTTCGCTATTTTGTACGGTACTAACTTGTGCTAGTTGAGTTTCTTGACGGGCCTTTTCCAATTGCAATTTAAGTCGTTCAATCCTGTCAGTTGCATCATTTAATTTGCTTTGAGCGTGAAGCTCATAATTTACCGCCTGTTGTTTAGCTTCTTTTTCAAAAAATTGATAGCTAAACCACAGCGTAACCCCCAGTAGCAAAAGAAAAATGCTACCTCCTTTTAAATAATAACGGGTATAGCTCTGCGATGATCCGCAGATATAACATTCCTGCTGACCTTCAGCGATGTCACGTTTGCAAGCGATACAATGCTTAGCCATGTTTTTTCATCTCAACAATTGTTGTTTACCGTGTTTACCAAGCAGAATAACATGTCCGAGGCTGGCAAAAAAGGGAATAACGTTCAGTATAAAACACTTCTTAGGACCGTCCTCTTAAACCTAGTAAACGTCAAACAAAAATAGGGTAAATCCTAATATAAGAGAGATCTGTCCATGTTTGCAGAAATTATCGAGAAAACTTGTTTGTAACTTGTGCGGATCTAACATTTACCCAACAGGCTGAAAGAAAAATCATAGCCCTGTTAATGATTTTTCTTTTGATCAGACCGAGAGTATCCGACTTATAAAGCCTTTAATATAACAAGTTTCCGGGATCGCTGGATGAACAGGGTGATCTTGCCCCTGATGGCATTGCTCAATAATTTGCAATGTTTTGTCCAAGTGTCGACTTCCCGCTAAAAGACTGCTTTGCAGTTCATCAACTTTCAGGTGCATTGAGCAAGATGCTGACAGTAAGATACCGTCTTTATTTAATAATCGCATCGCCGCTTCGTTCACTTTTCGATAGGCTTTGAGGCCAGGCTTTTGATCTTTTTTCTTTTTAATAAAAGCGGGTGGATCGACAATCACGATATCAAATTTTTCACCCTGTTGCTTTAATTCGCCCATAGCAGAAAATGCATCACCTTCTACACAGGTGACTTTATCAGCCACTTTATTTAATTCCGCATTTTGATACAACTCATCCAGTGCTTTTCCGGAAATATCAATGCACCAGGCTTCACTTGCGCCAAGGTTGGCCATTTGCAACCCAAACGCACCGATATAACTAAAGACGTCTAAAACTCTTTTACCATCGGCATATTGGGCAATTTGTTGGCGGCTCACACGGTGGTCATAGAACCACCCTGTTTTTTGGCCTGTGTGGGGATGAATTAAAAATTGGGTGTTGTTCTCTTCTATCTGGATGGTTTCCGGAGTTTTTCCCAATGCTTGTTCAATATCTCGAGATAATGCTTCTGCTTTACGGGAATTTGAATCATTTCTAAGCAAGATCGATTGCGGTTTAAACACTTTGGTTAGTGCGTCGATGATATTTTCTTTTTGTACTTCCATACCAGCAGTGGTAATTTGCACTACCAAATGCTCGCCAAATCGATCAACGATTAGCCCCGGCAGCGCATCACTTTCACCATAAATAGCTCTATAGAAAGGTTTATCAAAAATTCGCTGTCTGAGCGATAAAGCGATATTAAATTTATGTACAAAAAGTGACCGATCAATAGGAGTTCGATAATCACGCGAGACAATTCGTGCACAAAGCAAATTATTAGGATTGATATAACCAAGCCCTAAAGGTTTGCCATTGGCATCCTCAATCAGCACACTTTGACCAACATCAAATGATTTTATTGGGGTTACTTTGTTGTCGATTTCATTGCTGTAGACCCAAAGGTGACCGTTTCTAATTCGTTTGTCTTCAAATTTTTTTAAGCGAAGTGTTGCAGGATTCATTCGATTGCCTATTTGATAAAATACTATTGCTTAGAAACCGAATGATAACTCGATCCAGATGCGCGATTTAGAATTTATAAAAATGTTTGTTTAAGTATTCGATCACCGCTTTTTGTTCCGTTTGATCCCACTCAGCTTTTGCCGGTTTCATACAAGCTTTAACTCGGTTTTCCAAGGCTTTATGAGATTTAATCGTATGATCTTCTCGAGTGTAAGTCGTTGTCGTGTGACAGCTTTGACATTTGTTTTCATGCAGTTCTTGACCGAGAGTCTGTGTCGTGATTTCTTCATTGGCCAATGCAACAAAGGATAACATCAGGATTAAAATAACAGTGCTCATTTTTATCGGAGTGTTCATATTATAGCTTCTCTTTGGTAATATTAGTGAAATTTACGATCAGTGAATTTTCTAGAATAATCCTAGAATAATATACCCTGCAATGATTAGAGTTACAAATGCACATGCTAGCATAGCTAAATGGGTAAATATAATTTTTCAGGAAATACGTTTATATTGTGATAGCATACTAAAAATGACTAGTAAGCAATAAAAGAAAATTTAATGTTAAACATCGTTTTATTTGAGCCAGAAATTCCCCCAAATACAGGAAATATTATTCGACTGTGCGCCAATACCGGCTATCAACTTCACGTGATAGAACCTTGCGGGTTTGAATTAGATGACAAACGATTACGCCGCGCAGGGTTGGATTACCATGAATTTGCTACACTTAAAACCCATAAAAATTTTAACGAATTTCTGGCACAGGAAAAACCAAAGATATTATATGCTTGCTCGACTAAAGGTACTCGTAAGCATACCGAAGCCAGTTTTCATAGAGGCGACTATCTAATTTTTGGACCAGAAACAAGAGGGCTCCCCCAAACGATCCTAAAGAGTCTTCCTATTGATAAAATCTTACGTTTGCCAATGGTAAAAAATAGTCGAAGTTTAAATTTGTCAAATAGCGTAGCTATTTTTGTTTATGAATCCTGGCGTCAATTGGGATTTGAATAAAAATATCCCAATCGATTTTTTCACCCCCAACTCCTCCAACAATCGTCCTATGGGAAGAGAAGGCCGAGAATACTATAAATAAGTTTTAACCCATGTTTTGACATTCTCATCGAGAACTTTCATCGGCACGGCTCCAGATAACAAGACGACATCATGAAATTTCTTAATATCAAAAGCGACACCTAAGGTCTTTTTGGCATATTCTCTTAAGGACAATATTTTTAGCATTCCCAGTTTATAACCTAACGCTTGCCCTGGCCAGACCATGTAGCGTTCTATTTCACTGGTGACGTCTGATATTTCGGTTCCTGTAGTGGAGGCCATATAATCAATCGCTTGTTCTCTTGACCATTTTTTGGCGTGCATTCCTGTGTCCACGACTAGGCGCACAGCTCGAAAGAGTTCAGCTTTCAACCGACCCAAATTACCAAATGGATCATTCTTGTAGAGTCCCATTTCATAAGCGACTTGTTCAGAATACAAAGCCCAGCCTTCTACGTAGGCATTGTAGGGTGCAATCCGACGCAATAAAGGCAGTTGTTCCTGTGCTAAATTAAGCGCTATCTGCCAATGATGCCCAGGAACCGCTTCATGAAAAGTGAGTGTTTTTAAATCGAATTTTGGATTGGTTCTTGTATTTCGTAAATTGATCCAATAAATTCCTGGAACATTACCGTTAATTGAAGGTGGTGTGTAATAACCCCCAGCACTCGAATCCTGAGTAGCCACCGGAATTCTTTTTACTTTTACCGGATAGGGGGGCACGCTTTTAAATTGAGTTGGCATTACTTGACTAATTTGATCAATCGTCTGGTTTAAAAATGCCAATAATTCTGCGCGCCCTTGGTCAGTATTCGGATAGAGAAACCTTGCTTCATCGTTAAGTGCTATCATTCGTTCGCCGACAGTACCGTCTTTGTAACTTTCAGCGATCAAAATATTATCCATCTCGCTAGTAATTCGAGCGACTTCAGCTAATCCAATTTGATGAATTTCATCGGGTGTTAATTTAGTGTCACCCAATTTACCGACTGAATAACGATAAAATTTAGCACCTTCTGGCTGTGCCCAAATACCGGATTCTTTGCTCGCTTTTGCTAACAAGCTTTGCAGGGTTTGGATTATTTTTTTGTACCCACTATACACGCCGACCGAGATCAATTTTTTGGCCTCAGTAATCATCTTACTTTTATCGTCATTGGGTAGATCTGTTAGCTTATCCAGCTTTGCCGCAAAACTAGTCACCAAAGAAGCTTGTTCCACCTCGACCTGAACAAATCCTTGTAAATAACTGATCGATTTTTCAACAATTACTTTTGGCGGGAGCCAGCCTTGGCTGGCATCTTCAATCACTTTTCGATTAATACTATCTATAGTTAAAGAAAATTTACTAAGTCTTTGTAAATAATCCTCAGCATCCGATTTATCAACAATAGTATGGCTATTAATGAGATTATTAGGAATATCAATCAAAGGACCATTAATTTGATTAACAACGAAAGCAGAATGCCCCATCCAAGCATCAATAAATCCAACAGACATGTTTTTCACACCTGCATAATAATCTATGATGTCGGCAACAACCTTACGGTTTTCTTCAGCTTCTTTAGGATCCGTCGACAGACTATGCAATGCGGTAGAGACCTCTATTAAATCTTTTCTAAATATTGCTTCATTTTGCGGGCTATAATCTTCCATCGCTGATTGAAAATGGTACCCAGCAGTGTCATCGGAAACACCAAACAGGGTTGCCGCTATCGCTCGATTTTTAAATAGAATTTGAGTGGCCTTATCAAATTGCCCAAGGAGTTTATCTTGATTGGACTGTAAGGTATTTTTTTCAACCTGCTGAACCTTTTCAACTGATTGAACAGGTTGAATTGAATTTTCTTCCTGACTACAACTTGTTATTAAAATCATGGAAATAGCATAAACGATTGAGAGTAGTTTTTTATTGATCATATAATATCCTGAAGTTTATCGATTTTTGTTTATAATCCTAGAATAATGAAATACCATGTTGGGATTTTATTTCTAGCTCTAGTGCCATTATTTTGTCACTCCCACTCGTCTTCCATTTCATTTTCTAAATGATACAGATGTCGGTCAAGCTTATTCAAAAGATAATGTAATTGTTCTTTTTCCTCGGTCGAAAAACAGGCTTCAATTTGGTCGCCCGTTTCAAGTCGTTTCGGTGTGATTTTATCATGAAAATCAGCCCCTGCTTGGGTGAGATAGATAAGGACTTTTCGTCGATCTCTTTTGGAATTTCTAGTGGCAACAAATCCGAGTTCTTTGAGCACTTTTACACCACGAGTCACGGTAGCGGCATCCGTTTTTAATGCCTCGGTTACATGGCTATTGGTTAGCCCGCCGTATGAGCCTAAAACCGAAATAATCCGCCATTCTCGCTCACCAATAGCCACACCTGAATTTAACAATAATTGCGATAATTTATTTCCCGCCTGTGACATTTGAGCGGCAAGACGGTACATTCGGTAAGGCAAAAACGTTTGCAGATCTAAAGTGAAGCCCACTTTACCGACGGGAATAGCACTCTTATTGTTAGCGTCAGCGGGTTGGTCTGATTGGGGTTGATTATCCATAGAGTTTCTCAAAAAAATTATTTATTTTCATCAAAATAGAGGATCATTTCACCAGCATCACAATGACAATATTGATCAACGCCACACACAATACAACGATAACCCACATAGCCATCCTCTAACCAACGGTTAGGGTAAGTTTTTAAATGTTGACCACCACATTTTATAAAATACAGGAAAGCAACGTTTCCCGGGCTTTGCATCCAGGTATGGCAAATACCACCTTTGGCCCCTTGTTGTTGAGCAACCTTAATTGAGGCATGCAACATTTTTTTAGCGATCCCATGACAGCGGTAATCAGCGTCAACCGTACTGCTTTTGAAATAACAAAGTTGCTCGATCGGTAGTTTCCACAGCTCCGGAGAACACCATTGATCTATCTGCCAATTGGTTGGTGCGTAGGTCAAACGAAAACCAGCCACTTTATCTTTTTCAGTATCGAGCATGATAAAACTGCAATTAATATTATCTTTGATGCTTTTTTGGTAGATCTTATTGATGATATCCTTTGTCAAATAGGCATCACCGTGCACAGCATTGCCAAGCTGAATGATCTTCGCAAAATAGTTTTCTTGTAACGGGATCAGTTTTAGTGACTTGTTCATTATCCTCCTTCTACTTGAATCAAATTTAGTGTCATATTCAGGGCAACAGTTTCTTCGAGCCGGTTATTTTGCCATAATCAAGCAAGTTTATACCAGATCTAATTACATTGAGCTATGTACGACCCTCTCAAACACAGCAGCCCCGGACAGGGAGAACCATACCCGACAAGCTATTGGGCCGATTTTTCTGGCGAAGCACCTGTTGATCATGGTCCGATAAAATCAGACATTAATGTGGATCTTGCCATTATAGGTAGTGGTTATACCGGACTATCTTGCGCACTTCATCTTGCTGAGCAGCACGGCATTCAATCACATATTCTGGAAGCCAATCAAACCGCTTGGGGCTGTAGTGGTCGAAATGCAGGCTTTATTCTTAAATCAACCGGTCGAAAACCTTATTCATCAATGATTAAACGATGGGGGAATAATGTGGCTCGCGGTATTTACCATGAAGTATGTGAAGGGGTTGAATCAGTCAACCAGCTAATTGATCAAATAGGACAACAGACCAATATCGACTGCGAAGCCCAATCAAAGGGCTATTTGAGAGTGGCACACAAACCGTCAATGCTGAAAGCCTTGCAACAGCAATCTACATTGCTTGAAAAGGAATTTAATTACAGCACTGAAATTTTGACACAAAAACAAGTAAAAGCAGACTACTTCGATAGTCGGGATACCTTTGGTGCGATCCGATTTGATGATGGATACGGCATTAATCCACTTAGATTAGCTTGGGGATACCAACAATTAGCGCAGCAGGCGGGTGTCAATATTCATACCGCCAGTCCGGTTACTTGCTGGGAAAAAAACCAAAACAATCAACAAGTTTTAACCACGCCTAACGGCATAGTAACCGCTGATAAAGTAGTAATTGCCACCAATGGATACACACCAAAAGGATTTCATCCGGCAGTGGATAATCGAACATTACCAGTATTATCACAAATCATCGTAACTGAACCACTGACCGAATCTCAGATAAAAGAGACTAATTTTTTAACCGATAATGTAATGATGGATACCCGGGCATTAAAATACTATTTCAGAAAATTGCCAGATAACAGAATTTTGTTTGGAGGACGAGGTGCCATTTCCGGTAAAGATGCGGATGACCCTTATTTTGCTAATCGTTTACTAAAAGTCTTACAAAGAAGTTTTCCTCCACTCAATCAAATTAATGTAGATTACTCTTGGTCCGGTTGGATCAGCATTTCACTGGATGATTTACCGCATATTTGCCAAGCAGATGAACAGCGTAACGTTTTTTATAGTATGGGTTATTGCGGTAATGGTGTTTCTTTTGCCGTACAAGCAGGTAAACGATTAGCGCAAAGAGTGGCTGGCGTTGAAGTACCTAACCTACCTTTTTATTCAAAACAACTGCCTAAATTTCCATTTGCCAAACTTAGGCGTGTCGGCCAATGGGGTTATTTTCATTATGGTATGATGAAAGACCGTTGGTTTTGATTGGGAAGTTGCTCCCCTCGCGGGGGCAAAATAGGGAGCATTAAAACTAATCGTTATGAATCGACAACCCGGACACCTTAAAACCATGATCAGAGTCTTCTTGAATAATACCATCCTTCGGGTAACCATCTACTTCTTCTAATTGCTCATCTAATTTGGCAATCGCTTTTAAATCTACACACAGTTCATCGGCTTTTTCTTCGAGTGCTTCGGCATGATTTTTAACGTATCGCTCAATATCATGTTCCATATTTTCCATTCTAAATTCAAAATCTTTAGTATCTTCTTCATCTCCTGAAAAAATAGACCCGATGATTTGACTGACCATTCTTCCTGAATATTTACCGATGGCCGTTTCTACCAGTTTTTCAATTTCATCTTCAAAATCTTTTTCGAAAGACTCTTCCAATGCTTCAGTATTCAGTGAAGTCTCGCTGATATTGGCTTTTATTTTGGCGCTAATGGCTTCAATAGGTTCAATTAAATCTCTTTGAACATCCTTACCATCGCCAAACAAACCCGTTAACGCGATAGTTGCCGCGTTAACACCTATTTCGGCGCCTTCTATCGCAATTTGGGCGATCTTAGGGACCATCGCCCGAGTACGCCGTTGAAATTCTTGGCTGTTTTGTAACTGCATATCGGTTAATGAAACTGATTTACCGTTGATCATCAATTCATCACCGTCAAAAACTATCTTGTCTCCAGCTTTTTTATCAAAGCGAATTTGCTGCTCATCAATATTAATATTGTAGTTAACTGAAAAATCACACTCATTCGAGTGAGCTTTCGCCCCACCAATCATGCCAGCAAGCCCAATCGTACCTGACAGTAAGATCGCTATGGTCGTTTTATTCATGAATATCTCCTAATTATTGTATACACTCGGACGCCCGTTGGCCCGTTTACTCCACTTAGTCGATCTAAGTTAACAAAAAGTTTGTTATTTTGGTTGCGATGTATGTAAGAGGATATGTCCATTCTAATGATTTGACTCCAATCTTGGTCTTTTCATGAATCGAGGAGGATTCAGCAAACAGCTCAAATATATCCTATAATTTCATGGTATGTGAAAAATAGGTCCAAAAATGTGTACCGGGCTTTGCAGCTTTTTGTCAAATGGGCTCCTAATCGAAAATCAAGGCTAATATTTGTAAAAAATGATGTCTTATAGGAAAATTCTTAAACTCTTTCTTAAAGCCTGTGGGATAGCTGTTTCAATACTATTGGCTGTGAATCAGGCCGTTATTGCAGATCAGAAAAACACAAACGATACCTTTCATACCATCTATTCGGAGCATTTATCTGAGGTGTCGCCAAATGAAGAGCCTATTGAGGCTAATAAGCAAAATATCAGTTTTTCAAAAACTGAATTAAACTGGGTCAATAATCATCCCATCGTATACTATAGTGATTTCTCATGGATGCCCTATATCAGTGTTGATGACGGAAAGGTTGAAGGTATAGCCAAAGATTATCTGGATCTTGTTACTAAAGAAAGCGGTATTGATTTTCGCTTTGTTCCCTCCGAAAATTGGAAGGCTCTCATCAATGATCTTAAAGATGGGAATATTAGACTTTCACTTGCCGCCGGAAAAACCGAACGAAGAGAGAAGTTTGCCGATTTTTCTGTTCCTTTTATTACTTCGCCAATGGGCATCATTACTTCGAAACGTTTTTCTTACGTTGCCGACTTAAAACAATTGGAAGGATTAACGGTTGCAATACCAGAAAACCTATTTTTTATTGATATGCTGGTTAAAGACCACCCTAAAATTAACTTAATTTTTACAGATACAATCGAACAAGCATTTACCTTAGTTGCAAAAGAGACAGCGGATGCATATGTAGGAAATTTGGCGGTTGCAGCTTTCTATTTAAGAAAATCGAAATTAGCAAATTTACAAATAGTTGGAACTGCTGATCATCAATTCACGATTCATTTTATGATCAGAAAAGGTAATCATGAATTAGTTTCAATCATTAATAAGGTACTCAACAGAGTAACCGATACCCAAAGAAGAGCTATTAATAATCGTTGGTTTTCAGTCAATTATCAATCTGGAGTGGACCCTAAAATCATCTGGCAAATCGTGATTACTGCGGCTACTATACTCTTGATTGTACTCTACTGGGTTGGACGGCTAAAAAAGGAAATCGACCTCAGAAAACTCACCGAACTTTCACTAAAAGCAGCGCGAGTCGATGCCGAACAAGCTAATCAGGCAAAATCTGAATTTTTGGCCAATATGAGTCATGAAATTCGTACACCAATGAATGCGGTTATTGGATTCACTCAACTACTATTGGAAACCGATCTAACTAATAAGCAACAAAATTACCTGAGTTCGATCAAAGTAGGTGGAAATGGTTTGTTGCATATTATCAATGATATTCTTGATCTTTCAAAAATTGAAGCGGGGAAACTTTCAATCGAATATAATCCCATTGATATTTATAAATTATTCAATGAAATACATCAAATCTTTGAAACCTCAATGAAAGATAAAAAGCTTAGATTTTCGATTAATATTGCAGCTGACGTGCCAAAATTTCTTGTACTTGATGGCAATCGGGTAAGGCAGGTTCTTTTAAACCTAATTGGTAACGCGCAAAAATTTACCGAGCAAGGTCATGTAGAGGTAAACGTTGTATCAAACGGCGATTCGACTAAAATGGAGAGTGTTGAACTGACTATTCAGGTCAAGGATTCTGGCATTGGTATTGATTCAATGGACCAAATTTTCAAAAATTTTGAACAGCATAAAAAATTAAATACACAAAAATACGGCGGTACCGGTTTAGGTTTAGCAATCAGTCGTAAACTTGCTGAAAAAATGAATGGGCAATTAACCGCAACCAGTGAAGTGGGTAAAGGTAGTGTTTTCACTTTTCAATTAAATAAGGTGGTGATTACAACCTCGACTACCAAACATGACGTTGTGAACCAACATTATGAATTTGAACCGGCCGTTGTTATGGTCGTTGACGATGTCGACACCAACCGAATGGTAGTATGTAAATATCTGGAGCCTTTCCCATTTAAATTGATTGAAGCTAAAAATGGGATTGAAGCCGTATCATTGGCTCTTAAGATCAAACCAGATTTGATTTTAATGGATTTAAGAATGCCGGAAATGGACGGTTACCAAGCAACTATCAATATAAAGAAAAAACTCAAAGTCCCCATTATTGCATTGACTGCATCTGCATTGGAAAACAAAAATAGCAAAAATAAAAAAATAATATTCGATAATTATTTGAGGAAACCTATTCTAAAAACCAAACTAGTTGAGACAATAGGAAAATATTTAGGACATAATGCTGTTACAAAAAAAGATTGAACCATCAAAAATTTATTTTTCAATTACCGAACAACATAGGCAACCCGTCAAAGAAATAATTACAAACCGTTTGCCGAAAGAAATTAAAGTGATGGCATCCATTGACCAGTTAGATAAAATCGAATATTTTCCGGAGAGCTTAGCGAGTTAGCTAGTTTATTTAGAATAGAAACTCTAGCACAAATCGCTCAACAAATAAATTTTGCGACTAAAGAGTTTGATGTCGAAAAAAATCGATCTATTATTATCACAGTTACGAATTTTTTTTGAAGAATTTATTAAAGACGAGGAATACACCAACCAAAAAATTTTAACCACTACCAAATTGCCGGATTAATCTGATAGAGTCCTTGTAATTGAGAGTATAGTGCGGCATGTTGTTGTTTCATTTCCCGAGGTCTCTCAAAAAAAATTTCACTGGCCACTGCAAAAAACTCAGCAGGATTGGTTGCTCCGTAATGATCAAGTAATGTTGACTCGCCATTTCGAGCTTTGCCTTGCAGGTATTCGAATTCTTGAGATAATACTTGTGACCAACATTGGCGATTTTTATGTCTCAAAAATGGAGCACCATTGGCAACGCCAGTCGCTTGATCCAGTTGGTGAGCAAACTCATGGATCACCACGTTATGACCATCATTAAATACCAGAGCCCCTTGTTTGCTGTCTTTCCATGATAATATGACTTTACCCAACTCCCAAGACTCACCACTTAAAACTCTAGGTTTATTTTGCAAAACCCCAGCCGCATCTTTTGATTCATGGTGGGTGATAAAAGCCGCGGGATAGACGTAAATTGATTTCAGTTTTGGATAATAGTCCGTTCGACGATTTAACAACAACAAACAGGCCTGTGCAGCGATAGTCACTTTAACTTCATCATCAATAATAACGCCTTCAAAACCCAAAAATTGTTTTTCAGCTAAAAACACCAATACATGTTGTTTAAGTTGAAGTTGCACATCGGCCGGCATGGAATAGAAATAAGGTACATTTCTTTTTAAGATCAATCGCCACTCCTTGGGAAACGGCTGGGCTTTTATTTTATCTCTTCTGTATTCAATCCATTTTGGTTTAACTAGGATAAAACCAATCAGACCGATAACAATGATGCTAATAATGAGAATAGGTGACATAAAGGCTTTTGTTTAAGTCAGAGCTCCTTTAATAGTGATAATTGACTCCTTTTTCAAGTTAGCTATCCTGAAAATCACTTCACTTGTTGTGGGATCCTAAATATCAACCGATTATTGATTAATTTAGATGGTGTGTACGGCACCACCTTCCATTTGATTATTTAGTAAATACTCAGCCACTTCCACTGCAGCAACTGAGTTATCCCCACGAAAACTATAGGTAACTAGTTGAAAAGTTAGAAATTGATCGACTTTCATGACGAACTATGATCAAGTTTTTTTCGACCAAAAAGCAAATTTGAGGACGCCATGAAAGCCATTAAATTACATGCCTCTGCATTTAACTCAGGTATTTTGGAGTTGCATGCAAATGTAGCTTAGCTCTCTGATATTTCAAGATTTTCGGCATATTACTCACGGCAACCGCATGAATGGTC
>CAYVSL010000071.1:0-17313 GCA_964454125.1 uncultured Kangiella sp.
AATCGTTCGACGCTTAAATCGGCAAAAAGTATGATGGAAGCGGCGACGGCTACAGACTGGCAACAAGCTGGATTACTCAAACCATCATTACTAAAACCGTTGATCGCCACGCTTGAACAAAGTCAAATTGTTAAAGTGATGGGGCAATTATCGAAGACTGATAAAACTGGTTTAGAAAAAACGATTCAAACTATTTTTGGATATGAATAGCAACTAAAAAATAAGCGGCTAAAAAAACAAAAGCTCTGCCATTTGTGACAGAGCTTTTGGAGCTTCTTTTTCTCTATTATTTAACCATCGACAAGAAAGTTAAAACTGGCAACTTAAAATACTTCTCTATTTACTTTCAAAGCTTGAGATGCAATAAAAACAAATCGCCCTTTCTTTAACTTATAAAATAACTCTTTTACATTTCCATGGTAAAACTCATTGTATATTTCATCAGAACCTTCCAAATTAATTAAGGGCTTTTGAAATGGTTCTTCTAAAGAATAAATTTTTATTTCACTTAAAGTTGAAACCCCACAACTTAAATAAGATCGATAGCTCTTACTCCTAGCCCCAAAAGATCCAACTTCGCCATGCGCAAAAATTATACCCAATTGCTCTGACGAAACATGCACGTATGCTCTATCTACTTCACTAAAAAAAGTTCTTCCACTTAGTCGAGAATATTCATTCATACAAATGTTAATCGCTTTTTCAATCCTAGTCGATGAAACATTTTTAATCATAGGACCTTCTCCGCATGCAAATAAACAAAGAGATAGTATTAGTGCTAGGTATTTATTCATCATCACTGGATTACTCGACTTGGTTTTGTTCCCTGAAACTCAATCGTACTACAACTCCCAGGGTTACAAACGCCTATACTCACTCCATTACTGGTCTGCACTCCCAAATATAGGGATTTCCCCGATGAGCTAACCCAACCAGCGTCACCACTCCCGCCCGAATAACTATATATTTGATTAGAGAATCTCAACCTGCCACTAGGATGTGTGTGATAACCAACATACGCTGTAGTCAGCGAGGCAGATCCTTCACCACCGATTATTGGGAAGGTATATCGATAGCCATCGGTATCTTTCCAAATACTACCAGCAACTTCAAGCCCGTATTTCTTTGAAAGTGGAGCAGTTGCATTCAACACCTCTTTTGCGGCGGCGTCGATTGAACCAAAAGTTCTTGCAGAGCTCAAAGTACCATCAGTACTGAGAGCAACTAATTTTTTTTGGAAAGCGGCGCGATTTGCATCTGTACTACTCCCTTCACCTGTAGAGACAGTGCCGTCATTTTGACCGGAACGAGCCCCTTCACTAAACGCCCACTGGAATGCTGAGGTAGCTGCTCCATTTGCAAACTTACCACCTGTCAAACTAGATGCCGTTCCCCCTACAATCGACGCAACCATAACTCTTGCACTAGGAGAAGATTTGATACCATCAATAGCGGGAGCAAATGCCTGGGTCACACCAGCGGCAACAAAAGCATTACCGAACTTTCCTCCAGCAAGCTTATTCAAGACTCCACCAGCGACAGCATGAGTGAGTACTTTTGCAAACTGCTGTGCAGAAGTCAAACCTCTACTCGCAAAAGCTTGCAAAGTAAATTCATCTGTTATATCTATGCTTTTCATGAAATCTATAGATCTCTTTGTGTTTGCCGCTGCAACCCCCTCATAATACGATCCAATAGCACTAAAAGCCCCCATTGTAACCAAAGCTATCCCCGCTCCTTTAGGGCCTCCAACCAAAGCGCCTCCAACAATTACTCCCAAAGGCCCGCCTACAACACTGAGAACAACTGAGGCAACTTGCTTAACAGCTCCCTTGTTCTTTCTCCACCATTTACTCGCACTAAATGAAAATCCACTCGGATCAGTTAAAGACAGAGGATTATTTATCACATAAGAATAGCGATTTAAACTCTGTGAATTCTTAGGTGCTTGTATAATGGGGTCAGCCTGCAAGAATCGACCAAGCATCGGATCATATATCCGACCATTCATATGAATGATACCCACTTCCTCAACACTCTCATGCCCAGTAAAACCGCGAAGCGTCAATGCACCACCAATCGGACTAATAGCCTCCCCGCTAGTCTTTTTACCCCAAGCATCAAAAGTAAAGCGTTGCTCAACAGACCCCGCAGCATCGGTAATCACATCGGTGGAGCCAATATGGTCGGTGTAAACATATCTCGTTGTACTCACACCATCCTTTAGACTAACAATAGTGCCACCAAGATTACGCCTGACTTCAGTTCCTGTATCCGATGAAATAATTTCAACGCTACCCAAATAAAGCGTTGTTGTGAGTGCACCACCTGCATTATCTGTCCGTTTAAAACGGCGATGATTAACGTCATATTCAAACTTAGAAGTATGACCGCCTTTGACAATTTCAACCGCTTTATCAAATGCACTGTATGTGATAGTTCGTCCATTACCGCTAGTTTGATTGCCATTTTGGTCATAACAATAAGATTGCCCACCCGCCGCGGTTACCGCATGTCGACCAGCAGTAACACCACAACCGGATTCTTTAGTTGCATAGGTATAACTACCAACGCCTTTTTTCCAGGTGATGTTACCCCAGGCATCATAATCCACTTCATTTTGATAAGTGCCACCATCAAAGCTGATCTCATCCAATCGGTTTAGATCATCATATTGATAATCTTCCACCTTATTGGTGATTAAATTTTCTTTGTGTTCCAAATGTCCCAAGGCATTAAAGTGATGGTCAATATATTGAACTAGGTTAGTTCCGTTCGCATTGCCAGTTGTAATAATATCTAGGAAGCCTCGATCGGCAGTATAAGATCGGCTGGTGACCAACCCATTACCACTGAGAGAACTGGTGACATTACCTCTGGCATCCATGGTCAATATTTCGTTATATACCTGCCCATACGCTGCGCCGGCGGCCTCTCTCACTTTGTACAGATAACCCGCGCTATTGTATAAATTACGCAAGCCCTTGTTGCCGCCACTGGCATCAAAACTCTGGAATACTCGACCAAATTGATCAAAGGTAGTTTGTTGAACGTAGCTCAGACCGTCAATATCCGTGGTAACGCTATTGCCGCGCCCAAAGGCATCATAAGCATAAGTTTTTTGATGAGAACTGGTATTGCTCGTAGTGACGAAGGATTCACTTAACAAATTACCACTGCTATAACCTGTCCCCATATTGTTGTCAAAATTCCGCACTGTCGATTCAATCAGTGAACCGTTTGATGCATAGAGATAGGTATTAATCGTTCTCCCTAATTCATCTCGAAGAGGTGTAGAGATTTGTCCTTTTGCATCGGTTTGACTAACCAACTCTCCCGCAGCATTGTAATCGTATGTCCACGAAGCATTATTTTGGCCGCCTTTGTCCCAATCCTTCATGCTGGTTTTTCTACCCAGATTGTCATACAACATGATTGATTGAGTTAAATTATTAAGCTTGAGGACTTCCAAATTACCATTAGCATCATACTCGTAGCTCAAACTACCCGTTAAATTATCGACTAAGGTAATTATTTGGCCGATAGCATTTTTGGTTTCAACGCGAGTCTGTTGAAGTTCATTGGTATAGACAGTGGTTAAACCTTGGTAATCTATTTGAGAATACGTTAGATCTGGGTTATTAATTTTTATCGGACGACCAATTACATCGAATTCTGTCACCGTAAAATAGGTTCCGGTCACACTGCCAGAATCCACATAAGGTTCACTCACCTGATAGTTTCGACCTTCGATATCATAGTGAAAATCAACACTGTAGAAATTACTATTATCAAATGCCAAAGTTGAAGTTTTTAAATCACGACCAATGGCATCTACATATTGGTAACTATAGCCCTCTCCATTACTTTGGGATTTAATCCGAACAATCGCACCCGCTGGGCAACTAATAGAACCATCACATAATGCTTTGGTAACTATTCCCCATGTACCCGTCGAACTCCTGGAAAAATAAGCTCCACCAAAGCTGCTATATACACTTTCGGTAACAACACCATTTAAGCCGGTGACTGATGTGGGCTGACCAAATTTATTTCGACTATTGACCTCGCTGGCGACCTGACCGTAGATATTTCTCGTTTGGTCCACATAGCGACCATCCGTATCATAATCTGAGTAACTGAACCGATTGATGTAAAGCGAGTTGGTTAAATCTTGAGCCGTTGTAATACCACAGTCTGAAACATGCACGGAACAAGTTGCCGTGCTGGTAATGTTGCCGTAATTATCGTGCTGATAAACAGTAGTAAGCTCTTTATTTGCACCTTGAGCTTTCTCAATAATTTCTTTTTCAAGTAATCCTGTGACCAGATCGTATTCAAAATCAGATCGTCTAATTACATCTGCTTTACCGGTCACTCGATGGGTCACTACTGAGTTGGTCAATCGAGACAAATGCCACTTGCTGGAATCAATCAGATTATCGTAGCTATTCACTACCGTTTTAGACGCCACTGACAGGTCGCTTGCATCATAAGTGCTGGTTGTTATTTCAAGGGGATTACCGTAGGCGTCAAAATCATTAATGACACTTCCGCCAGAATGATCACCATAGGTCACCACTTCTTTTTTGAGTTTGATACTCGGGTCGTCGAAATCCCAAAATTCTTCGGTTGATTGACTTAAATAAGGAAAGACAACGCTTCCGTTATAGGTAGTTTTGCTTAAATAGTTGTTACTTGATGTGCTTAATATATCGCCACTAAGAGTCGTATTAAATTTAAAACGCGTTGTTTCGCTGGGCATGCCAACAAATGGATAATCCTGTCTATAACTGGTTTGAGTAAAAATTAGACTTTGTTCATCGTAAGTTCTTAGCTGTCTAAACCCTAAAAACCCACGGCCACCCGCTTGTATTTTGGCACCAAAATATTGATACTGAATGCCAGCTTTACGATTTGGGTTATCGTAGTCAGGCGACGTACTGCTAACATGCCTCACTAAAGACATTGCACCATTTAAATCAAACATTGGCGATTGATTGCCTAGAAGCAGTGATGGTGCATCATTGTCCTCAGCATATAACGCGGCCGTCACTAATGAACCACCATAAGTAATATCTGTAAGATTGCCCATACCGTTATCAATCAGTTGAATTTTATTTTGTAAATATGCATTTTCAGTAACTTTGAGAAATCGATATTTTGATATGGATGATTCCAGTAATTCCGCACCGCCATCTCCATCGAGATCAACGGGGACAAAACTCATTGTGTTATCGGTCGCAGCATATGGCGTTTGATAAGAAGAGAGATATCCTTCACCGGGACTCCACTCGACCACTCTGAAAATACCGTTATGAACGTAACCCAGATCGACATAACCGTCAGCATTGGCATCATAAGTGGTTAGCGGCTTACCTTCGACGCTAACACCGCCTCTGGTATCAAAATCCGTTCCACCATCGTGATCCCAAGGACCGCCATCTTCTATTTGAGTGATGAGCACCGCATCTAAAAATTCTTTTCCTGTGTTTAGGCGGTAACGCCAGCGTCCGTCTCTATTTAGTCGGTACAAAAGATCAGCAAACCCGTCAGAATTTAAATCAACGATTTGTCTGCGATATGTATCCAGTATTTGGTTGCTACCAAGCGGCATCGTATCTGTTTCTATCGCAGCGTATTCGGTAAAATGACCGTCTCCATCGGAGGCGTAAATGATTGTTTTGGATACGGCGCCCGTGAGACAGGAGCCGGTGAAAAAATCCCAACCACCCGGACAATGAGCGACATGCGCTATCAGATCGACTTTCCCATCACCATTAAAATCACCCATCTGGTTATAGGTTAACGCTCTTCCCGAATCTTCCTTCATAAATAAAACTCGAGAAAGTGAGGACATAGAGGTATGAGTAAATGTAACTAAACTAGGAGTGCTACTAAACTTGTAAGGATTTATTCCGTTTACATCTCTTTCCATGAAATATATTTTTGGCGCGGGAAAACTAAAATCTAAAATATCACTTAGACCGTCCGCGTTAAAATCGCCAAGAACCATTTGTCTAGCATACCCTTGATCGATGACGATACCAGTATCGATAAGGCTATCAGCAAAACAATTATCATCTTCAATAAGTAGAACTTTGAACGTACCATCTCTTTCAAACATTAAGTCACTCTTTCCATCGGCATTGTAGTCGATGATATGCCAGTTTTCTCTCGCTGGTTCCGATGCCAAGGCGACATCAACCTCTCTAAACTGACAGCCGCTACTTTGATATTGGGTGCCATTTGAAAACTCAAAACCGAAATAATTTTTGTTAAGAGAGTTACTGTGAAAAACATAATAATTATCTGCCTTTCCATCACCATTAATATCTGCCGGCCTGCCATCCATCCTATTCGATCGACCTATTGCTGAACCATTTGATGACTTGTAGCTTGTATCATTCCAAGTGAATTCGGTATCTGGCAAACTGACACCGCCAACTGATTCAGTAATGGACTTGATTCTACTAAGACCAATACCTCCAACACTCATGCTCATTAAACTTGTGGGAGAGATTTCGTAGTTAAGCGTGTAGGTTCTAAGTTCAATACTATTGTCAGTGACAACTATATTATTAAGTTTTTTACTTAGTTTTGACTTGCCTCCTAGCGAGTAACCTCGCACCAAATCACTACGTAATACGTAATTAAATTCGATGTTAATATTGGGATTATAGGAAATACGCTTTAGTACTACTTCACCCACATTAGCATCTATATCGTATTGATAGGTGATTGGATTACCGTTTACGCTGGAATCTATGACCTGACTACCAAACCAGGTAATCACTGTATTTTGTACGACACCATTATCGTTAGCGACTAGCTCTGCATCAGAATCATCCGCTGTACCGTAAGTTGTTTTGCTACCGTCTTTTCGCCAAACTTCAAAATAAGAAGGTCCGTTACCTTGTGTACCGTATGAAATGATTCGAGTTTGGGTATCGATGGCAGTGCGATATTCTGCCCCATTCATTCCGTAGTCTTCATTGTTAATTAAAACAAGCCTTTGACCATCAAGACAAAACACATCGGAATAATTTAGGGAAACATCACCATCATTGCCAATTCCATCTTGCTCCGCCGTTCTTCTGCATCGAGTAATTGCTGAGCTGGCGCTAAGCGACCAACCTATGCCTAAGTTACCATTGCCACTACCGGAATTGTAGTTTAAAGAAACAGACGGACTCGCACCGCCGCTACCTTTTGGGGTTAATAGAGAAATGGTGTAATTTGCCTGACCACCTTCATCGACTCGGAATTCTCCGGTGACTGCACTGATGGCATCGGAAGTGAGATCTGGGAAGGGTAATGGTTCTACGTGCGGGGCTGGGGCTTGATCCACTGGAACTAGTGTTACTTGAACATTGACCGTAATCGTATCACTCAGCTTTCCATCTGAAACAACAATATCAAAACTATCACTACCGATGAATCCACTATCTGGCGTGTATGTGAAAGAACGGGAATCACCTGTTCCAAACCCTGATACACTTCCGTTTGTAGGTGCTGAACTCTGGCTCCAAGTTAAAATATTGTTTTCTTCGTCAATCGCAGATAATTGGAAAGATACCGTTTCATTTATATAAACATTGATCTCATGATTCTGTCCTTGCCAAATAAAGGGGGGTAAATTTATTACGGCCCTAACCGAATCACTGTAACCATATACACTACACTTAGGAACCTCATTACAAGCCTTGACACGATAAATATAGTCCCCCGTGTTTATTACTGTGTCGGTCGTCCGCATACCGGTCAATGTGTCTATAGGGGTGTAACCACCCTCGATGCTTCGTTCAACGGTAAAAATAGCATTTAAATTTTCGGGGTCAGAACTTAGTGACCAACCGATATTAACTAGCCCTTGGTCGCCGGTTGAAGTTGCTGTTACATATTTTGGTATATCCGGTGTATCAGGAATGACAATATTCCGTACCGTAATGTTTGTCGAATCAACTCCTTGCCCACCCTCATTATCAGTTACTGTGAGTTGAAAAACTAAAACTTCATCAACAGTCACTTCAGGGGCGGTAAAAGTTGAATTAGCACTATTCGCGTTGGATAACGTCACGCTCGTGCCAGCCGTTTGCGCCCATGCATAACTAACAATCGATCCATCTGGATCAGCTCCGGTTCCAATCAAATTCACCGTACTGCCTTCACCAACGTAAAAATCAAAACCATTATTTGCCAGCGCGGTCGGCAACTGATTCACATTATTAACTAAAATAGAAACACTATCCGTTGCCGTACTGCCGTCGCTATCCGTAACTGTTAACTCAAAAGATAAAAATGTAGCAGCCGAAATGATAGGTGCCGTAAAAGCCGGGCTGGCAATTTGTCTACTTGAGAGCCTGACCTTCGGCCCCAAAATTTGCACCCAAGAATAACCGCTAATCACACCTTCTGGATCAGTTCCGCTGCCGGACAAAGTTACTGTGTTTTGTTCATTCACTATTTGATCGCTGCCCGCATTAGCGGTTGGCAAATCATTTACTGAATTGACCGTCACAACAAAGGTATCGGTCTTGGTTAAGACCCCATCAGAAACTGTGAGCGTTATAGTGGCAGTTCCGTTTTTATCGGCTAACGGAGTCACGCTCACCGTTCGATTTGCACCATTCCCGCCCAGCACAATATTACCGTTAGGAATTAAACTCGTATTATTGGAAACCTTAGATAAAGTTAACGAACCCACTGAGGTTTCTTGATCACTAATAGTGAAACTGATAGCGCCTGTAGTACTATCTTCATTGATGGTTCGATTACTGATATGACTAATCGTTGGCGAATCATTCACCGATGTCACCGTCAAAAGAAAGGTATCATTTTTAGTCAAGTTACCATCCGAAACGATTATCGTTATGGTGGCACGACCACTTTTATTGGCGGCCGGCGTCACTCTGACGGTTCGATTAACTCCGTTACCACCAAAAATAATATTACCACTGGGTACCAAAGTCGTATTGCTAGAAGCTTTCGATAAGATTAATGCACTGCTGGAAGTCTCCTGATCGCCGATGGTAAATGCCACATTACCAGTATTGTTATCTTCATTAATGGTTCGATTACTAATATTACTAATGGTCGGCCTATCATTCACCGCTTTCACTCTTACCGAAGCATAATAATAAGGACTGTAAGCGCCCGCACTATCTTTGACCCGCATTTTAACGCTCAAATTACCGTTAAAATTAACACTTGGCCTAATGGTTGTACCGCTGACGGTATAGTTCGAGTTAGTATATACATATAAGACAAACCGGTTGCTATCAATATCGCTAATCCTTAGATCACCCAAGTGAATGGTGCGATAAGTGTCTTCATTAAAATCTGCGACCCTGTCAGAGGTTATGGTGGGTTTATCGTTAACGGCTTTAACGGTAACCACAAAAGTATCACTTGTCGTCATACTACCATCAGACACTTTGATTATGATCTTCGCACTGCCACTTTTATTTGCCGCAGGTGTCACTCTAACGGTTCGATTAGCTCCGCTACCACCTAAAATAATATTATTGGTCGGAACTAAAGAAGAGTTACTTGACGATTTGGATAAAGTTAAGGAACTGGCTGAGGTTTCTGCATCACCGATGGTAAAGGCAATATTTCCAGTATCGCTGTCTTCATTGATGGTTCGATTATAGATATTGCTAATGGTCGGCGCTGTTGGAGGTCTAACAATAATATTGCTACTATAACCATAAGCACTACAGGCAGGATCATCATTGCAAGCTTTAACTCGGTACTTATAAACTCCTGAGCTATTTACATTAATTAGTAGAGATTTATTGGAAGTTTGTCCAACCGTTACGTAGTTATCCATGACTAAACCTCCATTTGCGTTGAAAGTTTGCTGAACAGTGTAGTAAGCCCCCAAGTTCTGACTACCTAATCCCATTTTCCAACTAACAGTAAAGCTGCCATCTACATCAGTTGTTGGTAATTTCGTAAGTTTCGGTATATCCGGTGCATCAGAAGGAGGGATTGGAATTGGGGTTGGGGTTGGTTTAAAAATAATTTCCCTAGCATAACCAATATTGTTGAATACACTTATACTGAGTAAGAAACAAAGCAGCAAAAAAACTGATAGTAATTTCCAGATTAAACCTTTCATAATAAGATACCTTGCCTAATTATAATTTTTGAAACACAGACAAAAAAAATTCGCTAATATTACCAATGAATGCTGTAAGCCATAAACCAAATAAAACGGAGTCATTGGTTACCCTCATAAGGAAACGATTCTTTCAAAATAATCAAACAGAAACTACTCCAATCCTGCCAAGTATGTCGTCAATCCTGCCAAAATGCTTTTGGCAGGATTGAAGTCATTTTTGTCGGAATGGAGATAGTAGCAGTCAAAAAACTTACTATAATGACACCTCTTTCAGATTTAGATCGCCATGTTTTGTACCCCTGTATTTTTTGGCAGTCTAAGGCTTTAGAATTGGTAGTAACCTATTGGAACAAAAATTTATCAATTAAAAGGTTGTGCGGAAATGTCAGGGAGTAGGGTTTGGCCAGGATCGACTTACCCTTAATGAGTAGGTTCTGCGAAGGCTTTTTGTCTGGCATTCCCGCCATTTTAAAAAACAATAGATCAAGAAATAGTTAATTTTATTTTTTATAGACAATTCACTATATTAAGCCTTGTTTGCCCCTCCATTCCCCTACTATTTCAAAGACCAGCTTTTACCCTCCCCTTCTTTGATAGACCCTTTCTTCTATTTAATAGGTAAATTACACATACATTAGGCTAGATGTTAACTATTACCAAAAATTGTTATTTATACGGATATTTAAATTGCTAGCCCGTGGCTTTAAAGATAATATCTGAATAATGAATAATGCCAATCTGGCAGGACCAGAGCAAAAAATGGCAGGATTGAGGTATGAAAAGACCATTTAATTGTATTAATATGATCCCGAACAGAAATAACTCTGTTTAATTCGTCAATTTTTAAGGGAAATATGGTGATAACTTCTAAGATGCGATTTACATCGTCAGATTTATGATCTAGCTTAAAGGTGCCACAAACAGTCTTTTACGGACTGCTTGTTGATGTTTTGCGGATTGAACAATAATATTCCTTTGGTGAATTTTGACCGTAACGGTCATTCAGTACGATCCATTTATAAAATTAAAAAAGGGAAATACCAAATGAAATTAGAAAAAATACTTTTGATTAGTGCTATTTTGATGTTTAGTGCTATTATATCTTACAAGACGGCAGCCCGCCCAATTAATACGCCACTCCCTACAAGCTATGTAGCCGCAACTTTTGACTCATTCACCAATGCCTCCAGATTTTGCGCAATAGTCTCAATTACCTGCTATGGATTCCCTCAATATGTAAATGACAGCACTTGGATTGTATATTACAACCCAGGTATGGATCCTAGTCCAAATGATCCAGAAGACGAATTATGAAATCTATTTTTGTAATTAATCTATCGTTGTTTCCAATCAATTCTGATCACAATGCTCAGTAATATACATTCTTTCAAATATATTGCAGGCCTATTTCTAGGCCTTCTATCTTTTCATAGTTATTCCAATAATATTTCTCCCCTTAAGTCAGATTTGCGTTTCCAAACTCTCGCTTTTAAGGACAAAATATCGAATGTTGCCATAAACGATTTATTGCAGACTCCTTCAGGTTTTGTTTGGATAGCAACCGAAGATGGGCTAAATAGATTTGATGGTCAAGATAATATCGTCTATCGTCCTATTAAGATGGACAAATCCTCTATTAGCCATTCACTAATTCATGACCTAGAAATTGACCGTTCCGGACAACTTTGGATTGGAACTGAAAAGGGTTTAAATTTGTTTAATCACAAACAGAACACGTTCAAGCGATATAATTACTTTAATCAATCCAATAACGAGCTTTCAAACTCCAAAATCTATAAAATATATGAAGATTCATTTTCTCGCCTTTGGATTGCCAATAAAGGCAATGGTATTAGTGTAATATCGGCAGACAGGCAATCACTCATTCATCCAAAAATAGGCGACTCACTTTCGCAATCAAGAAAATTTTTTGTTAGAGATATTATAGAAACAACTGATAAACGAATTTTTATTGCCACCAATTTCGGAGTATTAGAAGTAAACCCTCAATCTTTTGTAATTAACAAAGTTATTACGCTTGAAACTAAGGAAGCAATAAACTTCAACCAGAACTCGAAAGTATTCCAGCAAATTCAGAATAAAGAAATTTTAGTTGGAACAATGAAAGGTCTGTTTGTTTTTAACACTAATAAAAATCTCTTGACTCCCTTATTCCCTACTATTTTGCAAGAAAAAAAAATAACTACTATACAGCAATTTAACAATAATCAATACTTAATTGGAACGCGAGCTTCAGGTTTGTTTCTTGTTAATACTATTACCAATCTTGTAGAACATTTCGAAAACACTAGTACAGAAAAATATAGTTTGCTGGATAATCAAATAACTTCGATTATTCGCACCAGTGACAAAACATTCTGGATTGCTACAAATCTTGGCATTAACATAATCACTTCTAACCAACAAATGTTCGCTCACGTAAAATACGACAAAAATAAGGCCAATTGTCTATCAGGAAATACAATTTATGCCATACTTCCAGACTCTAAAGGATTTTTATGGATCGCCTCTTTCGGATATGGATTGAATCGCATTAATTTGAACACTGATGAATGTGTTTTGTTCAAAGGTGTTAGTGAGGCATTACACCCCAAAATACTAAGAAATATTGTTGCTTTATATGAAGATATAAACAGTGATATCTGGATTGGGACTTACAATCAAGGAGTGGTTCGATATAAAAGAAATGAAAACAAATTCGAAATTTTTGACATGAAAAAATATTGTTGTCGTGACAAAAAACTTAATAATATTAATTCAATTACTGGCGACAAAAAAGGGAAAATTTGGATTTCTACCTTTTATAACGGCGCATATGAATTTGATATTAATTCTCAACAGGCGGTCAACTTTCTTCCTTCTTTAAAAGAATCACCCAACAAACAGATTATTGCTATCAGAAGTGTCCTTTCTGATCGCAATAAAAACTTATGGTTTGCTACCAAAACGAATGGGCTTTGGAAATTTGATCGAAAAGAGAAAGAGTACCGGCAGATCTACCCAATAGGTAGTCATGATGCCCCATTACCCTCTGACCTAAGTCGTATGATTTTCGATGATAATAATAATTTATGGTTAGGTTCTAAAGGAGAAGGTGCTTTTAAATATACTCTTGAAACAGGAGAAGTTCAAAATTATTCTACAAATTCAGGATTACTAAATAATGTCGTAATGAATATCCAAAAAGATAACCATGGCAACATATGGTTTTTTACCGACAAGGGCCTGTCTCGATTATCCTTAACAGATGAAAAAATTCATACTTATCTTGAAAAAGACGGCATGCAAGCAGATGCTTTTACAAGCGCTGGTTTTTTTGATGAAAAAAGTAAAATACTATGGACTGGTGGTATCAATGGTTATAACCATTTCAAACCCGAAAAAATCCCGAAAGAGCAAAGCATAAATAATGTTGTTATTACTGATTTTGAATTATTTTACAGATCGCTTCCATTATCTAATACATGGCATGAATCCCCCTTAAAAAAAGCCATCAATCACACAAAATCCATTAGCCTAGATTACGACCAAAATGTATTCGCCTTTACATTTTCAGCGATGGAGTTTCTATCTCCAGAAAGAATAAAATACAAATTCATGTTAGAGGGCTACGATCTTGATTGGAATCTAGTCAATTCAGATAGACGGCATGCAAATTATACTAATCTGGACCCTGGTGAATATACCTTTCGAGTAAAGGCGTCGAATCAAACAAGTGAATGGAAT
The DNA here is from genome assembly GCA_964454125.1 of uncultured Kangiella sp. GTDB lineage: Bacteria > Pseudomonadota > Gammaproteobacteria > Enterobacterales > Kangiellaceae. The sequence goes on from CAYVSL010000071.1 coordinate 13,877, forward strand.
GAAAAAGAAACCACAATCAAAATCAACATCGCCTACCCTTGGTGGCAAACTAACATTGCTTATATTAGTTATATTTTACTTTCAATATTTTCCATCTACCTATTGATAACCTACCGCACCAAAAGCCTAATCAATCGCTCTCGACAACTCGAACAATCTGTGGCGCAAAGAACAATAGAGCTCGCTACCGAAAAACAAAAAGTCGAACAATTACTTTCTCGTAAAAATGAAGAATTCGCCAATGTTTCCCACGAATTTAGAACGCCGCTAACATTAATTCTTGGCCCCATTGCGCAATTGCTGAAAAATAAAAACAGCGGACAGGATACCGACAAACTCAATATTGTACAAAGAAATGGATATCGATTGTTACGCATGGTCGATCAACTACTTAACTTGGAAACCTTTCGAGTAAAATCACTGACCCAAAAAATTCCCCAAGCCAGTGGAAAAATAATTAAACTGCTCACCGAAGCATTTATTGACCTTGCCAAAGAAAAAAATATTAACTTGCAGATAAAAACCATCTCCGATGTCAATTTTGAATTTACCCCCGATGCACTGGAAAAAATAGTGGTGAATCTACTTTCAAACGCGATCAAATACACTAACTCAGGCGGAAAAATCACCGTCGAGTCGCGGCGTACCACTCACAACCAATTAGTTATTCAAGTAACCGACACTGGCATTGGGATCCCATCAGATAAACTCAATACCGTGTTTGATCGATACAGCCGAGTACTCGACGAAAACAGCGAACTGGTTACCGGTGCAGGCATTGGCCTTTCGTTAGTCAAAAGCTTGGTTGAAGCCCACCAAGGTCAAATATCCATCCACAGCGAACTTGGTAAAGGAACAACCATTACCGTCTGTTTACCAATCATTGGCGAAGTGAATAGTCATCAAGTAAGCCAACATGCCAATAACGAAATCGTGGCGATGGAGTTAATGAGTATCACCAGCCAGAAGACGGTTGCTGCACCAGACTCGCGACAAACAGAGCAAACGCGGGAAAGTAGTAAGCCGACCTTGTTGGTAATTGAAGACAATCCCGACATGCGCGACTATATTGTCAATAGCATTCAACAGAATTACCAGATTTTTACCGCCAAGGATGGTGAACAAGGTTTAAACATAGCGATTGCTGAAGTGCCTGATCTAATTATCAGCGACGTAATGATGCCAAAAATGGATGGTTATCAGGTCACTCATCAACTTCGAAAAAATCAACTGACCAATCACATACCAATCATACTACTAACTGCCCGAGGCGATCGTGAAAGTCGACTCAAAGGCTGGTTTGAAAAAGCGGACGAATATTTAACCAAACCATTTGATACCGAAGAACTTAAAATACGATTAAAAAGCCTACTTGAAATCAGAGACATTCTGAAAAAACGATTTGCCGAAAAAACCTTTCAGATAAGCGAACCGACAAAAGATGACAATGAACAACCATCTGACATTCACAGACCAAGCAGAAACAAACAACAACAGACTTTCGTGACAAAGTTAAATGGTCAATTAGAAACACTCTACATTGAACCAGCAACCTCAATTGCTTATATTGCTTCAAATTTGGCCATGAGTGAACGCCAGCTTTACAGAAAACTAAAAAGCATTTTGGATATGACTCCTAGTGAATATCTGAGGCGCTTTCGTCTTGAAAAAGCTAAAACTCTGTTAGAAGATGGTGAGACTGTTAGTTTTGCAGCCTTTGAAGTGGGATTTTCTACCCACAGTAGTTTTTCAAAATGTTTTAAGGCTCAATTTGGATTTAGCCCAAGAGAACTTAAGAGGTAATCCTATATCGCCCATTTACCCTCTTAAACTTCCTGTATATCTTCTTGACCGGAGTTTTCTAATGGGTGTCCCCATTCATTTTTTGCAAGCAGCTAATCAGAAATAGGAAGTTATAGTGAACGCATATCAATCATACGAAGTACAGAATATGGCGTTTTCAGGGAGACTTGGGCAACTGCGTAAAGAGCGGGGATTAACCCAACAAGGCTTGGCAAAACTATCAGAAGTACATCTGACTCAGATCCAACGGTATGAGTCAGGAGCCGCTCAACCAACCCTTGAGATCATAAAGAAACTAGCCATTGCATTGACGGCCAGCACCGATTGGCTTCTATTTGAAGCGGACGAACGTGGACCCAGTGATGAGTTGAAATTGCAATTTGAAGCGGTTCAACAATTTGATGACGACGAACGGAAAACAGCACTAGAAGTCTTGGATGGGTTAATTTTGAAGCATCAAGCCAGGCGAATGGTACAACGCTCTCAAACCCAAACCGCTACCAATCACACGGCTAAGAAGGCAGGATAAGCAACTAAGAAATAAGCCGCTAAAAACAACAAAGCCCAATCATTTCTGATCGGGCTTTTGGTGGTTCTTTTTCTCTACTATTAATCAATCAACAATCAAATTTATTCTTTTATTCTACCATTAATGTTGGGTTTCGTTCCTCAACGCCAACCTACAATTTAACCCAACTTACCGGGTTTTTAAGAGCCCATTACAATCAAACTCAATTATTAAGGGGGCAGATAAAACATTCTGCTTAGAGCCTTCTTTATTAGCAATTATTCCACCATAGCTGATTTCATAACGTCCTGATTTATCAATTAGATAATTGCTACTCACGTTTATTTTTCGTGTAATACTTTTACTCGGCATTATGGATATTTCCGTTTTATTGTAGTCGTGAAGTTCACTATAATCTCTATACATCCCTTTATATCGGAAACTCTTTTTCTGCCCTTCAATAAATTTGAACACTCTTAATATATTATGAATAAGAACACCTTCATCCGAACTTAAAAACATTTGGTCAATAAAAACAATTTCATCACTAGAGTTAGTTATTTTCAAATTAACAAAAACACTACCTTCAATAATTTTTATATCTGTTAGCTTTGCCGTTACTTCAACTGTATTACTTGCATCACAACCAAACACCAAAATAAATAACATTAATAATATGTATCTAGAGTTCATCGCTTTATCCTTTACTGAGAACCGGTAACAAAATCAGAAAATCTATATGCACCATTTATAAATCTATCTCTTGCCCCTGATCCGAATGGATCACGTGAAGGATGTAGAGCCCCATTCAATCCTCCAAAATCAAAATGAGATGCTTCATGAATTAATAGATTTGTTCTTCCAATAGGAGAGTTATTCTTTGTCTCAAAGAAACTGGGTTCAATAAAAACCCTGTGCTTTGAGTCATCTGCAAAAAATAAAAGCACCTCCATTTCCAATGGATGTTGACTCAAATTTTCTGCCTGCATCTTTAAAATAGGCTTTTATATTTCCTACTGTTGCCTTAACAATATTTGCGTTTTCCAAACCATACAAAGTAGCTTCTGCTCTTATTGTTATTTCCCAAATTCCCGTAGTACAAAAGGCCGTTTTTGAGTTTTTTTAT